>CAYWYS010000005.1:0-104709 GCA_964462675.1 uncultured Thioalkalivibrio sp.
GCTGCCTCGACTGTGAAATCAACTCAATTTCACCCACACGACTTCCGGAAGAGCCGTAGATCAATAGGTATCCGCCCCTCTTGCCTCTCCCTGGCGCTGCGACGCGGAGTTTCCTTATCCCGCCTGAGCCTCGGATCACAGACCCCGCATCGGGATCAGCAATCAGCTCCCGCTGCACCGCAGCGTATTCATCGTCGCTGAGACACTCTTGGACCAAGCGGGTAAAGAGCTTCGTCTCAACGAAAGTGAACATTGTCTGAGTATACGGCGGCGCCGTAGACCGTCAAGGCCTTGGCTGGACGCGCAATGGGGCTGGAAGATGAATCTAACGACCAGAATCAGCCGCGTTGCGGAGCAACGTCGGCTGCAACCGGGGGTTATACGGCCTGGTGGCGCCGCTGCGAGAAAGCGCCGCCGGAACCTCGGCACGCCAAATCAGCGCCCTGACTGCTTCAGTTCGATCCGTAGGAGCCTGATCCTCTGCGTACTGCTCAGGTTCTCGACGGAATGAGGGGCCTCTGGATCCTTCCACGTCGTCAGCGGCAATGGGAGAGGCCCATCCATCTCGCGGGTGTCGAGGATGACTTCACCGTCCGGGTTGCGGTCAATAAAGTGACCCGCCTCCGTGATGTAGAGCACGCTGGGCCAACGGTGATGGTGCAAGTTCTCCAGCTCGCCCGGGGCGACGGTGACTTCGAGCACGCGCACTTGGTCGTTCTCCATGAGCACCGTGTGGTTCTCCGGCGCGGCGATGACTGCGTCCAGTTCGGGTGGCCAGTTGGCGGGGTCGCCTGTCTGGTAGGGCAGGGGTTGCGCATCTTGGCCTTGTGCACTGGCGGCGGGCACTAGAACGAGCATCGTCAGGGTGAGTGGGAGTATCAGGTTGAAGCGAGTCATGGCGTTACCTCTCGTGAGATTGGTTGATTGAGGGCGGCGGGAGGCCGTATAACGACCAGAATCAGCCGCGCGGTTCACCGCGTCGGCTGCATTCACTTGTTAGAAGCCGTCTGCTCAAGACGCTCGGCCAACCAGACCTTGATGATCGATTGACGCGTCACGCCCAGTCGACTGGCCTCCTTGTCGAGGGACTCAATCATCCAAGTCGGGAAGTCGACATTCACTCTCTTTTGGACCTGCAGGGGCCGCCGCGCCTTAGACATATCCAGGACGGCGGTAATGTTCTTGCCGCTGTCGAAGTCGGCATCAAATTTCTTAGCTTTCATAAATCGCCACCTCTTCGGAGCGAGAACGGCGGACGGAGATAAGTCGGATGTTTTCGCTGCGGTACGTGACGACGGCTGACCAATGCTTTCCGTCGATACGCCCAATCACCAGAAACCGCGGTTCATCAACCGTCAAAGCCGGGATCTCGATCAAGTCCGGATCATTCCAGATCGCCTGCGCTTGGACGAAGTCGATCCCGTGCTTTTCGCGGTTTGCACGGCTCTTCCCCTCGTCATACTCAAACGCCAGCATGGTATAAAAACTATACCATTACGGCTCGGCTCGCAAGCGCCGGCGATAGCCTGCCCGGGAGGCTTCTAACGCCGAGCTCAGTGGCGCGCGGCGATGGCGCGCATTGTGCTCTTTGCACAATGCGTGACATTGCCGTGCGTCCACTGCAGCGACGTGTTATGCGGCACTTGCGGGCTCATGAACATCCACCATGCTCGGAATAAAGATGATCTCCTTACCAAAGGCAGGGACTACTTGATCGCCCAAAAACGCGAAGGCGACCCAGTCTTGTTCTCTTGGACCGTCGAAGTACAGCGTCTCAACGGAAGCCCCAACCATAGCAGGATCGACAAAGCGCCCGGAGACAAACTGCTGCCCCAAAGCTCTCAGCAGGGCAATGACACTCTTTACCGTTTGAATTGCTTCGACAGGGTCCATCGTATCGCTACCCAGCAAGCGTTCGGTGAGCAGCGGCGCAACATCGTCCAGCTCCTTTGCACGGTTAGCGTTATGAACGCTCATACGCCACGCATCTGCGATCGACCGCCCATTCGCTGGGAGCAGGCCGGATATCTCGGGAATTTGGTCTGCGTTAGATCGCCAGCGTGTCCATTCCTCGCCTTGAACAAGCATGGCACCGAATTTCCTTATCGCATAGCTTGCCTCATACTGGCTGCGCTCCCATTCATCGGGGTCGTCGAGCTGCGGTGCCGTTAGCAATACCGAATCGGCCACACGACCGACATGAGCGTAACCCCCAGCTTGACAACCGACGTGCCCGCACGCATCACAGAGCAGTAGCTGGACAGGATTCTCGGTCCAATCTACCCAGCCGAGCGCATTTGATATCTCTACGTCTGCGCACTTGACGCGGATCCAACTTGGGTTCGGTTGTGCGGATGATGAGAAATTCGGCATCCACGACTCAAGCAATGTGTTTCGGCAAAGGATCATTCCGCAGACCTCAACGAAAACTCTCCGAGATTGCGCGCCCGAGCACCCGCGCCGAACGTGCCGTATAACGCCAGGTTAACCGGCGCCGGCGGAGCCGGCGTCCGTGTTCAACCGCGAGTTAGATTTCATTGAACCCTCGAGCGCCAATACTCAGGTGCACGGTGAAGGTGCGCGACAGCAATGACGAGGATCTCGGCTTCAGTCGCCGCGTAGATAAAGCCATACGGAAACCGGCTCATCTGACACCGTCGGATTGTTGCCGATAAAGGCTGCCACGCCTCGGGGAAAATCGTGATGCGCTTGATCGTCTCCCGCGCCTCGTCCCGAAACTCCTCTCCAAGTTGAGGTCGCTGAGCGCTGTAGTACCGAACCGCATCCTTGAGCTCCCGCCGAGCGGGAGTAAGAATCCGTACCCTCAAGTACGGTCGCCAAGCTCGCGAAAGACTTCATCAGCGTCCACCGCGTCGAGCTCCCCTGATTGATACGCCGAGAGGCGATCCTCGGCCTCCCTGAGCCATTCAGCATCTAGAGCAGGATCCGGTTTATCTAGACTCGAAATGAGCGTCTCGACCAGTGCTGCCCGGTCGTTTGCGGGAAGCTTCAGTGCTTGATCCATAACCGTTTTTGCAGAAGTGCTCATCGTCGATGCTCCCCCAGTCTTGGTCAGAATCTACCAGCGATCGCACCAGAAATCTAACTAAAAATATCCGGATCAACAGCAGGAAGGTAATACGGCAAAACGGTCACATAGCATCTTCGACCTGATCGTAAGTATTTGTTTCGCATCACCAGAGCTCTTGATATGCCACAGCGACCGCCGTCAACGCTATGCGGACGCTACAGCCCGGCGGCGTCCAGCGCCTTTTCGAGCGCCGGCAGGATCTGGAACAGGTCGCCGACCAGCCCGAGGTCGGCAGCCTCGAAGATCGGCGCGTCGCCATCCTTGTTGATTGCGACGATGCAGCCGGCGTCCTTGATCCCGGTCATGTGCTGGATCGCGCCCGAGATGCCGATCGCGAAATAGACGTCGGGTGCGATGATCTTGCCGGTCTGACCCACCTGCATGTCGTTCGGCACATAGCCGGCGTCGACGGCCGCGCGGCTCGCGCCGACTGCGGCGCCAAGCTTGTCAGCGAGACGGAAGATGATCTCGAAGTTTTCCTTGCTGCCGACCCCGCGGCCACCGGCGACGACGCGCGAGGCGCTCTGCAGGTCGGGGCGGTCGTTGCCGCCCGAGTCGGCGAGCCCGATGTAGCGGCTATGCGTCGGCAGCGCGGCATCGACCGATGCCGCGATGACCTGCGCCCCGGCGCCTTCGCCGACGGCCTGGAACGACGCGATGCGCACGGTCGCCAGCACCGGAATGCCCTCCGGCACCTTGACGGTCGTGATGACATTGCCGGCGTAGATCGGCCGCTTGAAGGTGCGGGCATCGACGACCTCCATCAAGTCGGAGACCTGCGGCACGCCGAGCAGCGCGGCGACACGCGGCAACACGTCCTTGCCGAAGGTCGTGGAGGGCGCCAGCACGTAGTCATAGCCGCCCTCGTGCTCGGCGGCCAGCTTCGCGATCTGCGGGGCGAGCACCGCGGCCAGCGGCACGTTATTGGCGGGATTGCTGACGGACAGCACCCGCGCGACGCCGTCGAGCTTGGCAGCCGCGGTGCACGCCGCATCGCCATCGGGCGCGTGGAACACGGCCACGTGTACCTCGCCGAGCTGGCGGGCGCAGGCCACCGAGCGCGCAATGCCGGTGTTCAACGTCTTGCCGTCGTGATCGGCGATCAACAGTACCCGGCTCATGACAGCACTCCCTTGTCTTTCAGCGCCTTGACCAGCGCTTCCACGGAATCCACCTTGGTGCCGCCCTGGCGCTTTGGCGGCGGCTCGTGCAGCGTGGCCTCGAGGCGCGGTGGCAGCTCGATGCCGAGTTCTGCGAAGGGCTTGATGTCGAGCGGCTTGCGCTTGGCCTTCATGATGTCCGGCATCTTCACGAAGCGCGCCTCGTTCAGCCGCAGGTCCACGGTGATCACGGCCGGCAGCTCGACTTCGATGTTCTCCAAGCCGGCGTCCACTTCGCGCGTCGCCCGGGCGATGCCGTCGACGAACACGAGCTTCGACACGAAGGTGGCCTGCGGCCTGTCCCACAGCGCGGCCAGCATCTGGCCGACCTGGTTGGCGTCATCGTCGATCGCCTGCTTGCCGAGCAGCACGAGGCCGGGATCTTCCGCCTTGACGACCTCGAGCAGCGCGCGCGCCGCGGCGAGCGGCTGTATTTCCTCGTCGGCCTGGTAGAGGATCGCGCGGTCGGCGCCCATCGCCAGCGCGGTGCGCAGCTGTTGCTGCGCGGCCTCCGGGCCGATCGAGACGACGACGACCTCGGCTGCGTCGCCGCGTTCCTTCATGCGCAGGGCTTCCTCGACGGCGATCTCGTCGAAGGGGTTGATGCTCATTTTCACGCCGTCCTTGACCACGCCGGTGCCGTCGCGGTTGACCTGCACCCGGACGTTGTAGTCGATGACGCGCTTGATGCCGACCAGGATTCTCATCTCATCTCCTCGTGGTCCGCCCGGCCGAAACGCCGGGGGAGCTCACATTGTCTGGTAATTCGGTCCGCTGCCGCCCTCGGGCGTGACCCAGTCGATGATCTGGTACGGGTCCTTGATGTCGCAGGCCTTGCAGTGCACGCAGTTGGAGGCGTTGATCTGCAGGCGCCGGCCGCCTGTACTGTCGTCGACCATTTCGTAGACGCCGACCGGGCAGAAGCGGGTGCAGGGGTTGCCGAACTCCTCGGCGCAACGCGTCGCGCAAATCGAGGTGTCGGCGACGCGCAGGTGGACCGGCTGGCTCTCCTCGTGCGCGGTGTTCGCGAAATACACGCTCGCGAGCCGGTCGCGCGGCGGCAGCGTGCGTTCCGCGTGCCAGTTCGCCGTCATCGCGGCCTGCCCGTCGTGGGCCCGGGCCGTGGCGAGGCTGTCGAGGCTGTCCCAGTCGGCATGCGTCTTGAGCGTCCACGGGCTGCGCCCGCCGAGCACGGTCTCGAGCGCGGCATTGGCCATGCCGAGCCACAGCCCGCGATGGAAGCCCGGCCTGATGTTGCGCACCTTGTGCAGTTCGCGGCCGGCGGGCGAGGCGCGAAAAACCGCATCGTAGCCGGCGGGCGAGCCGGTGGCCGCGAGATGCGCGGCCGCGAGCATTCCGGAGCGGAGCGCCTGGTGGACGCCCTTGATCTTCGGCACGTTCAGCGTGCCAGCGGCGTCACCGATCAACAGCGCGCCAGGCATGTCCATCTTCGGCAGCGCCTGCAGGCCGCCCTCGATGATCGTGCGTGCGCCGGCGGCGATGATCTCGCCGCCGTCGAGCAGCCGGTGCATGTCCGGATGATGCTTGAATTGCTGGAAAGCCTCGAACGGCGAGAAGCGCGGGTCGGCGTAGTCGAGGCCGACGACGTAACCGATGTACACGCGGTCCTCGTCGAGGTGGTACAGGAAGCTGCCGCCGTAGGTGGCGTTGTCGAGCGGCCAGCCGACTGTGTGCTGGATCAGTCCCGGCGTCGCGCGGCCGGCGGGCAGCTGCCAGAGTTCCTTGAAGCCCAGGCCGTAGGTCTGCGGCGCGGCGTCGCGGTCGAGTTGGAATCGCCGGATCAGCTCTTTCGACAGGCTGCCGCGGCAGCCTTCCGCCAGGATCGTCGTGCCGGCATGGATGTCGACGCCGGGCACGAAATTGTCGCCGGGCTTGCCGTCCGGCGTGCCGTCGGCCTCCACACCCATGTCGCCGCAGCGCACGCCGATGACGCGCGCCGCGGCGCCGTCACCCTTGATGAGCGGATGGCGTCCCGGGAAGCCCGGAAATACCTCTACGCCGAGCGACTCGGCGTGCGCAGCGAGTTGCTTGCACAGCTCGCCCAGCGAGACGATGAAATTGCCGGCATTGTGCATCTGTGGCGGTGTCGGCAGCCGGTACGAGCGCGTCTTGGTGAACAGCCGGAAGTCGTCGCGTCCGGCCGGCACGCAGATGGCCGGTGGATTGTCACGCCACGCGGGCATCAGCTCGTCGAGCGGGCCAGGTTCCATCACGCAGCCCGACAAGATGTGCGCTCCGGTATCCGACCCCTTTTCCAGCAGGCAGACGCTGGCGTCGGGCAGCTGTTCCTTCAACCGGATCGCGCAGGCGAGACCGGCAGGTCCGCCGCCGACGATCGCGAAGTCATATTCCATGACGTCGCGCTCGATGCCGTCGTCTTGCTCGCTCATCGGCGTCTCGCTTGCGGGTTCGGGGCAGGCTGCAATTTTACCTTAGCCATCCGCCTATTTGGGCTGCATGCGGATGGCGCCGTCGAGCCGGATCGTCTCGGCGTTCAGCATTGTGTTGCTGCAGATGTAGGCCACGAGGTCGGCAAACTCCTCGGGCCGGCCGAGCCGCGACGGGAACGGCACCTGCGCGGCGAGCGACTGCTGGATGTGCTCCGGCATGCCTTCCATCATCGGCGTAAGGAACAACCCGGGCGCGATGGTATTGACGCGGATGCCGAGGCGCGCGAACTCGCGGGCCAAGGGCAGCGCCATGCCGGCGACGCCGGCCTTCGAGGCGGAGTAGGCCGCCTGCCCGATCTGTCCCTCGAACGCGGCGACCGACGCGGTGTTGACGATGACGCCGCGCTCGCCCTCGGCGTTCGGCTCGTTGTGCTGCATGTGTGCCGCGGCCGCCTTGGCGAGCTGGAAGGTGCCGACCAGGTTGACCATGATGACCTTCGCGAAATAGTCGCCGCCCATCGGGCCGTCGCGGCCGAGCACGCGGCCCGCACCGAGAATGCCTGCGCAGCTGACGGCCAGGTTGATGCCGCCGAAGGCCTTGGCAGCGCCATCGACACCGACCGCAACCTCGGCGTCGCTGCTGACGTCGGTCCTGAAGAACAGCGCGTTGGCGCCGAGCGCGGCCGCCGCAGCCTGTCCCTGCGCCGCGTTGACGTCGAGAATCGCGACCTTGCCGCCCTCGGCGACGATGCGCCTGGCCACGGCATGACCGAGACCCGATGCGCCGCCGGACACGACGGCCTTGAGCTTGGAGAGTTCCATTCAGACGTTTCCTCTGGTGCAGGTGTTTCGATGCTCGCGCCGTCGCAACCGCGCGAGTTCTCAGGATTGCCGGTACTCCGGCAGGCGGCCGAGCCTGCTGCCGGGCTCGCGGCCGAGCTGGCCGCAGATATAGTGCCCTGCCGCGACGAGCGCGGCGAGGTCCACGCCGGTCTCGATGCCGAGGCCGTGCAGCTGGTAGACGAGGTCCTCGGTCGCGACATTGCCGGTGGCGCCCTTGGCATAGGGGCAGCCACCGAGTCCGGCGACCGAGGCGTCGACGACGGTCGCGCCGGCCTCGAGGCAGGCGAAGATGTTCGCCAGCGCCTGGCCGCGCGTGTCGTGGAAATGCACCGCGAGCCGTTCCATGCCGCATTCCCCGGCAACGGCCCACAGCAGCCGGCGCGCGGCCACCGGCGTGCCGACGCCGATCGTGTCGCCGAGCGAGACTTCATAGCAGCCAAGCTCGAACAGTGCCTGCGCGACAGCGACGACCTTGTCTTCGGCGACCGCCCCCTCGTAGGGACAGCCGAGCACACAAGAGATGTAGCCGCGGATACGCAGGCCGTGCGTCAGCGCAGGCCCGGCCAGCTCGCGAATGCGCGCCAGGCTGCCGGCGATCGAAGCGTTGATGTTCTTGTGGTTGAAGGTCTCGGAGGCGGCCGTGAACACGGCGATCTCCTCGGCGCCGGCCGCGATGGCACGCTCGAGGCCCTGCAGGTTCGGGACCAGCACCGGGTAGGCGACGCCGGGCCGGCGCTGGAGGCCGGCGTAGACCTCTGCGGCGTCAGCCAGCTGCGGGATCCAGCGCGGGCTGACGAAGCTCGTTGCCTCGACGGCCGGCAGGCCGGCCGCGGCCAGCCGCTCGATGAACTGGATCTTGACGGCCGCGGGAACGATCGCCGGCTCGTTCTGCAGGCCATCGCGTGGCCCGACTTCGACGATCCTCACCATCGTCGGCAGCGACATCTCAGCGCGCCTCGTCCGGCTGGATGTCGACCAGTACGGCGTCGGCCTCGACGCTGTCGCCCACGGCACACAGCACGCGCTCCACGACGCCGGCCGCCGGTGCCGACAGCGTAAGCTCCATCTTCATGCCTTCCATGATCAGCAGCGGCTGGCCCGCGACGACCCGGTCGCCGGCCGCCACCTTGAGCGCGACGATTGTGCCCGGCATCGGCGCGACCGGGTGCGTGTCGAGCTCGCTTTGCCCGGACTCGTCGGCATGCAGTGGCTCGACGATGAAGTCCCAGCCGTGATCCCCGAAGCCGACATAGATGCGCTCGCCGTCGGCCGTGACCAGTGCTTCTCCCCCGATGCCCTGGCAGTCGAGCCGCAGCCGGCCCAGGCCGGGTTCCTCGAGCATCGCGTCGATATGGTGATTGCCGGAATGTACCCGCACACCCGCGGCGCGGAACTCGAGCCGCAGCTCGTGGCGGCGTCCGGCGGCGTCAAGCAGCCTGACCGGGATGCCGCCGGCGCCGGCGGGGCGCCAGCCGTCGCCGGCCGCCCAGGGCGACCAGGGGTCGGCCGGCGCAGTCGGGCGCGGCAGGTCGCGCGTGATCCGCCATGCGGCGACCGCAAGGACCGGCAACGGCGGCGTCGGCACGTTCCAGAGCACTTCCTCGAGCGATCGGTCGAGGAAGCCGGTGTCCACCTCGCCGGCGTCGAACACCGGGTGGGCGGCAAGCGCGCGCAGCAGGGGCAGGTTCGTTGCGACCCCGGCGATCGCGGTGTGGGCCAGCGCCTCGCGCAGCCGCCCGACGCATTCGCGGCGGTTGAGCCCGTGCACGACGAGCTTGGCGAGCATCGGGTCGTAGTGATGGCTGACCTCGTCGCCCTCGTCGACGCCGGAATCGAGCCGGATCGCGGGATGGCGATCGGGCGCCCGCAGGCGGCGGATGCGGCCGGTCGATGGCAGGAAATTGTGCGCCGGATTCTCAGCGTAGATGCGCGCCTCGATGGCGTGACCGCGTTGCGGAATCTCCGCCTGCGCGAGCGGCAGCGGTTCGCCGCTGGCGACGCGCAGCTGCCATTCGACGAGATCGAGTCCCGTGACCATCTCGGTGACCGGGTGCTCGACCTGCAGCCGGGTGTTCATTTCCATGAACCAGAATTCCTGCGCCGGGCTGACGATGAACTCGACAGTGCCGGCGTTCAGGTAGTCCACGGCGCGCGCCGCCGCGACCGCGGTCTCGGTGATGCGCTGGCGCGTGGCCCCGTCGAGCAGCGGCGAGGGCGTCTCCTCGATGATTTTCTGGTAACGCCGTTGCGTCGAGCACTCCCGTTCCCACAGGTGGACGACGTTGCCGTGCCGGTCACCGAACACCTGCACCTCGATGTGGCGTGGCCGCTCGATGAAGCGCTCGAGGATCACGCGCTCGTCGCCGAAGGCCTTCAGTGCCTCGCGGCGCGCTGCCGCCAGCGCCTCGGGGAACTCCGCGGCCATCCGGACCACGCGCATGCCCTTGCCGCCGCCGCCGGCCGAGGCCTTGATCAGCAGCGGGAAGCCGATCTCCACGGCCAGCGCCGCGAGCTTCTCCGGCGCCTGTTCCGCGCCGTGATAGCCCGGCACGACCGGCACGCCGGCATCCTGCATGATCGCCTTGGCCTCGCTCTTCGAGCCCATGCGGCGGATCGTCTCGGCACGCGGGCCGACGAACAGCAGCCCGGCCGTGGCGCAGTCCTCGGCGAAGCCGGCGTTCTCCGACAGGAAGCCATAGCCGGGATGAATCGCGTCGACGCCGGCCATCAGCGCCGCCTCGATGATGCGCGCACCGTCGAGATAGCTGTCGGCCGGCGCCGGCCCGCCGATTGCGATGGCCGAATCGGCCTCGCGGACATGGCGCGCCCGCGCGTCCGCGGAAGAGTGCACGGCCATCGTCTCGATGCCGAGCCGGCGGCAGCTGCGAATGATGCGACAGGCGATCTCGCCCCGATTGGCGATCAGCAGCCGGCGCATGCGCAACCCCTCCGTCACCCCGAATCCTCTCCGCGCCTCTGCGTCTCTGCGGGCGTCTCCGCGGCCGCGCGGACCCACTTCGGCGCCCGCTTCTCGAGGAACGCTGCCAGCCCCTCCTGGCCCTCGGCGGAGACGCGCAGCTGGGCGATGATCTGCGCCGTGCGATGCTTCAATGCCTCGTCGGCCGAAATCGCACCGCCCTCGACCGTAAAGATCAGTTCCTTGCTTTCCCTGAGCGCGTTCGGGCCGCCCTTCAGCAGCATACCGAGCTGGTGCTCGAGCGCGGCATCGAGCTTGTTTGGCTTGGCGATCTCGTGGACCAGGCCGACGCGGCGCGCCAGCTTGGCGTCCATCGCCTCGGCGCTGAGGAACAGCCGGCGCGCATTGCGCTCGCCGATGGCCGTGATCACGTAGGGGCTGATCACCGCGGGGACCAGGCCGAGCCGGACTTCCGACAGCGCGAAGCGCGCCTCGTTGCTGGCAATCGCGATGTCGCAGCAGGCGATCAGCCCGACGCCGCCGCCGTAGGCGTGCCCGTTGACACGGGCGACGGTAGGCAGGGGCATGGAGTTCAGCAGCGACATCAAATCGGCGAGGTGCAGCGCATCCTCGATGTTCTCCTCCTCGCTGCAGCCCGCCATCGATCGCATCCAGTGCACGTCGGCGCCGGCCGAGAAGGACCGCCCAGCGCCCGTCAGCACGATGATGCGCGCATCGCCGCGCTCCTTGAGCCCGACCAGCGATTCCGTCAGCCGCGCCACCAGTGCCGCGTCGAAGGCGTTATGGACCGCCGGGCGGTTCAGCGTCAGTGTCGCGATGCCGCGACGATCGACTGCCAGCAGAACATTGTTGTCCATGAGGGGGCGGTTACATCCTGAATATGCCGTAGGGACCTTCGCCGGCCGGCGGCGCGTTGCGCACTGCCGACAGCGCGAGGCCGAGCACCCGGCGCGTGTCGGCCGGGTCGATGACGCCGTCATCCCAGAGCCGCGCGGTAGCGTAGTAGGGGTGGCCCTGGGTCTCGTACTGCCCGCGGATCTCGGCGCGGAACTTTGCTTCCTGGTCTTCCGGCCAGTCCGTGCCGCGCGCCGCCAGCCCGTCGCGGCGCACGGTCGCCAGCACGCTGGCGGCCTGCTCGCCGCCCATCACCGAGATGCGCGCGTTTGGCCAGGTCCACAGGAACCGCCCGCCATAGGCCCGGCCGCACATCGCATAGTTGCCGGCGCCGAACGAGCCGCCGATGACGACGGTCAGCTTCGGCACTGTCGCGGTCGCGACCGCATTGACCATCTTCGCGCCATCCTTGGCAATGCCGGCGTGCTCGTACTTGCGGCCGACCATGAAGCCGGTGATGTTCTGCAGGAACAGCAGCGGCACGCCGCGCCGGTTGCACAGCTGGATGAAGTGCGCGCCCTTCAGCGCCGACTCCGAGAACAGGATGCCGTTGTTGGCGAGGATCCCGACCGGGTAGCCGTGGATGCGCGCGAAACCGCAGGTCAGCGTCTTGCCATACAGCGGCTTGAACTCGGTCAGCGCCGAGCCGTCGACCAGCCGGGCGATGACCTCGCGCACGTCGTAGGGATAGCGCGTGTCCTGCGGGACGATGCCGTAGAGCTCCTCGGCCGGGTAGAGCGGCGCGACCGGCTCCGATACCTCGCCGTGAGACGGCTTGACGCGGTTCAGCGTCGCGACCAGCTCGCGCGCGATCGCCAGCGCGTGGGCGTCGTTGTTGGCCAGATGGTCGGTGACGCCGGAGATCCTGCTGTGCACCTCGCCGCCGCCGAGCGTCTCGGCATCGACTTCCTCGCCGGTCGCTGCCTTCACGAGTGGCGGGCCGCCGAGAAAGATCGTGCCCTGGTTGCGGACGATAATCGCCTCGTCGCACATCGCCGGCACATAGGCACCGCCGGCAGTGCACGAGCCCATGACGACCGCGATCTGCGGAATGTTGGCGGCCGACATCCGCGCCTGGTTGTAGAAAATGCGCCCGAAATGGTCGCGGTCCGGGAAGACCTCGTCCTGCAGCGGCAGGAACGCGCCACCGGAATCCACCAGGTAAATGCAGGGCAGGTGGTTATCGAGCGCCACCTCCTGCGCGCGCAGGTGCTTCTTCACCGTCAGCGGGAAATAGGTGCCGCCCTTGACGGTGGCGTCGTTGGCGACGATGACGACCTCGCGCCCCGAGACGCGGCCGATGCCCGTGATGATGCCCGCCGCGGGCGCCTCGTCGCCGTACAGGCCGTGCGCCGCCAGCGGCGACAGCTCGAGGAAGGCGCTGCCCGGGTCGAGCAGCGCGTCGACGCGCTCGCGCGGCAAGAGCTTGCCGCGCCCCGCGTGGCGTTCCCGCGCGCGCTCGCCGCCGCCGAGCGCCACGCGTGCCACCTGGCTGCGGAGGTCCTCGACCAGCGCCTCCATGTGGCGACGATTGGCGACGAACTCCTCGCCCGACGTCCGGATGGCGGTGGCCAGCACCGGCATCGTGATCAGAACGCTTCGACGGCGACGGCGGTGGCTTCACCGCCGCCGATGCACAGCGAGGCCACGCCGCGCTTCAGGCCGCGCGCGCGCAGCGCGTGCACCAGCGTCACCAGCAGCCGCGCGCCGGTCGCGCCGATCGGGTGACCGAGCGCGCAGGCGCCGCCGTTGACGTTCACCTTCGCGTGATCGAGCCCGAGGTCGTGGATCGCGGCCATCGTGACGATCGCGAAGGCCTCGTTGATCTCGTACAGGTCGACGTCATCCGCCTGCCATCCAAGTCGCGCCAGCAGCTGCTGCATCGCGGATACCGGCGCAGTCGTGAACCAGTCCGGCGCGTGTGCGAAACCGCCGTGGCCGACGATCCGCGCCAGCGGCTCGAGGCCGCGGCGCGCGGCCTCGGCCTCGGTCATCAAGAGCAGCGCGGCGGCGCCGTCGGAGATCGACGAGGACGATGCGGCGGTGACGGTGCCGTCCTTGCGGAACGCCGGGCGCATCGTCCTGATCTTGTCGAGCTCACAACGGCCGGGCTCCTCGTCCTTGCTGACGAGCTGCTCGCCGCGGCGCGTCTTGACGGCCACCGGCACGATCTCGGCCTCGAAGGCACCGTCGACGGCCTGCAAGGCGCGCTCGACGCTCGCGATCGAGAACGCGTCCTGGGCCTCGCGGGTGAAGCCGTACTTGTCGGCGGTCAGCTCGGCGAAGTGGCCCATCATGTTGCCGTCGTAGGGGTTCTGCAGGCCGTCGTAGAACATGTGATCCAGCACTTCCTGGTGGCCCATGCGGTAGCCGGCGCGCGCCTTCGGCAGCAGGTACGGTGCGTTGCTCATGGACTCCATGCCGCCCGCCAGCACGATCTTGGCGGAGCTGGCTCGCAGCAGGTCATGGCCGAACATCGCGGCCTTCATGCCGGAACCGCAGACCTTGTTGACCGTCGTGCAGCCGACCGAGTCGGGCAAGCCGGCCGCGAGCGCCGCCTGGCGCGCCGGCGCCTGGCCGATCCCGGCGGGCAGCACGCAACCGATGATCGCCTCGGACACTTCCTCGGGCGCGAGGCGGGCGTCGGCCAGCGTGGCACGGATCGCGGCGGCCGCGAGCTGGGGCGCCGACAGCGGGCTCAGGCCGCCCTGGAAGGCGCCGATCGGGCTGCGGCGCGCGGCCGCGATGACGATGCTGTCTTTGCTCATGATTCGCTCCTTAACTCGCCTGGTCGCGGCCGCCGGTGGCGCGAAACAGCTCGCGGCCGATCAGCATGCGACGAATCTCGCTGGTCCCGGCGCCAATTTCGTAAAGCTTTGCATCGCGCAGCAGCCGGCCCGTCGGGTAATCGTTGATGTAGCCGTTGCCGCCGAGCGCCTGGATCGCCTCGAGTGCAAGATCGACGGCGGACTTCGAGGCCAGCAGCAGGCAGGCGGCTGCATCGGAACGCGTCGGCTCGCCGCGGTCGAACTGCCCGGCGACCCGGTAGGTGAAGGCGCGCGCGGACTGCAGCGCGGTGTACATGTCGGCGACCTTGGCCTGCATGATGCCGAAGCTGCCGATCGGCTGGCCGAACTGCTTGCGCTCGTGGAGGTAGGGCAGCACGACGTCCATGCAGGCCTGCATGATGCCGATCGGGCCGGCCGACAGCACCAGCCGCTCCGAGTCCAGGCCGCGCATGAGAATGTAGGTGCCGCGATCGACCTCGCCGAGCACGTTCTCCGCCGGGATCTCGCAGTCCTCGAACACCAGCTCGCAGGTGTTGGAGCCGCGCATGCCGAGCTTGTCCAGCTTCTGCGCGGTGCGAAAGCCCTTCATGCCCTTCTCGACGATGAAGGCGGTGATGCTCTTCGAGCCGAGCGCCGGATCGCTGGTGCGCATGTACACGATCAGCACCGAGGCCTCGGGGCCGTTGGTGATCCACATCTTCGAGCCGTTCGCGATCCAGGTGTCGCCGCGGCGTTCGGCGCGGCAGGCGATCGAGCCCACCACGTCGGAGCCCGCGCCCGGCTCGGACATGGCCAGCGCCCCGACCCACTCTCCTGAGCACAGCTTCGGCAGGTACTTGCGCTTTTGCGCCTCGGTGCCGTTCAGGTACAGGTTGTTGACGCACAGGTTGGAGTGCGCGCCATAGGACAGTCCGACCGAGGCGGAGGCGCGCGAGATCTCCTCCATCGCGACGCAGTGCGCGAGGTAGCCGAGCCCCGAGCCGCCGTACTCCTCGGCGACGGTGATGCCCAGGAGGCCCACCTCCCCCAGCGCCGTCCAGAGCTGCTGCGGGAACTCGTTGCGCTCGTCGATCTCGGCGGCGAGCGGCGCAACGCGCTCCTCGGCAAAGCGCCGCACGGCCTCGCGCAGCATGTCGAGATCCTCGCCCAGGCCGGTGTTGAACACGCTCATCGGCGGCCTATTCCTCGGCAGCGGTGGTGTGGGTGCGGCGCCCGGACAGGCGGTCCTTGAAGCGCTTGGAATAAGGGATCTTGACCTTGGTGATCATCGCGATGCGCTCCTCGGCGAGGCGGTCGGCGGCCTTCCAGGTGGGGATTCCATCGCGCTCGGCGAGCAGGAAGATGCGGCCGATGATGTCGCGGATGCTGGACACCGTGCGGTAGGCGCGGTCGCGGTCGTAGCCCTGCAGCTCGATGGCGACGTTCATCAGGCCGCCGGCGTTGATGGCGTAGTCCGGCGCGTAGAGAATGCCGCGTTCCTCGAGCGCGGTGCCGAACTCGTTGCTCTCGAGCTGGTTGTTCGCGCTTCCTGCGACGATGTCGAATTTGAAGCGCGGCAGGGTTTTCTCGTTCACCACGCCGCCCAGCGCGCAGGGCGAGAACACGTTCGCATCCACGTCATAGATCTGGTCGGTGGAGACGGCCTCGGCGCCGAACTCGTCGACGATGTGCTGCACCCGTTCGGCGTTGATGTCGCAGATGAACACCTTCGCGCCGGCCTCGGAGAGGAACTTGGTCAGGTAGTAGCCGACGCTGCCGGCGCCCTGCACCGCGAAGCTGACCTTGCCCGGATCGTCGTGGCCGTACTTCTTCGTCAGGCAGGCCTTGATGCCCTGCAGGGTGCCGAAGGCCGTGAAGGGCGAGGGGTCGCCGCTGCCGCCGTGCACCCGGTGTACGCCCACGACGCGGTCGGTCTCCTGGAAGATGTGGTCCATGTCATCGACCGTGGTGCCGACGTCCTCGGCGGTGATGTAGCGGCCGCCGAGGGAGCCGATGAAGCGGCCGAAGGCGCGGAACAGGCCCTCGCTCTTGTCCTTCGCCGGGTCGCCGATCAGCACGGCCTTGCCGCCGCCGAGATTCAGGCCCGACACTGCCGCCTTGTAGGTCATTCCGCGCGACAGGCGCAGCACGTCGGTCAGAGCCTCGTCCTCGCTGGCGTAGGGCCACATGCGGAGGCCGCCGAGGGCCGGCCCGAGCGCCGTATTGTGGATCGCAACGATGGCTTTCAGGCCACTATCCTTGTGCTGGAAAAACACCACCTGCTCGTGGCCCATGCCTTCGAGCTGCTGGAAGACGTTCATTCGGGAGGCCTCCTGGAGTCTGGTCGCTGTCATTGCGTCCGCCGGCGTGGTCGTTATTCTGGTGAGCGGCGCGTGCGGGCCCGTGGCGGGGCGGCGCATCGGGTCGTGCGATTATAGCGGGGCGGCAAAACGCGTGCATTCCCGCGGGGTTATGCCGCATCGCAACATCCGCTCGGCTTGCCGGGCAGTTCCATATACAATGAGAATCATTCGCGAATGGGCGGATGACCGTACCGGAGCCACGCCATGAACACTGCCGCACGGGATCTCGAGACCCTGCCGGGCCAGGCCGCACGGCCGCTGCGCTTCGTGACCGCCGCGTCGCTTTTCGACGGCCATGACGCGGCGATCAACATCATCCGCCGGATCCTGCAGGCGCACGGCGCGGAAGTCGTGCACCTCGGCCACAACCGCAGCGTCGCCGACATCGTGCGCGCAGCCCTGCAGGAAGACGCCGACGGCATCGCCGTGTCCTCATACCAGGGCGGTCACAACGAGTATTTCCGCTACATGGTGGACATGCTGCGCGCGCACGGCGCGGAGCACATCCGGGTGGTCGTCGGCGGCGGCGGCACGATTTCGCCACCCGAGCGCCGGGCCCTCGAGCGCTACGGCATCGAGCGGGTCTACGGCCCGGAGGAGGGCCTCAGGCTCGGCCTGGAGGGCATGATCGAGGACGTGTTCAGGCGGGTACGCGCCGCGGCCCGCCCGGCGCTCGAGCCGGGCGCGGACGGGCCGCGGGACAGCCTGCGGATCGGTCACAGCCTGAGCCTGATCGAGCAGTCGGCGGACGCGGACGCTGCGCCCTCGGGGCTTCGGGCCAGGGCGCCGGCCGCGCAGCTCAAGGTGCCGGTGATCGGCATCACCGGCACCGGCGGCGCCGGCAAGTCCAGCCTGACCGATGAGCTCCTGAACCGCTTCCTGCGCTCCTTTCCGGGCCTGCACATCGCGGTCCTGGCGGTCGATCCCACGCGCCGGCGCACCGGCGGCGCGCTGCTCGGCGACCGGATCCGCATGAACTCGCTGTCCGACGAGCGCGTCTACATGCGCTCGGTCGCCACCCGCCGCGCCCACCTGGCCACCAGCGCGGCGCTCGCCGAGTCGATCGCGTTCCTGAAGTCCGCCGGCTTCGGCCTGGTGATCGTCGAGACGGCCGGCATCGGGCAGAGCGATACCGAGATCGTCGACCTCGTCGACCTGCCGGTCTACGTCATGACCAGCGAGTACGGCGCAGCCAGCCAGCTCGAGAAGATCGACATGCTGGATTTCGCCGAGCTGGTGGTGCTGAACAAGTTCGAGAAGCGCGGCGCCGAGGACGCGCTGCGCGACGTGCGCAAGCAGTGGAAGCGCAATCGCAAGGCCTTCCAGCTGGCCGACGAGGACATTCCCGTCTACCCGACCATCGCCAGCCAGTTCAACGATCCCGGGGTCAACCGGCTGTTCGTCGCGCTGTGCGACAAGATCGTGGCGCAATGCGGGGTCCCGGCGGCCGACTGGACGCCGCCGCAGTTGCCCTCGGCCAGCGATCACGGCGCGCTGATCCCGCCGCGCCGGGTCCGCTACCTGGCCGAGATCGCCGAGAACGGTCGTCGCGCGAATGCCGAGTCGGACACGGCGGCGGCGGCGGCGAGCCTTGCGTGGGCCTGCTGGCGCGCGCTCGAGGGACTCGACCCCGAGCGCCCCGCGGCGCTCGAGGCATACCCGGCGGGGGCGGTCGCCGGCGACGGCCCGTTCGTCGCGCTGCGCCGCCGCTACAACGAGTCGCTCGCCGCGCTCGGCGCCGGGGCGCTGGAACTGCTGCGGGCCTGGCCGCAACGCCGCGCGGGTGTCGAGGCCGAGCAGTACCGCTACCAGGTGCGCGCTCGCGAGCTGGCCGGCGACAACTACACCGAGTCGCTGAGCCGCCTGCAGCTGCCGAAGCTGGCGCCGCCGAAATACGAGGACTGGGGCCAGCTGCTCAGGTTTCTGCTGCGCGAGAACCTGCCCGGCGACTATCCCTATACCGGCGGCGTCTATCCCTACCGGCGCGAGGAGGAAGATCCGATCCGGATGTTCGCCGGCGAGGGCATGCCGGAGCGCACCAACCGGCGCTTTCATTACCTCGCCCGCGGCCACGCCGCGACGCGCCTGTCGACGGCCTTCGACTCAGTGACGCTGTACGGCGAGGATCCGGACGAGCGGCCCGACGTCTACGGGCGCATCGGCAACTCCGGCGTGTCGATCGCGACGCTCGACGACATGAAGCGGTTGTATTCCGGTTTCGACCTGTGCGATCCGGCCACCTCGGTGTCGATGACGATCAACGGCCCGGCGCCGATGATCCTCGCGATGTACATGAACACCGCCGTCGACCAGCAGGTCGAGCGGCACCTGCGCGCGACCGGCGGCTGGGACGCGGCCGAGCGGCGCATCGCCGGGCTGCTCGAGGGCCACGACCGGCCGGTTTACCGCGGCGAGCTCCCCGAGGGGCATGACGGCTCCGGTCTCGGCCTGCTCGGTGTTTCGGGCGACCAGCTCGTCGATGCTGAGACCTACGCGCGGATTCGCGCCGCGACGCTCGCGAAGGTGCGCGGCACGGTGCAGGCCGACATTCTCAAGGAGGATCAGGCGCAGAACACCTGCATCTTCTCGACCGAGTTCGCGTTGCGCATGATGGGCGACGTGCAGCAGTTCTTCACCGACAACGGCGTGCGGAATTTCTACTCGGTGTCGATCAGCGGCTACCACATTGCCGAAGCCGGCGCGAACCCGGTCAGCCAGCTGGCGTTCACCCTGGCCAACGGCTTCACGATCGTCGAGTACTACCTCGCCCGCGGCATGAAGATCGACGACTTCGCGCCCAACTTGTCCTTCTTTTTCTCGAACGGCATGGATCCGGAGTATGCGGTCATCGGCCGCGTCGCGCGGCGCATCTGGGCGCGCGCGATGAAGCGGCTGTACGGCGCCGCGCCCCGCAGCCAGATGCTGAAGTACCACATCCAGACCTCCGGCCGGAGCCTGCATGCGCAGGAGATGCAGTTCAACGACATACGCACGACGCTGCAGGCTCTGTACGCCTTGTTTGACAACTGCAACAGCCTGCACACGAATGCCTTCGACGAGGCGCTGACGACGCCGACCGAGGCCTCGGTGCGGCGCGCGGTCGCGATCCAGCTGATCATCAACCGCGAGCTCGGCCTGAACCGCAACCAGAACCCCTGGCAAGGCTCCTTCGTCATCGACTACCTGACCGACCAGGTCGAGGAGGCGGTTTACCAGGAGTTCGAGCGGCTGGCGGAGCGTGGCGGCGTGCTCGGCGCGATGGAGTCGATGTACCAGCGTGGTCGGATCCAGGAAGAAAGCCTCTATTACGAGCACAAGAAACACGACGGCAGCCTGCCGCTGATCGGCGTCAACACCTTCCTTGGGCCGGACGGCGCCGGCGAGGCGTCGGTCGAGGAAGGCCAGCTGATCCGCTCCGGCGAGGATGAAAAACGCGCCCAGGTGGTCGCGGCGCGGGCCTTCAACGCGGTCGGCGCGGCGGCCGGTGAACGGGCGCTGGCATCGCTGGCGACCACGGCCGCCAGCGGCGGCAACGTGTTTGCGTCGCTGATGGAGACCGTCAAGCACTGCTCGCTGGGCCGGATCAGCCGGGCGCTGTACCAGGTCGGCGGGCAGTATCGCCGCAACATGTAGCCGGCGCGCGGCACGGCGCCGGGCGCCCCCTGCAGCCGCCGCCGGCGCAAAAATTTGTGTTGAGTGACGAGGAACCGATGCGAAAATTCCATGGATGGCGCCAGCGAGCCGCGATCGCCGTGGCGCTGACCCTGCTGCTGCCGGCCGCCACGGCACAGGCGCAAGAACGCATGCTCGAAAGCGCGCTGGCGGAGCAGAAATCGAGCGTCGAGGATGCGGCGCGCTCGCAGGCGCGCGTCGTCCAGTTGGCCGACGAAACCAGCGAGTTGCTCGGCGAGTACCGCGTGGCGGTGCAGCGGCTTGACCGCCTGCGGATCTACAACGATAACCTCGAGGCGCTGGTCGGCGACCAGCAGCGCGAGCAGCAGGACATCGAGCGGCAGCTGACGAGCTTCCAGGACGTCCAGCAGGAGATCATCCCGCTGATGTTCGAGATGATCGAGGACCTGGCCCGCTTCGTCGAGCTCGACATGCCGTTCCAGCTGCAGGAGCGGCGCGACCGGGTCGGACTGCTGCGCGAGCTGATGGGCCGCTCCGATGTTACGGTCTCCGAGAAGTACCGGCAGATCATAAGCGCCTACCAGATCGAGGCGGACTTCACGCGCACCACCGAGGCCTATGCCGGCCTGCTCGAGGAGCGCCGCGTCGATTTCCTGCGCGTCGGGCGCGTGCTGCTCGCCTACCAGACGCCGGATCGGGCGGAGACCGGCTTCTGGAACAAGAATGCCCGCCAGTGGGAAGTCGCCAACGATTTCCGCAACGATGTCGTCGAGGGGCTGCGCATCGCCCGCAAGCAGGCGGCCCCGAACCTGCTGCGCCTGCCGGTCCAGGCGCCCGAGACGGAGCAGCCCCGATGAGCCGGCAAGTCATTGCCGCGGCCGCGCTGCTCGCCATGCAGGCCACGGCGCCGGCAGTTGGCAGCGATTCGCTCGAGCAGTTGCTGCAGCAGGTGCGCGAGGCGCGCAGCGCGCTCAGCGAGGAGAACCGCGAGCGCGAACGGCAGTTCGTGCAGCACCGCGACCAGCAGCGCGCGCTGCTGCAGCAGGCCCAAAGCGAACTCGCCGACGAGGAACGTCGCAGCGATCAGCTCGCGGCGGCTTTCAATGCCAACGAGGCCCGGCTGGCGGAGCTCAACGAGAACCTGCGCCTGCAGCTCGGCAACTTCGGCGAGCTGTTCGGGGTCGTGCGGCAGGTGGCCGGCGACACTGTCGGCCTGGTGCGGACTTCGCTGGTCACCGCCCAGGACCCGCAGCGGGAGCAGCTCGCCGAGCGGCTCGCGCAGGTGCGCGGCGTGCCCTCGGTCGAGGAGCTGAATGCGCTGCGCGCCTTGCTGACCGAAGAGATGGTGCGCGGCGGCCAGGTGGCGCGCTTCGACGCGACGATCACACGACCGGACGGCACTGCGGCGCAGGAGTCGGTGGTGCGCATCGGCGTTTTCAACCTGATCGCCGGCGATCGCTTCCTGCATCATGTGCCGGAGACCCAGTCGATCCAGGAACTCGCGCGCCAGCCACAGGCGCGTTTCCGCGCGCTGGCCGGCGACCTGTACAAGGCGGCCCCGAATACCACGGTCGCCACCGCGCTCGATCCGGGCCGCGGCTCGCTGCTCGCGCTGCTGATCCAGGAGCCGAGCCTCGGCGAGCGCATCGGGCAGGGCGGCCCGGTGGGATTCGTCATCATCGTGCTGGGGGTGATCGGGCTGGCGATTGCGCTGATTCGCTGGGTCACGCTGGGCGCCGTCGGTCGCCGCGTGCGCGGCCAGCTCAAGCGCGCGGAGCCCAGCGCGGACAACCCGCTCGGCCGCATCCTGCAGGTCTACCAGGACAGTCGCAACGCCGACACCGAATCGCTGGAGCTGAAGCTCGACGAAGCCATCCTGCGGGAGATCCCGGGGCTGGAGCGCTGGCAGGGCGCCATCAAGGTCATTGCAGCCGTCGCGCCGCTGCTCGGCCTGCTCGGCACGGTGACCGGCATGATCGCCACCTTCCAGGCGATCACGCTGTTCGGCACCGGCGATCCCAAGCTGATGGCCGGCGGCATCTCCCAGGCGCTGGTCACGACCGTGCTCGGGCTGAGCGTCGCGATCCCGCTGGTGCTGCTGCACAGTGCCGTCGCCGGCCGCAGCAAGGCGCTGATCGAGGTGCTCGAGGAGCAGAGCGCAGGGATCGTCGCGCGGCAGGCAGAGCGCGCGTCGTGAGCCTGTTGCCGGAGGCCTTCGCCGCGATCCGCGACTTCTTCGAAGCCGGCGGGAATGTCCTGTACGGCATCCTGTTCGTCACCGTGCTGATGTGGACCTTCATCGCCGAGCGGCTGTGGTTTTTTTTCCGCGTGCTGCCACGGCGCATCGAGACGGTACGCCAGGAGTGGACCCGGCGGCAGGACACCACCTCCTGGTATGCGCGGCAGATTCGCGCCGAGCTCATTTCCACCGTGCGGCTCGAGAGCCAGCGCTACCTGCTGCTGGTCAAGGCGATGATGGCCGTGCTGCCGCTGCTCGGTCTGCTCGGCACGGTCACCGGCATGATCGCGGTATTCGACGTCATGGCGCTGGCCGGCACGGGCAATGCGCGGCTCATGGCGGCCGGCGTTTCCAAGGCCACGATTCCGACCATGGCGGGCCTCGTCGCGGCGCTGTCCGGGCTCTATTTTGCCAGCTGGCTCGACAAGAAGGCACGGCGCGAGGCCGAGCGGGTCGCGGACCTGCTGGTGCACGGATGAGGATCGGCCCGGCATGAGACGCAGGCGGCGACGGGCCGGCGAGGAGGCGGAGATCAACATCACGCCGATGCTCGACATTGTGTTCATCATGCTGATCTTCTTCATCGTCACGACCTCCTTCGTCAAGGAGATCGCGCTCGACCTGAACCGGCCGTCGAGCGAGCCGCAGCAGGAGAAACGGATCGCGGAGGTCATCACGATCCGGATCCAGGCCAATGGCCAGGTCGAGGTCGGCAACCGGCCGGTGGACATTCGCGCGGTGCGCGCCAACATCGAGGGCGAACTGGCGACCCGCGGCGCGGACACCCCGGTCGTCGTGATCGCCGATCGCGCCGCGGATTCGGGCTTGATGGTCAGGGTCATCGACCAGGCGCGCATGGCCGGCGCCGACAAGGTCTCGCTCGCGGCCATGGCGCGCTAGCGCCGAGGCCGCCCGGGAGCACAGCAAGCAATGAAAAAAAGGCACGCCGCCAGCGAGGACGAGACCGAGATCAACGTCACGCCGATGCTCGACATCGTGTTCATCATGCTGATCTTCTTCATCGTCACGACGTCGTTCATCCGCGAAACGGGCATCGATCCGCAGCGCCCCGAGGCCGTCACCGCCGCCAAGCAGGAGCGCGGCAACATCCTGATCGGCGTCGCCGCCAACGGCCAGATCTGGATGGCGCAGCGGCAGGTCGAGCTGGCCGCGGTGCGCCAGATGGTCGAGCAGGCTCGCAGCGAAAGCCCGGAGAGCACCGTCGTCATCATCGCGGACGAGCGCGCCGAAACCGGCATCGTGATCGACTTGATGGACCAGGTCAGGCTCGGGGGCATCTTCAACATCTCGGTCGCGGCGCAGCCCGCGGCGGGCGGCGACTGATGCGTTTCATCGCCGCCCTCGCCGCCGGCAGCGTGGTCGCGCTGTTGCTGTTCCTGCTGATGCACGCGCTGGTCGGCGGCCGCGACGGTTTCCAGCGCGGGCCGGACAGCAGCAAGGTGGTCGACTTCGTGCGCGTCCGGCCGGATGAAATCGTGCAGACACGCGAGCGCCTGCTGCCGCGCAAGCCGCCGCCCCCGGACAAGCCGCCGCCGCCGCCCCGGCTGCAGCTTGCAGCCCCCCGGCAAGCCGTCCGGCAGGTGCTGGACATCGAGACGCCGAGCATTGCGATCGGGCTGTCGGGCGGGCCCGTGGTCACGGCAGGCTGGCAGTCCGGCGATGTCGGCAGCGACGGCGACGTGGTCCCGATCGTGCGGATCGAGCCGCACTACCCGCGCGATGCGCTGTTGCGGCGGATCCAAGGCTGGGTGCAGCTGCGCTTCACGATCAATCCCGACGGCTCGGTCTCCGACCCCGTCGTGATCGCCGCCGAGCCGCCGCGCATCTTCAACCGCGAGGCGCAGCGCGCCATCCTGCGCTGGAAATTCAGGCCCCGGATCGTCGATGGCCAGCCGGTGTCGCGTGAGGCCGAGCAGATCATCGAGTTCAAGATCAACCCGGACGCGTCATGACGGTCAGCAGGCGAGCCCGCATGCGCCAGTGGATTCTCGGGATGTGCGCCGCGCTGACGGTCGGCGCCACGGCTGCGCCCGGCCTCGCGCAGGAGCCGCGCGCGGAGCGCCAGCGCAGCGACCCCGGCGTGCTGATGGGCGAACGTGCGTTCCGGCGTTTCGAGGCCGTCACCGCGCTCTATGGCGAGGGCAAGTATCGCGAAGCGCTGGCGGCGGCGGACACTTATCTGCGCGCCGAGCTCAACGACTATGAGCGCGCGATGGGCGAGCAGATCACCGGTTTTGTCCTGATCGCGCTCGAGCGGCCCGCGGACGCGGTGCCGCGCTTCGCGGCGGCGATCGCGCTCGACGCGCTGCCCAACCAGGCGCATTTCGCGATGCTGCGCTCGCTGGCGCAACTGTATGCCTCGCTCGGGCGCTGGCAGGACTCCATCGACATGATGGGCCGGTATCTCAGTTACCAGCCCGGGCCGAGTCCCGAGGACCGGGTGATGATGGCGCAGAACCACCTGCAGCTCGGCCGCCCCCGCGAGGCGCTGCCGTGGATCCGCGGCGCCATCGAGGCCGCCGGGCCGAGCGCGCAGGAAAGCTGGTACCAGCTGGAGCTGGCGATCCATTTCGAGCTCAAGGACTACCGCGCGGCGCTGGACCTGCTGCACGCGGCCGTTGCGCGCTGGCCCGGCAGGCTGCGCTACTGGGAACTGATGGCGGGCGCCAACCAGGAGCTCGGCCGCGACCTCGATGCCTTCGCGGCGCTGCTTGCGGCCTACCACGGCGGCCTTGTCACCGAGCAGGCGAAGATCCTCAACCTGGTCCGCCTCGGCTTGTACGTCGAGCTGCCGTTCCAGAGCGGCCAGGTGCTGGAGCGGGCGATCTCGGCCGGCGCGGTCGAGGCCAGCGAGGCGAACCTGCGGCTGCTGCTGCAGGCGTGGACCGCGGCACGCGATTACGACCGGTCGGTGGCCGTCATCGAGCGGCTCGCGCCGCTGGCGGCCGACGGCGATCTCTACATGCAGAAGGCCCGGCTCATGATGGAGCAGAACCGCTGGGAGGCGACGCTGGACGGCGCGCGCCAGGCGCTGGCGCTCGGCAACGTCAGCTCGCCCGGCGCTGCGTGGTTGCTGATCGGCATTGCCTCGATGGAGCTCGGCGAGTTGCGCGAGGCGCGGCAGGCTTTCCAGCGGGCGCAGGAATTTGACGAAAGTTCCCGCCGCCAGGCGCGGGAATGGCAGCGTTTCGTCGAGGAGCGGATCCAGGTCGCCGAGCTGCGCGAACAAGGCTGAGGGTGTGCCCCACCCGCGTCGGCAGGCGGCGGGCAATGGATTATGTGACCCCGTTCACCTTATGTTAACGACACATGGATATGTGACGCTGGTCGCATCAAGGGGGGGCACCCGCGTCGAGAATAATCGCGGGCCTATCAGGCCTCAGCGACTGTGGCAACCAAGTGGACGGGATGAATGCAGGGGCGGACAGCGGACGCGGCAACGGCGCCGACGGTGACGACGGTCACGTCGCGGCGTCCGAGCGCGCGATCGACCGGTTCCTCGATGCGGCCTGGATGGAACGCGGCCTGTCGAAGAACACCCTGTCCGCCTATCGCACCGACCTGATGTCGCTGGCGCGCTGGGTCGCGCTGCAGGGCCGGCCGATCAGCCGGGCCACGCGCGGCGACGTGCTGAGCTTCATCGCCGAGCGGGTCGAGGGCGGCGCGCGGCCGCGCTCTTCGGCGCGGCAGCTGTCGAGTTTCCGGCGGTTCTTCAGGTGGCAGGTGCGCGAGCAGGGCATCGGCGAGGACCCCACGGCGCAGATCTCGATGCCAAAAATCGGCCGGCCGCTGCCGAAGTCGCTGACCGAGGACGAGGTCGAGGCGCTGCTCGATGCGCCGGACACGGACGAGGCGCTCGGGCATCGCGACCGGACCATGCTCGAAGTGCTGTATGCGACCGGGCTGCGGGTGACCGAGCTGGTCAGCCTGCGGCTCGGGCAGGTGAACCTGAACCAGGGCGTCGTCAGGGTCACCGGCAAGGGCGGGCGCGAGCGCCTGATCCCGCTCGGCGAGGAATCGCTCGAGTGGTTGCAGCAGTTCATCGGCGGCCCGCGCGAGGAGATCCTGCTCGAGAAGCAGACCGACTACGTGTTCCCGACGCGCCGCGGGGACCGCATGACCAGGCAGGCTTTCTGGCACATCATCAAGCGCTATACGGAGCGCGCCGGCATCCGCCAGCCCTTGTCGCCGCACACCCTGCGGCATGCCTTCGCGACCCACCTGCTGAACCACGGCGCCGACTTGCGCGTCGTGCAGATGCTGCTCGGGCACAGCGATCTGTCCACGACGCAGATCTACACCCACGTCGCACGGGAGCGGCTCCGGGAGCTCCACGCCCGCCACCACCCGCGGGGCTGAGCGGCGGGCGTACAGGCGCGGCCCGATCGGGATAGAATTGCGCGTTGTCCCCGAGTCGCTGAACCTTTCCACGCCGCCGCCGGTCTGAAGCCCATTCGAGCCAGCGTCCGCATTCCAGGAGTCCTGATGAGCCCATTGATTGCCGCCGCGGCGCTGGTCGCGCTGTTCCCTGCCGCGGCCGCGCCCGGCGCATCCGTCGAAGAGGCGCTGGCTGCGCGGTTTCCGGGGGTCGAGCCCGAGCACGTGCGGCAGAGCGCTGTGCCCGGCCTGTGGGAGGTCGCGATCGGCGCGCAGGTCGTTTACCTGAGCGAAGATGGCCGCTACATGGTGCGTGGCGACCTGATCGACCTGATGAGCGGCCAGAACAAGACGGACGCGCGACTGACCGAGCTGCGGCTCGAGGTCGCAGCCCGCCTGTCCCGCGATTTCGATGAGCGGCGCATGGTGGTGTTCTCGCCGGACAAGCCGACCCACACCGTGACGATCTTCACCGACGTCGATTGCACTTACTGCCGCAAGCTGCACCGCGAGATCGAGGAGTACAACAAGCTCGGCATCAAGGTGCGTTACCTGTTCTATCCGCTCGCGGGGGTGGGCTCGGAAAGCTGGGCCAAGGCGGATGCCGTATGGTGCTCGCCGAACCGCAACGAGGCGCTGACGCGCGCCAAGCTCGGCCAGGCCGTCAAGCCGACCCAGCCCTGCGTCAACACGCCGACCGCGGAACACCACCGCATGGCGACCGAGCTCGGCATCCGCGGCACGCCGGCGATCCTGACCGAGCAGGGCGACCTGCTGCCCGGCTACGTGCCGGCGGAACAGCTGGCCACGTGGCTGAACGAAAGGTAGGGGACTGTCCCCGAGCCATGCGTAAGCGCTCTGTCCCCCTTGTGGCTACCGCTCCAGCAGCTTCAATTTGTCCGGCTTGCCATCCCAGGCCTCGCCGTCGGCGGGGGCCTCGCCCTTCTCGGTAATGACGGGCCACTGGGCCGACAGCTCCTTGTTGAGCTCGAGAAAATGCCGCTGGTCGGCCGGCAGGTCTTCCTCCGAGAAGATCGCCTCGGCGGGACATTCCGGCTCGCACAGGGTGCAGTCGATGCATTCCTCGGGGTCGATGACCAGGAAGTTCGGTCCCTCGTGGAAACAGTCCACCGGGCAGACCTCGACGCAGTCCATGTACTTGCACTTGATGCAGTTTTCGGTGACGACGAAGGTCATGGCGAGCGTGACTCCCGGATGATTCTGGCGGCGGCCCGGGCGGGCGCGAACGGGTCGCTATTGTGCCACAGGCGCCGGGGTCCGGCTCAAGCCGAGCGGTGGCGATCGATGACCGTCGTGTGCAGGCGTTCTACGCCGGCGGCGCGATCCTCGAGAAACTTCTCGAGCGCGAAGCGCACCGACTGAAAGGCGATCTGGTCCCACGGAATGTCGCGCGGCTCGAACAAGGCCGCCTCGAGGCTTTCGGCGCCGGCGCCGAAGCCGCCGTCGAGCAGCGTCGCGCGGTACATCAGGTGGACCTGCTTCGCATGGACCACGTCGACGACCGCGAACAGGTCGCGAATCTCGACCCGCGCGAGCGTTTCCTCCATGGTTTCGCGCGCGGCGCCCGCGGCGAGCGTTTCGCCGTTCTCCATGAAGCCGGCCGGAATCGTCCAGAAGCCGTGACGCGGCGCGATGGCGCGCCGGCACAGCAGGATCCGGTCGCCGGCCTCCGGCACGCAGCCGACGACGATCAGCGGGTTGGAATAGTGCACACGCCCACAGACCGTGCAGATGTGGCGCGGCACGCTGTCGCCCGCGGGGATGCGTAACTCGACGGGCTGGCCGCAGTCGCTGCAGAAGTTCATCAATGCCTGCCTAAAGTGTGCTGGTGCCCGGGGCGAGAGTCGAACTCGCACGACCTTGCGGCCGGCGGATTTTGAGTCCGCTGCGTCTACCAGTTCCGCCACCCGGGCGCTGCGCGGGCTGGGCCGGCCGGCCCGCAGCGGCGAAGCTTACCATTGCAGAGGGCCGGCGGGTCATTGCGACCCTCGGCCGGGTTGCGGCATCCATGCAACTGAGCTCGATTGAACAGGAGGCGGCGTGGCAGGGTTCGCGGACTGCCGGCCTGAACCGGGGATTCTCGCCCGGGCTCGGGGCGGTGACATGAAGGCCCACGAGGTGCTGTACGCAAGCTACGGCCGCCCGGTGTACACGCTGGCGGTCCGCATGCTCGGCGATCGCGCCCAGGCCGAGGAGGTCCTGCAGGACACCTGCATCGAGGTCATCCGCCACGTCACGGAATTTCGCGACGACGCGGCATTCGGCGGCTGGGTGAAGCGGATTGCGGCCAACAAGTGCCTGGCATACCTGCGCAGCGCCTGGCACCGCAAGTCGGAGAGCCTGTCGCCCGACGAGGATGCCGACGAGGCAGCCTGGGAGCCGGCCGGCAGCGACGACCCGGCCGCCCGGGTCGCCGATCGCCAGGGCCTGGAACAGGCGCTGGCGGCGTTGCCGCCGACGGCGCGCGCGGTGGTCTGGCTCTACGACGTGGAGGGGTACAGCCACCAGGAAATCGCGGCGGCGATGGGCCGCACGGTGAGTTTCTCGAAGTCCCGGCTGTCGCGGGCGCACGAACAGCTGCGCGCGCATCTGGGACCCGACTACGACGAGGTAGCGTCATGCATGCAACGACCGAACAATTGCTGAGCCTGCGGGATGGCCAGCCGGTGGAGGCCGGCGCGGCCGCCCATGCGGCCGGCTGCGGGCAATGCCGGCGCGAGCTGGCGCGGCTCGCCCACGTCCGCGCGCAGCTGCAGGCCCTGCCAGAGCTCGATCCGCCCGTCGGCGCCTGGCGCGTCGCCGCTGCTGCTGCGGCCACGGCCCCCGCGGCGGGCTCCGCGTGGCGCTGGCAGTGGGTGGCCGGCATCGCGGCCAGTTTCGTGCTGGGCATGGCGCTGGTGATCGGCATCGGCCCCCGCGAGGACGCCGGGCCGGCGCGTGGCACGACCACTGACCTGATCGCGTCGACGCCGGCGCCGGCGAGCTCGGTCAACGGTGTGACGACCGGGGAACTGCTCGAGACGTCGCGGCAGCTCGAGGCCGCCCTCCGGGCCATGCCCGCGGCACCGCGGCTGACGCGCGCCAGCACGGCATTGACGCTCGCCGAGGTGCAGGACCGGATCGTCGACATCGACATGCGGCTCAACGACCAACGCCTCGATCCGGCGACCGAGCGGGCCTTGTGGCAACAGCGGGTCATGCTCATGGACACGCTGATGCAGGTCAGGTACGCGCAGTTGTCGGATGTGCGCTGAACAAAAGAACTGGACCAAGGAAAGACGCAAATGAACACCAGATTGCACCTCAAGCGGATCGGGATGCTGTTCGGCCTCGCGGCGGGCCTTGCGCTGGCCGTGGCGCCGGCCGTTGCCGGCACGGCGACTCCGGGCGAGGACGGGCCCGCGACCAGCAAGGCGCAGCTCGAGGATGCGCAGGCGCGGCTGGAGGCGGCCGCGCGCGAAATCGCCGAGCTGACGGCGGAAATGGTCGGTGACGCCGGCGCCACGGCGATCGCGCGCATCGAGGAACTGGCGCGCCGGCCCCGGCCGGTGATCCTCGGGGTTGCGGTCGGGCCCGTGGGCGGGCCGGAGGCGCGCGAGGATGGCGTGCAGGTCATGGCGGTCACGCCGGCGTCGTCCGCCGACCAGGCAGGCATTCGCAGCGGCGATGTGCTCATCTCGCTCGGCGAGCGCCAGCTGGACTGGAGCGATGACACCTCGCCGGTCAGCAAGCTGCTCGAGGCGCTGCGCGAGCTCGAGCCCGGCACGCAGTTTCCGCTGAGCTACCGGCGTGACGGCCGGGTGGCAACCGTCGACGTCGAGGCGCGCGCGGGCTCCTGGGCGCAGGCCTTCGCATTCGATACCGAGCGCCTGCGCCAGGCCTTGCCGCCCGGCGCACCGGAGGCGATGCGGCGTCTCATGCTGGACCGCTGGGGCGACATGGAACTGGTCGCGCTGAGTCCCGCGCTCGGCGAATATTTCAAGGCCGACGAGGGCGTGCTGGTGGTGCGCGCGCCGTCCGATCCAGCGCTCGGGCTCAGGGACGGCGACGTCATCGTCGACATCGCCGGCCGCAAGCCGACCGATCCCGGCCACGTCGTCAGGATCCTGCGCTCCTATGCGCCAGGCGAACGGCTGGTGATGACCGTCATCCGCCAGGGCCAGCCCCTGCAACTCGAGGCGGACATCCCCGTCAACGCTGATCGCGGCTGACTGGCGGGGACACTGCTCTTTCTTCGGGCGCAGTGTCCCCCTACCATCTGCGCCTCATGCGGCGCGCGGATTTCCATTTCGACCTGCCGGCCGAGCTGATCGCCCAGCAGCCGCTGGCCGAGCGGCCGGCCAGCCGCCTGCTGCGCGTCGACGGCGCAGCGGGCAGCTGGCAGGACGCGCGCTTTCGCGACTTGCCGGAGCTGCTGCAGCCGGGCGACCTGCTGGTGCTGAACGACACCCGCGTGATTCCGGCGCGCGCCTTCGGGCACAAGGAAAGCGGCGGGCGCGTCGAGCTGCTCGTCGAGCGGCTGCTCGGCGAGCGCGGCGCGGTGGGCCAGCTGCGCGCCAGCAAGACGCCGGCGCCGGGGGCCCGGCTGCACTTCGAGGGCGGCGCGGTCGCGGTCGTCACGACGCGCAGCGGTCCGGCCGGCGACCTGTTCGAGCTGGCGTTCGACCGGCCGGTGCTGGCGTGGCTGGAGGCCTTCGGCCGCATGCCGCTGCCGCCGTACATCCGGCGGGAAGCCGACCAGCTCGACCGCGAGCGTTACCAGACGGTGTTCAGCCGGATGCCGGGCGCAGTCGCCGCGCCGACCGCCGGGCTGCATTTCGACGCCGGCCTGCTGGCGGCACTTGCGACGCGGGGCGTGGCCACTGCGACCGTGACGCTGCATGTCGGTGCCGGCACCTTTCAGCCGGTCCGCACCGAGGATCCGCGCGCGCACCGCTTGCACGCCGAGCGGGTGACGGTCGGCGAGGGCGCCTGCGCGGCGATCGCCGCGACCCGCGCGCGGGGTGGCCGGGTCGTGGCAGTCGGCACGACGGTGGTCCGCAGCCTCGAGGCGGCGGCCGCCGGCGGCACGCTGGCGCCGCTCGAGGGCGAAACCGAACTGTTTATCCTGCCGGAGTATCGGTTCCGGGTCGTGGATGGGCTGCTGACGAACTTTCACCTGCCGGAGTCCTCGCTGCTGATGCTGGTGTGCGCCTTCGCCGGCCGTGACACCGTGCTGGGCGCCTACCGCCACGCGGTCGCCGCCGGCTACCGCTTTTTCAGTTACGGTGACGCGATGTACCTGAGCCCCGACCCGGCGGCGCGCGAGGCGGCGACATGAAATTCGAGCTGCTGGCCACCGACGGCCGGGCGCGCCGCGGCCGCCTGGCGTTCATGCGCGGCGCCATCGAGACGCCTGTGTTCATGCCGGTCGGCACCTACGGCACGGTCAAGGCCATGACGCCGGAGGAGCTGGAGTCACTCGGCGCGCGGATCATTCTTGGCAATACTTTTCACCTGATGCTCCGGCCGGGCGAGGACGTCATCCGGGCGCACGGCGGGCTGCATCGCTTCATGCACTGGGAGCGGCCGATCCTGACCGATTCCGGCGGCTTCCAGGTCTGGAGCCTGGCGGAGCTGCGCAAGATCTCCGAGGAAGGCGTGCGCTTCGCCTCGCCGGTCGACGGCAGCCAGGTGTTTCTCGGCCCGGAGCGCTCGATGGAGGTCCAGCGCACGCTTGGCGCCGACATCGTCATGGCCTTCGACGAGTGCACGCCTTACCCGGCGACGGAGCAGGAGGCGCGCGACTCGATGGAGCTCTCGCTGCGCTGGGCGGCGCGCTGTCGGAGCGCGCACGGCGATAACCCGGCGGCGCTGTTCGGCATCGTCCAGGGCGGCATGCACGCCGGCCTGCGCCAGGCCTCGCTGGCGGGGCTGCTCGACATCGGCTTCGACGGCTACGCGCTCGGCGGTCTGTCGGTCGGGGAACCGGCCGAGCAGCGGGAGGCGGTCATCGAGGCGGTCGAGCCGGCGCTGCCGGCGGACCGGCCGCGCTACCTGATGGGCGTCGGCACGCCGGAAGACCTGGTCGAGTCGGTGGCCCGCGGGATCGACATGTTCGATTGCGTGATGCCGACGCGCCACGCCCGCAACGGCTACCTGTTCACCCGCCACGGCACGCTGCGGATCCGCAATGCGCGGCACCGCGACGACACCGGGCCGCTGGATCCGGCCTGCGAGTGCTACACCTGCAGGAACTTTTCCCGCGCCTACCTGCGCCACCTGGACCGCTGCAACGAGATGCTCGGCGCCCGCCTGCACACCATCCACAACCTGCACTACTACCTCGACCTGATGGCGCAGATGCGGGCCGCGATCGCCGCCGGCCGCTTCGCAAGCTGGCGGCGGGCCTTCTACGAGGTCCGCGGCGCCGAAGAATGAGGCGCTGGCGCCGCATCGTGGCATAATAGCGCGCTGTTTTACTCCCGCCCGGTCACGGGCGGCCTCATGCGGGGACGTATTTCGATGGATTTCTTTATTTCCAATGCCTGGGCCCAGGCGGGCGGCCAGCCGGACCCCTTCATCAGCTTTCTGCCGTTGATCCTGATCTTCGTGATCTTCTATTTCCTGCTGATCCGTCCGCAGACCAAGCGCGCCAAGGAGCATCGCAAGATGGTCTCCGAGCTGAAGACCGGCGACGAGGTCGTCACCGGTGGCGGCATTCTCGGCCGCATCACCGAGACCGGCGAGCAGTTCCTCAAGGTCGAAGTCGCCGACGGCGTCATCCTCCGGATCCAGCGCCAGACCGTCATCGCCATCCTGCCCAAGGGCACCTTCAAGTCCGTCTGATCGGCAGGCCTCCAGGAATCACCCGTGGTCCTCAATCGTTTTCCCCTGTGGAAGAATCTTCTTGTCATCGCGGTCCTGCTGATCGGGCTGGTATTCGCGCTGCCGAACATTTTTGGCGATGCGCCCGCCATCCAGGTCACGGCCGAGACCGGCCAGCCGCTTGAGCAGGGGGCGCTCGAACGCGTCACCGGGATTCTCGACGCCGCCGGCATCAATCATGGTCCGGCCTATCTCGAGGAGGGGCGCGTCACCGTGCGCTTCCCCGACGTCGAGGAGCAGCTCCGGGCCCTCGACCTCACGCGCGAGCAACTCGGGCGGGGCTTCGTCGCTGCACTGACGCTCGCGCCGCGCACGCCGCCGATGCTGCGGGCGCTCGGGCTGAAGCCGATGAGCCTCGGCCTCGACCTGCGCGGCGGCGTGCACTTCATGTACGAGGTGGACATGGACGCCGCGATCGGCCAGGCGCTCGATCGCTACGAGGCTGATTTCCGCACCCTGCTGCGAGACCAGCGAATCCGCTACAACGCGGTGCGCCGCGACGGCGACAGCATCCGCGTGGTGCTCGGCAATGCCGAGGACCAGCGCGCCGCGGCGCGCATCATCGCCGAGGCCGACAACCAGCTCGCAGTCAGCGAGCGGCAGGTCGGCGAAGAGTTCGAGCTGCTCGTGCGCATGACCGAGGAACAGATCCGCGAGCGGCAGGGCTTCGCAATCGACCAGAACACGATCACGCTGCGCAATCGCGTCAACGAGCTCGGCGTCTCGGAGCCGGTCGTGCAGCGCCAGGGCGCCGACCGCATCGTCGTGCAGCTGCCCGGCATCCAGGACCCGGCGCAGGCCGAGCGCGTGCTCGGCGCGACGGCGACCCTCGAGTTCCGGCTCGTCGACGAGGTCAACAGTCCCTTCGAGGCCCAGCAGCGCGGCCGCGCGCCGCTCGGCTCGGCGCTGTATACCGATCGCTATGGCCAGCCGGTGTTGCTGCGCCGCGACGTCATCGTCACGGGCGACCAGCTGACCGGCGCCTCGGCCGGTTTCGACGAGGGCATGCCGGCGGTGTTCGTCAATCTCGATGCGCGCGGGGCGCGCAAGATGGGCGAGACGACGCGCGCGAACCTGAACAAGCGCATGGCGGTGGTGTTCATCGAGCAGAAGCGCGATGCCGTGGAGCGCGACGGCGTGATCCGCGACGTGACGCGCACGGAAGAGCGCGTCATCAGCGTCGCCACGATCCGCGGCGTGTTCTCGAACCGCTTCATGATCACCGGGCTCGAGCCGCTCGAGGCCCGCGATCTCGCGCTGCTGTTGCGCGCCGGCTCGCTGGCCGCGCCGATCTTCAAGGTCGAGGAGCGCACCATCGGCCCGAGCCTCGGCCAGGAGAACATCGAGCGCGGCATGCAGGCCGTCGGCATCGGCTTCCTGCTGGTCGTGCTGTTCATGGCCTTGTATTACCGGGTGTTCGGCCTGATCGCGAACCTCGCCTTGCTGGCAAACCTGGTGCTGGTCATTGCGCTGTTGTCGATGCTGCAGGCGGCGCTGACGCTGCCCGGCATCGCCGGCATCGTGTTGACGGTTGGCATGGCCGTGGACGCGAACGTGCTGATCTTCGAGCGCATCCGTGAGGAACTGCGCAACGGCAACACGCCGCAGGCGGCGATTCATGCCGGCTACGAGAAGGCCTTTTCCTCGATCGCGGACGCGAACATCACGACGCTGATCGCGGCGGTCGTGCTGTTCACATTCGGCACCGGCCCGATTCGCGGCTTCGCGGTGACCCTGTCGCTCGGCATCATCACTTCCATGTTCACGGCCATCGTCGGCACCCGTGCCGTGGTCAACGCCCTGTACGGCGGCCGGCGCGTGCAGACGCTGCCGATCTGAGGAGACGCTCGAGATGGATTTCTTCAAGATCGAATCGCACATCGAGTTCCTCAAGGTCAGGAAGGTCGCGTTCGTGATCTCCGCGGTGCTGATCGTCATCTCGCTGGTGTCGCTGGCGACCCGCGGGCTGAACTTCGGAATCGAGTTCCGCGGCGGCGTCGTCATCGAGGCGGGCTTCCCGGCGTCGGTCGAGCTGCCGCCGGTCCGCACGGCGCTGGAAGAGGCCGGCATCGAGCGCACGGTGGTGCAGCATTTCGGCAGCTCGCGCGAGATCACGGTGCAGCTGATGGCCGAGGAGGGCGCCGACCCGAGCGCGACGCGCGACCGAATCATGCAGATCCTGCGGACCGTGGATGCGGGCGCTGAGCTGCGACGGGTCGAGTTCGTCGGCCCGCAGGTCGGCCGCGAGCTGGCCGAGCAGGGCGGCCTGGCGACCTTGTTCGCGCTGCTGATGATACTGGCCTACATCTCCTTCCGTTTCCAGTGGAAGTTCTCGCTGGGAGCCGTGGCGGCGCTGGTCCACGACGTCATCATCACGCTCGGCGTGTTCTCGCTGATCCAGCTGGCTTTCGACCTGGCGGTGCTCGCGGCCGTGCTGGCCGTCATCGGCTATTCGCTGAACGACACGATTGTCATCTTCGACCGGATCCGCGAGAACATGCTGAAGATGCGCCGCAAGTCCACCGAGGAGGTCATGGACGCCTCGTTGAACCAGACGCTGTCGCGCACCATCATGACCGGCGTGACGACCCTGCTGGTGTTGCTGGCGCTGTATTTCCTCGGCGGCGAGGCGATCGCCGGATTCTCGATCGCGCTGATCATCGGCGTGCTGGTCGGCACCTACTCCTCGATCTACATCGCGAGCGCGACCGCGCTGGCCTTGAAGGTCACGACGGTCGACCTGATCCCGCCGCAGGCCAAGGAAGACGAGTCCGGCATCGTCCCCTGAGCCGGCCGGAACCAGGCGCGGGCTTCAGGCCTCCCGGAATGACTTCAGGTAGCCGCCCCGGATCGCCAGCGTGATCCAGGCCGCCGCAATGAACGGGAAGGTCAGGTGCGGCAGGCCGTAGCTCTGCATGATGCTTTCGATCAGCACTGAGATGAACACGCCGATCAGCACGAATGCGCCGGCGCTGCGCTCCGGGCCGGACATGGCGATCGCGACGAGCACGGCGTTGAACGTGAACCAGCCCTGCTGGATCTCCTCGGTCTTGTCCATCAGCATCGAGGCGATGGCGATCGCCGCGAAGGTGCCCGCCATCCCGTACAGCGCGCTCGTGGGATTGTTCAGGTAAACGGCGAGGAAGAACACGATTCCGGACAGCATGCTGGCTTGGAAGATGACCTCGCCGAAGCCGAAACCGAAGTGCTGCAGGTCGACCGTCGCGCTGTATTCGATGAGGCCGGCGAGGTCGTCCTCGGCCGGGGGATCGACCGGCAGCCAGTGCCGGAAAACATACAAGGCGATCCAGAGCAGGAAAACAAAGGGGAAAGTGAAGGCTGGCGCCTGCTTGCGCACAAACAGGTTCATCATGATGGTGCTGGCGACCGACAGCAGCACCAGGGCCACCCAGACCTGCACGGTGGACTCGAAAAACACCAGCATCGAGATGCCGACCAGTGCGGCGTTGAAGCCATACAGGCCGTCGCCGATGGCTTCCTCGTCGTACTTCAGCACCCTGGCCGTCAGCGTGCCGACAACGACGCCGACCACGAGACCGGCAGTCAGCAGCAGGGAATTGATTGCGATGCCGAGTACGAACAGCAGGCCCGTCAAGGAGCTGTTTTGCAGCATGATCTGGCCGACGCCCCGCAGGTAGGGAACAAAAAACGGCGCTTGCGCTTCGCTGGTCATGTTGTCACTCCGTGAGTACTGAATGCCGTGGATTCCGGACGCTTGTTTCGCTCCCAGAACAGTCCCTCGATGCGCCGGAACGCGTCGTATACCTGTTCGGCGCCGTGCGCCAGGGTCCTGGCCACGAGGATGGCATCTTGCGGCTTGGACACGCCGTAGGCCAGATCTTCCTCGGCGTCCAGCACATCTTCAACCATCCGCCGCTCGTCCCGCACGTCCCCCGATCGCAGGTTCACGTGGATCAGCGTGGCCTGGTGCGAGAAGCCCTCGGCGTGCCCGAGGCCCTGCACGTCGACGACGGCCGGCTCGAGCAGGATGTTGTCCTTCAGGAGCAGCCGGTCGAGGTGACGGATTTCGGTCACGCTGTGAAAGCGCGTGAAGCGGAAACTCTCCCCGGACAGCTTGCGTCCGCAGGTGATGATCTCAGCCAGCGTCAGGATGCAGCCGTCGCCAAGATACGCCTGGGTCATCGCGCTCAGCCGGGCGTTCTTGTGCGGCACGATCGGGTTCTGGATGTAGCTGATTTCGCTGCCTTCGTGCAGCCGCAGCTCCGTGCGCTGCCGGGCGCCCCGCTGCATGTTGAAGATACGCTGGTAGCCCTGGCTCTTCAGCATCAAGCGGCTGTTTGCCTCGGTGACGACCCGGACGTCGAGCTCGTCGTCGTCGAGAATCCCTGGCGAGGAGCTCATCGTCATCATGTAGACCGCCGGGTCGGCGCGGTCCTGGCCGATGCTGGCGATATTGAAGGGCGGCGTGAAATGGACGCTCTTGGCATAGGAGCCCATGGCCCGGTGGCCAACCGTGAGATGCAGCTTGCCGACCGGACTGCCCACTAGCGAACCAGGCCGGCCGGCTCCGCGACGTCCTCGAGGAGCGCGTATTTGCGGATCCAGTCGACGACCGTGTCGACGCCCTGGCCGCTCATCAGGTTCGTGAACACGAAGGGCGCGCCATTGCGCATCTTGCGTGCATCGCGTTCCATGACCCCGAGGTCTGCGTTGACGTAGGGCGCCAAGTCGATCTTGTTGATGATCAGCAGATCGGAGCGGGTGATCCCAGGCCCGCCCTTGCGCGGGATCTTGTCGCCTTCCGCGACGTCGATGATGAAGATCGTGACGTCGGCAAGGTCCGGGCTGAAGGTGGCCGACAGGTTGTCTCCGCCGCTCTCGATGAAAATGATCTCGAGATCGCCGAAGCGCTTGGCCATCTCCTCGACGGCCTCGAGGTTCATGCTCGCGTCTTCGCGGATGGCGGTGTGCGGGCAGCCGCCGGTCTCGACGCCGATGATGCGCTCCTGGGGCAGCAGGCTGTTCCTGGCGAGGAACTGCGCGTCCTCGCGGGTGTAGATGTCGTTGGTGATCGCGGCGATCTCGTAGTCGTCGATCATGCACCGCGACAGGCGCTCGAGCAGCGCCGTCTTGCCGGACCCCACGGGGCCGGCGACCCCGATCTTTACGTACTTGCGTGAGCTCATAGAGGTATGTTTCTTCTCAAGGATGGGTGCAAGGAGTGCAATCCGTCGTCAGGACATGTACAGCCTGGAATAGAGCTTTTCATGCTGCATGCAGCGAATGTCGAAGCCGACATTGCAGATGCCGACGAGCTCGCGCTCCAGCCCGATGGCGGTCTGCGCCACGCGCGCCAGCACCGGCTCGAGCCTGAAGAGGATGTCCTGGCCCGACAGCTGGCCCAGCGGCACGAGCTTCACGGAGTTCGTAATCATGTTGACGGCGGCCGCGTAGCAGAACGAGTAGACGGCCTCGTACAGCGGTATCCCGAACACCCGGGCGTACAGGCCGAAGATGATCGCATGATGCCCTTCCGCCTTGCCCGCGGCGATGGCCTGCGCGCAGGCTTCGACCAGCGGGGAGGCTGCATGGCTCTCGAAGATCTTGAACAGGCGGACGCCGAGTTTCCTGCTGGCCTGCCTGGTCTCCGCGGGCGCCTTGAGGGCGCCGCACTCCCGGTCCAGGTCCAGCAGGCTTGCGAGGTCCGCGTCGCCGGCCGCCGCATAGGCCAGGCTGACGAACGCAGCGTCGTTGTACGCCAGGTTGTGCTCGAGCATGTTGCGCACGAACAGCTCGGCACTGTTTGCGTCAGCGACGATGCCGAGCTGCACGTAGGTCTCGAGCCCGCTCGAGTGATTGAAGCCGCCGATCGGCAGCGTCGGGTCGGACAGGTGCAGCAGTTTACCCAGGTAGTGATTCATCGGTCGTTGCCACGGCGCAGGATGCCCGCCCGCGGGCCCGGCGAGTCCCTGCGGCGCCTAGTGTGAATGCGGGGTGACCGTCGAGTTGATCGGGTCGAGCAATTTCGTGACCACCCGCTCCGCCTTGAAGCCCTTGCCTTCGAGCCACTTGAAGATCGGCTCCTCGTAAGGCAGCAGCACCGCATCGTGCTGGATGAAGGTCGGCAGATGCTTGTTGCCGATCTCGTAACAGGCCAGGCCCATCTCGAGCAGGGTCGACGGCCGGATCCGGATGGCATCGCAGGGCCGGATCTCGACGACGATTGCCCGGTCCTCGTCGACGTACAGCACGTCGCCCTGGCGAAGGCGCTGCCCCTGCCCGACGAACCGGATCGCTATATCCTCGCCCCGCGCGGTCTGTTTGCGCAGCACGGGCTTGGTGGCCTCGAACCACTGGATCTCCAGGCGATCGATTTCCCGCCCGCCAAGGTCGATCTCGCCGTCGTGGCCGACGATGTTTTCAATCAGCATTGCGAGTTACCTGTCCGTCAGAACAGGAAGTACCGTTGTGCCAGCGGCAGCACGTCCATGGGCTCGCAGGTCGCCAGCTTGCCGTCCACCCTGACCTCGTAGGTCTCCGGATCGACGTCGATGTTCGGCGTCTCCGAATTGTGGATCATGTTCTTCTTCGAAATGGAGCGGCAGTTCGACACCGGCACGACTTGCTTGTTCAGGCCGTACTTCGCGGCAATGCCGTTGGCGATGCCGGCCTTCGAGACGAAGGTCATGCAGGTTTTTGCCAGCGCCGCGCCGTAGGCGCCGAACATGGGGCGATAGATCACCGGTTGCGGCGTCGGGATCGAGCCGCCGATGTCGCCCATGCGGGCGGCGATGATCATGCCGCCCTTGATGATCATTTCCGGCTTGGCGCCGAACATCGAGGGCTTCCAGAGCACCAGGTCGGCGAGCTTGCCCGGCTCGATGCTGCCGACGTAATTCGAGATGCCCTGCGCGATCGCCGGGTTGATCGTGTACTTGGCGACGTAGCGCTTGGCGCGGAAGTTGTCGTTGTTGTTTTTCTTGTCTTCCGGCAGCGGGCCGAACTGCAGTTTCATCTTGTGGGCGGTCTGCCAGGTGCGCGTGATGGTCTCGCAGATGCGTCCCATGGCCTGGGAATCGGAGCTCATCATGCTGAACACGCCCATGTCGTGCAGCACGTCCTCGGCCCCGATGGTCTGGGCGCGAATGCGCGACTCCGCGAAGGCGACGTCTTCCGGAATGCTTCTCTTCAGGTGATGGCAGACCATCAGCATGTCGAGGTGCTCGTCGATGGTATTCTTCGTGAACGGCCGGGTCGGGTTGGTGCTCGCCGGCAGGATGTGGCGGTACATCGCGATCTTGATGATGTCCGGCGCGTGACCGCCGCCGGCGCCTTCCGTGTGGAAGGTGTGCAGGACGCGGCCGTCGATGGCATTCATCGTGTCCTCGAGAAAGCCGGCCTCGTTCAGTGTGTCGGTGTGAATGGCGATCTGGACGTCATAGCGGTCTGCGACACGCAGCGCCATGTCGAGCACGGCGGGTGTGGTGCCCCAGTCCTCGTGGCACTTCAGGCCCAGTGCACCGGCCTCGATCTGCTCGTCCAGCGGGGCCGCCTGCGAGCAGTTGCCCTTGCCGAAAAAGCCGAGGTTCATCGGCAGCACGTCGCCGGCCTGCATCATCCGCTCGATGAACCAGGCGCCCGGCGTCACGGTCGTCGCATTGGTGCCGTCGGCCGGCCCGGTGCCGCCGCCGATCATGGTCGTGACGCCCGAATACAGCGCGTGCTCGACCTGCTGCGGGCTGATGTAATGGATGTGGGTATCGACTGCGCCGGCCGTGACGATCAGCCCCTGGGCGCCGTGCACTTCCGTCGACGCACCGATGATCAGGTTCGGCCACACGCCATCCTGGTTGTCCGGGTTGCCCGCCTTGCCGACGCCGACGATCCTGCCGTCCTTGATGCCGATGTCGCCCTTGACGATGCCCCAGTGGTCGATGACCACGGCATTCAGCAACACGAAATCGAGCACGCCCTGGTCACGGGTCGCCGAGCTGGACTGGCCCATGCCGTCGCGCACGGTCTTGCCGCCGCCGAACAGGTTCTCCTCGCCGTAGACGGCGAAGTCCTTCTCGACTTCCACGAACAGCTCCGTGTCCCCGAGGCGAATCTTGTCGCCGGTGGTCGGGCCGTACTTGTTGGCGTAGTTCTTGCGGTCGAGTTTGAATGTCATGGCATTGTCTTCGCGGTAGGCCCCCTGCCGCATGGCAGCGGGCGATGGTAAAGATGGCGCCCGGGGGGCGTCGGCCTCATGGCGGGCAGTGCGTTCACCCGCTGGTCAGAAATCCCTTGGCTTTCAGCAGGGCCGTCTTCTGTTCCTTGTTGTATTCCAGGGACGTGTCGCCGTCGACGAGACTATTGTTGCCGAACGCCCGGCGCAGCCCGCCGTACTCGACGAGCTCCACGGTCTTCTCCTCGCCCGGTTCGAACCTGACGGCCGTGCCGGACGGGATGTTGAGGCATCTTCCGAAGGCCTTGGACCGGTCGAATTTCATTTTCCGGTTGACCTCGAAGAAATGAAAATGTGAGCCGACCTGCACCGGCCGGTCGCCGGTGTTGGTGACTTTCAGCTTGATGGCCTTGTGGCCCTGGTTGCAGACGATCTCGCCCTTGCCGACGATGTATTCACCCGGGATCATGTTGCTCTCCTGGTACGAGCGCGGAACGGGATGCCGCGAACGCTCACGCGATCGGATTGTGGCAGGTGACCAGCTTCACGCCGTCCGGAAACGTCACCTCGATCTGGATGTCGGCGATCATTTCCGGCACGCCCTCCATGACATCGGCGCGCTTCAGCAGCGTCGTGCCATAGGTCATCAGCTCCGCCACGGACCTGTCGCCGTCGCGCCCGGCTTCCATCAGGTGGCTGGAGATGTACGCGATCGCCTCGGGGTAGTTCAGCTTCACGCCCCGCTTCTTGCGCTTGGCCGCCAGCTCGCCGGCGAAGTGGAGCATCAGTTTTTCAGTTTCTCTTGGTGTCAGGCGCATGTTCCAAACCTCAGCCTCAACGTTTCGATCATCAAAATCGGCCAGTCAGTGCCCGCGGCGATCAGCAGCTCAAAACGGCCACCACCAGGGGATAACCACCATGGCGACGATGAACCACCAGATCATGGTCACGCCGCCGATCTTCCAGAAGTCACCGAATCGATACCCCCCCGGGGCCTGAATCATCAAGTTGTTCGGGGTCGAGACCGGCGTCAGGAATGCCGTCATGGCAGCCGTCACTATGGTCAGGATCATCGGCATCGGCGAAACGCCCATCACGGCCGCCGCCGCGATCCCTGGCGGCAGCATGATCACGACCGTTGCAGTGTTGCCCATGAGCTGGGTGAGGGTCGCCGTGGCCAGGAACAATGCCGCCAGCACGGCCAGCGGTCCGAAATCGCCCACCAGTGCGACGGCACCGCTGCCGATCATCTGGTCGACGCCGGTGTTCTGCATCGCAAGGCTTACCGGCAGGATTGCCCCCAGCAGCAGCGTTGCCTCCCAGTCCACGGCGGCAAATGCTTTCTTGGGCGTGATCACGCCGGTCACGAACATCAACCCGGCGCAGGTCAGTACCGAGATGACCGGCGGAAAGACGTTAAAAGCCAATAGACCAATCATCAAGGCGAGAATCGCCAGGGCGGGCCGTGAACCGGGGCCCAGCGCGACCGCCTGGCGCCGGACCAGGTCCGGAGAATTGATGACCAGCACCTGGGGCGTGCTCAGCCGCTTGTCCAGGGCCGCCCAGGTGCCCTGGAGCAGCAGCTTGTCGCCGGCGCGGAGTTCAGTCGGGCTGAGATCCAGCACCCGGTCGCCCCGCTCGATTGCCAGGATAATCAGGTCCCCGGCCGGGGTCGCCATGCCTGGAAATGCGGCGCGTCCGATGAACTCGGAACGAGGCGGAATAACGACCTCGGCCAGGCCCGAGTGAGCACCGAACAGGGCGTTATCGGCAGCCGATTCGGTTTCGTCTTCGTCGCGAAAAGCGAGTTCCATCTGCTGCGCGAACGCGGCCGCCTCCCGCGCATCACCGCGAATCAGCAGGTAATCGCCCGCCGCGAGTTCCTTGTGCGTCGTCGGGGCGTTGGTCGTCGGATCCTGCACCGCCTTGAGCTTGAGACCGGGAAACTCGGCCAAGCTTACTGATTCCGCGGATTCGCCGATCAGCGGCGAGTTCTCACGAATCCGCAGGCGATGAAAATCGGAGTCGAGTCGATAGTATTCGACCAGGGTCTGCGCATAACTGGAAAAGTCTTGCGGCATCGATTCCCCGTTCCGATGCGGCAAGAGACGATTCCTGGTCAACAGCATGATGGCGCTGGTGCCGATCAGCAGCGGGATGCCGATGACGGCAAACTCGAACATGCCGATCGACTCGCCCAGCTGCTGGATCTGCCCGTAGGCGATCATGTTGAGGTGGGTCCCAAGCATGGTCAGCATCGAGGCGGCATAGATCACGAACGCCATCGGAATCATGATCTGGGAGCTGGGGACTTTCAGGCGCGCGGCCAGCAGCACGCACACCGGAATGAGCGCCGCCACTGCGGCCATGAAGCCGATCACGGCCCCAAGGCAGGCGCCGATCCCGAACATGGCCAGCATCGCTTTGAATTCATTGCCGCCGGACACGACGATGATCTTCTGGCTGGCCCAGGCGGTGATGCCGGCGGCTTCCAGTGACGCGGAAATGATGAACAATCCGGCGATCAGGATGACGATGGAATCACCGAAGCCGGAGATCGCCTCGGCTGCGGTCAGGATGCCGGTGAAGTGAAACGCAAGCGCCATTGCGAGGGCGACCAGGATCGGCGGCAGCCGGTCCCAGATGAACAGCGCCACGGTGGCGACGACGATCAGGATGACCAGGACGGGATCAGACACAGATGAATCCCTTGAACGTGTTCGTCGCCGGGGCATCGCCCGCCCCGACGGTCCTCGGCCAAGCATGCCGTGGCTGCGTAAACGCGCGATGGTGATGCAGGCCTCGTTCGATTGTTGTTGCTTGTTCGAACGCTGGCACTAAGGTCGCGCACTTTCCAGGCGAAGGACCGATGCTCCATCGCCCTTGAAGTTCGTCATGCTATACGCAAAGGGTGCCCTGTCAATCCCTGCTGAACGGATGCAGCGCAGCATGGCGAGTCTACATTGCAGCAGCGTGTACAAGATAAAACTGTACAATGACGCTGCTGTCGCTACTTGCCCAGTTCGGGCGTCAGGTGCGGCTCGATGAGCTTCAGCAAGGCCTCGTGGATCTTCGGGTTACCGGCCACGACATTGCCGCTCTGCTGATAGCCGTCGCGCCCGGCGAGGTCGGTGACGAGCCCGCCGCACTCCTGGATCATCAGCACGCCGGCGGCGATGTCCCAGACCTTCAGCCCGATCTCCCAGAAGCCGTCCAGGCGGCCGGCCGCGACATAGGCCAGGTCCAGCGCCGCTGCGCCGGGCCGGCGCACGCCGGAGGTCTCCTGCATGGCCGCCTTGAGCATGCCCATGTAGGCATCCAGCGAGCCCGTGTCAGGCTTGTAGGGATAGCCGGTGCCGAGCAACGATTTTTCCAGCAGGCGGGTGTCGCTGACGCGCATTTTGCGTCCATCCACGGTCGCCCCGGCGCCGCGACTGGTCGTGAACAGTTCCTGCCGCAGCGGGTCGTAGATGACGCCGTGCTCGAGCCGGCCGCGCTGCATGACGGCAATCGACACGCAGAACACCGGAAAGCCGTGCAGGAAATTGGTCGTGCCGTCGAGCGGGTCGATGATCCAGACGAACTCGGCGTCGCCGCTCGAGCCGCTCTCCTCGGCGAGGAAAGCATGGTCCGGGTAGCTGCGCTGCACGGTGCGGATGATGTCCTGCTCGGCCATCCGGTCGACTTCGCTGACGAAATCGTTACGGCCCTTGGAGTCGACCTTGATCGCATCGAGCTGGTTGATGTGGCGGACGATCAGGTCGCCGGCGCGGCGCGCGGCGCGGACGCCGATATTCAGCAGCGGGTGCATCGAAGCTTCTCCTCGGGCGCGGCGGGCGGCATGCGCTGTCGCTCGCGCCAGACCCGGTTACAGCCGGGTAGAATAGCAAGTCGCCCCGTTCCCTGCAGTTATTTCGGAGTCCGATGAGCGTCCCTGTCCGCATCGTCCTGGTCGGCACGACCCATCCCGGCAACATCGGTGCTGTGGCCCGCGCGATGCGCAACATGGGCCTCGAGCGGCTCAGCCTGGTCGCGCCGCGCGAGTTCCCGAGCGAGCAAGCGACGGCACGGGCTGCCGGCGCGGACGCGATCCTGGCGGCGGCCCGCGTCTGCGCGACCCTCGAGGAAGCGCTGGCCGATTGCCGTTTCGTGGTCGGCGCCAGCGCGCGCCTGCGGGCGGTTGCCTGGCCCGAGCTCAGTCCGCGCGAAGCGGCGCCGCGGCTGCTCGCCGAGGGCCGGCAGGGCGAGGCCGCGGTAATCTTCGGCCGCGAAAGCAGCGGCCTGACGAACGGGGAACTGGGGCGCTGCCATGCCTTGCTGCACATCCCGACGGACCCGGAATTCAACTCGCTGAACCTCGCGATGGCCGTGCAGGTCGTGGCCTACGAGCTGCGCCTCGCGCTGCTCGAGGATTCGGTGCCGGCCAGGGAACGCGGCGACACGCTGGCCTCGGCGGAGGATATGGAGCGCCTGTATGAGCACCTCGAGCGGACCCTGGTCGCCGCCCGCTTCCTGAACCCGACGAATCCGCGCCACCTGATGTTGCGGCTGCGCCGGTTGTTCAACCGGGCACTTCTGGAGGAAAAAGAGGTCAGGATCCTGCGGGGCGTGCTGAGCGCGCTGGAGCCGCGCCGGGACCGGCCATGAGGCGCCCGGCGCGCGGACGCGTTAAGGTAGCAGGGATGCGCCATCCAGGGCGGCAGCACAGGATATGAACGAGATTCGCACGCCGGTTTACTTCGACTACGCCGCGACGACCCCGGTCGATGAGCGCGTGGTGCGCTGCATGGTCGACTGCATGGGGCCGGCCGGTTGCTTCGCGAACCCGGCCTCCAGCTCGCACGCGCCGGGGCGCGCCGCGCGCGGCCGCGTCGAGGCGGCGCGCCGCGAGGTCGCGGCGCTGCTTGGCGCGCGTCCCACGGAGATCATCTGGACGTCCGGCGCGACCGAGTCGAACAACCTCGCGATCAAGGGTGCGGCCCGCTACCACGCGGACCGCGGCCGCCACATCGTCACGAGCAAGACGGAACACAAGGCAGTGCTCGACACCTGCCGCCAGCTGGAGAAAGAGGGTTGGCAGGTCAGCTACCTGTCGCCGGGTCCGGGCGGCGTGATGAGCGTCGCCGAGATCGAGCCGGCGCTGCGGCCGGATACCGTGCTGGTCTCGGTCATGTACGTCAACAACGAGATCGGCACGATCAATGACCTGGCGCCGATCGGCCGGCTCTGCCGGGAGCGCGGCGTGCTGTTCCACGTCGATGCCGCACAGGCGGCCGGCAAGCTGCCGGTCGACGTCGACGCCATCGGCGCGGACCTGCTGTCCGTGTCGGCGCACAAGGCCTACGGACCGAAGGGCGTCGGCGCGCTGTACCTGCGCGGCAGCCCGAAAAGCCGCCTCGAGCCGCTGATTCACGGTGGCGGGCACGAATGGGGCATGCGCTCGGGCACGCTGGCGACCCACCAGATCGTTGGCATGGGCGAGGCGTTCAGGATCGCCGGCGAGGAACAGCCGGCGGAGGCGGAGCGGCTGCGGGCGCTGCGCGATCGGCTCTGGACCGGGATCGCCGGCCTCGGTGGCGTGCACCTGAACGGCGACCCGGCGCGTCGCGTCGCGGGCATGCTGAACATCAGTTTCGAGGGCGTCGAGGGCGAGAGCCTGTTGTTCGCGCTGCGCGAGCTGGCCGTCTCCAGCGGCTCGGCCTGCACCTCGGCGAGCCGCGAGGCATCGTACGTGCTGCGGGCGCTCGGGCGGGACGACCAGCTGGCGCAGAGCTCCTTGCGTTTCAGCCTCGGGCGCTACAGCACGGCGGCAGAAGTCGACTTTGCGATCCGCGTCGTCACGGAACAGGTCGACCGGCTGCGGGCCCTCGGGCCCGGCGGCGGGGCAAGAAACAGGGAGGCAATGTGATGAACGTGCAACCGGACCTGCTGGAGTACTCGGGCGAAGTGTGCCATCGCTTCGAGACCGCGCCGCGACATGGCCGCGTGCTCGCGGCAGCCTTCGAGCGACGGCGGGGCGGGGCCGGGGCCATCGAGCAAGGCGTGCGGGTAGAGTTCGAGGCGCGCGTACGGGAGGGCCGGATCGTCGAGTGCCGGTTCCGTGCCTACGGTTGCCCGCATGTCATCGCGGCCGCGTCCTGGGTGGCCGAGCAGGCCGAGGGTCGCGCCGCCGGCGACACGAGCTGGGTGGATCCGCAGCAACTGGCCGAGCTGCTGGAGGCCCCGCCGCACAAGCTCGGCAACCTGCTGGTCGTCGAGGATGCCCTGCGCGCCTGCCTTGCCGACCGTGGCCGGGCGCCGAACGAGAGCTGACCCGGGGATCCGGGGCAACGAAAGGAGGAGCAAGCGAAGATGGCAATCACCCTGACCCAATCGGCCGCCGAGCGCGTCAAGGACTACCTGGCGCGGCGTGGCCGCGGCAAGGGCATCCGCCTGGGCGTCAAGCGCACGGGGTGCTCCGGCTGGGCCTATGTCGTCGATTATGCCGACGACGGCGGCGGCGAAGACCTGGTGTTCGTCGACCGGGACGTGCAGGTGTTCGTCAAGCCCGAACACCTGGCGCTGATCGACGGCACCGAGGTGGATTTCGTCAAGCAGGGCCTCAACGAGGCCTTCCGTTTCCGCAACCCGAACGTCAAGGGCGAATGCGGCTGCGGCGAAAGCTTCAGCGTTTGATTGAATGCCCGGGCCCCGTGGCGGTAATATATTCCGTTCGTCCCTCCGTTGAGACGGAGCGGAGGTTGCAGCCGCAGGGTGCGGTTTTGCAAAGGATTTTTATCGGAATAGAGACTGAACCCAAGGGAGTCCCATGGCGACCGAGCGCACTTTGTCCATCATCAAGCCCGATGGCGTCCAGAAAAACCTGATCGGCGAGATCTACCGGCGCTTCGAGGCGGCCGGCCTGCAGATCGTGGCGGCGCGCATGGCGCACCTGTCGCCGGCCGAGGCCGGCGCGTTCTACGCCGTGCATCGCGAGCGCCCGTTCTACAAGGACCTGGTGTCCTACATGACCTCCGGGCCGGTCATGGTCAGCGTGCTCGAGGGCGAGAACGCCGTCGCCACGCATCGCGAGATCATGGGCGCGACGGATCCGGCCAAGGCCGACAAGGGCACGATTCGTGCCGACTTCGCGTCGAGCATCGAGGAGAACGTGGTGCACGGCTCCGACGGCCCCGACACCGCACGCCAGGAGATAGCCTTCTTCTTCGCCGGCACCGACATCTGCACGAGGACGCGCTGAGCACGACATGAGCGAGGCGCGCATCAACCTGCTCGGCCTGTCCCGCGAGGGGCTGGAAGCGTTTTTCGCAGGGCTCGGCGAGAAGCCGTTCCGCGCGCGCCAGCTGATGACCTGGATGTACCGCTTCGCGGTCGCGGATTTCGCGGCGATGACCGATATCTCGAAGGCGCTGCGGGCGAAGCTCGCCCAGATCGCCGAGATCAGGCCGCCGGAGATCCGCTCGCTGCACCATGCCGCCGACGAGACCCGCAAGTGGATGGTGACGATGGACGGTGGCCAGGCCATCGAGACGGTGTTCATTCCCGAGACCGCGCGCGGCACTTTGTGCATCTCCAGCCAGGTCGGCTGCGCGATGGACTGTGCCTTCTGCGCCACCGGCAAGCAGGGCTTCAACCGCAACCTGTCGGCGGCGGACATCGTCGGCCAGGTCTGGCTCGCCAACCGCGAGCTCGGCTACCGGCACGACGGCGACCGGATCGTCACCAACGTCGTGTTCATGGGCATGGGCGAGCCGCTGGCGAACTACCGCAACGTCGTGCCCGCGGTGCAGGTGCTGATCGACGACTTCGGCTTCAATATTTCCCGGCGCCGCGTGACCGTCAGCACCTCCGGCCTCGTGCCGCAGATGGACCGGCTCGCGGAAGAGTGCAACGTGGCGCTCGCGGTTTCGCTGCACGCGGCCGACGACACGCTGCGCGACCAGCTGGTGCCGATCAATCGCCGCCACCCGATCGAGGAACTGCTTGAGGCCTGCTGGCGCTACGCCGAGCGCGGCAGCGGGCGGCACATCACCTTCGAGTACGTCATGCTCGACGGGGTCAACGACCGGGAGGAGGACATGCGGCGGCTCGTGAAGCTGCTGTCGCATCGCCCCGCGAAGGTCAACCTGATCCCGTTCAACCCGTTTCCCGGCACCGAGTTCCGCCGCTCGCCGCTCGAGGCGATCGAGCGCTGCCGCGAGTTTCTGCTGCGCAAGGGCATCCGCACGACGATCCGGCGCACGCGCGGCGATGACATCGACGCGGCTTGCGGCCAGCTGGCGGGCAAGGTCAACGACCGTGTCCGCTACCGGCTCGGCAGCAAGCTGGTCAGCGTGGCGGCGAGGGTCTGACGATGAGGAACCGGAAGCTGCTGATCGTGATGCTCGCGGCCGTCGTGGCGGGCTGCGTCAGCAACAAGCCGCCGAGCCTCGCCTCCGACAAGGACGCGGCGCGCTACAACGTCCAGCTCGGCATGAATTACCTGCAGCTCGGCGACCTCGAGGGGGCGCGCGAGAAGCTCGAGCGTGCCGCCCAGCAGGACCCGACCCTGCCGGCCGCGCAGGCGGCGCTGGGCATCCTGTACGAGCGTGCCGGCGACATGCGCCGTGCCGGCGACCACTTGCGACGTGCCAGCCGGCTCGCGCCGGACGACCCGAACATGGTGAACGCCTACGGCGGCTTCCTGTGCCGCCAGGGCGATCGCAAGGAAGGCATCCGTCATTTCGAGATGGCGGCGAACAATGCCTTCTATCGCACGCCCGAGGCCGCGTTGACCAACGCCGGCGTGTGCGCGCGCGGCATCCCCGACAACGTGGCCGCCGAGGATTACCTGCGGCGCGCCCTCGAGATCAACCGCAACTATGCCGAGGCCTTGCTGCAGCTGGCCGACCTGAGCCTGGCGACGCAACGGCCGATGCCGGCGCGCGCGTTCATCCAGCGCTTCGAGACAGTCTCCGCCGCCACGCCATACAGCCTGGACCTGGGGCGCCGCATCGAGATGAGCGCGGGCGACCAGCAGGCGGCCGCGGAATACGCCACCCGGCTGCGCCGCGAATTTCCCGACTCGCGTGAAGCGAGGAGCCTGAGCCGTGAATGACGCCACAGAGAACGGCCCTGACGCCGCTGATGCGAGCCTGCTGCGGCCCGGCGCGCAACTGCAGGCGGCCCGCGAGCGGGCCGGCTGGACCCTGGAGCGGCTGGCCGCCGAGCTCGGCCTGGCGACGGATCGCCTGCAGGCGCTCGAGCGGGACGATCACGCGAGCTTCGGCGGCGTCGTGTTCGTGCGCGGCTACCTGCGGCGCGCAGCGACGCTGCTGGGCCTTCCGCCCGGCGAGCTGATCGCGGCCTTCGAGGCGTGCTGCAATGGCGCGAAGCCGGCGGATGTTCTCCCCGGCCTGCCGCCGGGCGAGCGCCCGCGGCGCGGCGCACCCGGCTGGAGCGGGCCGGCGCTCGGCGTTGTGGCGATTGCTGCGATGGCGGGGGGCACCTGGTGGGCGCTGGGACCGGACCACGACCTCGCGCCGCCGCGTGTCAGCGAGACGCCGCGACTCGCGATGCTGGAATTCAGCGTGCCTGCGGAGGATACCGCAGCGCCACGGCCCATGCTGCTCGAGTCCGAGTCCGAGTCCGAGCCCGAGTTCGCGTCCGCGTCCGAGCCTGCGTCGATGGCGCTCGAGCCTGCCGGTCTGCCGGATCCGGTGACGGCGGTGACGGACGGGGTGGCCGGCACGGTGGCGGAATCCCTGGGCCGGGGCGACGTCTCGCAGCTGGTCATGGTCGTCGAGGTGCCGGAGCCGGCCCCGCCGCCGCCGGGCACCGTCGAGTTGCGCTTCGAGTTCACCGAGGAGTGCTGGCTCGAGGTCACCGACGCGGAAGACCGCCGCCTGGCATACCGGCTGTACCGGCCCGGCGACGTGGCGCGCCTGCGCGGGACGGCGCCGGTGTCCGTGTTCCTCGGCAATGCCGACGGCGCGCGCCTGACGGTCGACGGCGCTGCGCTGGCCTTGCGCCCCGCCTCGCGCCGGGACGGCACCGCCCGGCTGACGGTCGGCGGCGGCGCCGGCTGACCCCGGAGGTTTCGCATGGCGGCGGCGATCCAGCCCATCCGGGGCATGAACGACATACTGCCGGAGGCGACTCCCGTTTGGCAGTGGATCGAGGCGACCGCGCGCGACGTATTTGCCGCCTATGGTTACCGCGAGCTGCGTGTGCCCGTGGTCGAGCGCCGCGAGCTGTTCAGCCGTTCCATCGGCGAGGTCACCGACATCGTCGAGAAGGAGATGTACAGCTTCACGGATCGCAATGGCGACCAGCTGAGCCTGCGTCCGGAAGCGACCGCCAGCTGCGTGCGCGCCGTCATCAGCAACGGCATGATCCACAACCAGCAGCAGCGGCTCTGGTATGCGGGCCCGATGTTCCGCTACGAGCGCCCGCAGAAGGGACGCTACCGCCAGTTTCACCAGCTCGGCGCCGAGGCGCTCGGCTTTCCCGGCCCGGACGTGGATGCGGAACTGATCCTGATGTCGGCGCGCCTGTGGCGCGCGCTGGGCCTCGAAGGGCTCACGCTGGAACTCAATTCGCTCGGCACGGCCGAATCGCGCCGCGCCTACCGCGCGCTGCTGGTCGAGCATTTCGCCGCGCATCGCGAGCTGCTGGACGAGGACAGCGTGCGGCGCCTCGAGCAGAATCCGCTGCGCATTCTCGACAGCAAGAACCCTGCGATGCAGGCCTTGATCGCCGCGGCGCCGGTGATCACCGACCATCTCGATGACGAGTCGGCGCGGCATTTTACGCAGCTCAAGGCCGCGCTGGATGGCGCCGGAATCGCCTACCGGGTCAACCCGCGGCTCGTCCGCGGACTGGATTACTACAGCCGCACGGTGTTCGAATGGCTGACCGACCGGCTCGGTGCCCAGGCGGCCGTATGCAGCGGCGGCCGTTACGACGGTCTCGTCGAGCAGCTCGGCGGCCGCGCGACGCCCGCCATTGGCTGGGCGCTCGGCATGGAGCGCCTCGTCGAGCTGGTGCAGGACGCGGCGCCCCCGGCGGCTGCGCCGCATGCCTATCTCGTGCCGCTCGGCGCCGCGGCGGAATCCGCCGCGCTCGCGCTGGCGGAGTCGTTGCGCGACCAGATCGCCGGGCTGCGCGTGCTGACGCACTGCGGCGGCGGGTCCTTGAAGGCCGCGATGAAGAAGGCCGACCGGAGCGGGGCGGCGCTGGCCTTGATCCTCGGCGACGAGGAGCTGGCCGCCGGGCAGGTCGTCGTCAAGCCGCTGCGCACGGCCGGCGAACAGTTTGCCATGGAACACGGGGCGCTCGCGGAGCGTCTCAGGGAATGTGTCGCGGCCGACCGCGACTGACGGAGAAACAAGTGGACGAATATCTTTCTGAACGCGAACAGGTCGACCGCATCCGCCAGTGGTGGAAGGAAAACGGCGCCTGGATCATCGTCGGCATCGGCGGCGGCATCCTCGCGATCATCAGCTGGAACTGGTGGCAGAACTGGAAGCTCGAGCGCGCCGAGCAGGCCTCGGCGATCTACTCCGTGGTGGTCGAAGCGGCCGCGGAGGGCCGCGTCGACGAGGTCAGGCTCGGCGTGGAACGCCTGGCGGCGGGCCACGGGTCTTCGCCCTACCTGCAACAGGGTCGCCTCGCGCTGGCCGCGGCGCTGGTGCGCAGCGGCGAGACCGAGGCCGCGATCGCACAGCTGGAGACGGCGCTTGCCGACGCGAAGGATCCGCAGCTGGCGCTCGTCGCAAGGGCCCGCCTCGCGCGCCTGCTGGCGTCCGAGGGCAAGGGCGACGAGGCCTTGCGGCTGGTGCGCGGCGTTGACGCGGGCGCGTTCGCGCCGATGCTGCTCGAGATCGAGGGCGATGTGCTCGCGGCGCGCGGCGACTCTGAGGGCGCGCTCGAGGTCTATCGCAAGGCGCTCGCCGGCGGCAGCGGCAGCGGCGTCATCGACGAGGAATTCCTGCAGCTGAAGATCGAGGCGCTGGCGGATGGCCGCGCGGCGGGTGACGCTTCGTGACGACCGGCCGCCGCTCCCGGGTGCTCGCGGCGCTGTTCCTGGCAATGCTGCTGGGCGGCTGCGGCATTTGGGATTCGCGGGAGGACCCCGTCGAGCAGCCGGCAGAGCTGCCGGACATCGAGCCGGTGCTGACGATCCGGAAAGTCTGGGACACGAATATCGGCAGCGGCTCGGAGCTGCTCAACCTCGCGCTGCGCCCGACCGTCGAGGGCGGCAGGGTCTATGCCGCGGGCCGCAACGGCCGCGTGCATGCACTCGACGTCGACACCGGCCGGATCCAGTGGACGGCCAATCTCGGGCTGGACCTTTCGGCGGGCCCGTCGGCGGGCCATGGCATGGTCGTGGTCGGCAGCTCGGAGGGCATGCTCGCAGTGCTCGACATTGCCGACGGCGCCCTGCGCTGGCAGGTGCAGCTCTCGGGCGAGGTACTCGCCGCGCCGGCACTGTCGCCGTCGATCATCGTCGTGCGCACCGTCGACGGCCGGCTGCGGGGGCTTGCGGCGGCCGACGGTCGCGAGCTGTGGCTGGTCGAGCACCGGCCGCCGCGCTTGTCGCTGCGCGGCACGGCGGCGCCGGTGATTGCCGGCAACGCGGTGGTGACCGGCTTCGACAATGGCCGCGTCGGCGCGTACTCGCTGCGCGACGGCGAGACCTTGTGGGAAAACCTGATCGCGATCGGCCGCGGCCGCACCGAGATCGAGCGCCTGTCCGACGTGGACGCCACGCCGGTCATCCTCGGCCCGGACGTGTATGCGGTCAGCTACCGGGGGCGGCTGGCGAATCTCGCGCTCGAGTCGGGGCAGATCCTCTGGGCGACCGAGATGTCGAGCCACAATGGCCTCAGCGTGGACTGGACCTCGGTCTACGTCGCCGAGGCGGAAGGCGAGGTGGTCGCAGTGAATCGCTCGAGCGGCGCCGAGCTGTGGCGCCAGGACAAGCTGAGGATGCGTCGCCTGACCGCGGCCACGCCGATCGGGCAGAGCGTCGTCGCCGGCGATTTCGAAGGCTGGCTGCACTGGATGGATGCATTCACCGGCGTGTTCCAGGGGCGCATCCGGGCGGGCAAGAAGGCCATCGTGACCGCGCCGGTCAGCAGCGGCGAGTTGCTGATCTTGCAGGACGAAGACGACCGCGTGTACGCCTTCCGCGCGGAGCCGCGAGGCTGAGGCCTCGCCCGCGATGCTGCCCGTCGTCGCGCTGGTCGGCAGGCCGAACGTCGGCAAGTCGACGCTGTTCAATTTCCTGACCCGCACGCGCGACGCGCTGGTCGCCGACATCCCTGGACTGACGCGCGACCGGCAGTACGGCTTCGGCCGCGTCGGGCCGGTGCCCTACATCGCCGTCGACACCGGCGGGCTGACAGGCGAGACCGACGAACTCGACGGGCTGATGGCGCGCCAGACGCTGCGCGCGCTCGACGAGGCCGACGTCGTGCTGTTCATGGTGGACGCCCGCGAGGGCCTGACCGGCGGCGACGAGCAGATTGCGGCGATGCTCAGGCGGCGCGGCCGGCCGGTCGTGCTGGTCGTCAACAAGGCCGAGGGCCAGTCGCACGCGGTCGTCAGCGCGGAGTTTCATCGCCTCGGCATCGGCGAGCCGGTCGTGATCTCATCGGCGCACGGCGACAACGTCCGCGCGCTGCTCGACACGGTGCTGGCGCCATTCCCGGGGCCGGACGCATCAGACGCGCCAGACCGGGCGGAGGATGCAATCCGGGTCGCCGTGATCGGCCGGCCCAACGTCGGCAAGTCGACGCTGATCAACCGCATGGTCGGCGAGGAACGGCTGGTCGCTTTCGACCAGCCCGGCACGACGCGCGACGCGGTCGAGGTGCCGTTCGAGCGCGACGGCGAGCGCTACCTGCTGGTCGACACCGCCGGCGTGCGGCGCCGCTCGCGCGTCTCGGAGGCGATCGAGAAATTCAGCATCATCAAGACGCTCGGCGCCATCGACGCGGCCTCGGTCGTGATCGCCGTGCTCGACGCGCGCGACGGCGTCACCGACCAGGATGCCAGCCTGCTCGGCCTCGCCGCGGAGCGCGGCCGCGCAATGGTCATTGCCGTTAACAAGTGGGACGGACTGCCGCCGGAGCAGCGCGACACAGTGCGGCGCCAGCTCGAGCTGAAGCTGCCATTCGTCGAATACGCGCCGGTGCAGTTCATCTCGGCGTTGCACGGCACCGGCGTCGGCGACCTGTTCGCGCTGGTGGACGCAAGCCACGCGGCGGCGCATCGCGACCTGCCGACGCCGGAGCTGACGAGGGTGCTGCAGGACGCCGTGACCACGCACCAGCCGCCGCTGGTGCGTGGCCGGCGCATCAAGCTGCGCTATGCTCACCAGGGCGGGCGCAACCCGCCGGTCATCGTCATCCATGGCGGCCAGGCCGAGCTGCTGCCGGCAACGTACCAGCGCTTCCTGGCCAATGTTTACCGCAAGGCGTTCCGGCTACAGGGCACGCCGGTGCGCATCGAACTGAAGTCGGGCGAGAATCCCTTCGCCGGCAAGCGCAACCCGCTGACGCCGCGCCAGCAGCAGAAGCGCAAGCGCCTGCTCAGTCACGTCAAGAAACGGCGCTAGGTTCGCCGAAGGAGCGTGGCCATGAGCCAGCAGAGACAACCCGGTTCGGTGCCGGCCTTCGGGCCGAACGAGGCGCGCGCCGCCAGCAGGGCGCGCCGCTTCGTGCGGCTCGACGCGCCGTTCCAGATGCATCGCGGCGGCATCCTGCCGCGTCTCGACGTCGCCTACGAGACCTGGGGCGAGCTGGACCACCATGCCGGCAACGCCGTGCTGTTGTTCACCGGCCTGTCGCCCTCGGCGCACGCCGCGTCCTCGCCTGACGACCCGGCGTCGGGCTGGTGGGAAGAGATGATCGGCCCGGGGCGGCCGATCGACACGCGCCGCTGGTTCGTCATCTGCGTCAACTCGATGGGCAGCTGCTTCGGCACGACCGGGCCGGCGTCGACCGATCCGCGCACCGGCCAGCCGTATCGCCTGGCTTTCCCGGTGCTGACCGTCGAGGACATCGCCGCGGCCGGGCGGGAAGTCGTGCGGCACCTCGGCGTGCGCAAGCTGCACACGGTCATTGGCCCGTCACTCGGCGGCATGTCGGCGCTGGCCTTCTCGACGATGTTCCCCGAGATGAGCCATGGGCTCGTGGCGATCTCCTCGGCGGCGCGCTCGACGGCCTTCGCGATCGCGCTACGTTCCCTGCAGCGCGAAATGATTCGGGCCGATACCGCGTGGCTCGGCGGCAACTATCCGGCCGACAAGCCGCCGCTGGTCGGCATGCGCCTGGCGCGCAAGCTCGGCATGATCACCTATCGCTCGGCCGAGGAATGGGACCAGCGGTTCGGTCGCGAGCGCGCCGGCGGCGAGCACGACGCCGGCGACCAGTTCGGCGCGGACTTCGAGATCGAGACCTATCTCGAGCACCACGCCAACAAGTTCGTCGGCCAGTTCGACCCGAACTGCTACCTGTACCTGTCGCGCGCCATGGACCTGTTCGATGTCGCCGAGCACAGCGGCTGCGTGGCGACCGAGCTGTCCAAGCCCGGCGTCGAGCGCGCGCTGGTGATCGGCGTCGAAACCGACTTCCTGTTCCCGCTGCACGAGCAGGAGCAGATGGCCGAGTGCCTTGAGCGGCCCGGCCGCGACGTCGAGTTCGTCGCCTTGCCGTCGCTGCAGGGCCACGACTCCTTCCTGGTCGACATGGACGGCTTCCGGCCGGTCATCGCCCGCTACTTCGACCGCTAATTCGGGGTCAGATACGTAATTCCTGCTCGCAGGAATTACGTATCTGACCCCGAATTGCACCCCGAATCAGCTGATTACCCACTCGTGGTTGCACTTGCGGCAGCGCACGCGCACCCAGGTGGCGGCGCGCTCCTCGGCGACGACGGCGAGGTGGCCGAAGGTCTCGCACTGCTGGCAGGTGGCCTGGCTGGAGGTCTTCATCGCGTAAGCCAGCTGCTGCAGGAAGCGGTGCATCGCGACGACACCGACGGCACCCGCGCCCGCGATGACGAGGGCGCTCTTCGCGCGGTCGCCCCACGCTTGGGTGGTGATCAGTGCCTCGAGGGCGGCAAAGGCGACGATCGCCGCCAGCACCAGCAGGGTCATCCACGCAAAGCTGCCGAGCAGCTCGCGCTCGTGCCAGCTGCGAAAGCCGTGCTTGCGAATGCCCTCGGCCAGCCCCATGCGAAGCCCTCAGCGCTTGCCCGTCACGCGCGCCTCCAGCGCCCCCCTGGCCAGTCGCACCTCGATGCCTTCATCCGTTGCGACCTGCGCCGCGTCCGTCAGCACGGTGCCGTCGGCAGCGCGCGTCGCGATCGCATAGCCGCGCTCCAGCGTCGCCAGCGGACTGACCGTGTGCAGCATGCGCATCACCGCGTCCAGGCGCGCGCGGGCCGTCTGCAGCCGACGATTGAAGCCTGCCTCGAGCCGGTGCTCGAGTTCGTCGAGGCGCTGGGCATGCTGGCGCAGCCGATTGCCCGGATGGGCGAGCGCCAGGCGCCGTTGCTGCCAATCGAGGCGCTCGTTGAGCGCGGTCAGCCGGCGCGTCATCGCCGCGCGCAGGCGGCGCGCGTCCTGGCCGACGCGAACCAGCCACTCGGCGGCATCCGGCACCGCGATCTCGGCAGCGCCGGACGGCGTCGGCGCGCGCCGGTCAGCGGCGAAGTCGGCAATGGTGAAATCCACCTCGTGGCCGACGCCGGAGATGACCGGAATCGCCGACGCGCGAATGGCGCGTGCGACGATTTCCTCGTTGAAGCTCCACAGGTCCTCGAGCGAGCCGCCGCCACGCGCGAGAATCAGCACGTCGCACTCGGCGCGCCGCGAGGCCAGCGCCAGCGCCGCGGCGATCTTCGCGGCCGCCCCCTCGCCCTGGACCGGCACCGGATAGACGATGACCGGCACGGCCGGGAAGCGCCGCGCGAGGATGTGGATGATGTCGCGGATCGCAGCGCCGGTCGGTGAGGTGACCACGCCGATAGCCCGCGGCAGCCGCGGCAGCGGCCGCTTGGTCGCTTCGTCGAACAGGCCCTCGTCGCGCAGCCGTGCCTTCAGCGCCTCGAAACGCCGCCGCAGCGCGCCTTCGCCGGCTTCCTCGGCATGCTCGACGATCAGTTGGTACTCACCGCGCGGCTCGTAGACGCTGACCCGCGCGCGCACCAGCAGCTGCATGCCATTGCGTGGCACAAAGGACAGCCGCAGCGCCGCGGCGCGCCATAGCGCGCAGCGCACCTGGGCGGCCTCGTCCTTGAGCGAAAAATAGACGTGCCCCGACGCGGGCCGGGCGAGGTTCGAGACCTCGCCCTCGATCCACAGCGCCGGCAGCCCGGACTCGATCAGCAGCCTGACCTCGCGGTTCAGGCGCGAAACCGACCAGACATCGCGCTCGGGGAAGCCGGAATCTTCAGGCGGCATGGGCCGATCATACCGCGAGATTTACCCTCGGCGGGCTGGCGCGTAGAATGGCCGGTTTAATCGATCCCGGCCCGCCGCGAGGGACCCCGCGATGCGCATAATCCAGGAAGCCCTCACTTTCGACGACGTCCTGCTCGAGCCCGCCTACTCGGAGGTCCTGCCGAGAGACGTCAGCCTGCGCACCCGGCTGACCAAGGAGATCGACCTGCAACTGCCGCTGGTGTCCGCCGCGATGGACACCGTCACCGAGGCGCGCCTCGCGATCGCGCTCGCCCAGGAAGGCGGCATCGGCGTGATCCACAAGAACATGACGGCCGAGTCGCAGGCGCGCGAAGTGCGCCGCGTCAAGAAGTACGAGAGCGGCATCATCAACGACCCGATCACGGTCGGTCCCGACAAGACCATCCGGGAAGTGCTCGACCTGACCCGCGCGCGCGGCATTTCCGGCGTGCCGGTCGTCGACGGCGAGCGCACGCTCGGCATCGTTACGAACCGCGACCTGCGCTTCGAGACGCGGCTCGACCTGCCGGTCTCGGAAGTAATGACGCCGCGCGAGCGCCTCGTGACCGTGCGCGAGGGCTCGGCCAAGGAAGAAGTGCTGCAGCTGCTGCACCGGCACCGCATCGAGAAGGTGCTGATCGTCGATGACCAGTTCCGCCTGAAGGGCATGATCACGGCCAAGGACTTCCAGAAGGCCACGGATTTCCCGCGCGCCTGCAAGGACGAGCGCGGCGCGCTGCGCGTCGCCGCGGCCGTCGGCACGAGCCCCGACACCGACGAGCGGGTCGCGGCGCTGGTCGCGTCCGGCGTCGACGTCATCGTCGTCGACACCTCGCACGGCCATACGCGCGGCGTGCTCGACCGGGTGCGGCGCATCAAGGACGCGTTCCCGCAGATCCAGGTCATCGGCGGCAATATCGTCACCGGCGACGCGGCAAAGGCGCTGGTCGAGGCCGGCGCAGACGGCGTCAAGGTCGGCATCGGCCCGGGCAGCATCTGCACGACGCGCATCGTCGCCGGCGTCGGTGTGCCGCAGATCAGCGCCGTCGTCAACGTGGCCGAGGCGCTGCAGGGCACCGGCGTGCCGCTGATCGCGGACGGCGGCATCCGCTATTCCGGCGATCTTGCCAAGGCGATCGCGGCGGGCGCGCACAGCATCATGGTCGGCGGGCTGTTCGCCGGCACCGAGGAGTCACCCGGCGAGGTCGAGTTGTACCAGGGGCGCTCTTACAAGGCTTATCGCGGCATGGGTTCGCTCGGCGCGATGGCGCAGAAGAACGGTTCCAGCGACCGCTATTTCCAGGATTCCACCGACGAGATCGAGAAGCTCGTGCCCGAGGGCATCGAGGGCCGCGTGCCGTACAAGGGCAGCCTGCTGCAGATCATCCACCAGCTCGCCGGCGGGCTGCGTGCGGCGATGGGCTACACCGGCTGCCAGACGATCGAGGAAATGCGCACCTTGCCGCGGTTCGTGCGCATCACCAATGCCGGCGTACGCGAGAGCCACGTCCACGACGTGACGATCACCAAGGAAGCGCCAAACTATCGCGTCGACTGACCGGCGGGCCGCCATGAGCACCGACATCCACGCACAACGGATCCTGATCCTCGACTTCGGCTCTCAGTACACGCAGCTAATCGCGCGCCGGGTGCGCGAGGCCGGCGTCTATTGCGAGATCCGCGCCTGGGACGCGCCGGGCGAGGTGATCCGCGCCTTTGTCCCGGCCGGCATCATCCTGTCCGGCGGACCCGAGTCGGTCACGATCGGCGACGGCCCACGCGCGGCTGAGACCGTGTTCGAGCTCGGCGTGCCGGTGCTCGGCATTTGCTACGGCATGCAGACCATGGCTGCGCAGCTCGGCGGCGAAGTCGCCAGTTCGACGCAGCGCGAGTTCGGCTATGCGCGGGTCCGGATCAGCGCGGCCTCGAGCCTGCTCGACGACATCGAGGACCACGCGGGCGCCGACGGCGCGGGCCTGCTCGACGTGTGGATGAGCCACGGCGACCGCGTCGAAAGCCTGCCGCCAGGCTTCATCGCGATCGCCGGCACCGACAGCGCGCCGCTGGCCGGCATGGCCGACGACGGGCGCCGCTTCTACGGGCTGCAATTCCACCCGGAAGTCACGCACACCCGCCAGGGCGCCCGCATCCTGGCGCGCTTCGTGCACGACATCTGCGGCTGCCCGGCCGACTGGACCCCGGGCAATATCGTCGAGGACAGCATCGCGCGCATTCGAGCGAAAGTCGGCGACGACAAGGTCCTGCTGGCACTGTCTGGCGGCGTCGATTCCTCGGTCGTTGCGGCGCTGCTGCACCGGGCGATCGGCGACCAGCTGGTCTGCGTGTTCGTGGACCACGGCCTGCTCAGGCTCGGCGAGGGCGACCAGGTCATGGCGACCTTCGCGCGGCACATGGGCGTCAAGGTCATCCGCGTCGATGCGGAGCAGCGCTTCCTCGCGGCGCTCGCTGGCGTCAACGATCCGGAGGAAAAGCGCAAGATCATCGGCCGGCTGTTCATCGAGGTTTTCGAGGAGCAGGCGCAGCAGCTCGAGGACGTCGACTGGCTTGCGCAGGGCACGATCTACCCGGACGTCATCGAGTCGGCCGGCGGCAGCACCGGCAAGGCGCACGTCATCAAGTCGCACCACAACGTCGGCGGCCTGCCGGAGCGCATGCGGATGCGTCTCGTCGAGCCGCTGCGCGAGCTGTTCAAGGACGAGGTGCGCCGGATCGGGCTCGAGCTCGGCCTGCCGTGGGACATGGTCTATCGCCACCCGTTCCCCGGCCCCGGCCTCGGCGTGCGCATCCTCGGCGAGGTGCGCAAGGAGTTCGCCGAGTTGCTGCGGCTCGCCGACGACATCTTCATCACCGAGCTGCGGCGCCACGAGCTGTACGAGAAGGTCAACCAGGCCTTTGCCGTGTTCCTGCCGGTGCGCTCGGTCGGCGTCATGGGCGACGGCCGGCGCTACGACTACGTCATCGCGCTGCGCGCCGTCGAGACGATCGATTTCATGACCGCGCACTGGGCGCAACTGCCGTACGATTTTCTCGATCTCGTCAGTCGGCGGATCATCAACGAGGTCGCCGGCATCTCGCGTGTCGTCTACGATATTTCCGGCAAGCCGCCGGCGACGATCGAGTGGGAATGACCCAAATTATATGCAAAACTCTTGAATATATATCGAGTTTTGCGTATGATTCGGTATGGCTTCCCTCGACTCCTACCTTGACGATCTGCTCGCCCGTGGCCGAGCCTACTTCTCCCGGGATGAGATAGCCGCTGCGCTTGGCCTGAAGCCGCCGGCACTGGCGGCAGCGATTACGCGCGCGATCAACAAGCGCCGACTGGCGAACCCCAGGCACGGTTTCTATCTCATCCTGCGCCCCGAAGATCAGATCGCCGGCGCGCCCGACCCTGTCAAGTGGATCGACCCGCTGATGAAGCATCAGGGGATCGACTACCGCATTTCGCTGCTACGCGCGGCGGCGTTTCACGGTGCCTCGCACCAGGCCAGCATGGTCTTCCAGGTCGTCGTCCCGAGGCAGTTGCGGGACTTCGATCTGGGTCGCCATCGCCTGCAGTTCCTTTATCAGGGCTCGGACGCATTCAGTCAGGTCAATCAGTCGTCGTTGGTCGACCAGATGAAGAGCGACGCCGGCTTCGCCAACGTGGCTGGCGTCGAGCTGACGCTGCTCGACTGCGTGCGCTACTTCCACAAGGCGGCGGGCATCAACGGCGTCGCGCAGATCGTCAAGGACATTGGCGCCAAGGCCAGCCCGCGCCTGCTGCAGAAGGCTGCCGGCGCCTACGAGAACTCGGCGGTCCGTCGGCTTGGCTACCTGCTTGATCTGGCGGGACACGCGCGCCAGGCCGATGCGCTGCAAGGGTTTGTGAAACGCGCCAGGACGGCACTGCCGCTCGATCCGGCCGTCAAACCACTCGTGAAGGCTCTGGCGCAGGCTGGTGAGCGAAATCCAAGGTGGAGGCTCCTGATCAATGAAGCGGTCGAGACCGCAGAGTGATTCCCACCGCCTTCCTGCAAGCGTGGAGTACGAAAGCGCCTTGGCCGGACCTGCGGCAGGTCGAGCAGGACCTGATCATCTGTCGCGCCCTGCGCGACCTTTTCAATACGCCGGCGTTGGCGGGGAAGATCGCATTCCGCGGCGGTACGGCAATCCACAAACTGCTCTTCAAGCAACCGCTTCGCTACTCGGAGGATATCGATCTGGTCCAGGTGCATCCCGAGCCCATCGGTGGCACAGTCGATGCGATTCGCACGGCGCTGTCGTGGCTCGGGAAATGCAGCCGGGAGCAGGTCGGGCACTCGATGCACCTGGTGTTCAAGTTCACGCCCGAGATCGATGCGCAGGCGACGCTCAAGCTGAAGGTCGAGATCAACACTCGGGAGCACGCGAGCCTGCTTGGTGTTCGACGTTATCCGTTTGCCGTGGAAAACGACTGGTATCGCGGAACGGCGGAGATCGCCTCCTTCGAGCCCGAGGAACTGTTTGGCACGAAGTTGCGCGCGCTGCTGCAGCGGCGCAGGAACCGTGACCTGTTCGATCTGCACCAGGGGCTCGAACAGCTGCCGCTGGCTCCTGAGAAGGTCATCGCCTGCTTTGATTACTACCTTGCCCTGGAGGGCAAGCCGATCACGCGAGCGATGGCCGAGCAGCGCATGCTGGAGAAGTTGACGCGAAGCCTCACCGAAGACGTCGCGCCCATGCTGCCGGTCAGCGTGCGCTGGAGCGATGCGGATGCTATCCAGGCATTCGAGCGCGTCTGGACCGAGCTGATCGCGCGAATCAGCGGGGACTCATGGAAGCTCTCCGCTGCGGTCATCGAGGAATTGCGTGCGAAGCGGCATCCGGCGCTGCTGATTTCTCGCGATGGGAGACGGCCGCAATGACGGCTTCGGGGAGATCGCTGCCGAGCAAGCGATCGACGTCGGAGCGTGATCCCTTGGCCGTGCCGCAGGCGGAGAACGAGCGACTGATCGCGCTTCTGGAGGCAAACCGAGTCGAGTGGCGTCTCGCGCCGGAACCGGCAACATCTCCTCCGCAACGCGAATCGTCGCGACTCGCCACCGAGGCGAAAGTGGCACTCTTTCGCCGGCGGTTTCGGGGGCGCACGGATGTCTACCCTGTGCGCTGGGAGAGCAGGACGACCGGCAAGTCGGTTTACGCACCTGCCTGTGCGAACGAGTGGCGCGCTGGTGTGTGCGAGAAGCCACGTATCAAGTGCGGAGACTGCCGGAATCACGCATTGATCCCGCTTTCGGACGCTGCCGTCTGCGCCCACCTGGCCGGTGACCACACGATCGGTGTCTACCCGCTGTTGGAGGACGACAGCTGCTACTTCCTAGCGATCGATTTCGACGAAGCCGAGTGGAGAGAGGATGTCCGCGCCTTCGCCGGTTCGTGCACCGATCTCGGCGTCCCGATTGCTATCGAGACTTCCCGCTCTGGAAACGGGGCGCACGCCTGGATCTTCTTCGCAAATCGCGTATCGGCCCGGGACGCCCGGCGGTTGGGCACCGCCATCATCAGTCACACCTGCGCGCGCACGCGGCAACTGGAGCTCACGTCCTACGACCGAATGTTTCCCAATCAGGACGCCATGCCCAAGGGCGGCTTCGGCAATCTGATCGCCTTGCCGCTGCAGAAGACGCCTCGGGAGAGCGGCTGCACCGTGTTTTGCGACTCCGATCTGCGACCGCACCCAGACCAGTGGGAGTTCCTGGCATCGATTGAGCCGATGTCGCCGTTCGACATCGAGCCGACGATCGTACGGGCCACAGGCGGCGTGCATCCGATCGACGTGACCTTTATCGACGATGAAGATCTTACGACGCCGTGGAAGCGCGACACGCGATCGCTTGCGAAGATTTCTGGTGTGATGATGCCGAAGTCGCTCACCGTGACATTGGCGAACCTCGTCTACTTCGAGAAGGCGGAGCTTCCGCAGTCATTGGCTAACCGCCTGATCCGACTCGCGGCGTTTCAGAACCCCGAGTTCTACCGGGCACAAGCCATGCGGCTGTCGGTGTGGGACAAGCCGCGGGTGATCGGCTGCGCCGAGAATTATCCCCGGCACATTGCGCTGCCGCGCGGCTGCCTGGATGCCGCACAAGACTTGCTTCGCGAAAACGCCATCCGTTGTGATCTGAGGGATGAGCGCAACGCCGGCGAGCGGATTGATATCAGATTCGTCGGAACGCTTCGAGCTGATCAGGAGGCGGCCGCTGCTGCGATGCGGCATAACGATGTGGGCGTGCTGTGTGCCCCGACCGCATTCGGCAAGACCGTTACCGCCGCCACGATGATCGCCTGCCGAGGCGTGAACGCCCTGGTGCTGGTGCATCGAACCGAACTGCTCAGGCAGTGGCAGGAGCGATTGCAGACTTTTCTCGGCGTCGGCGGAGGCGTGGTTGGCACGATCGGTGGCGGCAAGGCGAAGCCCACCGGCAAGATCGACATCGCGGTAATGCAGTCGCTGTCCCGAAAAGGGGAGGTCAATGCCCTCGTCGAGAACTACGGCCATGTCATTGTGGACGAGTGCCATCACGTCGGTGCGGTGTCGTTCGACGCCATCCTGAAGCGATGCAAAGCCAAGTACGTGCTTGGGCTGACCGCCACCCCGATCCGCCGAGATGGGCAGCAGCCGGTCATCTTCATGCAGTGCGACCGATCCGGCACACGGCGGCGAGGCCTGTCGATGCTCCTCATGACCCGGAGGTGCTGCCTCGATCATACGTTGCTCGGATCGACCTGCCGCCGGAGTCGGGGATTCAGGAGGTGTTTCGGCACCTCGCCAACGATCGCTCGAGGACGGCAGCAATCGCTGCAGAAGTCAGGAAAGCGTTCGATCAGGGCCGCAAAGTGCTGGTCCTGACCGAGCGCACCGAGCACCTCGACGCCATCCAGGTGGCGTTCGGGGCAGAGCCCGCGCCACCGTTCGTTCTTCACGGGCGGATGTCCAGGAAGCAACGCGCCACGCTCATCGCAGAACTCGATGCGCTCCCACCCGATGCGCCGCGCATTCTGCTGGCCACTGGCAAGCTCGTCGGCGAAGGTTTCGACCATCCACCCCTCGATACCATGGTTTTGGCGATGCCCGTCTCGTGGAAGGGAACGTTGCAGCAGTACGCTGGCAGGTTGCATCGGGAGCACGCCAGCAAGGCCAGCGTGCGGATCATCGACTTCGTGGACACCGGGCACCCGGCTTTGCTGCGAATTTGGGACAAGCGCCAGCGTGGCTACCGGGCGATGGGCTACTCGATTCGTGCGGATCGGGGTGCCGAAAGAACCGTAGAGGCCGAGCGGCCGCTCGGTCGTGCAAGTCAGACAAGGAATCAACAGTGAAACGGCAGCGAGCCTCCGACCGGCCCATCAAGGAACCAAAGCTCACCCGCGCCCATCCGCCGGTCGACCTCGCTCCCGCCGACTGGCAACGCGCACTGCGCCGTCAGTTCGGACGCGACCAGGCGTTCGTGCTGGAGAATCGGGGCGACCGAACGTTCTTTTCGGAATTTCGCGTCAGCAATCCGCAGTCGAAGGCCAGCTACCGCGTGGCGATACGCGGCCTCGATGCCGGCGACAACTACTGCTCCTGCCAGGACTACGCCACCAACGAACTTGGCACCTGCAAGCACATCGAGTTCGTCCTCGCCCGGCTTCAGAAGAAGCGCGGGGCGAAGGCCGCCTTTGCCAAGGGGTGGCGTCCGGCGTTTTCCGAGATCTACCTACGTAACGACGGTGCGCGCGCGGTGTACTTCCGCGCCGGATCGGACTGCCCGCCGGCCGTGATGAAAGCGGCTTCGAGGCTTTTCGGCGCCGCGCGCGGCGGCGTCCTGCCGGAGGAGCGCTTCGGCGAACTGGAGCATTTCCTCGCGACGGCGGCGAAGAGCGGCCACGAACTGCGCGCCTACGACGACGCGCTCGACTTTGTCGCCGGCCGGCGCGATGCGGCGCGGCGGGCGGAGGTCCTCGACAGCCTGTTCCCGCGCGGCGCCTCCGACAGGAAGCTGGCGAAGCTGCTCAAGGCGCCACTGTATCCATACCAGGCCGACGGCGCCCTCTTCGCGGTGCGCGCCGGCCGCGCCCTGATCGGCGACGAGATGGGCCTGGGCAAGACCATCCAGGCCATCGCGGCGACGGAAATCCTGGCGCGGCACTTCGGCGTCTCGCGTGTGCTGGTGGTGTGCCCGACTTCGCTCAAGTACCAGTGGCAAAGCGAAATCAGCCGCTTTTCCGGCCGTGCCGCGCGGGTAATGGCCGGCGGCCGGGTGCAGCGGCAGACGGACTTCAGCGCCGATGACTTCTGCAAGATCACCAACTACGAAAAGCTGAAGCCCGATCTCGACCTGATCGCCGAGTGGGCGCCGGAACTGGTGATCGTCGACGAGGCGCAGCGCATCAAGAACTGGAACACGATCGCCGCGCGGACACTGAAGCGCATCGACAGTACGTACGCCCTGGTGCTCACCGGCACTCCGCTCGAGAACAAGCTCGAGGAACTGATCTCGATCGTGCAGTTCGTCGACCAGCACCGGCTGGGACCCACCTGGAAGCTGCTGCACGAACACCAGGTCAAGGACGAATCCGGCCGTGTTACCGGCTACACGGGGCTGGAGAAGATCGGCCAGACGCTGGCGCCGATCCTGATCCGCCGGCGCCGCTCCGAGGTCCTGACTCAGCTGGCCGGTCGCACCGACCAGAACCTGCTGGTGCCGATGACCGAGATGCAGCTGGTGCATCACCGGGAGAATGCCGACACCGTGGCGCGGATCGTGAAGCGCTGGCGGCGGACGAAGTTTCTGTCGGACAAGGATCAACGGCGGTTGACCTGCGCCCTGCAGAACATGCGCATGTCGTGCAACAGCACCTATCTGCTGGACCAGGAAACCGACCACGGCGTCAAGGCCGACGAACTGGCGGCGCTGCTCGACGGCGTCTTCGTGCAGCCGGACGCAAAGGCGGTGGTGTTCAGCCAGTGGACGCGTACCCACGACATCGTCATCCGCAGGCTGGAAGATCGCGGCATCGGCTACGTAAGTTTTCATGGCGGCGTGCCATCGGAAAGGCGCCCGGCGCTGGTCGAACGCTTTCGCGCCGATCCGGACTGCCGCGTCTTCCTGTCCACCGACGCGGGCGCGGCGGGACTGAACCTGCAGCACGCCTCGACGCTGGTGAACATGGACCTGCCGTGGAACCCGGCGCTTCTGGAGCAGCGCATCGGGCGCGTTCACCGCATGGGTCAGAAGCGCCCGGTACAGATCGTCAATTTCGTCGCCAAGGGCACCATCGAGGAGGGAATGCTCTCGGTGCTCGCCTTCAAGCGCTCGCTATCGGCGGGAATCCTGGATGGCGGCCAAAGCGAGATCTCGCTCGGCGGCTCGCGCCTGAGTCGCTTCATGAAGGAGGTCGAGAACGTCACTGGCCGTATGGGTGAGGCCGAAGCGATGGCGCCGTTCGAAGAGGCGGCGAGCGTCGCCAGCGCCCCGGTGCAATTGCCGGTCGAGGCATCCGCCGCTGACGAGTCTGCCTTGGCTGGCGACATCGCATCGGCAGCCGACGCTTACGCGCCGGAGGCTGCCGCTCCAGCGGCGCAGGAAGCGGGCGTCGATCCCTGGGGCGTGCTGCTGCAGGCCGGCGCGCAGCTGGTTTCGGCGCTGAGCGCGGCCGGTGATGCCGAGGCAACGTCGCATCCCTGGCTCGAGCGCGACCCGGCGACCGGCGCGTGCAGTCTCCGGCTGCCACTTCCACCGCCGCAGACAGCGCGACGGCTGGCCGATACCCTCTCAGTGATTGCGGATTCGTTGCGTGGAGCGAGGGCAGGCGAATGACTGGAGTCGACACGCCGATAGACTTCGATAGATCTCGGAAGGTGCCCTTGTTGAAAGTCGCCCGGAAACCCGCGCCAATGCTGGTGCCTGACAGGTTGACGGTAAAAGTGACGGTAAAAATCTGCGGGGCAGCGTCGATCCCCTTACGAATCAGCGGCTTAGAAGGCTCGTTGATGATCGAACGAATGGGAGTAGGGCGCCGGACGGGCGCGCGGGCGCGATGACTGACGCGGCCGAACTCGACGAGCGCTACATGCGCCGGGCGCTCGAGCTGGCGCGCTGCGGCAAGGCCGAGGGCGAGGTGCCGGTCGGTGCGGTGCTGGTCGCCGACGGACGGGTCATCGCCGAGACCTGGAACCGCCCCGTCGCGTTGGCCGACCCGACCGCCCATGCCGAGATCCTCGCGCTGCGCGCGGCCGGCCAGGCGCTGGGCAACTACCGGCTGGCCGACGCAACCCTGTACGTCACGCTCGAACCTTGCGCGATGTGCGCCGGCGCGATGGTGCACGCGCGCATCGCGCGCCTGGTGTACGGCGCGCACGACCCGAAGGCCGGCGCGGCCGGCAGCGTGTTAGAGTTGCTGCGCACGCAGGCGCTGAACCACCGCGTCGAGGTCGTGCCCGGCGTGCTGGCCGAGGAATGCGGCGAGCTGCTGCGGACTTTCTTCCAAGCCCGTCGCGGTCGCCCGTGACCCGCATAGCGCCCCCTTCCCGCGGGAGCGGTTCGAGGGACGAGCGCCATAGCCCGGAGCGTAGAAGCTTCTTTGATAGCCGGGATCATCGCAACCGAATCGCGATTCGAGTAGGTTTCAGAATCGCCGGGTGCTATTCTGTCCGGCACGTGTTCCACGTGCTCCTCGGGAAATTTCGTGCATGATCATGACAGGCGGCAATGAGCGTTCCCGAATCGCGGCGCTGGCGATCGGCCTGCTGGCGGCCGCGCTGATATCGGGCTGCGCCACCGGGCCGCAGATCCAGGCCCAGGCGGCGCCCGGCGTCAACCTCGGCGCGTACCGGACCTTCAGCTTTTTCGAGAACCTGAGCACGAACCGTGCCGGCTTCCACACCCTGGTCTCCCAGCAGCTGATGTTCTCGACCAGGCGCGAGATGGAGGTGCGGGGCTTCCAGTTCGTGCCCGATCCCGCCGATGCCGAGCTGTTGATCAACTTTCACACGCAAGTGTCCGAGCAGGTTCGCGTTCGCAGCACGCCGGACCCGTGGGTGAACCAGTCTTTCTGGAATCATCGGCGGGGCTTCTACGATCCGTGGCCGGGGCATCGCGGCTGGCCCTCGCATTCCCGGGTCGAAGTCGACCAGTTTTCGGAAGGGCGGCTGAGCGTGGACCTCGTCGACGCGTCCCGTCAGATGCTGGTCTGGGAAGGCGTGGCGAGCAAGCGCCTGACGCAGCGCACGATGAACGAGCTGGGGCCGGCGCTGGACGATGCCGTGCACCGGATGTTCCGGCAGTTCCCGATCCCCGCCGATTTCTGACCTCCGCTGCCATGCTTGGCGGCACGTCGGACCCGGCCCTACTGACCACAAACCGCATAAACGCATTCCGGAGATTCTGATATGAGCATTCGCTGGAGTACTTTCGCATCTGTAGTCCTGCTCGGCACCACGGTCCTCGCAGCCGACGCCTTCGCACAGAGCACGATGATCAATTACGGCCGCATCACGGCAGTGCGACAGGTCGACCTGCAGAACCAGGGCGCGCAGACAACCGGCGCGCTGGTTGGCGGCCTGGCGGGTGTCGCGTCCGGCTCGGGCCAGTCAGGCAGCAACCGCGCGCTGCGCGGACTCGTCGGCGCATCAGTCGGCAGCCGGGTCGGCGGCGCCGCCGGGTCAGCCACCGGGTTCCAGTACACCATCCTGATCGGCGGCACGAACACCATCCAGATCGTGACAGAGAAGGCCGGGCTGCGAGTCGGCGACTGCGTGTCCGTCGAGCGCGGCCAGTTCAACAACATTCGCCTCGCTGCGGATGATCGCTGCGAGCTCGCGGCAGCGGCCGCGCCGCCGCAGACCGCGGTGGCCGCGGCGGATGCCTGCGCCACTGCAACGCAGCAGCTGCTGGACGCGCAGACCGACGAGGAATTCGACCGCGCAGAGCGCCGCATGCGACTGCTCTGTGATTGATGGAATCTGAACCAGGGAGCACTTGCATGAACAGACGGATCTTCGTTTCAGCGCTGGCTGTCTTGTTGGCGTTTGCTTCGGGCTGTACGACGACCGGGTCGAACCGGGTCGATCCCGAGGCCCGGCGTGCCAGCATCAATGCCGGCGTCGATGACGCGCTCGCGCGGCTTTTCGACCAGGTGCAGGGATCGCGGGAGCTGGCGGGGCAGGCACGGGGCGTGCTGGTGTTTCCCGACGTGCTGGAGGCCGGCTTCATGTTCGCGGCCCATCGCGGCGAGGGCGCGCTGCGGGTCGGCGGCGAGACGAAGAGCTACCACGCAACGACGAGCGGCTCGTTCGGACTGCAGGCCGGCGCACAGTCGACCGCGATTTTCGTCCTGTTCATGACGGACGACTCGTTGGCGCGCTTCCAGAGCGGCAGCGGCTGGACGGCCGGCGCCGATGCGTCGGTGACCTTGCTGACGGTGGGCGCAAGCGCGCAGGTCACGACGGCGACGGCGCAGCAGCCGGTCATCGGCTATGTGCTGTCGAACCGCGGCCTGATGGCGGGCATCTCGCTGGACGGCACCCGCGTCACGCGTCTCGACCTCTAGGATTGAGCCGGGTCGGACAGTCCTGCGACTGTTCGACCCGGCCCTGTCCTCAACTTGCGTGCCGCGCCAGATCGTCGAGGCCCTGGCGCAACGCCGCGGCCCAGCTGCGGAAGGTGCGCCGCGCTTCGGCGGTATTGGTGACCCGGTTGCTGATCGTCCAGACGACGGAGTCCCGGGCCGCGCGGCGGTCGATCGCCCGTGCCAGCAACTCGCCGGTCACGGAATCGCGCAGTTCCATGACGAGCGTCATGCGGCCGGCATTGGCCGCGTAGGTGCGCGTCGACCCCACCGCGGTGTCGGGCGCGCTGATGAACAGGTCGACGATCGCGGCCGTCACCCGCAGCGTGTCCGGACCCGGGGTCTCGACGAGCGCGTAGCCGCCGGCGGCCAGCTCCTCGCGGAAGACTTCGCGAAACAGCGTCGCAAGCCCCTGCTGGATCGCGATCAGGTCGTCGGCATCGACCCGCCGCGACAGGCTGCGCGTGCCGCGGTTAGGATCGAAGTCACGCGCAAAGCTGACCGAGACCGGGTCGAGCATGACGCTCTGAAAGGCGGCGATCTCGCCTTCCGCCTCGGGGCGCACGAACACGGAGCCGAGCCTGGCATTGGGCTGCCGTACCAGCCCGTCCCATTCGGCCTTTGGTTCAGGGCCGGCGCAACCTGCGGCGAGCGACGCAACCAGCAGCAGGGCGAGCGGCATCACGATGCTAATATTTGCCATGGCGGGCTCCGTAGGATTAGCCGTCATTTTGAGGCGGATGAGCATAGCACTTGCCGCCCGTGCCGGACGGCAACGCACGCGAGATCATTTCGCTGCAGTTGCCGCCTTCCGATTCGCTATACTCGCGCGGTTCTTCACGAGGAAAGCGGATGACGCGCTTCAAGCGAAGCATGCTGATCGGCGCGGGCCTTGCCGGGGTCTTGCTCGCGGTGCTTGGCGCCTGGCTCTACGGTGTCTATTTTTCCTCGACAAGCTATGCATTGCAGCGCGCCGAGGCTTTCAAGTTCCGCCGCATGGCGGTGGCGCAACTGGAGGAACAGGGCGCCTATCGCTTTTTCTTTGCCACCAATCGCCGACCAGAGCTCGATGAAGGACCGTTCGAGGAGCGTTTCGGCCTCGTGCGCGAGCAGACGCTGAGGTTCGGCTACTACGACGTGAAGATCGAGCCTTCGCTGGGGCTCGGCATGCTGATCAATCCGACCGAGTGGTTCCAGAACGAGGAAATCCGGCTCCAGACCGTGCAGCAGGTCGACCAGGCGGCCTTCGTTGCGCAGCTCCGCGACCGCGTGCAGCAATCCCCGCGGCGTTCGCTGCTGGTGGTCGTGCACGGCTTCCGGGAAGCATTTCCGTCGGCGCTGCGCAAGACGACCTTCCTCGGCCACGTGCTGGACATCAACACGCCGATGCTGGTGTTCGACTGGCCCGGCAACCAGGGGGCCTCGGTGCGCGGTTACCGGCGGGCGCGCGACGTCGCGGCGGACTCCGCCGGCGAGCTGGCGCGCACGCTGGAGCTGGTGATCCGTGATATCCAGCCGGAGCGGCTTTGGCTGATCGCGAACAGCATGGGAGGACAGGTCGTCGTCGACGCCGTGCGACTGTTGCACGACCAGCCCGACAGGGCCGCCGCATGGCCGCTGTTCGATCACATCGTATTGACCGCGCCCGATGTCGACTACGCGGAATTCGACGACGAGTTCCGGCTCGCGATCAAGTCCCTCGCCCGCGAGGTCACGGTGTACGTGTCCTCGAACGACCGCGCCCTCGTGGCGAGCCGCCTGCTGAACCGCCAGCGCAGGCTCGGCGAGAGCAGCCTGAGCCCGCGGCAGCTCGACCAGCAGGTGCGCGTCGTCGACTACGATCCGAACAGCGACGAGGTCAGGGTCGTCGACGTGACGCCGGTGAACCGTACGCGCAATTTCCACAACTTCAGTCTCGAGACGCCCGAATTCTACGACGACGTCTTCCTCCGGCTGACCAACGCCGAGACCCCGCAGAGCCGGCTGGCTTATCCGGTCCAGGCGCCCAATGGCACGATCTACTGGGTCCTGACGCGGGGCCGCTAGGCAAGCACCATGAGTCGCATCGCCGGATTGGCGCGGTTGCAAGTCATCGAGGCCGGGCGCGGGGCGCCGTGGGGCTTGCTGTTCGTCATCGCCCTGCTCTTGCAGGGCTGCGCGAGCCCGCCGCTGCGGCCGTGGCACACCGAAGCGCTGACCGCGGAGTTTACCGCGCGCAAGGCCCGCGAGGTGCGCAGCTTCGAGGATTACCTGCGCCTCGAGGACAGCGTGTTCGCGCAGCTGGACGAGAAGGTCTACGCGCAGACCGGCACCGGGCCGGAGTATGCGCTGGTGCGCTTCAGCAAGGGCAGCGCCGCAGACCCGCAGGGCCGCAAGCCCAACTGGAACCGCAGTTTCGAACTGCGCGCCGACGCGCCGGTCGGCGGCGTCTTGCTGTTGCACGGGATGTCCGATTCGCCGTACAGCCTCAGGGCCATTGGCGAAACCCTCAACGAGCGCGGCTACCAGGTCATCGGCCTGCGCCTGCCGGGGCACGGCACGGCGCCGTCGAGCCTGCGGCGGATCTCGGTCCCGGACATGGCCGCCGCCGTGCGACTCGCGGTCGATCACCTCGCCGCCCGGCTCGGGGACAAGCCGATCCACATCATCGGCTACTCGACCGGCGCGACGCTGGCGCTGGACTACACGCTGACGGCGCTGGACGGCGCCGCGTCACCGGTGCCGGCGAGTCTCGTGCTTGTTTCGCCCGCGATCGGCATTCACTCGGCCGCAGCGCTCGCCGCATGGAAACGCCGGTTGTCCGTGGTGCCGGGCTTCGGCGGTCTCGGCTGGCTGGTCGTCGAGCCCGAGTTCGACCCGTACAAGTACAACTCCTTCGCGACCAATGCCGGCGAGCAGGTGCATCGGCTGACGGGCTCGGTGGCGCAGCGCATCGAGCGCCTGGCGCGCTCCGGCGCGGCCGGCGCCTTTCCGCCGACACTGGTGTTCAAGTCAGACGCGGATGCCACGGTCTCGACCGCGGCTGTCGTGCAACGCCTGCTGGGGCGCATGGACTCGAATCGCCACGAGCTCGTGCTGTTCGACATCAACCGCTCGGCGGCGAAGTCGATCTTGATGGTCTACGATCCGCGCGCGCTGTCGACGCGTGTCATGGGCATTACCGGCCTGCCATTCACCGTCACGCTGGTCACCAACGAAAATGTGGACAGCCCCGCCGTCGTCGCGCTCCGCCAGGCGCCGTATTCGGCCGAGGTGGCGGCAGTCGAGCCGCTGGGCCTCGCGTGGCCGACGGGCGTGATCTCGCTGTCGCACGTCGCGTTGCCGATTCCGCCGGACGACCCGCTGTACGGCCAGCGGCCGCCGGACAACGACGACGTGCTGTTCCTCGGGCAGATGGCGATCCAGGGCGAGCGGGGACTGCTGCTGCTGCCGTCCGACTGGCTGCTGCGACTCCGGCACAACCCGTTCTACGCCTATCTCGAGTCGCGGACGCTGGCCTGGATCGGTAACGCCGGCGGCGGGTCGGGCGCGGTTGGTGCCGCGCCGCTGTCGGACGAAGCGGCGCTCAGCAGCGCCCGGTGATCGCGAGCCCGGCCATGAAGCCGGATTCGAGCCGTTCCTCGTGCAACCGTCGGCGCCTCCCTCGCGGGATTACTCGCTCAGCATGCCGACCCGGAACGGCGTGATGACGGTGCCGGCCTGCAGCTGGCCGGCGCCGGCGCCGACGATCTGCTCGCCGGGCTGCAAGCCGTCCAGCACCACGTGCATGCCGTTGCCGTCATCGCCGAGGCGGACGGCGCGGCGCTCGATCCGGAAGGACACGGGATCCACGACCCAGACTGCGGCGCCGCCCTGGTCCGTGAACACGGCCGTTCCGGGCACCCTCAAGACATCCGTCGTATGGATCTCCGGCCGGGAATAGACCGTCACGGTCATGCCGGGCAGCACGTTGACGTCCGTCGGCCGCTCGAGTGTCAGCGTGACGCGGAAAGTCTGGGTCGTCGGATCCGCGCGCGTCGCGACCTCCGACAGCAGCACCGGGAAGCGCCGCTCGGGCAGGACCGCGAACACCGCCTCGCCGACCGGGCTCTCCCGCGGCGTGTTGCGGACGCGCGAGATGACGCGCTCCGGCAGGTTGATGACCACCTCGAGCGCGTCGGACGCCTCCACCTGAAGCACCGGCTGCCTGACCTGGACCTGCGTGTGGTTGTCGACCAGCGTCGCCGCGACGACCCCGTCGAACGGCGCCCGCAGCGTGGTGTCCTCGAGGTTCTTCCGCGCCTGCGCGGTTCGCAGCCTGGCGATCTCGGACTGGGCGCGCCTGCGATCGACCTCCGCCTGGGTGACTGGTGACGCGGGCGATGCAAGCAGCCGCGAGAAACGGTCGAAGTCCGCGCGCGCGAGGTTCAACCGGGACTGCTCGAGCGCGACGCGATTCTCGAAGTCGCGCGGGTCGACTCGCGCGAGCACCTGGCCGGCCTTGATGCGCTGGCCGGCGACGACCGGCCGCTCGATCAGCAGGCCGGAGACCTGGAAGGCCAGGTCGGAGCGGCGCGCGGCCTGCACGGTGCCAGGAATTTCCAGCAACTCTTCCTCCTGGCCGACCCGCAGCACCTGCACCAGCGGCGACCATGCGGCGTCGGGTTCCGGCCGGGCGGTCGTCTGCGCGAACGCGGCACTGCAGAGCAGCGCGGCCAGCAGCAGGCTGGCTCCAAGGCCCTTCATGGCGAACTTCGTGTCTGGGTTCATGCGCGGCATCTCATGCGGCGGTTGCGGCCGGCGCGGGCCCGGCCGGGGCACCCACCGGGCTGGCCGGAATCCGGTAGAAAGTGGCGTGCAGCACCGGCACCACGATCAGCGTCAGCAGCGTGGCAAAGCTCAGGCCGCCGATGATGGTCACGGCCATGCCGATGAAGAAGGGATCCGAAAACAGCGGCAGCATGCCGAGCACAGTGGTGCCGGCCGCCATGGCCACCGGGCGGATACGACTGACGCCGGCGTTCAGCACCGCCTCCAGCGGCGCCCGCCCGAGACGGCCTTCGGTGTTGATTTCGTCGATCAGCACGATGGCATTTTTTATCAGCATGCCGGACAAGCTGAGGAAGCCGAGCAGCGCCATGAAGCCGAAGGGCTCGTTGGCCAGCAGCAGCCCTACGGACACGCCAATCACGGCCAACGGCACGGTCAGCATGATCAGCAGCGGCTGGCGCAGGTTGTTGAACAGCATGACCAGCACCAGCACCATCAGCAGCAGGGGCACCGGCACGCCGGCGGCAATATATCCCTGCGCGCGCGACGAGTCCTCGAGCTCGCCGCCCCAGGCCAGCTGGTAGCCGGGCGGCAGCTCGATGGCGTCGATCTGCGGCTTGACGGCCTCCAGCAGCGTGCTGGCCAGCTCGCCGGGGAACGGATCGGCTTTCGCCTCGATGGTGCGCACCCGGTCGCGCCGCATGATGATCGCGTCGTCCAGGCGCGTCTCGAAGCCGCTGACGACCTGGCGCAGCGGGATCGCCTGCTGGGCCGTGGGACTCCAGATCTGCACGTCCCCGAGGTTGGCGACGTTGTCGCGCTCATCCAGCGGCGCGCGCGAGACGATCGGGATCAGGTCGTTGCCGTCGCGGTAAACGCCGACGCGCGTGCCCTCGGTGGCGCGGTGCAGGGCACGCGCCAGTTGCGGCCGCTCGATGCCGGTGCGTCGCGCCTGGGCTTCGGAGAACTGCGGCGACAATACCAGGACCTGCTGGCGCCAGTCCGTCGTCGCGACCTGCGCGAGCCCGGAGTCCTCGATGATCCTGACGGCCTGCTCGGCCAGGTCGCGCAACACGGCGTTGTCGGGCCCGCTGAAGCGCGCCCGAACCTTGAAGGTGCCGCCCGGCCCGAGCTCGAACAGGTTGACGACCGGCTGCCCGTTCGGCAGTTCGTCGCGCACGAAGCTATAGGCTTCCATCGTCAGCGCCGGGATCCTGCGGCGGTCATCGACCTCGACGATCAGCTGGCCGTAACTGCGGTTCGGGTCCTCCGGCGAGTAGGTCAGCTGGAAGCGCTGCGCGCTCGAGCCGACGAAGCTCGACACGGCGGTGACGCCCTCCTGGGCCAGCAGGAAATCCTCGATCTTCCGCATGTCCGCGGAGGTCGTGTGGATGTCAGCGCCCTGCGGCAGCCAGTAATTGACCATGAACTGCGGCTGGGTCGACGGCGGGAAGAAGCCGTCGCGCAGCATGCCGAAGCCGATGACGGCCAGCACGAGCAGGCCGACCGTCGCCGCGATGGTCAGGTAACGAACCCGTATGCAGAAGGTCAGGAAGCTCCGGTAGCCGCGGTAGAAGCGGCTCTCGCCGCCATCCGATACCTTCTCCGGCTTCAGGTACAGGTGGCACAGCAGCGGCGTCAGCGTCAGCGCCGTGAGCCAGCTCAGCAGCAGCGAGATCAGCATCACGAGGAACAGCGAGCGCGTGTATTCGCCGGTGTTGTCCGGCGAGAAGCCGATCGGCACGAACGCCAGCACGGCAATGAAGGTCGCGCCGAGCAGGGGCATGGCCGTCTGCCTGGTGATCTCCGCGGCGGCCTTGATGCGGTCCATGCCTCGTGAAATCCGCACCAGGATGCCGTCGGTGATGACGATGGCGTTGTCGACCAGCATGCCGAGCGCGATGATCAGCGCGCCCAGCGAGATGCGTTGCAGGGTGATGTCCATCGCGAACATTACGATCAGCGTGGCGAGAATCGTTACCAGCAGCACGACGCCGATGATCAGTCCCGAGCGTAACCCCATGAACAGCAACAGCACGACGATGACGATGCCGATGGCCTGCGCCAGGCTGACGACGAAATTGTTGATGGCCTCGGTGACGACCTCGCCCTGGAAAAAAATGAAATCCAGGTCCATGCCGACGGGCGTCAGCGGCTCGAGCTCGGCCAGCCGATCCCTGACGAGTTCGCCCATGACGACGACGTTGCCGCCCGACACGGTGGAGATGCCGAGCCCGATCGCCGGTTTGCCGTTGTAGCGCATCAACGCGGTCGGCGGGTCCTGGTAGTCGCGCGTGACGGTCGCGATGTCGCGCACGCGGATCAGCCGGCCCTCGCCGCTGACGTCCGGAATCAGCACGTCGGAAATCGCCTCGACCGAGTCGAATTCCCCGCTCGGCCGGACCGCGATGCGGCTGCCGCCAACGCCGACCCGGCCGGCGTCGGTGATCGTGTTTTGCTCGCCGATCGTCTGGTAGACGAGATCCAGCGGGATGCCGAGCTGCGATATCCGCGCGCGCGAAATCTCGATGAAAATCATCTCCTGCTGCTCGCCGTTCAGCGCGACGTTCGCGACGCCGGGCACCTGCAGCAGCTCGCGGCGCAGCAGGTCGGCGAAGTCCCTCAGCGCCGCGTAGCTATGGCCCGCGCCGGTGATCGCGACGTAGATGCCGAACACGTCGCCGAAATCGTCGTTGACGATCGATTCCAGCACGCCCGGCGGCAGCGAGGACTGTGCGTCGCCGACCTTGCGTCGCAGCTCGTCCCAGATCTGCGGCATCTGCGAGGCCGTGTAGGACTGCCTGATCTCTGGCGTGATGATCGACAGGCCGTCCATCGAGCGCGAGGTGATGCGCCACAGCTGCGGCAGTTGCTGGATGGCCGTCTCCAGCACGTCGGTGACCTCGCTCTGCACCTCGGCGGCGCTGGCGCCGGGGTAGAGCGTGACGACCTTGGCCACCTTGATCGTGAATTCCGGATCCTCCAGACGCCCCATGCTCTCGTAGGCAATGAAGCCGCCGCCGATGACGAGGAAGGTGGCGAACAGGACGATGACTTTCTTGTGGATCGACAGCTCGGCGATGTTCATCTCAGTTCCTCGTCCGGACCGTCGCGCCTTCGGCGAGATAAGCGCTGCCCGACGTGACGACCCGATCCCCCGCCTGCAGGCCCTCCCGGACCTGGATCGCGGAACCGCTCAGCTGTCCCTTGCGCACCATGCGGCGCGTGACCGTGTTGCCCTGCGAGTCGAGCACCCAGACGAACGGCCGGCCGTCAGGCGTCGCCTGCAACGCCTCGACCGGCAGGGGATAGACCGGCCGCAGTGCAACGACCTCGTAGCCGGGAATGAAGTTGGCGCTCATGCCGGGCAGGATGTTGCCCTCCGCGGGGCGCTGCAGGCTCAGGGTTACGCGGTAGGTGTTCGTGCGCGTGTCCGCGCGCGTGTCGACTTCCTTGACTGTCACCGGGAAGAACTGGCCCGGGAGGGTCTCGAAGTCGACCTCGCCGACCGGCGCCCCGAGCATCGACATGTTGGCCGGCAGTCGCACGACGTCCTGCTCCGGCAGCTGGATGCGCACCTCGAGGCGGGAAATGTCTTCCAGGATCAGGATCGGCTGGCCGACCTGGACGTTCTGGAAGTTCTCGACGAGGCGCCGCGCCACGCGGCCCGCGAAGGGTGCGCGCAGCTCGGTATCCTTCAGGGTTTTCTCGGCGAGGGCGAGTTCCGCGGCCGCGACCTCGTAGCGTGCGCGGAGCTGGTCGCGCTCGGCGACACTGACGGCGCCGGAGCCGAGCGCGCGCTCGACACGCTGGAAAAGAGCGCGCGATTCGACGAAGTCCGCCTCGCGCCACTGGCGCTCGTTCTCAAAATCCCGCGGATCGATGCGCGCCAGCAACTGGCCTGCCTGGACGAGCTGGCCTTCCTGGATAGGCAGCTCCACCAGCGGCCCGGCCACCCGGAACGCCAGTTCGGCGCGCTGGTCCGCGCGCACTTCGCCGGGGAACTGCCGGATCTGCGGCACCTCGGGCGCGCCGAGCAGCACGGACTCGACCAGGCGAGGCGGCAGCGGGTTGATTTCCGGCGGCCCGCTGCAGGCGCCAAGCAGGCCGAAGGAAAGCAGCGCCAATACGACGGCGGTCGACCCTGACAATGAGCGACGATGCACTGAAACCTCCGTCAGAAAACGCACGCCTGCCGGTGCTGAACCAGCGAGCCGCCCGCCGGTCAACTCCCGACCTGTTCGCCGGGTGAATGCTTGCGCATCGTCCAGCCGCCTGCGACGATGACCACGGCCACCGCGACGCCAAACTCCAGCAGTTCCCGGCTCGGCCCCATCATGATGGCGCGCTCGAGAAACAGGATCACGAGTACGACGATCGACAGGCTGACGAGCACGTACTTCAGGTCATCGAAGGTCTCGACCGTGGAGGGCCCGATCTGCGCTGACCTGGGATTGATGAATAACTTGTACATGCCGGTGGACATGATCTGGAATGATGCCGCGATCAGCAGGAGGTCCCAGACCTTGAGCAGGGAGACGGCCGTCATGCGCGCGGATTCCCAGCCCCAGATACCATTCGAGACCGCGATGATGATGATGTCGCCGAGCAGCAGCGTGGCGGCGATATAGAGGATGACGGCGGAGATCATCGCGATGACGACGGTGAAGTACACCAGGACGGTGCTGTGTCTAAGAAGCTTTTCCACGTCCCTTTTCCCAACTCCCCGCAACGGGCCGATCACCCTTCAGTGCGCCGATGAGCGTTGAGCCGCGGTCCGCTCACCCCGTCCCGAGCGCCATCGTCGCGAGAGTCGGACGAGCCGGCGATGCCCGTGCCCGGCGGGGCCGGCGACTCGCGCTGGCAAGTAGAACCGATGGCGGGATGCCGGGTCAATACGGCCGAGTGAACCCGGCACGCTGAATGAGCCTCGAGCTTGCCATGGTGCTCGCCTTGCTGGGTGTCGCGATCCTGATGTTCGCGTTCGGCCGGCCGCGCTCGGATGCCGTCGGGCTGCTGGTCATCGTCGCCCTGCCGTTTACCGGCGTGCTGACTGTCAGCGAGGCGCTGGTCGGCTTCAGCAACCCGAACATCGTGCTGATCGCCGCCATGTTCGTCATCGGCGAAGGCCTGACCCGCGCCGGCATCGCGCAGCGCCTTGGCGACCTGCTGGTGCGGCACGGCGGCACGAGCGAGGCGCGGCTGGTCGCATTGCTGATGCTGATCGTCGGCGGCCTGGGTTCCCTGATGAGCTCCACCGGCATCGTGGCCATCTTCATTCCGGTTGCCTTGCGGATTGCTGCGAGGGCGGGGATCGCGCCGCGCAACATCCTGTTGCCAATTGCGTTTGCTGCATTGATCAGCGGCATGCTGACCCTGGTCGCGACGTCGTCGAACCTGATCATCAATTACGAGCTGACCCGGGCAGGCGAGGAAAGCTTCACGTTTTTCGGCATCACGCCGATCGGCGTGCCGATCCTGCTGCTCGGCGTACTTTACTGGCTCGTCGCACGGCGCTTCATGCCCGCGCAACCGCCGGAGGAATCGGTGCGCGCGGCGCGGCCGCGGATGCGCGACTGGGTCAAGCAATACAAGCTCGCGCCGCGCGAGTACCGGGTCAGGATCCGGCGCGGTTCGCCGCTCGCCGCGAAAAGCATCGACCAGATCCAGCTGCCCGAGACCGCGAACGCGCGCATCGTCGCCATCGAGCGACAGGGCCGTCTCGCCCGGGAGCTGATCTATCCGAGCCCGACGACAGTGCTGCGCACCGGCGACATTCTGCTGATTGACCACACGATGCCGACCGACGACATCGACGAGCTCCGCAAGCAATTCAAGGTCGAGGCGCTGCCGCTGTCGGGCGGCTATTTCACCGACCACTCGCAGGGCGTGGGGATGGTGGAAGTCATCGTGCCGGCAGAGTCGAGCCTGGTCGGCAGGACAGTGGCGGATTCCGACCTGCGCAGCCGCTACCGGCTGTCGGTGATCGGTTTGCGGCGCGGCCGGGTTGCCGTGGAGCGCGCGATCGACAACGAGGCGCTGCGCGTCGGCGACACGCTGTTGCTGCTGGGCCCGTGGTCGGCGATTCGCGCGCTGAACTCGGAGCTTCACGAGCTGGTGGTGCTCAATCTGCCGGCGGAACTCGACGAAGTGCTGCCGGCGGCGGATCGCGCGCCGCAAGCCGTGTTCGCGGCGCTGGTCACGGTAGCCCTGATGGTTTCGGGCGTGGTGCCGAACGTGCAGGCGGCGTTGATCGGCTGCCTGCTGATGGGCCTGTTCCGCTGCATCGACCTCGACAGCGCCTACCGGATCATCAGCTGGCGAACGCTGATCATGATCGTCGGCATGATGCCGTTCGCGATGGCCCTGCAGCGCACCGGCGGCGTGGAACTGGCCGCCGGCGGCTTGATCGCGCTGGTCGGCGGGGCAAGTGCACACGTCGTGCTCGCGGTGCTGTTCATGGTGACGGTGCTGCTCGGCATGTTCATGGCGACCACGATCAGCGCATTGCTGATGATCCCGGTCGCGCTGGCGCTCGCGCAGTCGCTGGGCCTGTCGCCCTATCCCTTCGCGATGATCGTTGCGCTGGCGGCCTCCTCAGCATTCATGTCGCCGGTGACCCCGGTCAATGCGCTGGTCGTCAATGCGGGCAACTACAGTCTCGGCGACTTCGTCCGCATGGGCCTGCCGCTTACGCTGCTGGTCATGCTCGCCAGCGTCATCCTCGTGCCGCTGTTCTTTCCGCTGTGAATTCTTGCTGCAGCCGCAGGCGCCGCGTAGGATGCGGCTGGCCGGCCGGGCACTCTCCCGGCACTTCGGGAACCTGGAAGGCGGGAACACGATGAGAGCCGGTGTCCTCAGGCGTCTGAAGCAGGTGGCCGCGCTCGTGCTGGTCAGCCTGCTGACGCTGGCGAGTGTGCGCCTGTGCGAAGTGCAGCGCGGCCCGCCGCTCGAATCCTGGCATACCTTTGCGCCGCGCGAGATGGGCGGCAGCCAGTTGCGCGGCGCCAGCTGGCAGGACTACCTCGCGGCGGAGCAGGCGATCTTCGACGAGGTCCGCGAGGAGGTCACGGCCAAGCTCGCACCGTCGGCCCGCATGCCTGTGAATCGCTACTACGAGGGCAGCCTCGTCTACCCGGGCCGGTTTGCGACGGACTGGAACCGCTCATTCGTCCTCGAGCCCGAGGGCGAGCCGGTCGGCGCGGCCGTATTCCTGCATGGGCTGACCGATTCCCCGTACAGCATGCGCCACATCGCGCAGCGTTATCGCGAGCGCGGTTTCGTCGCGGTGGCGATCCGCCTGCCGGGTCACGGCACGGTGCCGGGCGGGCTGGCGCGCATTCACTGGCAGGACTGGTCGGAGGCGACACGCCTGGCCGTGCGCGAGGCGCGCCGCCGGGTCGACCCGGCCAGCCCCTTGCACGTCGTCGGCTACTCCAACGGCGGTGCGCTGGCGATGAAGTACGCGCTCGACGCGCTCGAGGATCCGGCCTTGGCGCGCCCCGACCAGGTGGTGTTGATTTCGCCGATGATCGGCGTGACGGCATTCGCGCGCTTCGCCGGGGTGTTCGGCTGGCCGGCCGTGATCCCGCGCTTTGCCAAGGCGGCCTGGCTAGGCATCGTGCCGGAGTTCAACCCCTTCAAATACAACTCGTTTCCGATCAATGGCGCGCGCCAGTCCTCGCTGATGACGCGCACCCTGCAGCCACGGATTGCGCGTCACGCCCGCGAGGGGAGTCTCGGCAAGCTGCCACCGATCCTGACCTTCCAGTCAGTCGTCGATTTCACGGTCAGCACGCCTGCGATCATCTCGGCGCTGTACGCGAAGCTGCCCGACAACGGCCACGAGCTGGTGCTGTTCGACCTCAACCGGCGGGCCGCCTATGCGCCGCTGCTGCGGGCCGGCGAGAACACGATGCCGGACCAGTTGCTGCCGCCGCGGCCGCGCAACTTCAGGAGCACGATCATCGAGAATGCGTCGCCCGATACCGGCAATGTCGTCGAGCGTGTCGCGGAGGCCGGCGCGACGACGGAACAGAGCCACGCGCTGGCGCTGGCCTATCCCTTCGGCGTGTTCTCCGTGTCGCACATCGCGCTGCCGTTCCCGATCGACGATTCGCTTTACGGCCTGCAGCCGGTGACGGAGAACGAGTTCGGCATCGGCCTCGGGGCATTGGCCCCGCGGGGCGAGCGCGGCACGCTGATCGTGTCGCTGGATGCGCTGACGCGCATGTCGTCCAACCCGTTCTATCCGTACATGATCGAGCGGATCGACGAGAGCATTGATCGCAGTCTCGAGGATCGTGTTACGCGCAGATGACAGGCCATCCCGTCATGCGGGCCTGTACAGCTTTTCGTCACGCGCGGCGGCGTCGAAGCGCAGCAAAATATAAATTGCCCGCGCCATGACGAGGATATAAGCTTCGCAAGAAGAAACGGGCTCGCCATGGGAGGGCGCATGGCTGGTATCTCAGTCAATTACGACAGGGTCCTGTCGCTGGTCGGCGACGTGGTCAGGGTCGCCTTGCCGCCGCAGACGCGCGACGATCCGGCCGGTCCGCGCTTCGGTGACCTCGCGATCGTCAAGACCGAGGGCGGCCAGCCGCGTGTCGCGCAGGTCGTCAGGATCTCGGAAGGCGAGGCCTCGCTGCAGGTCTTTTCCGGCACGCAGGGGCTGTCGACACGGACCCAGGCCCAGTTCCTCGGTTATCCGCCGCGCGTCGCCATCTCGTCGAACATCCTCGGCCGCGTGTTTGCCGGCGACGGCCGCGTCGTCGACGGCGGCCCGGCGCTCGACCACGAGCCACAGGTGGAAATCGGCGGGCCGGCAGCCAATCCGGCGCGGCGCGCGCTGGCCTCGGGCATGATCCGCACCAACGTGCCGATGATCGACGTGTTCAATTCCCTGGTCGAAAGCCAGAAGATCCCGATCTTCTCGACGGCCGGCGAGCCGCACGACCAGTTGCTGGCGCGTATCGGCGTGCAGGCCGACGCGGATGTCATCGTGTTCGGCGGGCTTGGCCTCACCTTCGACGACTACTACCGCTTCCGCGCGACCTTCGAGGACGAAGGCGTGTTCCAGCGCACTGTCATGTTCATCAACCAGGCCTCCGATCCGCCGCTCGAGCGCCTGCTGATTCCGGACATGGTGCTGGCCGTGGCCGAGAAGTTCGCGGTCGAAGAGAAAAAGCGCGTGCTCGTGCTGATGACGGACATGACGGCCTACGCCGACGCGCTCAAGGAAGTCGGCATCTCGCTCGACCGCGTGCCGTCGACGCGCGGCTATCTCGGCGACCTGTATTCGCAGCTGGCGCGGCGCTACGAGAAGGCGGCCGTGTTTCCTGGCGCCGGCTCAGTGACGATCCTGACGGTGACGACGATGCCGGGCGGCGACGTGACGCACCCGGTACCCGACAACACGGGCTATATCACCGAGGGCCAGTTCTACATGCGCGATGGCCGGATCGACCCGTTCGGGTCCCTGTCGCGCCTGAAGCAGCACGTCATCGGCAAGGAGACGCGCGAGGACCACTCGGCCGTCATGAACACGATGATCCGCTTCTACTCCGGCGCGCGGGACGCGCAGCGCAAGCAGGCGATGGCCTTCGAGCTGTCCGATTTCGACCAGCGCCTGCTGCGCTACGGCGAGCTGTTCGAGGCGCGTTTCATGGACCTGTCGGTGGCGATCGGCATCGAGGATGCGCTCGATCTCGGCTGGCGGACCATGGCCGAGTGCTTCTCGGCCGAAGAGCTGCTGGTGCGCCAGAACCTGATCGACAAGTATTTCAAGCAGGCGGCCTGAGGCGTGGCGCGAGTGCCGCTCAGCAAGTCGCAGCTGACGCGCGAGAAAGAGAGTCTCGCGTCGTACCGTCGCTACCTGCCGGCGCTGGACCTGAAGCGCCAGCAGCTGATGGGCGAGCGCAACCGCGCGCGGCACGAGATCACGCGGATCGAGGCAGCAGTGGCGAAGTCGGCGACGGACGCGGGCAAGGCCATCCCGATGCTGGCTGACCAGCGCGTGGACGTTGCCGGCCTGGCCTGGCCTGGCGAAGTCCGGCTCGGGACACAGAACGTCGCCGGCGTGCGCCTGCCGATCGTCGAGTCGGTCGAGATTCATCGGGCGCAGTACAGCAAGCTCGTGCGTCCGCACTGGGTAGACGCCGTCGCTGACCGGCTCGCCGAGGCGATCAAGCTGCGCATCGAGGTGAAGATCGCGCGCGAGCGGCTCGCGCTGCTGGAGGCTGCGGTCGTCAAGATCACGCAGCGCGTCAACCTGTTCGACAAGGTGCTGGTGCCACAGACGCTGGACAACATCCGGCGTATCAACGTGTTCCTCGGCGATGCGGAGCGCTCCGCGGTCGTCGGCGCCAAGATCGCCAAGCGCAAGCGCGAGGAGCAGGTCGGGACATGAGCATCGTCGCCATGCAGCGCGTCAGCTTGTGCGGCCTGCTGCGCGAGAAGGCCGCGGCGCTCGAGGGGCTGCAGGCGCTTGGCGTCTTGCACCTCGTGCCGTTGCGCGCGCGCGAGCCGCTGGCGCCGGACGACCCCGAGCAGCGGCGTCGCGCCGAGATTGCGTTTCGCCACCTCATGGATGCGCCGCGGCAGCTGAAACCCTACCGGTTCGGGACCGAGTTCGATGCCGACAAGGTCATCGGCGAGATCATCGCCAACCGCCGCCGGCTGCGCGAACTGGGCGACCGGCACGACGCGCTCGGCGCGCGGATCGAGGTGCTCGCACCGTGGGGCGACTTCACGCTGCTGCCGCCGGAGGCGCTCGGCGGCCAGCGCTTGTGGCTCTACCCGCTGCCGGTGCGCGAACGCCATGCCCTCGACAAGCTCGCGTTGCCATGGACGATCGTCGGTCGTCGGCCGACCGTGCTGCACGTCGCCGTGGTTTCGGCCGATCCGCCGCCCCCGGAGGCCTTGCCGGTCGCCCCGATCGAGGCGGGCGAGCTGCCGTTGAGCCGCCTGCGGGAGGCGTTGCACGACACGGAAGTCGCGCTCGAGCAGGCGGAAATGGAGCGGGCCTCGCTGACGCACTGGCGGCTGCTGCTCGGCGCCGATCTCGCCGCCGCACAGGACCAGGACGAGCTGCGCACCGTCGCGGAACAGACGCACGACGAGGAAGCGATCTTCGCGGTGCAGGGCTGGACGCCGGCTGATGCCGTTGCGGCCGTCGAGGCCTTCGCCGGCGAGCGGGGCCTGGCATTGCTGGCCGAGGCGCCCGGGCCGGAGGACATGCCGCCGACGCTGCTGCGCCATGGCAACGATCGCGCCGCCAGCGGCGGCGACCTGACGAATTTCTACACGAGCCCGGGCTATCGCAGCTGGGACCCCAGCCTGGTCGTGTATACGTCGTTCGCGATCTTCTTCGCGATGATCATCGCGGATGCGGGCTATGCCATCCTGTTCGCGCTCGGCACGGCGTTTTCCTGGGGACGCATGGGGCAGTCGGCGTCCGGGCGCCGGGTGCGCACCTTGCTGGCCGGCCTGTGCGCGACCTCGTTCGTCTACGGCGTGGCCGCCGGCTCCTATTTCGGCTATGCGCCGCCGCCGGGGACCCTGCTCGCGGCGCTCGACGTCATCGACGTCGCGGACTTCGAGAAGATGATGCGCGTGTCGGTGTTCATCGGCGTGCTGCACATCGGGCTCGCGCTCGGCGTCGTCGCATGGCTGAACCGGGGGTCCGGCAAGGCGATCTCCTCGCTCGGCTGGATCGTCGTCATGGCCGCGGGCCTGGTGCTGTGGCTCGGCGGCGAGGCGGCCCGCGCGCCTGGGTTCGGCCTGCTGGCGGCCGGCCTTGCCGCGGTGTTCGTCGGCGCGGCGGCGGTGCGCCGGGCGACCAGCGCCAGGGACTGGCTGCTGCGCGTCGTGGACGGCCTGATGGGCCTGACGGGGCTGACCAAGCTGTTCGGCGACCTGCTGAGTTACCTGCGCCTGTTCGCGCTGGGCCTCGCCAGCGCCTCGCTGGCGGCGACATTCAACCAGCTGGCGGCCGACATCCATGCCGCCAACCCAGGCCTTGGCCTGCTGTTTGCCGGCATCGTCCTGTTGTTCGGCCACGCCATCAACATCCTGATCGGCATCATGAGCGGCGTCGTGCACGGCTTGCGGCTCAATTACATCGAGTTCTTCGGTTGGGGACTGACCGAGGAAGGTTATCCATTCCGTGCGTTCGCAAAGAGGGAAGCGCCCATATGAATGAACTGGTAGTGATTCTCGGCTGGCTGGGCGTTTACGCGCCGGTGGCCCTCGGCGCCCTGGGTAGCGCCATCGGTGTCGCCATTGCCGGCCAGGCGGCCGTCGGCGCCATGCTGGAAACGGAAAGCGGCTACGGCCGCTTCGTCGGCGTCTCGGCCATTCCGTCGTCGAACGTCATCTACGGCATTGTCGTGATGTTCTCGCTGCAGCGGGTCATCACGCCGGAGAACGGCGCACCGCTGTTCGGCATCGGCATCCTCGTCGGGATCGCGTTGCTGTACGTCGGCATCTGGCAGGGCCGCGCCTGCGCCAGCGCGATTGCGGCGTCCAAGAACAAGCCCGAAATTTTCGGCCTCGCGCTCGCGCCGGCCGCCATCGTCGAGGGCTTCGCCGTGTTCGCCTTCGTGTTCGCGCTGGTGCTCGCCGGCGGCATTCCGGCCTAGGAGGATAGACGCATGGCTGACGAAGTCAGCGCGCAGCGCACCGCTTCCGGCCTGGAGGCGCTGATCGCGCGCCTCAAGGACGAGGGCGTGAGCGCGGGCCGCGCCGAGGCGGAGCGCATGGTGAACGAGGCACAGGCCCGGGCCCGTGCGATCGTGGAAAAGGCCGAGGCGGACGCCAAGGCCAAGCTGCAGGCGGCGCACAAGGAAGTCGAGGGGCTGCGCCGCGGCGGTGAGGATGCGCTGCGGGCCGCGGCCCGCGACACGGTCCTCGAGCTCAAGGACAACCTGACCCGGCGCTTCGCCGAGGACGTCGGCAAGACCGTGTCCGACGCGATGCACGACGAGGCAATGCTGAAGAAGATGATCCTCGCGATCGTCGGCCGTGCCCGCGAGGAGGGCGGCGTCGACCAGTCGGCCGAGGTCGAGGTTATCCTGCCGCGCTCGGTGGTCGGTCTCGACGACCTGCGCCGCAAGCCCGAGGAACTGCGCGAGGGCACGCTGACGCACTATGTCGCGGCCACCGCCGGCGAGATGCTGCGGGCCGGCATCAGCTTCGGCCGCGCCGAGGACGACGCCGGGGGGCTGCGCGTGAAGCTGCACGATCGCGGCGTGACCGTCGACATCACCGACAAGGCCGTCGCGGCAGCGATCCTCGAGCACCTGCAGCCGCGCTTCCGCGCGCTGATGGAAGGGGTGGTCAAGTAGATGATGTTCTCCAGCGATCCCTACGCGATGCTGATCGCCAGCCTGCCGGCGATCGGGCCGCTGTTGTGCGACAAGGAGCCGCCGATCAGCCGGACGCGGCTCTACGAGCGCCTGAACATGCTCGAGCCCGAGGACCGGGCCGAGCTCGACGCGCTGATCTCGATCTTCTCGTGGGCCGCGCTCGATGTCGGTGAGGACGACGCGGTGTTCCTGGAGCGCGCAGAGCGGGTCGTGGCTGCCATCCGCGGCGAGGATCTCCGGACGGCGGCACGCGACCGGCTGGAGATTCGCACGCTGATCGCCGCGCTCCGGCGCAGGCACGCGGGCGAAGAGGCGCCGGCCGACGGCGTGCGCTGGGGTTACGGCCGCTACGTCGAGCAGCTTCGCGCCAACTGGGGCGCACCCGACTTCGGCGTCGGCCGGATGTTCCCCTGGGTGCTGGCTGCCAGGGAAAAGCTCGAGGCCGGCGAGACTGCGGCGCTGGAGCGCATCGTGCTCGAGGCTGCCTGGAACTCCGGCACCCGTTGCGAGCTCGGCCATGCCTTCGACTACGAAGCGGTCGTGTTCTACGTCCTGCGCTGGTCGCTCAACGAGCGCTGGGCCCGCTACGATGCCGACGCCGCCGGCAGCCGCTTCGCCGAGCTGCTCGACGCAGCTTTCGTCAACTACGAACCCACATTTCAGGTCGCAGCATGACCGATGCAACCGTCGCGCATATCTCCGCCGTGCAGGAAGACATCGTCCGCCTGCGCCTTTCCACGCCCGGTGTCGGACAGCTCGTCAAGAACGAGGTGATCTACATCATCCCGGCGCGCACCCCCGACCAGCGCCTCAAGGCCGAGGTGCTGCGCGTGCTCGGCGATTCCGCCGACGCGCAGGTGTTCGAGAGCACGGGCGGCGTCGGCATCGGTGACGCGGTGGAGCAGACCGGCCAGCTGCTGTCGGTGCGGCTCGGCCCCGGCATGCTGGGGCAGGTCTATGACGGCCTGCAGAACCCGCTCGAGGCGCTGGCCGTCGGGCACGGCGTGTTCCTGCCGCGCGGCGTCGAGGCGCCGGGACTGGACCTGACGACCAAGTGGTCGTTTGCCGCGGGCCGGCGCATCGGCGACAAGGTGCGCGGCGGCGACGCCATCGGCACCGTGCCCGAGGGCCCGATCCAGCACAAGATCATGGTGCCGTTCGACCTCGACGAGGAACTCGAGATCACCTGGATCCGCGACGGCTCGGTCACCGTCGAGGAGCCCGTGGCCCGCCTGCAGGCGGCTTCGGGCGCCGAGCGCACGATGACGCTGTCGCAGACCTGGCCGGTGCGCCAGCCGGTGTCGCGCCGGCTGCTCGCCAAGGGCTACTCGACGCGGCTCTATCCGGACGCGCCGATGATCACGACCCAGCGCATCATCGACACTTTCTTCCCGATCGCGCAGGGCGGGGCCGCGTGCATCCCCGGCCCGTTCGGCGCCGGCAAGACCGTGCTGCTGAACCTGATCGCGAAGCACTCCGACGTCGACATCGTTGTGCTCGTGGCTTGCGGCGAGCGCGCCGGCGAGGTCGTGGAAACCATCACCGAGTTCCCCCACCTGAAGGATCCCAAGACCGGTGGCTCGCTGATGGACCGCACGGTCATCGTCTGCAACACCTCGTCGATGCCGGTCGCGGCGCGCGAGGCGTCGATCTATACTGGCATCGCGATCGGCGAGTACTATCGCCAGATGGGCCTGCGCACGCTGGTGATCGCCGATTCGACCTCGCGCTGGGCGCAGGCGATGCGCGAGACCTCCGGCCGGCTCGAGGAGATCCCGGGCGAGGAAGCTTTTCCGGCCTATCTCGACAGCTCTATCAAGTCGGTCTACGAGCGCGCCGGCGTCATCCAGACCAATGACGGCTCCAAGGGCGCGTTGACGATCATCGGCTCGGTGTCGCCGGCGGGCGGCAACTTCGAGGAGCCGGTGACCCAGTCGACGCTGGCGGCCGTCAAGTGTTTCCTCGGGCTGTCCTACGATCGCGCCTACAAGCGCTTCTATCCGGCCATCGACCCCTTGATCTCGTGGTCGCGCTACCGTGCGCAGCTGCGCGAATGGGCTGAAGAGCACCTGGCGCCGAACTGGACCGAGTCGGTCGAGGAGGTTGCTGCGCTGTTGCGACGCGGCGACGAAGTTGCGCGCATGGAGCAGGTGACGGGCGAGGAGGGCATCAGCCTCGAGGACTTCGTCGCGTCGCAGGCTGCGCGCTTCGTCGACATGGTGTTCCTGCAGCAGGACGCCTTCGATGACATCGACGCATCGACCTCGCTCGAACGCCAGCAGGCGCTGTTCGAGCGTGTGCACGCCATCGCGACGCGCGGCTACGGCTTTGCCGACAAGGAGGCCGTGCGCATGCACTTCACGAAACTGACCGGGCTGTTCAAGAACTACAATTACGCGCCGCCGAATTCCCAGGAGGCCACGCGCCTCATGGACGAGATCAGCGCGCTCGACGAGTCCGCGCCGATCACTGCGAGAGCCGCATGAGCAAGAAAGACCGAAAGGGCAAGAAGGGCAAGAAGGGCGGTCAGGAGCCCGGGGCGCAGGACAAGAAAGCGCCCAGCCGCAACGAGATCTACGAGCGCGAGATCGAGCGGCTGCAGGTCGAGCTGTCGCACCTGCAAACCTGGATCAAGGAGAGCGGCGCACGCGTCGTCGTCGTGTTCGAGGGTCGTGACGCTGCCGGCAAGGGCGGCGTAATCAAGCGCATCACCGAGCGCGTCAGCCCGCGCGTGTTCCGGGTCGTGGCCCTGCCCGCGCCGACGGAGCGCGAGAAGACACAGGTCTATGTCCAGCGCTATATCCCGCACATGCCGGCGGCCGGCGAGGTCGTGATCTTCGACCGCAGCTGGTACAACCGCCCCGGCGTCGAGCGCGTCATGGGCTTCTGCACCGAGGATGACGTCGAGCGCTACCTCGAGCTGACGCCGCGCTTCGAGAACTACCTGGTCGAGTCGGGGATTATCCTGCTGAAGTATTTCCTGACGGTCAGCATGGAAGAGCAGGAACGACGCTTCCAGCGCCGCATCAAGGACCCGCTGCGGCAGTGGAAGCTCAGCCCGATGGACCTCGAGTCCTATCGCCGCTGGTGGGACTACACGCGCGCCTACGAGGAAATGATCCGGCGGACGGACAGCCCGCAGGCGCCGTGGTGGATCGTGCCGTCGGACGACAAGAAGCGCGCGCGGATCAACTGCATCTCGCACCTGCTGAGCTCGGTTCCGTACGAGTGCGTGGCGTTCGAGAAGCCTGATCTCGGAGGTCGCCAGAAGCGCCCGAAGGACCTGTTGGGCGACGAGTCGTATCGCAATCCGGTGCCTGATGTCTTCATGCGCTGAGCAGGATCAGCTTTACTCGAACTTGAGGAGTTCCGGGTGAACAGTATGTCTTTCTATACCGCTGCAAGCGCGGTGTGTGCGGTGCTGCTTGTCATGGTCCACGCGGACGCGGCGGACGCGGCGGCCGAGGCGTCCGTGCTCGCCGAGTGCACCCGCATCACTTCCGAGCAGGAACGGCTGAAATGTTACGACCGCGTGGCGGGTTTCTCGGCCGCGCCAGGCGCCCCCGCGGCCCCGGTCAAGCGCTCGATGATCGACGACAAGTGGGGCTATGCGCCGGGCGCGAACAAGTACCTGATCAACCTGCATCGGGCGAACTACATTCTCCCGGTCCGTTACAGCGACGATCCCAACCAGGAGCCGTTCTCGCCCGTTTTCGGTGCCGCGGAGGTCGACGGGGAGGTGGATGACGTGGAGGCGCGTTTCCAGATCAGCTTCAAGAGCCGGTTCTGGGCGAGCGAGGACCTGCGCTGGGGCGCCTGGTTTGGCTACACCCAGACCAGCCAGTGGCAGATTTACAACGATGACCTCTCGCGGCCGTTCCGCGAGACGAACTACATGCCCGAGGTGTTCATGAGTTTCCGGCCCGGCGTACAGGTGGCCGGGTTCGACTGGAACCTGCTGACTTTCGGCTACGTCCACCAGTCGAACGGCCGCACCCAGGTCGTGTCCCGCAGCTGGGACCGGCTGATCACCGAACTGGGCTTCGAGCGCGGCGATTTCGCGTTGCTGGCCAAGGCCTGGTGGCGGATTCCGGAGAGCTCCAACGACGACGACAACCCGGACATCAACAGGTACATGGGCTACGGCGACCTGACGGGCCTGTACAAGTGGCGCGGCCACAGCTTTTCGCTGATGGGCCGCGGCAACTGGAACACCGGCAAGGGCGCAGCGCAGCTGACCTGGACGACGCCGCCGCTGCTCGGGCCGCTGCGCGGTTACGTGCAGGCCTTCTCCGGCTATGGCGACAGCATGATCGACTACAACTGGAACCAGAACATCATCGGCATCGGGATCTCGCTCAACGACGTTCTCTAGCGACCCACGCTAGTCTCCGGCGGCGCTTGCCGTCAGCACGCGCTCGCCGTCGGCGCGATGCATGTCGAGCATGCCGCGCTCGATCGACCAGCGCGTCGCGGACTCGAGCGCGGCAAGAAATTGCTGTTCCTGTTCCATGATGCCCTCGCCGTCGCAGAACATCCGCGTCGCGCCGGCCGGCTCGACGGCAAGGCGGTCGCCGTCCTGCGTGTAGGCTGCCTGGAAGCGGTTGCAGCCGGCATGGCCCACGATGACGCCGTCCTCGAACGACAGGGTCAGGGTCGTGCCGAGCAGCGGGCTGACGACGGCCTGCCGGCCGTTGTTGAAGCCCGTGACCTCCCAGGTCACGCCGCCGAGTCCTGGCGTCGGCACGGGCTCGAACACGAGGCGCGCGCCGGCGTCGCGTGCTGCGGCCAGCGTCAGCCGCCCGGCGTCGAAGCTGATGCGATGTCTGCCGCCGAGCGCCGCCAGGAACGCCGACTCGGCGTCCATGACCGCAGGCTCGCAAGCCATCATCGTCGACGCGAGTGAATCGACATTCACGTGGTCGCCGTCGATCGTGTAGGCGCCGGTGATCTGGTTGCAGCCGCCAAAGCCCTGCACCCGGCCGGCCTCGAAGCGGACCGTGGCCGCATTGCCATCAGCCGACACCAGTTGCCAGCCGGGGCCCTCGATGCTCGGCACCGGTTCCGTCGTCGTTGCTACATCGGCGGCGCCGGCGGGGGCCGCCGAGCTGCCGGGCTGCGGCGCCGGCGAGCAAGCCGCGAACAGGGAAAGCGTCCCGGCGACAGCCAGGACGGCGGGCAGACGGTGTGGCATGCGTGCGTTCCTCGTTAAAAAGAGCCTCAGGGCCTGCCGCGCAAGTTCGCAGCGGGCGGCGCTTGCAGCGTGCGGAGCAGCAACATCCGGCACACCATGAAACCCGCCAGTGCCGCGGCGAGATGTTTCAGGGTGTGGCCGCTGACGATCTGTCCGAACGCCATGATCTCACGGTCGAAGAACTCCAGGAACTTGGCGGCCACGTAGCCTGCGAACACCCAGTAGATGTCAGCCCCCCGCGTATAGCGCGACGACTGGGTCACGGCGATCAGCAGCAGCGCCGCCACCGCGTAGGCCTGCAGCACGACATAGGGCATGACATTGCCGGCGCCGGACCGCTCCGTGGCGATCCAGTAGCCGACCGAGCCGGCACCGACCAGCAAGAGCGGGACTAAGAGCGCGATGCCGGCACGAATGCTGATGCGCTCGACGATCTGCGCCGCGATCAGCGACATGAAGGCGATGGTCATCGGCAGCCGGTCCCAGAACAGCGTCTCGTTGTCCGGCGCCAGGTGGTACCAGGCGGAGCCCGCGGCCGTCAGCAGCATGCCGGCGAAGAACACCGTGTAAGGCCCGCGCTCGACGCCATGCTCGAACTGCGTGTCACGGCGGGCGACGATGACGAATCCGGCCAGCGCGACGACGAAGAAGCCGGCGTTGGACGCCACGTCGAGGAAGTTGGCAACGCCGAGCATCGTGCGCTGGTCGGCGAAGTCGTGGTACTCCACCGGCTGCGGCACGGGCGGCAGGACCAGGGCTGCCGCGATGCTCAGGATCGTGAACGCGACCAGCAGCCAGCCCCGATTCAATGCCGTCCCCTTCGACCAGGCGTTGTGCGCGCGATGATACTCCTATCGCAGTCGACCACGGCATCGAACCGTCACATGCTCCCCTCGCTCGGGAAGTCTTATCTCGCTCGGTGAGCATGTGACGTTCCGATGCCGCTGCTGCCGAGGCTGCTGCGACGCCGAGGGCCGGCGCTTCCCTTGGCAACGCCGTAGCGCCACCCGGGAAGGCGATCAGCGCTGCGGGCGCCGCCCGGCGATGATCGGCTTGTCGTAGCCGTCGGCGGTGATCCAGGCCATGACCTCGTAGTAGCGGCGGATGTTGTCGACGAAGCGTACCGGCTCCCAGCCGCGCGTGTAGCCGTGGCGCGTGTCGCGATACCAGGTCTCCTGCGTCAACAGCGGCAGGCTGTCGCGCACGTGTGGCCAGCGGTCCGGGTCCAGGCCGCGCCGCTGGGTGATGCGGCGCGCATCCTCGAGGTGGCCGTAGCCGACGTTGTAGGCGGCCAGCGCCATCCAGGTGCGATCCGGCTCGGGAATCCGCTCGGGGATCTTTTCAATGACTTTGCTGAGGTAGCGCGCGCCGCCGAAGATGCTTTCCTCCGGGTCCTCGCGATCGCTGACGCCCATGGCCTCCGCGGTCCGTTGCGTCAGCATCATCATGCCCCGCACGCCGGTCGGCGAGACCGCCGACGGGTCCCAGTGCGACTCCTGGTAGCTCAGCGCGGCCAGCAGCCGCCAGTCGAGGCCCTGCTCGGCCGCCGCCGCCTCGAACAGCGCACGGTAGCGCGGCAGCCGCGCGTCGATGTGCTGCAGGAAGGTGCGAGTGCCGACGTAGTCGAAGCGGTCCGTGTGGCCGAGGTACCGGTCCATGATCTCGTCGAGCCGGCCGTTTGCCTTGATCTCGTCGAAATAGCGCGCGGCGGCCTCGACGAGGCTGCGGTCGCGATGCGCGCGGAACGCCCAGGCGACCGGCCGCGGCTCGCTGACATCGAACGCGACCCGGATGTCGGGATGAAAGAAGCGATTGATCTCGACGGCCGTGGAGTCGGCGACGGTGAAGTCGATGACGCCGTTGGACACGCGCGCCAGCAATCCCTGGACATCCTGCGTCGGGTTTTCCAGCCAGGTCAGGCCCGGCGCGGTCACGCGCGACGCCTCGAGCGTCTCCGCATAGCTGCTGCCGGCGACGACCTCGATGCGTCCGCCTGCGGCGTCAGCGAGCGTGCCCGGCGCCCGCCTGCCCTGGCGATAGACCAATTGTTGCGTGACCCGGCGGTACTCGGGGCCGAATTCCAGCGTGTCCTCGTGCGCCGCAGTTGCCGCCAGCGCGGCGGCGGCGATGTGCGCGCGGCCCTTGCCGACTTCCGGCAGGATCTCGGCCACGCTGTCCAGCGTGTAGATCTCGAGCTGCACGCCGAGATAGTCGGCGAAGCCGGCCGCCAGTTCGTACTCCGGCCCGACCGGGCCATCGGGACCGATGTAATAAGTCGTCGGGGCGTTGCGGGTCACGACCTTGAGCACGCCGGCCCGCTGCACCTGCTCGAGCAGGTCCAGGTGCGGGCTGCAGGTCCCCAGGACCAGGGACAGGACGATGATGGCGAGCAGTCTCATGGGTCGATCCGCCGGGCGCTCCCACTGTGACTCGCGGAGGAGTCTATGCGTTCGGCCCCGAGCCGTGGGCGGCGGAATTCACATTTCCGCTATGAGTCCCGGTACCTTGGGGCTAAGTTGATGTTTTTCAAGGCTTAGGTCCTCGGAAGCAGGTTGCTTTCGCTGCTGTGCGGGGCGCCTGGCCGCGTGAACTTGAGCACGTGGCGGCGGTCCGGCTATGGTGTGCCACAAGTCGCGCGTGCCGGGGCGTGTCGGGAAGAAGGAGGCCTAAGTTGTTGTTTCGATTGATTACGTTCCTGGTTCTCCTGCCGCTGGGCGGGACGGCCGCCGCGGAACTCGTGATTCGCGAGTTCCGCGGCGTCGGCGGCACCGACACCGAGGTTTTCAGCGCATCTTCGCCTTGGCTGGTCGAGTGGCGCAGCCGTCCACCCACGGCCATCGACACGGATCCGGCGCATCTCGTGGTGCTGCTCTACGAGGTCAATACCAACGAGTTCATTGGCCGCGTCGCGCAACTCAGCGGCGTCGGCCGCGGCGAGATGCTGATCGAGCGCAGCGGCCGCTTCCGCTTCCGCGTGCAGGGGCAGGCGACCGAGTGGCAGCTCAAGGTGATCCAGATCGACCACGAGTTCGCCGAGCGCCTCAAGGAGGCGCGGCGCGAGCAGGACGCGCAGCAACGGCGCCGCTAGGGCGTGCGGCCTACAGCGGCCAGACCCACAGCAGCATCGGGATGCTGACGATGATGACGAGGATCTCGAGCGGCAGGCCGAGGCGCCAGTAGTCGCCGAATCGGAAGCCGCCGGGGCCGAGAATCAGCGTGTTGTTCTGGTGGCCGATCGGCGTCAGGAACGCGCAGGACGCGCCGACCGCGACGGCCATCAGGAACGGGTCCGGACTGACGCCGAGCTGCCCGGCCGCGCCGAGCGCAATCGGGCACATGACGGCCGCGGTGGCGGCATTGTTCATCAGGTCGGACAGCGTCATCGTCACGATCAGCACCACGGCCAGGCCGACTATGACGTTGCCGCGCGCGATGTTCTCCAGCAGGAAACGCGCGATCAGGTCGGCGGTGCCGGTGGTTTCCATCGCCGCGGCGACCGGGATCAGGGCGCCGAGCAGCACGATGACCGGCCAGTCGATCGCCTCGTAGATCGCACGCAGCGGCAGCGTGCGCAGCGCCATCGTGGCGAGCACGCCGGCTGCGAAGGAGATCGCCGCGGGCAGCAGCCCGAAAGCCGCGCCGCCGACCGCGCACAGCATGACCAGCGAGGACAGGATGATCTTGCGCCGGTCAGGGATCCGCAGCGAGCGGGCGGCCAGCGGCACGCAGCCCATTTCGTTGGCAAACTCCGCCACCGGTTCCTCGGCCCCTTGCAGCAACAGCACGTCGCCGGCCTTCAGGCTCATCGAGCGCAAGCGCGCCATTGAGCGGCGGCCGCGCCGGGACACGGCCAGCAGGTTGATGCCATAACGGCTGCGAAGCTGGATGCCGCTGGCGGAGCGATCCACGAGCGGTGACTGCGGCATCACCGTGACCTCGATCAGCGCAATCTCTTCCGCGCCGGCAGATTTTTCGTCGGCCTCATCGGCCTTGCTCTTTTGCTTGCCCTTCGACTTGGGTGCTTCCTTCTCCTTGCCCGGCTTGTCCTCCTCGAGCTTCAGGTCAAGGCTGGACAGGGCCGCGGACAGCGCCTCCGCTTCAGCCTCGATGACCAGGATGTCTTCAGCCTGCACGAGGCGACTGCCCGGCGGATTGTTCACGCGCACGTTGTTGCGCACCATGCTGAGGATCTGCGCGCCCGATTCCTCGAGAATGCGCTCGAGCTCGCGCAGCCGCGCACCGTCCGCCTTGCTGCCCTCGCGTACCCGCACCTCGGTGATGTAGGCGCCGGTCTCGAACTCCGCGGCCCCAGAGCGCTCGCGTGCCGGCACGAGGCGCTGCGCCAGCAGTGCAATGAACAGGATTCCGGTTCCCGCGACCGCGATGCCGACCGGCGTGTAGTCGAACATCGTGAAGCTGGGCAGGCCTGCCTCGACGCGGAAGCCCGACACGATCAGGTTCGGCGGCGTGCCGATCATCGTCGTCATGCCGCCGAGGATCGAGCCGAAGGCGAGCGGCATCAGTACCTGGCCCGGCGGCAGCTGCTGCTTTGCGGCGACCTGCAGCGCGACCGGCATCAGCAAGGCGAGCGCACCGACGTTGTTCATGAAGCCGGACAACACCGCGCCGATCGCCGTCAGCGCCGCGATCGTCAACATCGGACCGGCCTTGGCCGGCATGATGCGGCGCACCATGAGATCCACCGCGCCGGACACCTGCAACGCTTGGCTCAGCACCAGCACGCACGCCACCGTGATCACCGCCGGATGGCCGAAGCCGTTGAAGGCGCCGGCGGACGGCACCAGTCCGGCAAAGACACAGGCCAGCAGCGCACCGAGGGCGACCATGTCGTGGCGCCAGCGGCCCCACAGGAACATCGCGACGGTGGCCACCAGGATAGCGAGGATCAGGATCTGTTCCAGCGTCATCTGGCTTTGCACTCGACTTGTGAACTTCGGCGCGGGGGACTAGTCTCAAGACTCGTCATATCGTAAATGAGGTGAAGCCATGCGCAAGTCAGTCCTGATGGCGGCTGCGCTGGCCTTTGCCGGTCTGGCGTACGCCGATACCGATACGGATGTCGCGGAACAGCTCTCCGAGGATGCGGCCGTCACGACCGAAGCCGAGGCTGAGCGCGTCGATTGTATCCGCTACACCGGCAGCCGCATCCGCAGGCCCGATGGCTGCATTGCCGTTCCCGGCAGCGTCTACACGCGGGGTCAGCTCAAGCTGACTGGTGACATCAACACCGGCGAGGCGCTCAGCAGGCTCGATCCACGGGTACGCTTGACGCCCTGATCCGGTTCCGAGTTGCGCCGGCGCGCGCTGGTATGCCTCCTTAGCTGGCGGGGCGCTTCTTTGCGCGCAACTTGAGACGCTGCAGCGCCGTCTTCGGAGTGCTCCAGGTCAGGAACTGCTTTAGCTCGCGATCCAGGCTGCTGTTGATCAGCGCCAGCAGCGCCGCGGTGTCGCCGACGCTTCGCGCGTAGCGCGCGGCCGCGCCATAGCGGCCTTTCTGGCAGTGCCGTTGCACGATCTTGCGCGTGTTCTTGTCGGCGGACGCGTTCGCTACTGGCACGCCGATGCCTGCGGCGTCGATCTTCAGCAAGCGGGCGATCTTCTGCAGTCCGTCGCCGTGCTCCCAGGAGACTTCGACGAGTCGTTCCGAGCCCGCGAAGAACTTCCGCGCGGCGTCGTTGTGGCTGCGGTAGAAATCGCGCAGGTGGGTCTCGTTGTTGGCCACCTCGTAGCAGCCGTAGGCGATCCGGAAGGCCTCGGTGGGTCCGTTGCGGAGGTTCAGCGCCCGCAGGCTCTCGAGCCACTTGTCCTCTGAGCTCCGGGTCGTCAGCACGAACAGGCTGTCGGGGTAGCGCTCGGACAGCTGTTCATACAGCAGCGGGTAGGGCAGGTCGCACAGGCAATCGTACTTGTCGATGATCGCGCAGACGTCGTCGAAGCGACCGAGTTCGTACAGCGCGAGGCCGAGTCCCGAGGGCCCGGAGCGCGCCAGGAAGCCGAGCCGGCTCATGACCGTGTTGAACGTGGTCGTGCCGGTCCTGCTCAAGCCGATGCAGAAGATTTTTGCTCGCATCCTGCGTCACCGGGGATTCATGGCGTACGCGCCGGAGATCGAAGTGTCTATCGCTGGCGCGCCTATTTCCAGTTACTTTCACAATACATGCGGAAATGCGGCGGTGCTCGCTTCCCGCCGGGAGCCCAACTACCAGACCACGTTCATGCTGACATTGAGCATGGCACAGGCGGATTCCGTCCACTCGTCCCGCCGGTGCCTGGTGAGCCCCAGCGAAATCGAGGCACTTGCGATGCTCGGGGCTTGCATCCTGCCAGCAAGTGGTATGGCGCCACCGGCCCGAGTGGCAAGCCGGCATAGGCGCCGAACTCGACCGGCCCGATCAGTCCCCAGCTTGTGTCGCTCCGCAAGCTGACGCGTATTTGGGCGGGGTCATCCGGCTGCACCCGGAGGCGGGCGATGCCTTGATGCCTCCACAGTACGGCGTCGTCGACGCGCACGCAGCGAGCAAGCCGGCCGCTAATCCGCGCAGCACCCGCAAGCCCACCCGAACCTCCCGGATCCTCCACCTGCGAGCGGGGCACGACAAGCGATATGACATAACGTCGAAACTCGCTCGCACAACTTGTTTTTCAATTGCCACCTGCGTAGCTTCGGTCCGTCGGCATCGGTCGCAGGGGACTTCCGCTGCGAAGCGGGGCCGCAAAGCCACAGCTCTTGCACAAGAATCGAATAAGGCAAGGGGCTTACGGACGCATTGGCAATTCAAGTAGGGGGGACCTCATGAAGTCGTTCAAATCAACCAAGCGGCCCGCGCGCTTGGCGCTCTTCTTTGGTGCACTGGCACTTTCGTTGAGTCTTGGCGTCACGCACGCGCAGGAGTCAATTCAATCCAGCGAACAGGAGAACGGTAACCTCTGGTTCGTCGAACTTTCGGGCGCGCCAGTCGCTGACGGCGCGAGCCTCAGCACGGTTCGTCAGGAGAAGGCTGCCTTCCGCAAGGCAGCCGCCGCCGCGGGTGTCTCGTTCAAGGAGCGGCTGTCGTACGACACGCTGTTCAACGGTTTCTCGGTCGAGGTGGACCCGGCCAACCGCGCCGCGCTGGGCCGCGTGGCCGGAGTGAAGGCGATGTACCCGGTGGAGTTGATCCAGGCGCCGACACCGGAGCAGCGCGAAGCGATCCGCGCCGACATGGCGACAGCGCTGGCGCAGACGGGCGCCGACATTGCACAGAACTCCTTGGGCTTGACGGGCGCCGGCGTCAAGGTCGGTGTCGTAGACACCGGCATCGACATCGACCACCCGGCCTTCGGCGGTAACGGAGTCCCGGGCGGTAACGCCTTTCCGACCGCCAGGATTGCTTACGGCTACGACCTGGTGGGCGATGACTACAACGCTGCCGGCGAAGGCGACGCCCTGATCCCTAAGCCCGACAATAACCCTGACGACTGCAACGGCCACGGCACGCACGTGGCCGGCATCGTCGGTGCCAACGGGGGCGGCCTCACGGGCGCCGCGCCCGGGGTCACGCTGGGCGCTTACCGCGTCTTCGGCTGCGTTGGGTCCTCGTCCTCCGATGTTATCGTGGCAGCACTGGAACGCGCCTACGCGGATGGCATGGACATCATCAACCAGAGCCTCGGCGCGGCGCGCCAGTGGCCGCAGTATCCGACGGCCCAGGCTTCGTCGCGCCTCGTCGACCGGGGCGTGATCATGGTTGCCTCGATCGGCAACAACGGCCCGGGCGGCAGTTCGCCGGACGCGCTGTTCGCTGCCGGTGCACCGGGCGTCGGCGAAAAGGTAATTGGCGTGGCGTCCTATGACAACTCTGCTGTCCGGCAGCAGGCGTTCCGTGTCGAGCCCGGCGGACAGCTTATCGGCTTCAACCAGGCGGCCGCCTCGCCGGCGGCGCCCACCAGCGGCACGTTCCCGCTCGCCAGGACCGGCACACCTCAGTCGGCAGCCGATGGCTGCGCCGCCGCCGACTTTGCGGGTTTCCCGGCGGGAAGTATCGCGCTCATCCGACGCGGCACATGCTCGTTCAACATCAAATCCGTCAACGCGCAGAATGCGGGCGCGGCCGCTGTGATCATCTACAACAACGTTGCGGGCGCCGCACAGAGCATCACCGTCGTCGGGCCACCCAATGTGACGATCCCGGTGGTATCAATTACCGATGTTGACGGCACGACGTTGCACAACACGGCGGGCGCGACGATCACCTGGACCGACCAGACCGTCAGCACGCCGCTGGCCACGGGCAACCTGATCTCCGGTTTCAGCTCGTTCGGCCTCGCCGCCGACCTGAGCCTCAAGCCGAACATCGGCGCACCTGGCGGACTGATCTACTCGTCCTACCCGCTGGAGGCCGGCGGCTACGCCACGCTGTCCGGCACCTCGATGTCGTCGCCGCACGTCGCCGGCGGCATCGCGCTGGTCAAGCAGGCGCGTCCGGAGATTCCCGCCGCGGAAATTATGGCGCGCATCCAGAACACGGCGGACCCAAAGAACTGGTCCGGTAACCCGGGCCTGGGCTTCCTTGATTTCGTGCACCGCCAAGGCGCCGGCATGCTCGACATCGTCTCCACTGTGAGCTCGACGACGCTCGTCGAGCCCAGCCAGATTGCGCTGGGCGAAAGCGAGGCCGGCCCGAAGACCGTGCGCATCGCAGTGAAGAACCAGGCTGGCACCGCGGTGACCTACAACCTGTCGCATGTTGCGGCGCTGGCCACTGGGGCTAACAACGCCTGCAGTGCAACGACCTGCCCGGCGTCGTACAACACCACCGGCACGTTCATTGCGCCGGCGGGCGTCAGCTTCGCCATTCCGAGCGTCAATGTTCCTGCTGGCAGCACCGCCAGCTTCGACGTGACGATTGACGCCAACGCGACCCTCGTCAATCGGAGCATCTATGGCGGTTATGTCGTACTGACGCCCCAGGGCGGCGGCGAGGTGCTCCGTGTGCCATACGCCGGCTTCAAGGGCGACTACCAAAGCACGCAGATCCTTACGCCGACACCCAACGGCTTCCCCTGGCTGGCACAGCTCGACGGCGGTTTCTACAACAACCGGCCGAACGGTGGTACGTTCACGATGGCCGGCGACGACATCCCGTTCTTCCTGCTGCACCTCGATCACCATGCCCGCACAATGGAGTTCATTGTGCTGCGGGCGGGCGATGGCAGGCCGGTGCATCCGGTGTTCAACAAGACCGACGTGTTCGAGTACGTAGGCCGCAACTCGACGCCTGGTGGCTTCTTCGCCTTCACCTGGGACGGCACCCGCATGCACGATAACGGCAAGGGCACGCCGGACCACCGCAAGGTGGTGCCGAACGGTCAGTACGTGATCGTGTTGAAGGTGCTCAAGCCGCTGGGTGACGCTGGCAACCCAGAGCACTGGGAGACTTGGACGTCTCCGACTATTACGATCGCCCGACCGTAATCGGACGGTGGTTGGCTGAGACTTAGGCCCCCGCCGGGCAACCGGCGGGGGCTTTCTGCTGGCGCGCCCGGCATGTGTATTAATTTATTGGCGG
>CAYWYS010000006.1:0-104317 GCA_964462675.1 uncultured Thioalkalivibrio sp.
TGAGGTTAGTTGCCCACGCGGGTCATTGCCAGCCCGCGTCCCGATGGTATGCGCAGCCGCACCCGCAGTCCGCCGCCACCCGTGCGCCCCACGGCGTCTTCCAGGGAAAGCGTTGCGCCGTGAATCTCGGCGATCCGCGCGACGATCGACAGCCCGAGGCCGGAGCCCTCGCCCTGCTGGCCGGCGACGCGGAAAAAACGCTCCATGGCCCGGGTGCGCAGGGCCGGGGGGATGCCCGGACCCGTGTCGGCGACCGTGAGTTCGAGCCACTCGGCGCCGTCGCGCAGCTCGACGGCAACCTTGCCGCCGGCGGGGGTGTGTCGCAATGCGTTCTCGACGAGATTGCGCACCAGCACGCCGAGCATGGTCGCGTTGCCGGAGCAGCTACCCTGTCCCTCGCTGGCCAGGCTGAGCTCGATACCGCGATCCACGACCTCGGTCGTGAACTGTTTCAGTTGCTCGGCGACGACCGCAATCATGTCGACCGTCTCCCACTGCTCCAGGCTGGCGTCGGGATCCAGCCTGCTCAAGGTGAGCAACTGCTCGACCAGCCGCTGCATGCGTCGGGCCCCCGCCACAACGCGGCGCATCGACGCGCGCCGCGATGCCTCGTCCGTGGCGCGCATTGCGTTGTCGGCATTGACGATCAGCCCGGCGACGGGAGTGCGCAGCTCGTGCGCCGCGTCGGCGGTAAAGCGGCGCTCGGCGGCGAAGGCAACCGCCAGCCGGTAGAACAGCCGGTTGAGAGCGCCGACCAGGCCCCGGATTTCGGCCGGCGCCGCCCGGATGTCGACAGGCTGCAAATCGGCCGGCGCGCGCTGATTGAGTTCGCTGGCTATCCGCTGCACCGGTCGGAATGCCGCCGCGACCACCAGCGGCACGACCAGCGCCAGCAGGGGCACCGCCAGCAGCGACTGTAACAGCAGGTCTATGGCGATCTGGCCGGCAAGCTCCGCACGAATATCATCGCGCTGGGCAGCCCGGATCCACAGGCTTTCGTGCGGATTCTCCAGCGTAAAGACGCGCCAGCGGAAGCTGTCGTCCGGCACCCATGAAAATCCGTTGGCCAGTGGCCCGAGATCCCCGCCAGGGGCGCCCGGCGCGGCAAACAGCAGTTCGCCCTCGGAGTTCAGCAGCTGGAAGCTCAGCTTGGTTTCGTAAGGATGCATCGCTGCAGCGGCAGGGTCCCCGGGATGGCCGGTACGCGCTTGCTCCAGCGCTTCGGCGAGCGCCTCGGCGCGCTGGTCCAGCATCTCCCGATCGATCAATCCCGCGAGCACCCGGGCGGTCTGCGCGAGTTCCGCGTCAAACAGTTCCTCGACCTCGTGGGCCGACATCAGGTAGGTCCATGTGGCGACGCTGCCGGAGACCAGGACCATGGCCGGCAGCAGCGTCCACAGCACGAACCTCCGGATCGAACCGATGCGCATCAACCGGCCCGGTCCACGACATAGCCGACGCCTCGAACGGTGCGGATCAAGTCTGGCGTGAGCTTCTTGCGCAGGTGATGCACATGGACTTCCACGGCGTTGCTGGCGATATCGTCTTGCCAGCCGTAAAGGCGCTGTTCGAGGCTCTCCCGGGAGATGATCCTGCCGGCGTTCTCGACCAGGGTCATCAGCAGGTCGAACTCGCGCCGCGGCAGCGGCAGCTCCGCGCCCTGCCATGTCGCACGCCGGCTGACCGGGTCGAGCGTCAACTCCCCATGGCTGAGCAGTGACTCGGCTCGCCCGAGGCGGCGCCTGGACACGGCACGGATCCGCGCATGCAGTTCATCGACCTCGAAGGGCTTGACGAGGTAGTCATCCGCGCCGGCATCGAGCCCCGCGATGCGCGCATCGAGCTTGTCGCGCGCGGTGATGATGATCACCGGCACCGGGTTGCCCGCGCCTCGAAGGCGCCGCAACAGGTCTGTGCCATCGAGGCCGGGCAAGCCAAGGTCGAGCAACACCAGGTCAAACTCCTCGGCGCGTGCTGCCGCCAGGCCGGAGGTTCCCTGCTGGAACCAGTCGACAGCATGCCCAGAGGCGGCAAGCGCCGTCCGCAGGCCCTCGCCGAGCAGTTCATCATCCTCGATGAGCAGAATGCGCATTCCGCCGGCTCCCTGGCCGGATTCTAGCAGCGCCGGCCGGCATCAGCGTTGCTGCGCCTCTACTTCAGCTGTGCAAGGCGATCCTTGATCTCGCCGCGGCGGCCGGCGTCCGCGGCTTCCCGGCCCGGCCGGTCAGGCGCCGCCAGCGCCCGCTCGAGGAAGGGCACGGCGTCGGCCTTCTTGCCATGTTCGACAAGGAAGTCACCGTAAAACCAGTTCGGATCGATCCCGTCCGGATTCAATTCCAGCGCCTTCAGCAGATAGGCCTTGGCCTTGGCCTTGTCGCCGAATCCCACGGGCCAGCCGGGAACCTTGTAGTACAGCGCCCCGAGGCTGGTATAGACCGAGCCGTCAAGCGCGGCGGGGTCGCGCTTTTCCGCGGCCTCCAGCTTTTCGCGCGCCTCTTTCGCGAGCCGCAGGGCGCCGAGGCCGCCCTTGTGGCCCGCCCAGGAGGACAGGACGATGCCCTCCCAGATCAGCGGCTCGGCGCGCTGCGGGTGCTCGGCAGCGAGTGTGTGTGCGCGCGCCGCGAGCGATTCGAAAGCATCGAGCGCCGCCTTTTGGTCCGTGATCTGGTAGTTGGCTTGAGCCCAGTCCTGCTGGATCGCGGCAAGGTCGCTGCCGAGCTCGCCGCGGGCGGCATGCGATGCGCCGAGCGCCAGCAGGGACGCGATAAGGATGATCGTGCGTGACATGAGGTGAGTCTCCTTCAGCCGTTGGCCGGCAGTGTTGGCAAGGCGGCGTACTGCTTGATGACACCGAGTTGCTTGTGGAGCGAGGCGTCGACGACGCGGGGGAGCAGCGCGTTGACGCGCACGAACAGCTTCTCAGGCCAGCCGAGGTAAGCCTCGGCGCCGCCATGCTCGAGCACCCGCAGCACCGCCGCCGCGCCCACTTCCGGCGGGTCCATGGCGACACCCAGCGCGTCATTCAGGCTGCAGGCGGCCTGGCTGTTCAGCGCGGTGCGGATCGCCCGCGGCGCGATATAGTGGAAGCGCACCGGGCCATCGGCGCTTTCCCGGCGCATCGCTTCGGTGAACCCGCGCAAGCCGAACTTGCTGGCGGAGTAGGGCGCGTACCCGGGGTACCCGATGCTGCCGAATGAGGAGCCGATGTTGACGATGTGCGCCTCGGGAAACGAGGCAAGATGAGGCATCAGCGTCCGCGTCAACAGCACGGGTGCGAGCAGGTTGATGCGGAACAGCGCCTCGATGCGTGCCTCGTCCTGGTCGCCGAGGAACGCGAAGTCGTTCAGCCCCGCGTTGTTGACGAGCACGTTGACGCCGCGGAGCCACATCGTGGCGACCTCCGCGAGTCGCGCCCGCGCCTCCCGATCGCCCAGGTCTCCGGCCAGAAACGTGACTTTGCCGCCGGCGGTGCGCAGTTCATCGGCCAGCGCCTCCAGTGGCGCGGCGCTTCGGTCCGCCAGCAGCACCGCCGCGCCGGCGCCAGTGAGCTTGCGGGCGATCGCTGCGCCGAGACCCCCGGCGGCACCGGTCAACAGTACCCGTGCGTTGGCAAGCTTCATGCCACGTTCCTCGCGGCAACTTCGCTGCGCGGCAGGCTGCGAAAGATTTCGGCGTACAGCCGATAGAACCTGCGCGCCGCGTCGATGACGGCGGCACGATCGTCGGGTTCCTCGAGCCGGTCGAGGAGGGCGCGCAGGAATTCGACATGCTGCTCGTCGAGGCTGCCGTGCGAATAGAGGTACCGGAAAGCGTCAGCGTGCAGCCCGAAGCGGTTACGCAATGCATCGGCGGCCCGCGTTGCCATCGCGATGCTGGTGCCCTCCAGTACGAACACCATGCCGAAGAAGCCGACAGGATTACCCCGCTGCACGACGTCCCAGGCGCACGACACCATCGCTGCGGTCGCAGGCAACGGCGCGTGGCCAGTGGCGATGGCCGGGTCGCCCCCGGACGCGCGGATGTCGGCGAGGATCCACTGCTCGTGGCCGTACTCCTCGTTCAGGTAAGTGATGATCGCCTCGCGCAACCATTCGAGCCGTTCCGGCAGCCGCGCACCGCACGCCATCAGCAGCGGCACCGTGAACCGGACGTGGTGATAGGCCTGCGACAGGAAGGCGAGATAGTCCTCGCGATCGACTTCGCCGCGGAGCGCCGCCTCGATGAGCGGCGACTTCAGCAGGTACTCGCGCTCGATGCGCGTGGCGTTCGTAAGTTCTTCGAAGAAGCTGTTCATGTCGTCTCCAGTTGCATCGTGCGGAACTGCGGGGCGTCGCGCAGGGCGCCGCCGTAGCGTGCCCAGATCGCGCTCCTGACAGGCCGGCCGTTCGGCGTGCACAGGCCGTTGGCCGGGGTGAAGGCTTCGTCGGCAAGCACCCAGCGGGCGATGCGCGCATGCCCCGGCAGGCGGCGGTTGACGGCCTCGATCCAGGGTCCGATCCGGGGCGTTGCGGCGGCATCGGCCGACAGCACGGCGACCGGCGCCAGCAGGCCGTCGCCGAACACCACGGCCTGGCGGATCGGGCCTGCGTCGGTGAGCTCCGCCTCGAGCCATTCGGGCGACAGATTCCTGCCCATGGCGGTGATGAACATGTTGCGTTTCCGGCCGACGATCGACAGTCGCCCGTCCGCGTCGAGGCGACCGAGGTCCCCGGTGGCCCACGGCCGGGGAGGCGCCGCGGTGTCGCCGACATAGCCGAGCGTCATCGGACCATCGGCGAGGATTTCGCCGTCCGCGGCGAGACTTATGCGGACATGCGGCAGCGGTCGCCCGACCGTGCCGGGCAGGTTGTCTCCCGGCCGGTTCAGCGTCACCACGGAAGCGCACTCGGACAGGCCATAGCCCTCGTAGACCGGCAGCCCGAGTCGGGCGGCCCTCGCCAGCAGCGATACCGGCGTCGGCGCGCCGCCGACAGCGATAAAACGCAATTTTGCGGGGCAAGCCGCGCCCCGTTCGATCGCGCTGACCAGCGCCTCGAGGAGTCCCGGCACCAGGATCAGGCTTTGCGGCCCGAGCTCGCCGATTGCTTTCACCAGCCGGGGGGCGTCGATGCCGCATGCACCGTCGAGTCCGATGCTGTCGAGCGGCGGCACGATGCACTCCGCATCGGCGAGCAGCGCCGCCCATGCGCCGCCGATGTTCTCCAGCAGCACCGCGAGCGGCAGCAGGCACAGGTGCCGGCGGATTCCGAGCTCCCGCCCGATGCCCGCCAGCGAAGCCGCCACGCCTTCGAGTGCCGTATGCGACAGGCACACGCCCTTCGGGGACCCGGTCGTACCCGAGGTGAAAGTCACCTTGGCGGTGCCCTGCGGGAGCACGACGCGCCCGCCGGCCAGGGACCATAACCACGCAGTCGCGGTCAGCCGCGCGGCGCGTCCATGCGGGATCGACGGGGTCGCGTTGCTGATGATCGCGCTTACGCCGGCGGCAGCGACGAGGTGTGCGAGCTGGGCGGGTCCAAACCACGGCGGCACGGGCACCGCCGGACGATCGACCATGTGCAGGGCCAGGTCGGCGAGCAGCCATGCGTTGCCGTTCGGCAGCATGACCGCCACCGGGCCGGCGCCGCCGCGGAGCGCGTCGGCCCATCGTTCCACCTCGGCCAGCAAGCTGCCGCGGTCGAGGCGCGTGGAGCCGTCGGCCAAGGCCGGCGTCGCTGCATCGCCGCTGGCGAGCGCTTGCAGCAGTCGGCTCATCGCGACGCGCCGCGGCCCGTCGCCATGGCGCGGTCCGAGATGCGGCCGAACACGACGCGCGGTGCATGGCTGTAGTAGTCGCCCCAGGCGCCGGCACCATCCTTGACACGATCCGGCGTTGCATCTGCCAGCGTGATCAGCGGAATGCCGAGGCGCCGAAACACCGCCAGCACGCGCCGCGTGCCGGTGAACACTCCCCACTCGGCGCCGCGCGCGGCGAGCTCGTTGGCGGCAATGCTGACGAAATGCCTGGCCGCGCCGGGACAGCGCGTCGCGAGATTGCCGATCTCCCAGATCCCGGCGCGTCGCACGCTGCTGCCCGTCAACGCGGCGATTGCCGCTTCGATCGGCACATCGAGATACTGTTCCAGGAACAGCGTCCCGTGCGCGGCGCCGCGAAATCCAGCGACCGCCATCGGTTGACCGTCAGGCTCGAGCAGCGCGCAGAGCTCGGGCATCACCGCGGGAAGGCGGGCGCCGAAGCGCGCTTCGTAAGTGTTGCGCACGAACTCGGCCAGTGTGCTGTGGCGCGCACCCGGCGCGCGGGCGCTTTCCCAGCGCAGCACCGGGAGCGGATCGGTGGCGGGTGTTGTTTCGTTCATGGCGGCAAGTCTCCGCCGCAGCGCTTAACGCCGCCTTAAGTTGCTCGTTGCCCCCGCTTTGCCAACTGTGACACCGTTCCTGCAGCCGGGGCCGAGGTCTTGTAATCTCTGCACATCATGTCCAGAATGCCGTCCGATAAAGAGTGCGTTAAGAACAAGGACTTACGGACACTACTTAAGGCCCTTCATTTGGATCCTGCATGAGCGAAGAGAACGCGCCCGAAGCGGTGGCCCGGATCAGCGCCGATCTGGGCAACGCCGTTCGCAGGATTCGGCCCACGCCGAGTCGTATCGGCCTGAATCCCGCCATCACCAAGGTGGCGGTCGACTTGCTCAATCTCGAGCCCGAAACCGCCGAGCAGGTCTTGAGCGAGTCGCTCGAAGTGCTGCGGGAATCCCTTGGCGCTGACTCGGTCTGTTTCGCGCTGTTGACCGAGGATGGCCTTGCGTTCGATCGCGTCAGCCATGCCTCGACGGTGCTTGCGGGCTGCCGCCCGGAGCGCCTCGCGGGCACCCGACTCGAGAACGTGGCCTGGCTCAACGGCCGGCTTGGTCATATGCGCCTCGTCGAGATCCGCGACGCGGTGCGCCTTTCGACCGCGCTGGACGGCGAAGCGAAGCTGATGGCCGAGATGGGTTCCGGCGCGGCGCTGTTCGCCGGCCTGGACATCGACGGCCGCCTCGGCGGCGTTCTCGCAGTGCTCTCGGCGCGCCCGGTGGACACGTGGCACGTCGATGTCTACCTGTTGATGAAGCTGATCAGCGCGAGCCTGTCCGCGGCGCTGACGCGCCTGAAGCTCGGCCGCGAGCTCGGCGATATCCACGAGCGCGAAGAACTGACCCGGCATGCCTCGAACGACGGCGTCTGGGATTTCGATGTCGAGACGAACACGATCCGCTTCTCGCCGCGCTGGAAGATCATGATGGGCTACGGCGACGAGGAGCCCGACGAGGAAATGCCCGACTGGCGCCAGCTGGTGCATCCGGAGGACATGGTGCGGGTGCAGGGCAAGATCCGCGACCATCTCGAGGGCAAGTCGGAGCTGTTCGAGAGCGTGCACCGGATGCGCCACCGGTCCGGTGACTGGCGCTGGGTCATGAGCCGCGCGAAGGCAATGGTGGACGAGGACGGCAGGATGCGCCGGCTGGTCGGCGTCGAGCTCGACATCACGGACCAGAAGCTCTACGAGGAGGCGCTGTTCCGCGAGAAACAGAATGCGCAAATCACGCTGCAATCGATCGGCGACGGCGTCATCACGACGGATTCGGACTGCCGCATCGAGTACCTGAATCCGGTCGCGCAAGAGCTCACCGGCTGGACGCTCGACACCGCGTCCGCCCGCTCCATCGACGAAATCTTCCGCAGTTTTCACGAGGAAACCTGTGAGCCGATGGAGAATCCGCTGTCCGTTGCGATCCGGCGCGACCGGCTCTACAAGTCGATGCGCCCGATGCTGCTGATCCGCCGTGACGGCAACGAGCTCTATGTCGAGACCTGCGCCGCGCCGATCCGCAACGACGTCGGCCAGGTCATCGGCGGCGTGCTGGTGTTCCACGACGTCAGCGAGGCCCGCGAGCTGAACCGTCGCCTGTCCTATCACGCCAGCCACGACATGCTGACGGGCCTCGTCAACCGTCGCGAGTTCGAGGCGCGGCTGGAGCGCGCCCTGAAAATGGGTCGCGCCCGCGAGGCCCAGTACGCGCTTTGTTACATGGATCTCGACCAGTTCAAGATCATCAACGACTCCTGCGGGCACATGGCCGGCGACGCGCTGCTCGGCCAGCTCGGCGCGCTGCTTAAGTCGAAGATCCGCTGGCGCGACACGCTCGCGCGGCTCGGCGGCGACGAATTCGGCGTGCTGCTCGAGAACTGCACGCTCGACGAGGCCATCGAAACCGCGGAATCGCTGCTCAAGGCCGTGCAGGACTTCCGTTTCGTCTGGGAGGATCGCAGCTTCCGGCTCGGCGCGAGCATCGGCGTCGTGCCGATCGCGCCGGAGACCGCAAGCGTCGCCGAGCTGCTGACGGCGGCGGACAGCGCCTGCGCCGCGGCCAAGGAATCCGGCCGCAACCGCGTGCAGACCTGGCAGGAGAACGACATCGACCTGATGCGGCGCCGGCGCGAGATGCAGTGGGCCGCGCGCATCAACAACGCGCTCGAGGAGTCGCGTTTCGAGCTGTTCCGCCAGCCGATCATGCCGCTGCAGGACCAGTCCACCGGCGCGCACTACGAGCTGTTGCTGCGCATGCGCGACGAGCAGGGGCAGATCATCGCGCCGGACGTGTTCATCAACGCCGCTGAGCGCTATGGCCTGACGCCGAGCATTGATCGCTGGGTCATTACGAATGCGCTGCGCTGGCTGGTTTCGGAGGCGGACGAGCGCGAGCGTCTCGTGATGTGCTCGATCAACCTGTCGGGCCAAAGCCTGTGCGACGACAAGTTCCTGCCGTTCGTCATCGAGCAATTCGAGCGCAGCGGCCTCGATGCCTCGAAGATCTGTTTCGAAATCACCGAGACGGCTGCGATCGCAAGCTACTCGCAGGCCAACCGCTTCATCAACTCGCTGAAGGAGCTCGGCTGCAAGTTCGCGCTCGACGACTTCGGTACCGGCCTGTCTTCGTTCGGCTATCTGAAGCATTTCCCGGTCGATTTCCTGAAGATCGACGGCAGCTTCGTCAAGGAAATCCTGCACGACCCGATCGACCGCGAAATGGTCCGCTCGATCAACGAGATCGGCCACCTGACCGGCAAGCGCACGATCGCGGAGTTCGTCGAGAACAAGGAATTGATCACCATGTTGCGCGGCATGGGCGTGGACTACGCCCAGGGCTACGGCGTCGGCGAGCCGCGCCGCATCATGGACCCGGAGTTCGCGGTCCGCGAAATCCGCTAGCCAAGTCCCGCTGTTAAGCTACCCGGAATTTCTCCCCGGGAGGCGACCGATGGCCCTGTTTATTGCCGGACTGGTGCTGTTCCTCTGGACGCACCTGCTGCGCGTGCTCGCGCCGGAACAACGCGCAGCCATGATCACCCGGCTCGGGCCAACGGGCTGGAAGATCGCTTACTCGGCGGTCGCTTTCGCGGGCTTCCTGATGATGATCGTCGGCTACGCCTCAATCCGCTGGAGCAGCCCGGTGCTCTGGTCGCCGCCACCCGGCTGGGTGCGGATGGCGGTGGGCCTGCTGATGCTGCCGGCGCTGGTGGTATTCGTCGCTGCGTACCTGCCGGGCAGGATCCGCGCTGCGCTGCGGCACCCGATGATGATCGCGACCGTGATATGGGCGACGTTGCACCTGCTGGTCAACGGCCGGGTCGCCGACCTGCTGCTGTTCGGCGCTTTCCTGGCCTGGGCGCTGGTCGTGCTGGTCGCCTCGTTCCGTCGCCCGTGGATTAGACCGGCCAAGGCGCCGTCATTCCTGTGGGACGGCGTCGCGATCGCGGCCGGCGCTGGCGCATGGTGGTGGCTGGCGTTCGGCGGCGGTCACCTGATGCTGTTTGGCATGCCCGTCATGTAGGGGCGCCCGCCGGCTCGCATGACCGTGCCGCGGCTGGACCGTGACCGAACCGCGACAGGGTCCACCGCCCTCGGAAATCTTTATCTCGGTCGGCGGACCCTGTCACGTTCCGGCCACTGCGCCGGTGCCGGCCCCCGCTACGCTGCCTGTTGCCCGGCCTTCTTCTGGCGGCCCGGGAAGTCGTCCACGGCGATCGCCAGCGCGGTGATCGCCATCGCCTCGCGCACGGTCCCGGCTTCGAGCTCGTTGATCGCGCCCTCGGCGACCCCCTTCTTCAACACCGCTTCCATGTTCTCGGTGTTGACGCTGGCGCCGAAGGCCTGCGCAAGCTTGCGCTCGACCGGCTCGCCGGCGATGACTTTCTGCAGCGCCAGCTCCATCAGCCCCATCGGGTCGTCTTCGCGCAGCTCGATGAACAGTCCGTCGGTCAGCCGGTCACGCGTTTCGGAGGGGCTCAGCAGGAGTTTCGCGACCTCGTGCCCGAGCTTGTCCGAGGCGCCCTTGCAGCGGCGGCCCAGCGGCAGCACGAACGGCCGCAGCACGGCGCCGACGCCGCGCACCGGGAAGTTGCGCAGGATGCTGTCGAGCCGCTCCTCGATGATCGCCAGCGAGTCCTCGAGCGCCCAACGGACGATTGGCAGGTCCGCCGCGGGGCGGCCGTCATCCTCGAAGCGCTTCAGCACGGCCGAGGCCATGTAGAGGTGGCTGAGGATGTCGGCGAAGCGCCCCGAGATCTTCTCGCGGCGCTTCAGGTCGCCGCCAAGCGAGAGCATCGCAACATCGGCGAGCAACGCAAACGAGGCGCTCATCCGCGTCAGGCGCTTGGCGTAGACCGAGGTCGGGCCGAGATCGGGCGCCCTGACGAAGCTGGCGCCAGTCACTGCGAGCACGAAGGAACGCACGAGATTGCTGATCGTGAAACCGACGTGCGCGAAGAATGCCTCGTCGAAGGCTGCCAGTCCGGCAGTGCTGTCCTCGTCGGCCGCGGCGAGCATCTCCTTGAGGACATAGGGGTGACAGCGTATCGCGCCCTGGCCGAAGATGATCATGCTCCGGGTCAGGATGTTGGCGCCCTCGACCGTGATCGCGACCGGCACCGTCTGGTAGGTATGCGCAAGATAATTGCTCGGGCCGAGGCAGACGGCGCGCCCTGCGTGCACATCCATCGCGTCGTTGACCGCCTGGCGCATGCCCTCGGTGTTGTTGTATTTCAAGATCGCCGACAGCACGGACGGCTTGCCGCCGAGATCGAGCGCGGTCGCCGTCAGGATGCGGGCTGCATCCATCCGGTAGGTAATGCCGCCGATGCGCGCGAGCGGCTCCTCGATGCCCTCGAAGCGCCCGATCGGAATCTTGAACTGGCGGCGCACGCGCGCATAGGCGCCGGTCATCCGGGCCGCGGCCTTGCCAGCGGCCGTGCCGAGCGCCGGCAGCGAGATGGCGCGGCCGACCGACAGGCAGTCCATCAGCATCTTCCAGCCATTTCCGATCTGGGCCTGTCCGCCGATGACCCATTCCATCGGCACGAACACGTCCTTGCCGCTGTTGGGCCCGTTCAGGAATGCGCCGCCGGGATTGTGCCGCCGGCCGATCTCGACCCCAGGCGCGTTCGTCGGAATCAACGCACAGGTGATGCCGAGCTCCTTCCGGCTGCCCAGCAGGCCGTCGGGGTCGCGCGCCTTGAAGGCCAGCCCGAGAATCGTCGCGATCGGGCCGAGCGTGATGTAACGCTTCGCCCAGTTGACGCGGAACCCGAGCACTTCCTTGCCCTTGTACTCGCCCTTGCAGACGATGCCGGTGTCCGGCATCGAGCCGGCGTCCGAGCCGGCCCACGGGCCGGTCAGCGCGAATGCCGGGATCTCTTCGCCGCGCGCAAGGCGCGGCAGGAAGTGCTGCTTCTGCTCGTCGGTACCGTAGTGCATCAACAACTCGCCCGGGCCGAGCGAGTTCGGCACCATGACGGTCACGGCCGCGGCGACGCTGCGGCTGGCGATCTTCACGACGACCTCAGACTGCGCGCGCGCAGAGAAGTCGAGTCCGCCGTATTCCTTTGGAATGATCATCGCGAAGAAGCGGTGCTTGCCGAGGAAAGTCCAGACTTCGGGCGGCAGGTCATCGAGCTCGTGGCTGATTTTCCAGTCGTCGAGCATGCGGCACAGTTCCTCGACCGGGCCGTCGAGGAAGGCGCGCTCCTCGGTGCTGAGCTCGGCGCGCGGGGTGCGCAGCAGCTCGTTCCAGTTGGGTCGCCCGCTGAACAACTCCGCATCCCACCAGACGGTGCCGGCGTCGATTGCATCTTTCTCGGTCGGGGACATCGGCGGCAGCACGGACTTGAACCAGCCAAGCAGCGGCTTGCTGAGCAGTGCGCGCCGCACCGGCTTCAGATTCAACGTGACCGCCACGAAGGCGAGCATGATCCAGGGCAGCGGGGTCAGGCCGTCGCCGGTCAGCTGGATCGCCAGCAGGAACAACGCGGCGGCGCCGGTCCAGACGGGAAGGCTGCTGCGCCGGTAGGCGAGCACGCCAAAGGCGACGCCGATCAGGAGCGACCAGATGATTCCAGACATGATGTACTCCGCCTGTGTTTCCTTGGTTCGCGGATCATTGCTGCCATGCAACTTCCGCAATGCGTCAATTGTTTATAACCCAGTGAATCCGGCGCCGGCAAGCAATCGGTACTTCGATTCAAACGCTCGTTGGGATTCGGTATTCGCACTGCACAATAGACGAGCGAGGGCCGCGCTTCGTTACACGAAACCGCTGTGATTCAGGTTGTTTAGTCCGCTGTGCGGCGCCGCCGGCACTATGGAGGCGTGGTGCGCTGCAAAAAGATCAGCGGGGGTTGGGGGCGGACTGGTGCAGTCGGAAGCGCATCGACAGGTCGATCGCGCGCAGGTGCTTGGTCATGGCGCCAACCGACACGTAGTCAACGCCCGTCTCGGCGATTGACCGAACATTGGCCAGCCCGACGTTTCCGGAGGCCTCCAGCCGGGTGCGACAGGCGGGCCGTCCGCGAGTCCGCTGCACTGCCTCCGACAGGTGTTCGTGAGGGAAATTGTCAAGCAACACGATGTCCGCACGGCCATCGAGCGCCTCGTCGAGCTCCGCAAGCGACTCGACCTCGATCTCGACCTTATGTGCCGGATGGATGCGGCGCGCGGCCTCGAGCGCCGCCTTGATGCCGCCCGCGGCAACGATGTGGTTTTCCTTGATCAGCAGCGCGTCGAAAAGCCCATGGCGATGGTTGGTGGCCCCGCCGCAGGCGACGGCGTATTTCTGCGCACCGCGCAGGCCGGGCACGGTCTTGCGCGTGTCGAGCACGCGGCAGCCCGTACCGGCCACCGCTTCCGCATAGCGCCGCGCGACCGTCGCCGTGCCCGAGAGTGCCTGCAGGAAGTTGAGCGCGGTGCGCTCCCCGCTGAGCAGCGGCCGCGCCGGCCCCTGCAGCCTGCAAAGCAGCGAGTCGGGCGCGATTCGGTCGCCATCGGCGGCGAACCAGGTGACAGAAACCGCCGGATCGAGCTGCGCGAAGACTTCGTCGAACCAGGCGCGACCGCAGAGCACGGCGTCTTCCCGGCTGACGACAGTCGCCTCGGCGACAAAGTCTGCCGGGACGAGGTCGGCCGTAACATCACCGCTGCCGATGTCCTCTTCGAGGGCCCGGGCGACGACCGACGGCAGGTCCTGCGGGAGTTCGGGCGGCGGCATCCGGGGTCCTCGTGCGGCGCGGCCCGCAGTATAGCCCGTGCCGCGTGCAAGCGGCCCCGGGGCGCAGTCGACGCTGCCGGCCTCTGGTATACTTCGACTCATTCGCTCGGGGCGATTGTCCCGAAATTCAAGCAACTACGATTTCCGGAGAAGTCCGCCATGGCGCACACCCTGCCCGACCTTCCCTATGCGATGGATGCCCTGCAGCCGCATATTTCCAAGGAAACGCTCGAATACCATTATGGCAAGCACCATCGTACCTACGTCGAAAAGCTCAACGGCCTGATCGAGGGCACTGCGTTCGCGAAGGCGTCACTCGAGGACATCGTCCGCGCCAGCACCGGCGGCGTGTTCAACAACGCGGCACAGGTCTGGAACCACAGCTTCTATTGGCACTGCCTGTCACCGCACGGCGGCGGTCGGCCGAGCGGGGCGCTGGCCAAGGCGATCGATGCGTCCTTCGGTTCCTTCGAGGAATTCCACAAGCAGTTTTCCGACAAGGCGGTGACGCTGTTCGGCTCAGGCTGGGCGTGGCTCGTCAAGCAGTCCGACGGCAAGCTGGCGATCGTCCAGACCGGCAATGCCGAGACCCCGCTGACCGGCAAGGACAAGGCGCTGCTGACCTGCGATGTCTGGGAGCACGCCTACTACATCGATTATCGCAACGCGCGTCCGAAGTACCTCGAGGCATTCTGGAACCTCGTGAACTGGGACTTCGTCGCGAAGAACCTGGGCTGAGGCCGGAGGCAGGCCCCCCCGATGAGGGTTCTCAGCGTGGCGATCGCGGTACTCGCGTGCCTGTCGCTGACGGCCTGCGTGCCGCTCGCGATTGGCGGCGCCGCCGCGGGGGGCTACATGATCGGCCAGGACGAGCGGCCAGCCGGCGCCATCGCCGAAGACGGCCGGATCACGACCTCGATCAAGTCGCGGCTGATTGCCGACAAGTACGTGGATGGTTTCAGGATCAGCGTCGAGACCTACGAAGCTGTCGTGACCCTGCAGGGCGAGGTGGGCAGCAACTTCGTGCGCGAGCACGCCGGGAAGCTCGCGGCCTCGGTCGACGGCGTCAAGTCAGTGCGTAACGAAATAAAAATAGTGCATGTGCCCAAGAAGTAGCGTGGACAAGGGCGCGGCATCGCAATCAAACCAGGAGAGTGAAGCAATGGAAGAGATCAACGAGCGGATTCGCAGCACCCTTGCGTCGCATCCGATCATGCTGTTCATGAAAGGCAACCCGGATTTCCCGCAGTGCGGATTCTCGGCGCAGGCCGCGGCCGCCCTGAAGGCATGCGGCGCCGAGTTCGCGTCATTCAATATCTTCGAGGATCCGGAGATTCGTGAGGGCCTGAAGGCTTACTCAAACTGGCCGACCTACCCGCAGTTGTACGTCAAGGGCGAACTGGTCGGCGGCTGCGACATAATCGTCGACATGTATCACTCCGGCGAGCTGAAAAAGTTGCTCGACGAGGCGAAGGCCTGAGTCCGGCTTCTATGGCCGGCTCTGCTCGTAGATGCCGCGGAACTGATTGACGATCGCGCAGAACACCTCCGCGGTGATCTGCGCATCGTAGGCCGCGGAATGCGCGGCGCTGCTGTCCCACTTCAGGCCGGCCGCCTCGACGATCCTCGACAACACGGTCTGGCCGTAGGCAATGCCCCCGAGCGTGGCGGTGTCGAAGCTCGAGAACGGGTGGAACGGGTTGCGCTTGATGCCGCAGCGCTCGATCGCCGCGTTGAGGAAATGCAGGTCGAAGAAGGCATTGTGACCGACCAGGATCGCGCGGCTGCAGTCGTGCTCCCGGACTGCACCGCGCACTTCGCGAAAGATACGCTGCAACGCGTCGCGCTCCGGCAGCGCCGGCCGCAGCGGGTGGTAAGGGTCGATGCCGTTGACCGCCAGCGAGGCCGGCTCGAGATTGGCGCCCTCGAAGGGCTTGACGTGATAGCGCCAGGTCTCGCCGGGGATGAAGCTGCCGTCGGCGCGCAGCTCGATCAGCACGGCGGCGATTTCCAGCAGGGCGTCGGTGCGCGGGTTGAAGCCGCCGGTTTCCACGTCCACGACGACGGGCAGGAAGCCGCGAAAGCGCTGGGCCATCAGGCTCGTGCGCCCGGGTTCGGCCCGCGGTTCGGTCGGCAAGGTCATGCGGCCGCACCTGCCAGCATCCAGGCGACCGGTTCGCCGGCGCGGAACGGCACCAGCCGCTCGTCGCCGACCTGGTACTCGGCCGGCGGGCACCACTCGCGCTCCTCCAGGACGAGTTCCTGCTCGTTGAGCGGCAAGCCATAAAAGCGCGCGCCGAACTCGCTGGCGAAGGCCTCGAGCTGCTCCAGCCGGCCGGCAGCCGCGAAGGCCTCGGCGTAGATCTCGATCCCCACCGGCGCCGAGTAGATGCCGGCGCAACCGCAGGAAGATTCCTTGCTGCGACGGCTGTGCGGCGCGCTGTCGGTGCCGAGGAAGAATCGCTCCTCGCCGGATACGGCCGCGGCGCAGACTGCCTCGCGGTGGCGCTCTGCCTTGAGCACCGGCAGGCAGTAGTGATGCGGCCTGAGCCCGCCGGCAAACAGTGCATTGCGGTTGAGCAGCATGTGCTGCGGGGTGATCGTCGCAGCGACGCCGGTTCGCGCACGGCGCACGAACTCGACGCCATCCGCGGTCGTGACATGCTCCAGCAGGACCTTGAGGCGCGGATAGCGCTCGACCACGGGCGACAGCACGCGCTCGATGAACACGCGCTCGCGATCGAACACGTCGACGGCGGGTGCAGTGACCTCGCCATGCACCTGCAGCACGAGGCCGGTCTCCTCGATCGCCGCGAGCGCCTCGGCGCAGCGCGCCAGGTCGGTGACGCCCGAGTCCGAGTTCGTCGTAGCGCCGGCCGGGTAGAGCTTGACGCCGACAATGCAGCCGCTGGCGCGGGCGCGAAGAATCTCTGCGGCGGGGGTGTTGTCGGTCAGGTACAGGGTCATCAGCGGCTCGAAGCTGGCGCCGGCCGGGACGGCTGCCAGGATGCGCTCGCGATAGGCCAGCGCCGCGGCCGTTGTCGTCACCGGCGGCGACAGGTTCGGCATGACGACTGCGCGGGCGAAACGCGCCGTGGTATGCGGCAGCACGGCGGCCATGATTTCGCCGTCGCGCAGGTGCAGGTGCCAGTCGTCCGGCCGGCGCAGGCGCAGTTTCATGCCTTGCCGTCCAGCTTCTCGGCCGACGCGAGCCCGTGATCCACGAGCATCGCGAGCGTCAGGCGCACGCCGAAGCCGGTTTGCGCAGTCGGCGTGAGGCCGAGACCGCCCTTGTTGTGGCCGGCGGAAAGGTCGATGTGCAGCCAGGCGGTTTCGCCCGGGACGAAGCGCTGCAGGAACCGCGCCGCGAGGATGTGGTCGCCGTCGTTGTCCAGCGAGCACTGCAGCACGTCGGCGACGCGGCTCTCCAGGGCTTCGTCGAAATCGTCGTCCATCGGGAACGGCCAGATGCGCTCGCCGCTCGCGCGGCCGGCCTCGACCGCCGCCGCGACGAGCTTTGGCCGGTTGCCGAACACGCCGCTGTAGCGATGCGTCAGCGCGGCCACGCAAGCGCCGGTCAACGTCGCGTAGTCGATGATCAGCGCGGGCTTGTCCCGCCCGGCCAGCGCCAGCGTGTCGGCCAGCACGAGCCGTCCCTCGGCGTCCGTGTGAATCACTTCGATTGTCACGCCGTTGGCCGCGGTGATGACGTCGCGTGACTTGTAGGCGTCGGGGCCGATGCGGTTCTCGGTGATCGCCAGCCAGCAGTCCACGGGCTCGCCGTGACCGATACGCGTCAGCGCCAGCAGGGCGCCGAGCGCAACCGCGCTGCCCTGCATGTCCTCGTGCATGTCGAGCATCGCGCGAAACGGCTTCAGGTTGGTGCCGCCGGTGTCGAAGCAGATGCCCTTGCCGACAAGCGCGACGCGTGCCGCGTCGCCCTGGTGTCCGTTGGGACGGTACTTCAGCCGGGCGATGCCCGCGTCGCGGCGCGGATTGCTCCGCGCCACCGCGAGGAATGCGCCGGCGCCGAGCTCCGCCAGGGCCTGCTCGTCGAGGAACGAAAGCTCCCAGCCCTCGCGCCCGGCGAGCTCCTCGAGCAGTCCCCGGTAGCCGGCCGCGTCGAGACGGTTCGGCGGCAACGCCGTCAGCCAGCGCGCCAGGTGATTGCCCTCGGCCTCCGCACGGATACGCTCGAGGTCGAGCCCCGGCGCCTCGTCGAGCAAGGTGATCGTCGAGAGGCGCGGAGGCGTCGGCGTATCACGGCCGCGAAATCGCGGCATGGGCCCTTCGGCTGCGAGCAGGCCGGAGACGGCAGCCTCGATCCAGGCGGGCGCGACATTTTCCGGTGCGCCAGCCGTCATGACGCCCACCTTTGCCGGCCGGCCCGCGCGCACCTCGGCCGCAAGTTTCCGCGCCAGCGTCAGCCAGGCGAATGGCGCGGCGCCCGGATCGGCGATGCCGACAGTCACGGGGCAAGGTTTCTCCAGCTGCAGAGTGAACAGTGAACCGGGCTTGGTCAGCTGGCGCCGTCGCGCCGCGGCCGCGAGCGTGTTTCCCCCGGGGATCGCCGCCCAGGCGCTCTTGGGCGCGTTCGCGGCGATGACGACCAGCAGGTGATCGAGATGCGGCAGCGCGCGTGCGTCGCGGCGCCTCGTGATGCGCGGCAGGGCGCCTTCCGGCAGCAGACTCGCCATGGGTGATCCTTGACCTCTTTAAGGGCAGCCCCGAAGATACCGGAGCAAGAACAACGACGGTCGCGAAGCGCGCTGCCACGACTTATGTTGCAGGGCGCCATCGTAGCAGCAAGGCCGCGAAGATTCACCCGAGCGACCCATGGAGGACCCGGTCGCTCCCCGTCCCAGGGAGTCGGTGCAACATGTCGTACGACCCGAATTTTCCCGACGAAGATCCGGACGAGACGCGCGAATGGCTGGAGTCGATCGACGCCGTGCTGCAGGCGCATGGCGGCCGGCGCGCCCACTGGCTCGTCGAGCGGCTGATCGATCAGGTCCGCCGCGCCGGCCACTACCTGCCGTTCAGTCCCAACACGGCATACGTGAACACGATCTCGACCGCGCGCGAGCCGTCCTATCCCGGCGATCGCGCGCTCGAGAAGCGTATCGAGGCGTGGCTGCGCTGGAACGCGATGGCGATGGTCGTCCACGCCAACCGGGAGAGTTCGGAGTACGGCGGGCATATCGCGAGCTATGCCTCGTCGCTGACGCTGTACGAGGTCGGCTTCCATCATTTCTGGCGCGGCGCAACCGAGAAGAGCCGCGGCGACATGATCTTCATCCAGGGCCATTCGGCGCCGGGCATCTACGCGCGCTCCTTCCTCGAGGGGCGCCTCGGCGAGGAGGACCTGCTGAAGTTCCGCCAGGAAGTCAGCGGCGGGCTGTCGTCCTATCCGCACCCCTGGCTGATGCCGGACTACTGGCAGTTTCCTACGGTGTCCATGGGCCTCGGCCCGATGCAGGCGATCTTCCAGGCCAAGTTCACGAAATACCTCGAGCACCGCGGCCTCGTCGAGCCCTCGGATCGCAAAGTCTGGGCATTCCTCGGCGATGGCGAGATGGACGAGCCCGAGGCAATGGGCGAAATCGGCCTGCCCGTGCGCGAGGGCCTGGACAACCTCGTGTTCGTCATCAATTGCAACCTGCAGCGGCTCGACGGGCCGGTGCGCGGCAACGGCAAGATCATCCAGGAGCTGGAGGCGGCCTTCCAGGGCGCCGGCTGGAAGGTCATCAAGGTCGTCTGGGGCAAGGGCTGGGACAAGCTCCTGGCGCGCGACGAGACGGGCCTCCTGCGCAGGCGCATGGAGGAGTGCGTCGACGGCGATTACCAGAACTTCAAGTCCAAGGACGGCGCCTACGTGCGCGAGCATTTCTTCGGCAAGTATCCCGAGCTGAAGGCGATGGTCGCGAACTATTCCGACGCCGAGATCTGGAACCTGCATCGCGGCGGCCACAGCCGCCGCAAGGTCTACGCGGCCTACAAGGAGGCGATCGAGACCGAGGGCCGCCCGGTGGTGATCCTTGCCAAGACGGTCAAGGGCTTCGGCCTGGGCGCCGCCGGCGAGGGCCGCATGATCGCGCACCAGCAGAAGAAGCTGGACGTGGACGACCTCAAGGCCTTTCGCGATCGCTTCGGCCTGCCGATCTCGGACGAGGAGATCGGCGACGTGCCCTTCCGCAAGCCGCCGGAGGACAGCCCGGAGATCAAGTACCTCAAGGCCCGGCGCGAGGCGCTCGGCGGCTACCTCCCCCGCCGGATCGCCACCGCGCCGCGCCTCGAGATCCCGCCGATCGAGTCCGTGTTCCAGGCGCAGCTGGAGGGCAGCGGCGACCGAGAGATCTCGACCACCATGGCGATGGTGCGGATGCTCACCGCGCTCTGCCGCGACAAGGGCATCGGCAGGCATGTCGTGCCGATCGTGCCCGACGAGGCGCGCACCTTCGGCATGGAAGGCATGTTCCGCCAGTTCGGCATCTGGTCGCGCGAGGGGCAGCTCTACACGCCGCAGGACGCCGACACGCTCACCTACTACAAGGAAGACAAGACCGGCCAGGTCCTGCAGCTCGGCATCGACGAGGCGGGCGCCTTGTGCGCGTGGACGGCGGCGGGCACCGCCTACGCCAACCACGGCGTGCAGATGGTCCCCTTCTATCTCTTCTACTCGATGTTCGGCTTCCAGCGCGTGGGCGACTTCATCTGGGCGGCCGGCGACTCGCAGGCGCGCGGGTTCCTGATCGGCGGCACCGCCGGGCGCACTACGCTGGCCGGTGAGGGCCTGCAGCACCAGGACGGACACAGCCACCTCCTGTCCTCGACGGTGCCGAACTGCCGCTCCTACGACCCGGCCTTCGCCTGCGAACTGGCGGTGATCGTCCACGACGGACTGAAGCGCATGTTCGAGCAGGAAGAGCGGGTGTTCTACTACATCACCTGCATGAACGAGAACTACCAGCACCCGGCGCTGCCCGACGGCGCGCGCGACGGCATTCTCAAGGGCATGTACGAGCTGCGCAGTGCGGGCAAGGGCAAGAAGGACCGGCCCCGCGTGCAGTTGATGGGCTCAGGCACGATTCTGCGCGAAGTGATCGGTGCGGCCGCGATGCTGAGCGAAGAGCATGGCGTCGATGCCGACATCTGGAGCGTCACCAGCTTCAACGAGCTGCGCCGCGATGCCTTGTCGGTGACCCGCCGCAACCGGCTGAATCCCGAGCGCAAGCCCGCTGCGTGCTACGTCGAGCAATGCCTGCAGGGACGTGAAGGCCCATTCGTCGCGGCGACCGACTACATGACCGCGGTGCCGGACCAGGTCCGCGAGTGGGTGCCCGGGCGCTACGTCACGCTGGGCACCGACGGCTATGGCCGGAGCGACAGCCGCGCGGCGCTGCGCAACCATTTCGAGGTGGACCGGCGCTACATCGTCGCGGCGGCGCTCGCGGCACTGGCGGCCGACGGCAAGCTCAAGCCCGCGGTGGTCACGAAGGCGATCAAGGCCTACGGGATCGACCCGGAAAAGCCCGATCCGGTGGAACTGTAGCGCCATGGCCAGCAACAGCGAAGTGCGCATTCCGGACATCGGCGATTTCGAGCAGGTCGAGATCATCGAGATTCACGTCAAGGCCGGCGACGACGTCAATGCCGAAGATCCGTTGATCACGCTCGAGACCGACAAGGCCTCGATGGACATTCCCGCGCCGGCCGCGGGCAAGGTCGCTGAGCTGAAGGTCAAGCAGGGCGACCGCGTCTCGGCCGGCGACCTCGTGCTGCTGCTCCAGAGTTCGGGGTCAGATACCGATTCCGAGAAGCCGGGGTCAGAGTCCCATGCGGTGGCGGCCGAATCTGCGCCGGCTCCCGCGAAGGAGCCGCCGTCGCCGCCGCAGGCGCCGACGCAGGCGTTGCCGCCGGGAACAAAGGGGCATGCCGGGATAGTGGTCTCTGACCCCAGTTCGCCGAGCGTGCATGCCGGGCCGTCGGTGCGGAAGTTCGCCCGGGAGATGGGCGTGGCACTCGGTCGCATCAGGGGCAGCGGCATCAAGGGCAGGATCACGCACGACGACGTCAAGGCCTGGGTCAAGCAGGCCTTGCAGCAGGGTGCCCCCGCGACCGGCGGGGCGCTGCCCGCCGTGCCCGAAGTGGACTTCTCGAAATTCGGCCCGACCGAGCTCAAGCCGCTGTCGCGCGTGCAGCGCATTTCCGGGCCGCGACTGCATGCGTCCTGGGTCAACTTGCCGCATGTCACGCAGTTCGACGAGGCGGACATCACCGAGATGGAGCGCGCCCGCAAGGACCTGAAGGCGGATGCAGAGAAAGAAGGCGCGAAGCTGACGCCGCTGGCGTTCATGCTGCGTGCCTGCGTCAAGGCGCTGCGCGAGTTCCCGCAGTTCAACGCCTCGCTGCACCCCGACGGGCAGCAGCTCATCATGAAGCAGTACTTCAATATCGGCTTCGCCGTCGACACGCCCGGCGGGCTGGTGGTGCCGGTCATCAGGGGGCTCGAAGGCAAGAGCCTGTTCCAGGTCGCGCGCGAGCTCGGCGAGCTGTCCGAGAAAGCGCGCGACGGCAAGCTGGCCGGTGCGGACATGCAGGGCGGCAGCTTTACGATCTCGAGTCTCGGCGGCATCGGCGGCACCTTCTTCACGCCGATCATCAATGCCCCGGAGGTCGCGATCCTCGGCGTTTCGCGGCACAAGATGCAGCCGGTCTGGCAGGATGGCGCGTTCGTGCCGCGGCTGATGCTGCCGCTGTCGTTGTCCTATGATCACCGGGTAATCGACGGCGCCTCGGCCGTGCGTTTCACGCGCTTCCTCGCCGAGATCCTGTCCGACGTGGACCGGCTGCTGGCATGAGCAACAGCAAGGAAATCCGCGTCCCCGACATCGGCGACTTCAAGGACGTCGAGGTCATCGAAGTGCTGGTTGCGGCCGGTGACACGGTGGCCGCCGAAGACCCGCTGGTCACGCTGGAGACCGACAAGGCCTCGATGGACGTGCCGGCGCCGTTCGGCGGCAAGCTCGTCGAGCTCAAAGTCGGCAAGGGAGACCGCGTTTCGGAGGGCGATGTCATCGCGGTGGTGGCGGTGGAAGAGGAGGGATCTTCCGCAGAGAGCGAGAAGCAGAGCGCTGCAGCGGACAGGCCAGAGGCCGCGGCGCCGAAGCCCGCCGCGTCTCGCGAGGACGACGGGCCGGCGCCGGATATCCAGGCCGACCTGCTGGTGCTCGGCGCCGGTCCGGGCGGCTACACCGCCGCGTTCCGCGCCGCCGATCTTGGCCGCGACGTCACGCTTATCGAGCGCTGGGACACCCTCGGCGGCGTTTGCCTGAACGTCGGCTGCATTCCGTCGAAGGCGCTGCTGCATGCCGCGGCCGTCATCGAGGAAGCGGCCCACATGTCCGAACACGGCATCGTGTTCGGCACCCCGAAGATCGAGCTCGACAAGCTGCGTGGCTGGAAGGAAGGCGTGGTCGGCCGGCTCACCAAGGGTCTCGACACCATTGCCAGGCAGCGCAAGATCAAGGTGCTGCGCGGCGCGGCGAAATTCACCAGCGCGCACCGACTCGAGCTCGACGGACCGGACGGCCGGCGCAGCGTGGGCTTCAGGCAATGCATCGTCGCGGCCGGCTCCGAGTCGGTGGACCTGCCCGGCACGCCGGACGATCCGCGCATCATGGACTCCACCGGCGCGCTGGCGCTGGACGAGCTGCCGAAACGGATGCTGGTCATCGGCGGCGGGATCATCGGCCTCGAGATGGCCTGCGTCTACGACGCGCTCGGCGTCAAGGTGAGCGTGGTCGAACTCACTGACACCCTGATGCCCGGCTGCGACCGTGACCTGGTCCGGCCGCTGGAGAAGCGCATCAAGGCGCGCTACGAAGCCATCATGACCGGCACCAAGGTCACCGGGATGCAAGCGCTGAAGGGTGGCATCAAGGTCAGCTTCGAGGGCAAGAACGCGCCCGACAAGCCCGAAACCTACGACCGCGTGCTGGTCGCAGTCGGACGCCGGCCGAACGGCGGGGCCATCGATGCAGCGGCCGCGGGCGTCAAGGTCGAGCGCGGCTTCATCCCCGTGGACCGGCAGATGCGCAGCAACGTCGAGCACATTTTCGCGATCGGCGACATCGTCGGCCAGCCGATGCTCGCCCATAAGGCCACCCACGAGGGCAAGGTCGCCGCCGAGGTCGCCTCGGGCCACAAGAGCGCGTTCGATGCGCGTGTCATTCCCTCGGTGGCCTACACCGACCCCGAGGTCGCCTGGGTCGGCCTCACCGAGGACCAGGCCAAAGCCGACGGCGTCGAATACGAAAAGGGCGTGTTCCCCTGGGCCGCGTCGGGACGCTCGCTGGCCATCGGCCGCGACGAAGGGATCACCAAGCTGTTGTTCGACCCGAAGTCCGGCCGCGTGCTGGGTGCCGGTATCGTCGGCACGAATGCGGGCGATTTGATCTCCGAGGTTGCGCTGGCCATAGAAATGGGCTGCGACGCGGCCGACATCGGCCTGACTGTTCATCCGCACCCGACGCTGTCCGAGACGGTCGCGATGGCGGCCGAGGCCTTCGAAGGCACGCTGACCGACTTCTACCTGCCGAAGAAGGGTCGCAAGGGGAGTTAGCGGGCTGGCCTTGGGACCCAGTTTTCGGTTGACGCGGAAACGTTTTTTAGGTGTCCGATGGGCATGGTCATTGATGGGGCAGTGCAGTGGGCTGGTGCCGGCCCATGAGGACCGCCGAAAGTCCGCCGGTCGCATAACGCGACCCGGACCTTGAGTGCTATATCAGTTGCCGCGGTGGTGGAAATCAGGCCTTTGGGAACCACCGAACGATGTCATGCCGCAACTTCGCCGCATTTGATTGCGGCGTTTAGTCCACATATTTCTGGTTAGCCGCTCATGAAGCGCTCATGCACACTAATGGCAACCTTTCTTCTCACATTGGTTACATTACCGGCAGGTGCTTGGGCTCTCTTCAAGCCTATCCGAATACTTGCCCCTGAAATAAATGGGGCCACATGCGTTGGCGCAGTCTGCGTTGAAGAAGCGTCAACACTAGGGGTTGCCGAAGCACTACATGCGATGGCTATGGAAAATATCGCAGAAAAACTCCGCCCGCTCGCCTTCCCGCCCCTTGCAGTCTTTTGCTCAACGTCGGAATGCTACAAGTCATTTGGCGGCAGAGGGCGAGGCATCACAGTTTTCAACCTTGGCGTGGTTATTGCGCCTGAATCTTGGAACCTCAACATTGTCGAGCATGAGTTCATTCATATGTTGCAGGCTCAGGAACTCGGGCTTCTCGGCCGGGAGCGGACGCCGATGTGGTTCAAGGAAGGCATGGCTTTCGCTGTTAGCGAGCCGCCCGAGTTCGACCTTCCAGAGTACGCGAAGCCGTGGGTGGCCCAGTACGAGGCATGGGAGCAAGAAGTCGGTCGCGAAAATGTCTGGCGCGAAATTCGAAAACACTAATCGCGGGCTAACAACCGGTTGCAGCGGACGGTCCGCTACGCGAGCCGCCGCTGAACCGGAGCGTTGGCCCCGCAATCGACCTTCATCACCGGTCCGCCGCCAGGGAGAACACCATGCCCAATCTCGAAACCGTCTTCCAGGACCTGCGAGCAATCATGGCACCATACGCGAAGGCTCTGGACGCGAAGAAGGACGACGACACAGAGATCTACCTGGACACCAAGCACATCCAGAAGAACAAGAAGCCGCTCTTCTTTGGCGCAGTTCAAGTCAAGAAGGCCTACGTCAGCTATCACCTGATGCCGGTTTACCTGAGGCCGGAACTCCTCGACGGAGTCTCCCCGGAACTGCGGGCGAGAATGCAAGGCAAGTCCTGCTTCAACTTCACGACATCTGAAAAGCCACTCCTGCGGGAACTCAAGGCACTCACCAAGGCCAGCTATGCCAGTTACCAGGCGCAGGGCTTCGTGTAGGTTCGGCAACCGTCGCGGCCTCCATCACCGCGCGGCCTGCCATTGTCGCCAGTTGGGCGCGGGCGCTGGACGATAGGCAAAACGCATTGGATTGGGCGCAATCGTACACTCAGCTGTACCCGCTATTTCGTAGTGGCGCAGTTTTCGTGATGCTCATGGGTGCAGCGATCGTTCTCGGGGCAATCTGGCCTCGTGCACGAGACCTGCTGCTTGTCGTGGGTGCGGTGTTTGCGGTGGCCTTGACCGCGTTGGCCGCTGTTCCGCTTGCAGCCCCATTTGGGGTTCCGCCTTTTTTCCATACGCTCCAGTCGGTTGCCGTCAAGTGCGGCTCAGGCTGAGCGTCAGGCATCGCAAATGACACCGCAGACCGCTGTGCTGATGGCGGAATACAACCGCTGGATGAACGACCGAGTGTTCGAAGCTGCCAAAAAGCTCGACGACGTGGAACTGGCTGCCGACAAGGGCGCCTTCTTTGGCTCGATCCTGGGCACGCTGAACCACATCGCGGTCGCAGACACGATATGGCTGCATCGCTTTGCCGAGCACCGGGTCTCGTTTCCCGCGCTCAGCGCGCTGTCCGGGTTCCCGCGCCCGCCGTCGTTGCGCTTCATGCTCGCCCCCAATCTGCCGGGTCTCCGCGACTGCCGGCGGCGACTGGACGATCTGATTCGGCGCTGGGTACTCGAGCTAGGGGACGAACACCTGTCGGACAACCTTGTGTACGGCAACATGGTGGGTGTCGTGTCCAGCAGGAATTTCGGCGCCTTGCTGCAGCACTTTTTCAATCACCAGACACACCACCGCGGCCAGGTCTCCACGTTGTTGTTCCAGTCCGGCGTGGACATTGGCATCACCGATCTGCTTGGGGTCATTCCGAGCAGCGATGTCCCATGAATGTGAAGATCGCAATCAGAGACGAAACTGACGCAGATCTGGACGCCATAACCGAGGTCGCCGCAGCCGCATTCAAAACCCTGGAGATCAGCGATCACACTGAGCAGTTCTGAACTGCCTGCCGATTGTCTGGCCAAGCATTTCTGGAGAAGATGGCCCTTGCCACTGAGCGAGGAGCCATGGCGAGAGAGCGAATCCGGAACAGGCGGATAGCGAGCATCCTGGTGGCCATGCTGCCACTGGTGGTACATGCGCCAGGCCTCGCCACCGGGATGCCCGGCACGGCACCGGAAATCGAATTCACGCGAAGTTCGCTGGCCGGGGCCGATTTCGGCGACGCGCGCCTGCGCGGCACCGAGAACCGCATCGCGGTGCGCGGCGCGCCGCGGCCTGCAGCGGACGGCGAGTTTCGCTGGGCGGTCGACTATGCCTACCAGCGCTACGAGTACTCGGGGCTGCCCAGCCGCAATCGCGACCTGCACCGGCTGGCGTTGCCGCTCAGCTGGCACGGAGATGCGCCGCTGTCATGGATGATCGAGTTGCGGCCCGTCATCGCCTCGTCTTCGAACGTCTTCAAGGAAATCTGGTCGCGTGGCGGCGCCGATGATTTCATGTGGCATGGCCGGGCGATCCTGGAGCACCCGCCCCGTGGACCCGGCTGGGGCTGGCGGCTGGGGGCGGCGCGCGACGACGCCTTCGGCCGGGAGCGGCTCTACCCGGTGTTCGCCCTGCAGCGGCAGCACGACGGTGTGCGGGTGGAGCTCGGCTGGCCCGTCTCGCGAGCAATGCTCGAGGCGGGCCGTGGCTTCGAGGCGGGTGGGGAGGTGGCCCCGGCCGGCGCCCGCTGGCACGTCGTCAGCGACGAGCGCGATGGCGCCGGCTTCGACTACGAGGTGCGCGCCTGGCGGGCCGGTGCGATCCTGCGCTGGCGATCGGCCGGTGGGCTGATGCTCGCGACGCGCCTGGGGCTCGAGTTCGAGCGCCGCCATCGCCTGGAGGACGACGCGGGCGCACCGGTGAACCGCGCCGTCCGCGAGGCGGGGTATTTCGAGCTGACCGCGGGCTATCGGTGGTAGCCTCTGGCCGCTGTAACCCGCGCTGCGCAGGCGCGCTGTCGAGGACACATCAATGACGCTCAAGGACCGGACCCTGTTCATCACCGGCGGCTCGCGTGGCATCGGGCTCGCGATCGCCAAGCGCTGCGCCGCCGACGGCGCCAATGTGGTCATCGCGGCCAAGACCACCGAGGAGAACCCGAAGCTGCCCGGCACGATCCACACCGCCGCGGCCGAGATCGAGGCCGCGGGGGGCCGCTGCCTGCCGCTGCAGGTCGACATCCGCGATGAGCGGCAGGTGGCAGAGGCCGTGCAGGCCACGGCGGAGCGCTTTGGCGGCATCGACATTGTCGTCAACAACGCCAGCGCGATCAGCCTGACCAACACCGAGTGCACGCCGATCCGGCGCTTCGACCTGATGATGGGGGTCAATACGCGCGGCACCTTCCTGGTCACTCAGAGCTGCCTGCCACACTTGAAGCTCAGCGCGGAGCGCGGCCGCAACCCGCACGTGCTGACGCTGTCGCCGCCGCTGAACATGGACCCGAAGTGGTTCGCGCCGCACATGGCCTACACGATGGCCAAGTACGGCATGAGCCTGTGTGTGCTGGGCCATGCGGAAGAGTTCAGGCCCTACGGCATCGCCGTCAACGCCTTGTGGCCGCGCACGGCGATCGCGACCGCGGCGCTGCAGATGATTCCAGGCGTTCGCCCTGAGCATTGCCGCAGCGTCGAGATCATGGCCGACGCCGCGCACGTCGTGCTGGGCGCCGATGCCGCGACGACGACGGGCAACTTCTTCATCGACGACGAGGTGTTGCGTACGGCCGGCGTGACGGACCTGGACCGCTACTCGGTTGTGCCGGGCAGCCGCGCGCTGTTGCCCGACCTGTTCCTCTAGCCGGCCGCCGCGGCCCGCACGGCTGCGGCGGGCTGTGCCCGGCACTATAATCCCGCGTTTACCCGAGGCCGCAGGAGCAGGCTCATGGCGACACCGAAGTCATTCCTCCCGCCGGCCCGGACCCTGATGGGCCCGGGCCCCTCGGACGTGCACCCGCGCGTGCTCGCCGCCATGGGCCGGCCGACGATCGGGCATCTCGATCCACACTTCATCGCCATGATGGACGATCTGAAACGCCTGCTGCAGTACGCGTTCCGCACCGAGAACCCGCTGACGATCCCGATTTCCGGACCTGGCTCGGCCGGCATGGAGGCCGCGTTCGTAAACCTCGTCGAGCCTGGTGACACGGTCGTGGTCTGCATCAACGGCGTGTTCGGCGGGCGCATGAAGGAAAACGTCGAGCGCTGCGGGGGTATAGCGATCCTCGTCGAGGACGAGTGGGGCCGGCCGGTCGATCCCGACAAGGTGGCGAGGGCCCTGCAGCAGCACCCGGAAGCGAGCGTGCTTGCATTCGTGCACGCCGAGACCTCGACCGGCGCGCGTTCGGACGCCGAGACGCTTTGCCGGCTCGCGAGTGAGCACGATTGCCTCGTGATCATGGATGCCGTGACCTCGCTCGGCGGCATCCCGGTCGAGGTCGACGCTTGGGGCGTGGACGCCGTGTATTCGGGCTCGCAGAAGTGCCTCTCCTGCACGCCCGGACTGTCGCCGGTCAGCTTCTCGGCGCACGCCGTGGAACGCATCCGCGGCCGCAGCCGGCCCGTGCAGAGCTGGTTCCTGGACCTGAACCTGGTCATGGGCTACTGGGGCGGCGGTGATGGCACGCCGAAACGCGCCTATCACCATACGGCCCCGATCAATGCGCTTTACGGCCTGCACGAGTCGCTGGTCATGCTGGCGGAGGAAGGGCTCGAGGCCAGCTGGGCGCGGCACCGCCGGATGCACGAGGCGCTGAAGGCCGGCATCGAGGCGATGGGGTTGACGCTGCTCGTCGATGAGCCCTGGCGCCTGCCGCAGCTGAACGCGGTCCGTGTGCCGGCCGGAGTCGACGAGGCGGCGGTGCGCCTGCGCCTGCTCGAGCAGTTCAATCTCGAGCTCGGCGGCGGCCTCGGCGCGCTCGCCGGCAAGGTCTGGCGCATCGGCCTGATGGGCTACAGCGCACGGCGCGAGAACGTGCTGCTGTGTCTCGAGGCGCTGGATACGGCGCTGGCCGGGGTCAAGGGCATCAGGGCCGGCGCCGCGGTTCCGGCTGCGCAGGGCGTGCTGTCGGACAACGCCGGTTGAGGCCCATTGCGGAACATACGGGCGAGGCGCGCGGGCGCTTCGGCTAGAATCGAGGGCAAGCGTGCCTCGAGGACACACCGCCCATGGCCAGAATCCTGCTGCTGTATTCCAGCGTTTACGGGCACACGAAGCAGATCAGCGACCGCATGGCGGCGAAGCTGACCAGCCTCGGCGAGCAGGTCGAGATGGTCCCGATCGCGGGCGGCGGCGCCGATCCGGCGAAATTCGATGCCGTGCTGATCGGCGCGAGCATCCGCAACGGCAAGCACAACCCGGCCGTGATGGACTTCATCACCCGCCACAAGGGCCTGCTCGACGCGAAGCCGAGCGGCTTTTTCTCGGTCAACCTGGTGGCGCGCAAGGTGCACAAGAACACGCCCGAGACGAACCCCTACACCAAGGCTTTCGTCGCCAAGAGCCCATGGCAGCCGAAATTGCTCGGCGTGTTTGGCGGCGACCTGGACTACCAGCGCTACACCGCCTTCGATCGCAACGTCATCCGCTTCATCATGTGGATGACCAAGGGGCCGACCGACCCGCTGACCAAGGACGAGTACACGAACTGGGACGAGGTCGAGCGCTTCGCCGAGCGCTTCGCCGCGCTGGCCGATGGGCGCACCGGCTGAGGCCGGGATGGGCGCGCTGCTCCGTCGACTCGCCGACCGCCAGCACCTGCTGCTGGCCTTGCTGGCCGCGTGGCTGCTCCTGACCAGCCCCGGGGTACACATGTTCCGCAGGATTCCGGGCAACGCGGGCTGGCTCGACTATGCCCATGTCGGGCTCGGCCTGGCAGCGACGGCGCTGGCCGTGACCTTCACCATCTCCTGCACGCGCCTGGGACGCTGGCGGCTGTATTTCCCGTGGCTGGCGGGCGACCTCGGGCAGGTCTGGTGTGATCTGCGCGGCCTGCTGCGCCGGGAGGTGCCGACTGCTGAGGGCGGCGGGCTGTTCGCGCTGATCGAGGGCCTGCTGCTGCTCGCGCTCGTTGCAACCGCTGTGACCGGCGTCCTGTGGCTCTGGGCGCAAGGCTCCGCCGAGGCGGTCAGCTGGCGCCACTATCACATCCTCGCCGCGCGCGGCATGATTGTTTTCCTGGTGCTGCACATCCTCTCGGTGTCGCTGCACCTGCTGGATTTCATCAGGGAGTAAGCTTCATGGCAAAAAACGATACCGCCGCCGCCCATCGCTGGCGCTTCTTCCGTTGCGGCGGCTTCGACCAGGTGGCGCTGGAAACCGGCGACGACCTGCGCCATCTTGCCGAGCTGGACCCGAAGCTCTGGACGGCGCTGAGCTGCCCGACGACTGGACTGGAATTCGACGCCCGCACGCTGGCGTTGCTGGATGCCGACGGCGACGGCCAGATCCGTGTGCCCGAGATCCTGGCGGCGGTGCGCTGGGCCTGCGAGATGGTCAAGGATCCGCAAGCCCTGTTCGCCGATGGCGAGCTGCCGCTGGACGCCATCGATGACAGTCATGCGGAGGGTGCGACGCTGAAGGCGGCCGCGACCAGGATTCTCGCGTACCTCGACAAGTCGGAGGCCGGCAGCCTCGCGGTGGCGGACCTCGCCGACATGACGCGGCTGTTTTCTCCGGATCATTTCAACGGCGATGGAGTCGTGCCGGCGGCGCTGACCGGGGACGAGACCTTGGCCAGGGTGATTGGCGAGATCGTAGCGACGCAGGGCGGCGTAGCGGATCGCAGCGGCGAGCCCGGCATCACGGCCGAGACGCTGGAGGCATTCTTCACCCAGCTCGACAGTGTGCTCGAGTGGCGCAACCGCGCGGCCCAGTGGGCCGAGCTGATCCTGCCGCTGGGGGAGGGCACCGCCGCCGCGGCAGCGGTCGTCGCGGCGGTGCAATCGAAGATCGACGATTTCTTCGCGCGTTGCCGCCTGGCGGCCTTCGATCCGCGCGCCGCGGCGTCGCTGAATCCGCCGGCGACGGTCTACGAGGCGCTCAGCGTTCGCCAGATCGACGCGGGCGATGCCGAGGTGGCCGCGTTGCCGCTCGCGGCCGTCGAGGGCGGCAAGCCGCTGCCGCTGGCGGACGGCATCAACCCGGCCTGGGCGGCACGAATCGCGCAGCTGCATGATGAAGTCATCGAGCCGCTGCTCGGCGCGCGCGCCTCGCTGTCGCAGGCGGACTGGGCCGACCTGTCGACCAAATTCGCCGCCTACCGCGCCTGGATGGGCGAGCGCCCGGAAACGGCCGTGCACGAGCTCGACCCGGCGCACCTCGAAAGCATCAGCGACGATGACACCCGCGCGCGGCTCGCCGAGCTGATCGAGCAGGACCTGAAGGCCGAAACCTCGGCCGCCAACATCGATGCCGTCGAGCGTCTCGTGCGCTACCAGCGCGACCTCGTCACGCTGCTGCGCAACTTCGTCACGCTGAGCGACTTCTATGGCGGCAAGGACAAGGCGATCTTCCAGGCCGGCACGCTGTACCTCGACCAGCGCAGCTGCGAGCTCGTGCTGCGCGTGACCGACACGGCCAAGCACGCCACCCTCGCGCCGTTCAGCGGCTGCTATCTCGTCTACTGCAGCTGCGTGCGCGCCGGTGCCGAGCCGTTGAGCATCGTCGCGGCGCTGACCGGCGGCGAGGTGGACGAGCTGATGGTGCCCGGCCGCAACGGCATCTTCTATGACCGGGCGGGCCGCGACTGGAAGGCCACGGTCGTCAAGGTCGTTGAGCAGCCGGTCAGCATCCGCCAGGCCTTTTGGTCGCCGTACCGCCGTCTCGGTTCGCTGATCGAGAACCAGATCCGCAAGTTTGCCGCCTCGCGCGACAAGGACGTCGAGAGCAAGGCCGCGGCCAACGTGACGGACGCGGCCGCCAAGGTCGAGGGGGGAGCGGCCGCGCCGGCGCAGCCCTTCGACATCGCCAAGTTCGCCGGTATTTTCGCGGCCATCGGCCTGGCCGTGGGTGCGATCGGCGCGGCGCTGGCCGCGGCCATTACCGGGCTGTTTTCCCTCGCATGGTGGCAGCTGCCGCTGGCAATCTTGGGCATCTTGCTGCTGATTTCGGCGCCCTCGATGTTGCTGGCCTACATGACCTTGCGACGGCGCAATCTCGGGCCGCTGCTCGACGCCAACGGCTGGGCGGTCAATGCGCGCGCGCGCATCAATGTGCCGTTCGGTGGCGCGCTGACTGCCGTGGCCGCGCTGCCCAAGGGTTCGAGCCGCTCGACGAGCGACCCCTATGCCGAGAAAAAGCGGCCGTGGAAGACCTGGCTCTTCCTCGTGCTGCTCGTGACGGCGCTCGCGCTGGCGTGGCGCCAGGGCCTGCTGGACTCGTTGCTGGGCTAGTCGAGCGCGGACTGGTCCAGGACGCCGAAGGCGTCCTGGACCAGGCTGCCAAGATACAGCCGGCCGTTGGCCTCGGTGGCGCTGGTCACCGGCGCGAAACTGTCTGGCCCTGCATGCTGCAGGTTGTGCGTGACTTCGCCATCGGCCGACAGCCCCAGCACGAAGGCATGGCGCACCGGCTGCGGCTGCAGGAACTGCGGCAGGCGAAACACGACCTTGCGCAGCCCCGGCCAGCCGGCCAGCGCGTCGAGCGCCGGGTTGCGCACCGTGAACAAGGCCAGCCAGTAGGTGTCCCGGCCGTTGCTCGAGAGGCCGTCGGGGATGCCTGGCAGGTTGCCGATGAACACCTCGTGGGTGCCGGCCTGGTCGCCGCGCAGCCAGTAGCGCAGCACGTCGTAGCCGCCGGTCTGCGCCACCAGGACGGAGTCGCCGTCCGGCGCGAGCGCGACGCCGTTGGCGAACTGCAGGCCCTCGAGCAGGACCGTCGTAGTACGGCTCGCCGGGTCGTAGCGCATCAGGCGACCGCGGCCGCCATGCTCGAGCACGTCGTCGCGCGCCTTCAGCGCCGGGCCGAAGCGGTACGACGCGTCGCTGAAATAGATCATCCCGTCAGGCGCGATGTCGAGGTCGTTGGTGAAGCCGAAGGGCACGCCCCCGGCCTCGGTCGCCAGCACTTCGATCGCGCCGCCCATCGAGACGCGCAGCAGTCCGCGGTAGCCGTCGCAGACGACCAGCCGACCGTCCGCGTCGAACTCCAGCCCGAGCGGCCGCCCGCCGGTGTCGGCGAGCAGCGCGGGCTCGCTGCCGTCGGGCCTGAAGCGCACGATGCGACCGTCCTCGTAACCGACATGAATATTCCCCGCGGCGTCGACGGCGACGTCCTCGGGACCGATCCCGGCGCCGGCCCCCATGCGCCGGACAGCCGCAAGCCGGTCGTTTGGCGCGAACGCGCCCTCGAGCGCCGGTGCGGTCGGTGCGTCCCAGGCCACCGGTTCGATCGGCACGGGCCACAAGGCGAGGTAAGCGATCAGTGCCAGCGCGGCGAGGGCCATCAGCTTCACCGTGCGAGCTCCAGGCAGGTGGGTGACGGGCGGCTGCGGCAACATTGAACCAGTGCCGCGGCGCGTGCAACATAGCACCCTTTGCCGGGTGCACCAGACATGAAGCGCTTTCTGAAGTGGACGGGCGGCATCATCGGCGCGGTCGTGCTGGCGGCGGGCTTGCTGCTGGCGCACACGATCTGGTTCAAGCCGCTGAGGATCGACTGGTTCTTCGACCGCGTCCTGATCGAGCTGGCGCTCGACAACCCCCAGCTGCTGAGCCAGATCGGGGTGCTCGACGGCCTCGGTATCCGCGGCCACAACGCCCGCCTGACCGATGGCTCCGAGGCGCGCGAACTGGCCCTGTTCGCCAAGATCGAGCGGGACCTCGCGACACTGCGGCGCTATGACCGCGAGCGGCTCGACGCCCAGCGGCGGCTCAGCTACGACCTGCTCGAAGGATTTCTCGAACTCGGCTTGGAGGGCGAGCGCTGGCGCCACCACGGTTATCCGCTTAACCAGATGGCGGGCATCCAGAGCGGCCTGCCCAATTTCATGGCCACCATCCACCGGGTCCCGGACCGCAAGGGGGCGGAGCACTACATCGCCCGCCTGTCACAGTTCGGCACGCGCCTCGACCAGGCGCAGCAGAATGTCGAGCGCCGCGCTGCGCTGGGCATCGTGCCGCCGACCTTCGTGGTGGAGAAAGTTCTTGACGAGATGCGTGGCTTCGTCGCCGCGCCGGCCCGCGAGAACATCCTGTTCACGACGCTCGACGGCCATCTCGAGAAGCTCGTCGCGGCCGGCTCGCTGGGCGAATCCGAGCGCGCGGAACTCGGCGCGCGCGCCGAGCGTGAGATCGTCGGCACGGTCTACCCGGTCTATGGCCGGCTGATCGACTACTACGAGGCATTGCTGCCGCAAACCCGCGGCAACCACGGCGTCTGGGCCTTGCCCGACGGCGAAGCCTTCTATGCTTTCGCGGTGCGGCTGATGACGACGACCGACCTGCACCCCGACGAAATTCACTCGATCGGGCTCGCCGAGGTCGCGCGCATCGGCGCAGAGATGGACGCGATCCTGCGGTCGCAGGGCCTCGTCGAAGGGTCCATCGGCGAGCGCATCCAGCAATTGAACCGGGATCCTGCGCAGCTCTACGAGGACACCGATGCCGGGCGCGCGCAGCTGATCGCCGACTACCAGGCCATCATCGACGAGATCGACGCGGGTCTCGGCCCGCACTTCGACTTGCGGCCAGCGGTCGGCGTCAAGGTCGAGCGCGTGCCGGAGTTCCGCCAGGCCGGCGCGCCGCTGGCCTACTACCAGCCGCCGTCGCTCGACGGGGTGCGCCCCGGCGTGTTCTACATCAACCTGCGCGACGTCACCGAGATGCCGCGCTTCGGCATGCGCACGCTGGCCTACCACGAGGCGATCCCGGGGCATCATTTCCAGATCGCCATCGCGCAGCAGCTGAAGGGCCTGCCGTTGTTCCGGCGCATGCTGCCGCTGCCGGCTTACTCGGAGGGCTGGGCGCTGTACACCGAGCAGCTCGCGTGGGAGCTCGGCTTCCAGGACGCACCGCTCGACAATCTCGGCCGCCTGCAGGCCGAGATGTTCCGCGCGGTCCGGCTGGTCGTCGACACCGGCCTGCACGCGAAGCGCTGGACGCGCGAGCAGGCGATCGAGTACATGCTGGAACATACCGGGATGGGCGAGAAGGACGTCGTGTCCGAGATCGAGCGCTACCTCGTCATTCCCGGCCAGGCGCTGGCTTACAAGCTCGGCATGCTGCAGATCCTGGCACTGCGCGAGCGCGCGCGGCAGGAACTCGGCGAGGATTTTTCGCTGTCCGAGTTCCACAACGTCGTGCTGTCCAACGGCGCGCTGCCGCTGGGCCTGCTGGAGCGCGCCGTCGACGACTGGGTGGCGTCGCGCCTGGTCAGGCCAGGAGCTCCCTGAGCGCCGCCTGCAGCGCCGCCGGGACGCGTTCGCGCAGGCGTTCCGGGCGCGCCAGCTGCGCGGCGATCAGGCGCGTGGCGAACGGCTTCGCGGCCGCGATGATGTCGATGTCGGGGTAGATCGCGCGCGCGACGCCCTCGACGGTTACGAGCGCCTTGATCAGCAGGCCATAGCCGGCGGGAATCGGGATGCGGAAGTCTGCCAGCATCGACAGGAAGCCCAGTGCAAAACCGCGCACGTCGGCCTGGCCCGGACGGGCGAGGTGCGTCTTCATCAGCTCGGCCACCGCGGCGCGCACCCTCGGGACCTGCTGCTCCGGCACCTCGAGACCAAGCGCGCGCGAGTAGCGCAGCGCGCGCTCCGCATCGCCATAGACCGTTGCCGCCAGCACCTGCGCGATCGCGATGCGCTGGGCGGGCGTGGTGCGCCCGGTGATACCGAAATCCAGGTAGCAGATGCGGCCGTCCGGCGTGACGAACAGGTTGGCCGGATGCAGGTCGGCATGATAGCGGCCGTGCACGAGCACCTGGCGCATGAAGACATCGGCGCCGTGCGCGGCCAGCCGGCGCGCGTCGATGCCGGCGCGCTCCGCCTCGCCGAGGTCGTTGAGCCGCCAGCCCGCCACGAACTCGGTCGTCAGCACGCGCCGCGTCGTGTGGCGCCACACGACGCGCGGCACGACGACCAGCGGATCGCTTGCGAAATCGTGCGCGAAGCGGTCGGCCACGCGGCCCTCGTTGCGCAGGTCAAGCTCGCTCGCGAGGGTCGTCTCGAACTCGCCGAGCAAGGCCGCGGGGCGCAGCCGCGACAGGCGCCGGAAGCGCTCAAGGCGCGCTGCCCAGCGGCGTGCAATGGCAAGGTCCGCCGCGATCAAGCGCTCGATGCCCGGCCGGACCACCTTGATCGCCAGTCGCGTGCCGGCGGGCAGCAGCTGGCCAGTCACGGGGCGGTAGTCGTGTGCCAGTGTGGCCGTATGGACCTGCGCAATCGACGCGGTCGCGATCGGTTCCGGGTCGAAGCGCGCGAACAGCCGCTCTGGCGAGGTCCCGAGCTCGGCGTTGATGACCGCGCGGATTTCTGCGACTGGCACCGGCGGCACACGGTCCTGCAGGCGCTCGAGCTCGAACACGGTCTCCGGCGGAAACACGTCGGGACGCACGGAGGCGAGCTGGCCGAGCTTGATGAAGGCCGGGCCGAGTTCCTCGCAGGCCAGCCGCAGCTCGCGCGCAACCGCCGCGCGTCTCGAGTGCCCGCGCCGGAGTCCAAGGCGCGCGCCCCAGGCTGCGGTCGCGCCGCGCCTGAGCGCAACGGCGGCGATCGCGCGGCCGCGACCCGGCATCCGCGGCTAGCCCGTGCCGCGGGCCGCGATGGCATCGACCGAGGCCTGCAGCGATTCGATCCGGCCGCGCAGCTCGGCGAGTTCGAAGGCGAGCGCGTCGAGCTTCGCGCCGAGCTCGGCCGAGGCCGGCCCCGTCGCGCGCTCCGCGTCGGCGAGCGAGGCCTTGAGTTTCTCCTTTTCCTCGGCCACCAGCGCAGCGAGGCCGTCGACGAAGGCCGCAGGCGTCGCATCGAGCTCACCAGGCGCGAGCTGCTGGCCGCGCCCTACCGCGGCCTTCCAGCCTTCGTCAGCGCTCTCGTGGACCAGCGCCCAGGCGGCGAGCAAGCGGACGAAATCGCTCATCGGCTACTTCTGTTCCCAGTTGCCGGCGGCATTGCGGAACCACCAGCCCTTGTCGGCGCGGCTGACCCAGCGTTGCGCGAAAGTCTTGCGAATATCGGCCTCCCAGCCGGGCTGGCCGTTGGCGACCGCAATCGCCTTGTACAGGGCATTGCGATCACGGTTCTCCGCATCGACCAGCTGGCGAATCGTGTTGCGCTCGGCGAGCGGCACGAGGTTGCGGTCGCGGATGTCCACGAGCCCGTCGGCCGTCAGGCCGATCGCGCCCGAGACATAGCTCGGCAAGAGCTCGCGATGACGCGCATTCATCGAGGCCGTCAGCGCGCGGATTTCCGGTGTCTCGATGTCGAAGTTCGCCTGCGCCTCCGCGCGCGGAATGACGAGGTCGAGCACCGACAGCGCCGCAAGGCGCACGACCTCGGCAGCCTCGAGGCCCCAGTCGTGTTCCTGCAGCCAGCCCTGCGGCTCGCCCTCCGGCTTGGCGGGCTGCGTCCCCCAGACGTCCGTGATGATCCGGTCGGCGGCGCGCTCGGCCTGCGCCGCGGGGAAGTAGACATTGATGGTGACGCAGGCGGCCACGACCATCGTGGCGGCCAGCAACAGGTTGAGGCTCAGGCGGCGCATCTCGGTTCTCCTCGGCGAGGCGGGGACATGCCCAAAGCATACTCGGGAAACCTGAACGCTGCCCAACGGGGTCAATCAGCGCACCTCCGGTCCCTCGGACGCCATGATGCTGGCCAGCTGCCCGACCAGCGCAGACCAGCTGACGCGCTGTGCGAAGCCCATGACGTCGATGCGCGGCAGGCCCCGGCCGCGCAGGATCACGTAGCCCTGCTCACGGGCCTCGAGACCAGACATCTGGCAGATGTCGCGCTCGAGGCGGCAGCCGATGGCAAAGGCGTCGTAAGAGAAATCCTCGAAAAAGCGCAGGAAACCGGTGGACAGCACCCCGGCCCCGCCGCCGCCGATACTGGCAATATTGTCGACGGCGCGCTGGCTGATGCGCCGCCGGGAGCGATCGCCGGCGGGCGTCTGGAGCCGCGCGTCGAAGGCCACCGGCGCCCAGTCGATCATTTCGAGCCCGCGAACATAGCCCTCGAGCCGGCCGGTCATCAGGCCGAACGACAGGGCTTCAGTGACCTCGGTGAACTCGAGGCCGCTGAAGTCCACCTCAGCGCGCAGCCGCGTGAGGGGCTGCAGCAGTCGCTCGATGCGCAATTCCCTGATGGCCACGACGCCGTCGAAGACTTCGGCCCTGAGCTCACCGCCGAGCGTCAGGGTGCCGCCTGCGTGGCTGAGGCTCGGCAAGGCGCCAGACAGCTGGCCGGACAACGGCGGCCAGTCCAGTGCGCGCGACAGTTCGCGCATGCTGACCGGCGTCAGGCGCGCATCGAACAGCACCGTGTCGTCGCCCGCCGTCAGGTCGCCGATCTCGAGCGTGTCGATCTCGAGCGCGCCGTCGAGCACCGGTATCGAGACCGGCTGCGGCAGCGACCAGCGGCCGCCCCAGGCGTCCATCCGGATGCGCGCGGCGCCGAACGGGATGCCGTAGACGAAGCCGCCGGCCCACCGCAGGTTCATTGGCCGCACGCGGGCCGTCAGCGCCCCGTCCCGAGCCGGGGGCCATGTGGCGTCGCCGGACAAGCCATAGATCGCCAGGCGCGCCGCGCGGTCGTCGAGGTGAACCTCGGCAAACTCCAGCCAGAGTTCCTCGGGCTGGCCGGCGGCGATCGATAGCTCGCCGCGCAACAGCCCCGAAGTCTCCAGGTCGGCGAACGGCGTGCCGGCCAGGAAGGGTTGCAACAGCACCGTGTAGGCGCCGGGCAGCACGGCCTCGGCGAGCCGCAGCCGGCCGTCACGAATCTGCCAGCCGCCTTCCTCGGCCGGCGCGAGTTCCGCCCGGGCGTCTGCGTGCGCGACACCCTCCTGCGCCAGCACGAGCTGTTGCAGGCTGATGCCGTCGGCCCCGGTGCTGCCGCGTCCGCTGAAGCGCAGCGGGTGCTCGCCGAGATTCACATAGACCGGCTCGACATAGGCCTCGCCGGCCGCGATTGCGCCGCGGGCGTCGAACGCCAGCCTGTCGCCTTGCCGCCATGCCGAGCCGCGCAGCTCGAGGTCGAGCCCTTCGGTGGCCACCGTGCCGGCCTCGTTGGCCACGGTGATTCCGGCGCCGCGCAGCTCGAACACGAGACCATGCAGGGCCGCTGCGGCGCCGCGCGCGGTCACCGAGAGATCGAGCCGGCCGCTGATCTCCGGCGCCGCCTGGCCCAGCAGGCTCGCCAGCGGCGCGAGCGTCTCCGCCGGCCAGTCTGCCGCCGCCAGCTGCAGCGCCCAGCCGTCCGCCGTCATTGCGCCGGCGAGGGATACTTGTCCCGCGGCATCGGCCGGCGTCGCCAGGTCCCAGGCAATGTCGCCGCTGTCGCGACGAAACTCGGCGTGTCCTTCGAGGCGCAGGACACCGGGCCCGGCGGCGCCGGGCCGCAACAGCAGGGCACGGCAGCGGAACCGCAGGGCCGTGACGGCCAGGTCACGGCAATCGGCATGCACGTCCGCTAGCACGCCGACCGGCTCGGGCAGCTCGAGACGCGCGGCGGTGACGACGGCGGCGAGGCCGCCGCGGTCGTCGCGCCGCAGCGCGATGGTGATGCCGGTGGCGCGCCAGCCATCGCCTTCGATGCCCGCAACCGTGAACTGCACCGCGGCGCCGGCCGTCGCCTGGCCCCAGCCCAGCGCCAGCAACAGCGCGATCGGCCGGAGCCTGCGGGCCATCGCGCCACGGCTGTCGATGCGGGGCAATTCGCGCTCCGTGATCAGGTTCCGGCCCAGTATAGCGAGCGCGGCATGGCGGGCGCTGCGGGTGCGAGGCGTGCGCGTGAATGTTAGCTTAGGGGACCTTTGAGCGACCCGGCCGAGGTACAGCAGGGCATGTTCGCGATTCCGGACTGGTTCAAGATCGTTTATTCGCTGCTGGTGCTGGCGTTCATCGTCATTTACTGGCGCCAGTACGGGCCGCGCAATTTCCTGTGGTTCTCGGACGTGGCCCTGATCGGTGCAGTGCCGGCCATGTGGCTGGAGAGCGGCCTGATCTCCGGCGTGCTCGCCTGCATGGTGTTGCTGCCGGAGCTGCTATGGAACGTCGACTACGGGCTGCGGCTGCTGCTGCGCCGGCGCATCACGGGCCTGACGGAATACATGTTCGACCCGTCCATCCCGCGCTGGCTGCGCTGCATCTCGCTGTTTCACGTGCCGTTGCCGCTGGTGCTGCTGTGGCTGGTCGCGGCCTACGGCTACCCGGAGGCCTCGCTCGCAGTCGCGGCGGGCACCGGTGCGGTCGTGCTGGTGCTGAGCTACTGGTTCAGCAGCCGGGAAAAGAACATCAACTGGGTCTACGGCCCGGCGCGCATCCAGGAGCGCCTGCCGCAACCGGTCTATCTCGGTGTGCTGTATCTCAGTTTCATCGCCGTGTTCGTGCCGACGCACTGGTTGCTACGCTGGTTGTTCCCGGGCCAGTAGGCCCGGCCGCGCGCCGCTCCCGGCTCAGGGATTGGTCCGAGGTTCGAGGTCGGTCGGCTGCTCCCTGCGACCCGAGGAGCTGCCCTGGAAACGGTGCGCGCCGTAGCGCAGCAGCAGCACGGCGATCGCCAGGATCAGCACCGCGCCGGTGGTGACGAGAATCCTCATCTCGCTGAGATCTTCCGCGCTGATGAGCTTGCGCGTCATGACCGTGATCGTGATGTACAGCAGGAACTCGACCGGCAGCTGGTCGGTGCGAAAGTAGATGCCAACCATCGCGCCCAGCTCGAGGTAGATGAACAGCAGCAGGATGTCGTGCAGCGTCACTTCGCGCGCCGCGATCATGCCGATGAAAAATTCAGCCGCCGACCAGAAGATCGCGGCGCCGATCGCGAACAGCGCCAACAGCTGGAAGCCCTCGACGAGATGGTCGCCGATGCGCTCGGCCACGTTCTTGGCGCGCGCCTTGGCGGCCTCGGTCTCTTTCAGCGGTCTCATTGCGGCGCTCCCCCTGCAGCCCAAAGCCGGGAGACTAGCGCAAATCCGGCGGCATGGCGCGTCGTGATCGGCGTCAGGCCACTGCGCGCCGGCGCCGGTCCGGCGCCCGCTTGCCGGGACGCAGCACCGTGTCGACGACCGCCGGGTCGCTGTCGGGATGGTCGGCGTTGTAGTGCGCGCCGCGGCTTTCGTGCCGCAGCAGCGCGCTGCGCGCGACCAGCGAGGCGACGCAGGCCAGGTTGCGCAGCTCGAGCAGCTCCGGGCCAGGGCCGTGCCGCAGGAACAGCGCTTCGCTGCGCACCTGGCATTGCTCCAGCGTGGCAACCGCCGCCTCGAGGCCGCGATCGTGGCGCACGATGCCGACCTCGCGCGACATGGTGTGCCGGATGGCCTGTGCCAGGCGCTGTGCCTCGGCGCGGACCGTCGGTCCCGCACGCCGTACGACGGCGCGGGGCGGTGCGAGCGCGCCGGCCTTGGCCGGCACAGCGCCGCGGGGGACTTCCGCGAGGATCGCGGCGCCGGTGGCGGCGCCGAACACCAGGCCCTCGAGCAAGGAGTTGCTGGCGAGACGATTCGCGCCATGCAGCCCGGTCCAGGCGGTTTCGCCAATGGCGTACAGGCCGGCGATTTCGGTCTCGCCGGCACCGCCGGTGACGATGCCGCCGCAGCTGTAGTGCGCTGCCGGAGCCACGGGCATCGGCGCCCGGCTGATGTCGATGCCAAGCCCCATGCAGCGCTGCCAGGTGTTCGGGAAACGCGCCCGTACGCGCTCTGCGCCGATGTGGCTGATGTCCAGCCAGACGAACTCGAGCTGGCGCGTGTTCATCTCGGCATGGATCGCGCGCGCCACGATGTCGCGCGGCGCGAGTTCCCCGCGCGGATCATGGCGCAACATGAAGCGTTCGCCCCCGGGCAGCAGCAGCCGGCCGCCTTCGCCGCGCACGGCTTCGGTGACCAGCCAGCCGTCGGCCTGCGGGTGACGCAGTGCGGTCGGATGGAACTGCATCATCTCGAGATCGGCGACACTGCAGCCGGCCCGCCAAGCGAGCGCGATGCCGTCGCCGACGGGGCGCGCGACATTGGTCGAGAGCTCGTACACGCCGGAGGCGCCGCCGGTGGCCAGCACCACATGATTGGCGTGGATCGTGCCGAACAGCCCGCGGGCCACGTCCAGCACGTGAGCGCCGGTGCAGGCCGGCCCGCCCGGCGCCGACGCGTCGACGCCGGTGATCAATTCCACGGCGGCATGCTGTTGCAGCAGCCTGATCCGGGGATGCTCGCCGAGGCGCCGCGCCAGCGCCGCCATGACGGCGCGCCCGGTCGCATCGGCAGCGTGCACGATCCGGCGCCTGCTGTGGCCGCCTTCGCGCGTCAGGTCAAGCCGCCCGCCGACGTGATCGAACTTGACGCCCTGCTCGATCAGCCAGGCAATGCTGGCGGGGGCACGCTCGACCACGCCGCGCACGGTGGCTTCCCGGCACAGTCCGGCACCCGCCACGAGGGTGTCCTCGAGGTGCAGGGCAGGAGAGTCGTCCGGCGCGACCGCCGCGGCGATGCCGCCCATCGCCTGCGCGCTGGCCGAGCCGGTCAACGGCGTCCTGGCCAGCACCGTGACCTGGCGGCCCGCGTCGGCGAGGCGCAGCGCGACGCTGGCGCCGGCAATGCCCGCGCCGATGACCAGCACGTCGCTGAACACCGCGTCCTTCATGCGACCGCCAGCATCGCCTCGACGGCCTTGCGCGCCCGCGCGGCGATCGCCGGGTCGACCCGCACCTCGTGCGTGCGGGTCTGCAGGCTACGCAGGATCTTCGGCAGCGTGATGCGCTTCATGTGCGGGCACAGGTTGCAGGGCCGGATGAACTCCACGTCCGGGTACTCGACGGCGACGTTGTCGCTCATCGAGCACTCGGTGATCATGACCACGCGCGCCGGACGGTGCTCGCCGACCCAGTCGATCATGCCCTTGGTCGAACCGACGAAGTCCGCCTCGGCGAGCACGTCGGGCGGGCACTCCGGGTGCGCGATGACCTGGATGTTCTGCCAGCGCTTGCGGTAGTCGCGCAACTCGGCCCCGGTGAAGCGTTCGTGCACCTCGCAGGTGCCATGCCACAGGATCAGTTCGACACCCGTCTGGCTCGCGACGTAGCGGCCGAGGTAGTTGTCCGGCAGGAAGATCACGCGGTCCACGCCGAGCGACTCGACGATGCGCACGGCGTTGCCCGAGGTGCAGCAAATGTCCGATTCGGCCTTGACGTCGGCGCTGGTATTGACATAGGTCACCACCGGCACGCCGGGATAGCGTTCCTTCAACAGGCGCACGTCGGCCCCGGTGATCGACTCGGCCAGCGAGCAGCCCGCTGCCAGATCCGGGATCAGCACCGTCTTGTCCGGGCACAGGATCTTGGAGGTCTCGGCCATGAAGTGCACGCCGCACTGGACGATGATGTCTGCGTCTGTCTGCGCCGCCTGGCGGGCGAGGCCGAGCGAGTCGCCGGTGTAGTCGGCAACGCCGTGGAAAATCTCCGGCGTCTGGTAGTTGTGGACCAGCAGCACGGCGTTGATTTCCTGCTTCAGCTGGTTGATCGCAGCGATGTACGGCGCGTGCACGCCCCATTCGACTTCCGGGATGACATGCCGGAGGCCTTCGTAGATCGGCTGCGTCTGGCGCGCAATCTCGGGCGTGTAGCGGAGCTGTGCTTCCATCAACTTATACTCATTGTGAGCAATAATAGGGTCCAAAAAAAGGCCGGGATGCGGACCTGGCAGATAGGCTACTACTGAGCATAAGTTTTGTCCAGAAGGGGACACTGCTCCAAGGAGCAGTGTCCCCCTCGGCGCCTAGAACTTGATGGGGGAGAGGGCGCCGACCCCCGGCGCGCGGCGTTCCCGCAGGACTTCCCGCCGGAAGCGGAACAGCTCTGCAGGCCGCCCGCCGGTGCGTGGCTCGATGCGCCCGGTCTTCTCGACGAGGCCGCCTTGCTCGACGAGTCGCCGGAAGTTCTGCTTGTGCAGCCGCAGCCCCGACAGCGCCTCGACGACCCGCTGCAGCTGCGCGAGTGTGAATTGTTCCTCGATCAGTTCGAACACCAGCGGACGGTAGCGCAGCTTGCCACGCAGCCGTGCCAGTCCGGTCGCGAGGATGCGCCGGTGGTCGTAGGCCATGGGCTTGCCGAACAGCACGGCCGACTTCGGCGGCGCACGGCCGAGGTCCGACCAGGTCTCGTGGGTCAGTGCCGCCCCGTAGAGCAATTCGTAGCGCTCGAGGACGCGGTAGCCGTCCCAGCCGGCCCCGCTCAGGCCGAAGCAGATCTCGATGCGCTCCGCACGGCGGTCACGTTCCGCGGCGGTCCTGGCTTTTGCAGCCCAGGCTGCGAGCGCGGCGCCGATCGCATCGAGCACCGGCGGGCGCTCCGCACGCCAGTCCTCCCACGGCAGGAAGCGATAGCAGTTGACCCAGCTGCCGCTGGCGACCTCGGCGGGCAGGTGCTGGGTCAGCGCCAGGTAGGCGATCGACAGCAGGCGCGGCCCGCCGGCCCGTTCGCGAGGATCCCGGCCCTCGTTGCCGAAGGTGTAGAGCTGCTCGACATAGCCGAGGTCGCGCCCGGTCTGGCGGCGCACCCAGCTGCGCAGCCCGAGCTCGAGCGTGCGGTCCGCCTCGGGATCAAACGGGCCGGACGGCAGCATGGGCAGGATCGTGCTGTCGGCCTCGGCCGCCGGCGCGACGGTCAGCACCCGGGCTTCGTCGTCGCCGACGGAAACGATCACGGCATTCAGGCCGACGACAATGCGTCGCGGCATCAGGCTTTCTCCCCGTCGAGGTTGGCGCCGCAGGCCCGGCAATGAACAGCGTCGAATTCGTGGCCCTTGAGCTTGCAGGACGGGCAGGCGCGCTTCTGCTTGCGGCGGCCGCTGGCCTGGCTGAACTCGGAAAAGAAGATGCCCATCGGCACGGCGATGATGCCGTAGCCAGTGATCATGATGACCGACGCGATCACCTTGCCGAGCGGCGTCACCGGCGTGATGTCGCCATAACCGACGGTCGTCAGCGTGACGATCGCCCAGTACATCGCCTGCGGGATGTTGGTAAAGCCACCCTCATCGGGTTCCACGAAGTGCATCAACGTGCCGAAGATCACCACCAATGTCATCACCGCGTAGACGAAGATCAGCGTCTTGCGCCAGCTGGATACGAGCACCTCGAGCAGGATGTTGGCCTCGCCGACGTAGCGATCCATGTGCATGACCCGGAACAGCCGCAGGATGCGCAACACCCGGATGACCAGCATCGGCGCGGTCCCCGTCATGATCAACCCGAGGTAGGTCGGCAGCACCGAAACCAGGTCGACCACGCCGTAGAAGCTCCTTGCATAGCGCGCCGGGTGACGCACGCAGTACAGCCTCAAGCAGTACTCGATCGTGAACAGGATCGTGAAGAACCACTCGATCCGGTAGAGCAGGGGGCCGTATTGCTGGTTGATTCCCTCGACCGTCGCGAGCAGCACCACAGTCACGCTGACGAGGATCGCGGCGATCAGCGCGAGGTCGAAGGCGAGCCCGGCGGGCGTGTCCGAGCGGAAGATGATGCTGAACAGGCGTTCGCGTGCGGCGCCCGATCCGGGGTAATGGCGGGCCTTGGTCATCAGCAGGTGGCGTCCATGCAGGCTCCGGTGGGCAACGGCTTTGGCGTCGGGATTATAGTCCCTCCCCGGGATCTGTCCCGGGCGGCGCACCGAGCTCCCGATACAGGCCGGCGTGCGCTTCGACGGCGCGCGCCAGCGTGAAGTCCCGGGCGATGCGCTCGCGGGCGGCGCGCCCCATCGCGATGCGCTCGACCGGGTGCTCATAGAGCCAGCGCAGCGCGGCGCCGATTTGCCGGGCGCTGCGGCGCCGGACAATGATGCCCGATTCGCCTTGCACGACGAGTTCGGGCGCACCGCCGGCATTCGTCACGATCGGGGGCACGCCGCAGGCCATCGCCTCGATGACCGACTGCGGCAGGCCCTCGCGCCGCAGCGCGCCGCGCACCGAGACGGCGCAGGCCGCGAGCAGTTGCGGCGCGTCGTCGCGGTGGCCCAGCACATGGAAATTCTCACGAAACGGGCTGCGCGCGATGCGCTCGAGCACCGAGCGGGTGTCGTGGCCGCCGCCGACCAGCAGGAAATGGATGCGTGCGCCGGGGGGCAGCCAGGCGGCAGCATCGATGACGTACTCGATGCCCTTGCGGGGGCGGTAGTTCGCCACGACTGCGACCGCGAAGGCGCCCGGCGGGACGCCGACTTCCAGCAGTTTCGCCGGGGGTTGTTCGTACCATGACAGCTCATGGCCGGGTGGGATCGTCACCACGCTGGCCGGGTGTCGTCGCCGCGCAAGTTGCGCCGCCGCCGCCCGGGACGTGCAGATGACCTGGTCGAGTCGCGGTTGCAGCAGTGTCAGGCGGGCCAGCGGGTTCCAGCGTTGCACGCCGCCGGTGCGGTCGTGGCGCGCGACGAGCCGCACTGGCAGGTCGCGCAGCGCGGGCAGGGCGGCGCCGAGCGCGACGGGATCCGAGAACTGCACGAGCTCGATGCGCTCACGCGTACAGTATTCCCTGATCGCCGCGCTGGTGGCGCGGCCGAGGCCGCGCGGTGGCTCGAACGCCGTATGCGGCAATCCGGCGCTTCGGATCGCCGTGGTGAATGGCGAGTCGCCACGCGCCATGACGTGCATCTGGAAGCCCGCCCGCGCGAGCCCGAGCACGAGTTCGGCGTCGGGCCGCACGCTGCTCGGCGTGCCGCCCTGCGCCGTGATCCACAGCACGCGCATCAGTCCGGGTTCGGCAGCGTACCGAGCACGATGTCGCGCGCCCGCAGTTCGGCGAGCAAGGCCCCGCCGCCGGCGAGCACGGACGCCGGCGTCGGGTGCTCCAGCTCGCCGGCGATCTGCAGCATGCACTCGCGCCCGCTGGGTTGCGCGCCGTGCTCATCGCGCAGCAGTTCGAGCAGCCGGGCCGTAACGAGGTTGATCTCGAGAAAGCCGACCCGGTCCCGCCGATCTCTATAGACGACCAGCCGGGTCGGCTCGGCCGGGCGCTCGACCGGCTGGAAGTCTGGCGCGATGCGGTGCACGGGCCACGCGTAACTCAAGGCCCAGGCGAGCGGCGACAGCGCCGGACGCCCGTCCAGCAGGTCGCCGTCGGGTTCCACGCCAGGGAGCTCCGGCTCGCGCTCGTCGATCGACAGCGCCAGCTCCACCCACTCGTAATGCGCGAGCTCGGCCATGAAGGGCAGATCGCCGGCGGCGGGTTCGCGTTCCTCGAGCAGGTACTGGAGGAATTCCTGCGGCAGCTCGAGGAACAGCGGCGTCTGCGCGCGGTGGCGGATCAGCCAGTCGCGCACCAGCTCGCTCCAGGCCACCTCGCCGAGCAGTCTCTTCAGAACCGGGAAACTGCGGCCGAGCAGGTCGCGGAGGTTGTTGAAGAACAGCTCGCGGTAGATCGCCATGCGGCGGTCCTCGACGCCCCCTGGCGCCGGCGCGCGCATCGGGTCGCGAATGTGTGCGGCGAATTCAAGCTGCGCACGGCGCAGGCGACCGGGTTCAGCCATGTGCGCCGTGCTCCGCGGGGGTTGCCACCTCGTGCTTCCGTTGCAGGTCGCGAATGACGTCGAGCTCAGCCCTGAGCTGCGCCAGCGGCGGGATGTTGAAGTCGCGCTCGAGCAGGGTCGGGATCACGCCGAAGCGCGCATAGCTGCGTTCGAGCAGCGCCCACACCGGGTCGGCGACATTGGTGCCGTGCGTGTCGACGCGCAGGTCCTCGGCCTCGACATAGTGACCCGCGACGTGCAGGTAGACAATGCGCTCGCCCGGCAGCGCGGCGAGGAACTCGTCGGCGTCGTAGCCGTGGTTGATCGAATTCACGTACACGTTGTTGACGTCCAGCAACAGCCCGCAGTCCGCCTCCTCGAGCACGGCGTTCAGAAACCGGATCTCGTCCATCTCGCGGCCCGGTGCCGCGTAGTAGGACACGTTCTCGACGGCGACCGGTCGCTCGAGGATCTCCGCCGCGCGCCGGATGCGGCCCGCCACATGGCGCACGGCCTCGTCAGTGAACGGGATCGGCATCAGGTCGTAGAGGTGGCCGTCGTCGCCGGTGTAGGACAAGTGCTCGGTGTAGCAGCGGATTCCTTGGGTGTCGAGGAAATCGCGGACGCGTTCCAGGAAACGCTCGTCGAGCGGCGCCGGCCCGCCGAGCGACAGCGACAGGCCGTGCGCGGAAAACGGAAAGCGGTCGGTGAACCAGCAGAACTTCCGCCCCAGGGCGCCGCCCACGCCGATCCAGTTCTCCGGCGCGACTTCCATGAAGTCGACGTCCCACGGGGGTGTCGCCATGAGTTCGTCCATCATGCTGCGCCTCAGCCCCAGGCCCACGCCCCTGACGGGGTATTCACCTCGCATCTACATCCTCCGCGTCTCTGCGTCTCCGCGGGATCCGATTCACCCCCGGATACTCCGCAACGCCTCCATGTACAAGGCCTCATCCGGCAGGGCATTGTTTCGCTGCGCGCGCCAAAGCGCCTCCGCGAGGCACTCTGCCATGCGGTGCTCCGCCGCGTGTCGGCCGAGCCGTGCGGCCAGCGACTGGTATAGCGCGGCGATGCCGGCTGGGCGGTCGGTGGCGACCTGCTCACGCAAGGCCAGGTGCAGCCCCATGTGCAGGAACGGGTTGGTCTCGCCATGCTCGGGCGTCCAGTCCCGGCCGAGGGCGACGTCGGGCCGCTCCAGCATGGCCTGGTACTCCGGATGCTGCTCGATCACGTCGGCGATCTGGACTTCCACGGGCTCGGCCGGCAGCCGATCACGCCGCTTTCGCCAGGCGTCCAGGTACAAGGCCCGCAGGCTCTCCCGGTCACTCGGCAGCAGCACGGCGCGCCCGGCCCCCGGCGGTGGCCTTGGCAAGCGGGCGCGCGGGCGGCTCGCCCGGCGTCTTGTCACGGTAGTCGCAAAGGTCGGCCACGATGCATGCCGGGCAGTCGGGCCGGCGCGCCTTGCAGACATAGCGTCCATGCAGGATCAGCCAATGGTGCGCATCCTGCATGAACTCGGCCGGGGTGACTCGTGCGAGCCGGTCCTCGACCGCCCGCACGGTCTTGCCCGGGGCCAGCCCGGTGCGGTTGGCGACGCGAAAGATGTGCGTGTCGACCGCAATCAGCGGCTCGCCGAAGGCCGTGTTCAGCACGACATTGGCCGTCTTCCGACCGACGCCCGGCAAGGCCTCGAGCGCGGCGCGCTCGTGTGGTACTTCGCCGCCATGGGATTCGAGCAGGAGGCGGCACAAAGCGATGATGTTCTTCGCCTTGGCGTTGTAAAGGCCGATCGAGCTGATGTACTGCTTCAGGCCGTCCTCGCCGAGCGCGAGCATCCTCGCCGGGGTGTTTGCCACCGGGAAAAGCCTGCCAGTGGCGCGATTCACGCTCTTGTCGGTGGCCTGCGCCGACAGCACGACGGCGACCAGCAGCTCGAACGGGCTGCGGTACTCGAGCTCGGTCTGCGGCGCCGGATTCGCCGCCCGCAGGCGCTCGTAGAATTCCCGGCGCCTGGCGCTGTTCATCGCGTCCCTCAGGCCGGCTCGCCGAGGGCGTCGGGCGATGCCTTGCGGACCGGGCCGGGGCGCCGCTGCAGGCGGGCATCGACCAGGTTCTTGGCCGCTACCATCAGGCCCAGCCCGATGAAAGCGCCGGGCGGCAGCAAAGCGAGCAGGAAGCCGCCGTCGGCCAGTTGCAGTTCGAGGCCGCGCGAGGCCTCGCCGAACATCATGTGCGCGCCGGCGAACAATGTGCCCTGGCCGATCAGCTCGCGCGCGGCACCCAGCGTGACGAGCACGCCGGTGAAGCCCAGGCCCATCGACAGCCCGTCGAGCACGGCCAGCGGCGGCGGCTCGCGCGATGCGAAGGCCTCGGCGCGGCCGATGATCGCGCAGTTTGTCACGATCAGCGGGATGAAGATGCCCAGCACGCGGAACAGGTCGTGGAACCACGCATTCATCGCGAGTTCGACGGCGGTCACGATCGAGGCGATCACGAGCACGAACACCGGGATGCGGATTTCCGGCCGGACGAAGTCGCGGATCACGGACACGGTCAGGTTCGACGCGACCAGCACCAGCATCGTTGCGAGCCCCAGCCCCAGCCCGTTGACGAAACTGGTGCTGACGGCCAGCAGCGGGCACAGCCCGAGCAGTTGGACCAGGCCGACGTTGTTTTTCCAGAGGCCGGTCCGGATGACCTCGGCGGCGCGGCCGCTCATTCGGTGTCCTCAGTGGGCTCATCTGGTGGCGGCAGTCCGGTGGCGCCGATCGGCGCCGCGAACAGCCCGTCGCGATTCGCCTCGAAGTATAGCAGCGCGTCGCGCACCGCCGAGACGACCGCGCGCGCGGTGATGGTCGCGCCGGTGAACTGGTCGAATACCCCATCATCCCGGCGCACGGCCCAGCGCTCGAGCGGCGGCTGGCCGAGCGAGCGGCCGTCGAAGTCGAGGATCCAGTCGTCGCGCTCGACCTCGATGCGGTCGCCCAGCCCGGGCGTCTCGCGATGCGCCACGACTCTGACGCCGTTGACCGTGCCGTCGGCGAGGATACCGATCAAGAGCTTGATCGGGCCGCTGTAGCCGCCGGGCGCGACCGGCGTCATGACGAGCGCGACCGGGCGGTCGCGCAGTCGCGCGCGATAGACCGTGACCGGAGCGGGCGTACCGAGCAGCGCCGCGTCCGTGACCGTGATCGCGTCCTCGTGCACCGCGTTGTCGTATCCGCCCGTCGGCAGCACGTCGGCCAGCGAGCGCAGCAGGAACGCCCGCTCGTTTGCCGCAATGCGTGCGCGGGTGCCGTCGTAAGTGACCGCGACCAGCAGCGCGCCGAACACGGCGAAGCCGGCGAGGATACCTCCGGCGCGCAGCATGCTGCGGGGAATCTCAGCCCGCATGTCCGTAGGTGCGGGGCCGCGTGAAGTGGTCGATCGCCGGCACGGCCATGTTCATCAGCAGCACGGCAAATGCCACCCCATCCGGATAACCGCCCCAGCTGCGGATCACGAAGACCAGCAAGCCGATGCCGAAGCCGAACACCAGCCGCCCGGAGCGGCTGGTGGCTGCGGAGACCGGGTCGGTGGCGATGAAGAACGCCCCCAGCAGGGTCGCGCCGCTGACCAGGTGAAAGGTCGGCGGCGGATAGACGCCGGGGTTGATCAGCCAGAAAAATGCGGCCGGCACCATGACACCCAGCATGACGGCAACGGGAATCTGCCAGCGGATGATCTTGCGCCACAACAGCCACAGGCCGCCGAGCGCGATGCATCCGGCGGTCAATTCCCAGCCGCGTGCGCCAAGCTGGCCGTACAGCGCGCCGGCGCGAATCTCCTCGACGGTGCGCGCCAGCGACAACTGCGTCCGCAGGTCATCGAGCGGCGTCGCACCGCTGATCGCGTCCCAGGATACGCCTTGCGGCAGCATCCCGGTCAGCGTGAACCGCAGCGTCTGCAGCGGATCGAGCGATGCGGCGGCGAGCCCGAGCGACTCGCCGAGCGGCGGCAGCCAGCGCGTCATTGCCTCGGGGAAAGAGATCAGCACCACGACATAGCCGGCCATCGCGGGATTGAACGGGTTGAAGCCGAGCCCGCCGTAGAGCTGCTTCGCAAACACGATGGCGAACGCGGCGCCGGTCGCGGTGACCCACCACGGCGTCAGCGGCGGCAGGCAGAACGCCAGCAGCACCGCGGTGAGCAGCGCGCTCAGGTCGAGCAGCTGTGGCAGGACCGGCCGCTGCCGCAGCGCGAGCGCGCCGGCCTCGCAGGCCAGCGCCACGGCCGCGGCGACTGCCATGTTGTAGAGAATGCCGGGGCCGAAGAACCACACCCACGCGATCGTCGCCGGCACCAGGGCCAGGAGCACCTCGCCCATGACTCGCCTGACGCTCGTGGTGGGCCGCACGTGCGGCGGCGCCGTGGCCTGGAACATTCCGGGGCCGCTCATGACGCGGATCCCGGCCCGCCGCCGCCATCCTTGTCGCGGCGCGCCTGCACGCGCTCCAGCGCATCCTCGATCATCGCGGCCCGGGCAGCGTCGTCACCACGGGCATGCGCTGCCGCCTTGGCCTTATCCTCGAGCCGCCGGCGCCGGGTCTCCTGTTCGGCCTCGATCCGGCTGCGCCGCGCCTCGAAGCGATCCCGCGCCAGGTCTGCCCGGGCACGATCGCGATCGCGCGACCAAAGCTCCGTCTTCGCGTAGCGGAAGTACTGGGTAAGCGGCAACTGGCTTGGGCAGGCCACGTCGCAGCAGCCGCACTCGATGCAGTCGAACAGGTGGTACTCGTCGAGCCGGTGGAGCTCGCCGGCGCGCGCGTGCCAGTACAGCTGCTGCGGCAGCAGTTGGGCAGGGCAGACCTCCGCGCACTCGCCGCAGCGGATGCACGGCAGCTGCGGCGCGCGGGGCGGAATCTCTTCGCGGGACGCGACCACGATGCAGTTGGTGCCCTTGATGACCGGCAGCGAATCGCCCGCCAGCGGGAAGCCCATCATCGCGCCGCCCATCAGCAAGTGTGCGGCCTGGTCCGTGTAGCCGCCGCAGGCGCGCACCAGTTCGGCGATCGGCGTGCCGAGGCGCACCTCCAGGTTGCCCGGCCGCGCGACGCCGGCGCCGGTCACGGTGATAATGCGCGAGATCAACGGCTCGCCCTGCAGCACGGCCCGCGCCACGGCTGCGGCCGTGCCGACGTTGTGGCACAGGTAACCGATATCGGGCGGCACGCCGCGCGCCGGCACCTCTTCGCCGGTCAGGACCTTGATCAGTTGCCGCTCGCCGCCCTCCGGATAGATCGCCGGCACCGTGACGACCTCGATCCGTGTTTCTCCGGCCGCCGCGAGCGCGGCTTCCAGCGAGCGGCGCGCCTCGGGCTTGTTCTCCTCGATGGCGACGCAGCCACGACCGATGTCCAGCGCCCGCAGCAGCACCTGCGCGCCGGTCACGACTTCCCCGGGGCGTGTCCTCAGCAGCAGGTCGTCGCAGCAGATGTATGGCTCGCATTCGGCGGCATTCAGGATCAGGAGCTTGAGGCCGGAACCCGCGCCGAGCTTGACCGCGGTCGGAAACGCCGCGCCGCCGAGCCCGACCACGCCCGCGGCGCGCACGCGCGCGCGCAAATCAACTGCGCTGAGGCCCTGGTAGTCCGGCAAAGGCTCGTAACCGCGCCAGGCTTCGTCCTGGCCGTCGGTCTCGATGACGATGCACGGTGCCGACAGCCCGCTCGGGTGCGGCACCGGGTGGTCGGCGATCGCGGTGACGGTTCCCGAACTCGTCGCATGCACCTTGGCGCCGATATAGCCGCTCGGGCGGGCGATTGGCTGGCCCTTCAGCACATGCTCGCCAACCGCCACGATCGGCTCGGCCGGCTGGCCGACATGCTGCGACATCGGCAGCACCAGTCGTGCGGGCAGCTGCGTTACGCCGAGCGGCGCGGCGGCAGCCATCGCCGTGCGCGCGTCGAGCTTTACGCCGCCATGGAAGCGCCACAGGCGCGGCTGGCTCACCGCTGCTCCGCTGTGCGTGCCGGCCCCGCCACCGGCGCGGCGGGTTTCGGCCATTTCCAGGTTTTCAGCGTCACCGGCTCTTCGACCATCGCGATGCAGTCGACCGGGCAGGGCGCGACGCACAGCTCGCAGCCGGTGCACTCGCTGGCGATCACGGTGTGCATCTGCTTGCCGGCGCCGAGGATCGCGTCGACCGGGCAGGCCTGGATGCAAAGGGTGCAACCGATGCACAGCGGCTCGTCGATGACCGCGACGGTGCGCGGCTTGAGCTCGCCGCTCTCGGGGTCCAGTGGTTTCGGGTCGCGCTCGAGCAGGTCGGCAAGCGCCCGGATCGTCGCTTCGCCGCCCGGCGGACAGCGATTGATGTCGGCCTTGCCGGCGGCCATGGCCTCCGCGTAGGGGCGACAGCCGGCAAAGCTGCACTGGCCGCACTGGGTCTGCGGCAGCAGCGCGTCGATGCGATCGACGACCGGGTCGCCCTCGGTGCGGAAGCGGATCGCGGCGAAGCCGAGCGCGAGCCCGAACAAGGCGGCCAGGCCGGCGATGACGAGGACGGCGGAGAGCACGGCGCCGCGTCAGCCTCTTGCCAGGCCGGCGAAGCCCATGAAGGCCAGCGACATCAGCCCGGCGGTCACGAGCGCAATCGAAGCCCCCTGGAACGGAACCGGGACGTCGGCGGCGGCCACGCGCTCGCGCATCCCGGCGAACAGCACGAGCACCAGCGAGAAGCCCACCGCAGCGCCGAAGCCGAACACGAAGGACTGCAGGAAGCCGTGGCTTTCCTGCACGTTCAGCAGGGCGACGCCGAGCACCGCGCAGTTGGTCGTGATCAGCGGCAGGTATATGCCGAGGACCTGGTAGAGCAGCGGGCTGGTCTTGTGGACGACCATTTCCGTGAACTGCACGACCCCGGCGATGACCAGGATGAACGCGATCGTGCGCAGGTATTCGAGCCCGAGGGGCGCCAGCAGCCACGCCTGCACCAGGTAGCTGCACACCGAGGACAGCGTCAGCACGAAGGTCGTGGCGAGCGCCATGCCGGCCGCCGTCTCGAGCTTGCGCGAGACGCCCATGAACGGGCACAGCCCGAGGAACCTCACCAGCACGAAGTTGTTGACGAGGACCGTCGCCACGAGAATCAGTCCCAGTTCTTTCATAGCTGCCTGGTCCGCTGGAGCGACAGTTCAGGTCACCCGCATGCCGGGCTCGGCGCCGGCATCCGGAGCGACGAGGAAGATGCCGTCGCCCCCGGAGGCCGCGAGCACCATGCCTTCGGAGACGCCGAAACGCATTTTCCGGGCCTTGAGGTTGGCGACCACGACCGTCAGTTTCCCGGGGAGGTCTTCGGCGCGGTAGGCGGAACGGATGCCGGAGAAGACCTGGCGCTGCCCGTCGCCGAGGTCGAGCGTCAGTTTCAGCAGCTTGTCGGCGCCATCGACGGTCTCCGCCGTGAGGATTCGCGCCACGCGCAGCTCGACCTTCATGAAATCCTCGATGCCGATCTCCGGCAGCGCGTCGCCCTTGCCAGCGGCGGCGGCCGCGGGCGCGACTGCGACGCTCGGCGCGGGCGCTGCGCCCGGGACCGGCGACCTGGCGAGACTGTCGCTGGACGCCGCCAGCAGCGCTTGCACGCTGCTGGGGTCGATGCGCTGCATCAGCGGCTCGAAGGCGCCGATCTCGTGGTCCAGCAGCGGCGTTCCGGCGTCCTCCCAGGCCAGCGGCGGGCAGCGCAGGAAGGTCTCCGTTGCCTCGGCAAGCCGTGGCAACACCGGCTTCAGCCAGGTCACGAGGCTGCGGAACGCGTTCAGCCCCTGCGTGCATACCGCCTGCACCTCGCGCTCCCGGCCGGCCTCGCGCGCCATCAGCCAAGGCTTCTCGCGATCGATGTACTGGTTGGCGCGGTCGGCGAGCGCCATGATCTGGCGGACCGCCTGGCCGTAGCGACGCTGCTCGAAGTGCTCCGCAATCGCGGGTCCGGCCGCGGCGATCTCCTCGTGCAGGCCCGGGTCGGGCAGCGCGGCAGCGAGCCGGCCGGCGGCGGCGCGGTGAACGAAGCCCGCGCAGCGGCTGGCGATGTTGACCAGCTTGCCGACCAGGTCGGCGTTCACACGTTGCACGAAATCCTCGAGGTTCAGGTCGATGTCCTCGACGCCCGCGCCGAGCTTGGTCGCGTAGTAATAGCGCAGCGCCTGCGGGTCGAGGTGCTCGAGCCACGTCCGCGCGCGGATGAAGGTGCCCCGCGACTTGGACATCTTCTCGCCGTTGACCGTCAGGAAGCCGTGGGCGAACACCGCGGTGGGCGTGCGGAAGCCGGACCCGTGCAGCACGGCCGGCCAGAACAGCGAGTGGAAATAGACGATGTCCTTGCCGATGAAGTGGTACAGCTCCTTGGTGCTGCCGGGGCGCCACCAGGCGTCGAAATCGAGATCACCGCGCCGGTCGCACAGCTGGCGGAAGCTCGCGATGTAGCCGATCGGCGCATCGAGCCAGACATAGAAATACTTGCCGGGGTGGCCGGGGATCTCGAAGCCGAAGTAGGGCGCGTCACGGCTGATGTCCCAGTCCTGCAGCCCCGCCTCGAACCACTCGCCGAGCTTGTTGCGCATGCTCTCGTGCAGGCGGCCCTCGGCCATCCAGCGCTTCAGCATGGCCTCGAAGTCGCCCAGCCTGAAGAACAGGTGCTCGGATTCGCGCTCCACCGGCCGGGTGCCGGACAGCACCGAGACAGCGTCGAGCAGTTCCGACGGCCGGTAGGTCGCACCGCAGGCCTCGCAGCTGTCGCCATACTGGTCAACGGCGCCGCAGCGCGGGCAGGTGCCGCGCACGAAGCGGTCGGGCAGGAACATGTTCTCCTGCTGGTCGAAGGACTGGCGGATGCTGCGCGTCTCGATGTGCCCGGCCGCGTCGAGCGCGTGAAAGATTTCCTCCACCAGCGCGCGGTTCTCGGCGGAGTGGGTCGTGTGATAGTTGTCGAACTCGACCTGGAAGCCGGCGAAATCCTCGAGCTGCCCGGCGTGCACCGTGCGTATCAGCTCCTCGGGCGTGATGCCGTCCTGGCGCGCCTTCAGCATGATCGGCGTGCCGTGGGCGTCACTGGCGCACACGTAGATGCAGCGATGCCCCCGCATGCGCTGGAAGCGCACCCAGATGTCGGTCTGGATGTACTCGATCAGGTGGCCGAGATGCAGCGGCCCGTTGGCGTAGGGTAGCGCGCTGGTGACGAGAATTTCGCGGCGTTTGCTCATGACCTTTCCCGCCGGGTCGCGGTATCAAAGAGGCTGGGGCTCGGCGGCGGGCCCGGGCGGGGAGGCCGCGGGGTCCCGGCCGCCGGGTGCGACAAGTGCGAAATTATGCCATATCCGGCTGACCGGGCTTGTGCGCCAGCGCCGCTCAGGGGGATTGTTCAGCGTGCTTGCGGAAGCGGTCCTTGCTCGAGGCTTTCTCGTAGGCTTCGCGGCCGGTGATGAAGCGCCGGTCGAGCAACTCCTGCAGCGCCGAGTCCATGGTGCGCATGCCGACCGCGGCGCCGGACTGCATCGCCGTCTCCAGCTGGTCGAGCTTGCCCTGGCGCAGCAGGTTGGACACCGCCGGCGTGTTGACGAGGATCTCGAGCGCCGCGATGCGCCCGCCGCCGGTCTTGCGCCGGCAGAGTTGCTGCGAAATCACGCCGCGCAGCGAGGTGGACAACATCGTGCGCACATGCGGCTGCTTTTCCGGCGGGAATGCATGCACGATGCGGTCGACGGTCGCCGCCGCCCCGTTGGTATGCAGCGTGCCCATGACCAGGATGCCCATCTCGGCGGCCGTGATGGCCGTGCTCATGGTTTCCAGGTCCCGCAATTCGCCCACCAGCACGACGTCCGGGTCCTCGCGCAATGCGGAATGCAGCGCCTCGGCGAAGCTCGGCGTGTGATTGCCGACCTCGCGCTGGCTGACCAGGCAGCCGCGCCGCTGGTGCATGAACTCGATCGGGTCTTCGATGGTGATGATGTGCCCTTTGCGGCGCACGTTGATCTCGTTGATCATCGCCGCGAGGGTCGTCGACTTGCCCGAGCCGGTCTTGCCGGTGACCAGGATCATGCCCTGGCGGTGCTGGCAAAGGCTGCGCACGACTTCCGGCAGCTTCAACGAATCCAGGCTGACGGCCTCGGACGGAATCGCGCGCATCACCGCACCCATGCCGCCAAGGTGACGAAACACGTTGACACGGAAACGCGACACACCCTCGATCATGTAGGCGAAGTCGGCCTGGTCATCGCTCTCGAAGGTCCGCGCCGCCAGCGGCGTGGCGATGGCCTGCAAGTTGATGGCGAGTTCCTCGGCGTTCAGCAGCACAGGCTCGAGCACCTGCAGGTCGCCATGCAGGCGGATGCGCGGCGGATTGCCGGCAATCAGGTGCAGGTCCGAACCGCCGCGCTCGACCATCGCCGTCAGCAGCCGGTTCACCAGCTGCGCGCTCTTCTGCGCAAGAGAGGGTTGCGTGCCAGTGCTCATTCGGCCAGGTCCAGCTTCGGCAGTATGCCGGTATCTGTGACGAAGCGGGCGAACTGCTTCTTGTCGGTCGTGAAGCGGTAGGCGTCGTCCGGATCGATCTCGCGCCGCTGGATGGCCTCGAGCAATGCCTGGTCCATCAATTGCATGCCCGCCTCCTTGCCGGTCTGCAGTTGCGAGGAGATCAGGTGCGTCTGGTCGCTCATGATCAGGCGCGCGATCGCCTTGTTCTGCACGAGGATTTCGTGGATCGCCTTGCGGCGCTGTCCGTCCGCCGTCTTGACCAGCACCTGCGTGATGACAGCGACGAGGCTTTGCGACAGGAAGCTCTTGGTCTGCTCGCGCTGCTGCGCGGGCAGCGCGTCGATGATCCGGTCGATGGACTTCACCGCGCCGGTGGTGTGCAGCGTGCCGAGCACGAGGTGGCCGGTCTCGGCCGCCGTCATGGCCATGCTGATGGTCTCGGCGTCGCGCATTTCACCGACCAGGATGACATCGGGATCCTCGCGCAGCGCCGCCCGCACGCCGGCGGCGAAGCTCCGCAGGTGGGTGCCGTACTCACGCTGGACGATCTGCGAGTTCTTGCACTGGTGCACGAACTCGATCGGGTCCTCCAGGCTGATGATGTTCATCTTGCGGGTCGAGTTCAGGAAATCGATCATCGCCGCGAGCGTCGTGGACTTGCCGGTGCCGGTCGCGCCGGTGACCAGCACCATGCCCTGGTGGTGGTCGCAGAGCTGCTTGACGATCGGCGGCAGGCCGAGCGAGTCGATCGTCGGCACCTCGGCGGGGATGAAGCGGAACACCGCACCAGGCCCGGTCTCCTTGCGAAAGACGTTGACGCGGAAACGGCCCCCATCGCTGCTGACATAGGAAAAATCAAGATCATGACCGCCGCGGAACACGGTGTTCTGCGCCGGCGTCAGGATCTCGGTGACGTAGCTTTCCAGCTCGGAGGGCGACAGGTCGCGGAACTTGATCGGCAGCAGGTCGCCGCGCAGACGTAACATCGGCGGGACCCCGACCGCGAGGTGGATATCGGAGCAGCCCTGTGCCGTGGCCAGCTGCAGGAAGGCATCGATCCTCGCCAGGGCCTAGCTCTCCGTGCCGTAAAAGGGGGCCAGCGCGTTGCGCAGCTCGTCCATCGACGGGAAGCGCTTGCTCTTCTCGACCGACATGGCGCGCGCAACGACGTCGGAGAGCGCCTGCGGCACGTTGGGATTCAGGTCTCGCACCCGCTTGGCCTTGCCCTGGACGTGCTGGTACATGACCGACATGTGGTCCCCGCGTGTATAGGGTGCAAATCCCGTGAGCATCTCGTACAGCATGACACCGAGACTGTAGACGTCGGCCTTCTCGTCCACTTTCTTGCCCAGGATCTGCTCGGGCGCCATGTACTTGGGCGAGCCTATCACATAGCCCGTGCGGGTGAGCTGGGTGTCGCCGCTGGCGCGCGCCGCGGCCACGCCGAAGTCGACGACCTTGACGAGCGCCTCGTCGTTGATCAGGACGTTGGCCGGTTTCAGGTCACGGTGGATGATGCCGGCCTGATGCGCGACCTGCATGCCGACGGCGATGTCGGAGCCGTATTGCAGCGCCGTCTGCAGCGGCAGCGGCTTTTCGTCCTTGAGTTCGTCCGACAGCGGGTGCGAGGCGAAATATTCCATCGAGATCGCGTACAGGCCGCCGAGCGCGATGAAGTCGTAGATGCGGATGACGTTCCGATGGGTGATCTTGCGCGAGTAACGCAGCTCGTGGACGAAGCGCTTCATCATCTCCTCGTCCGCGGCGACCCCGGGGTTGAGGAATTTCAGCACCAGCCGCTCGTCGACGACCAGGTCCTCGACCAGCAGCACGGTGCCGAAGGCGCCTTTGCCGATCTTGCGGATGTACTTGTAGCGGCCTTCGATCGTGTCACCGGGCTCCAGCTTGGCGATGTCGAGCGCTTCCGCGGGGGTCGCGGCGGCTTTCAGCATCTCGCGCCAGTCCTTGGCCTCGGCGAGGCTCGCACCGCCCCCGCCGGAACCCGCGGTGCTGGCCGTCAGCGAGCCGGCCGTCGTCGTGGCCCCCATGCGTTCACTGAGCCGCTGCACTGCGGAAGCTGCGGCCTCGCTGACCGTGCGCTCCGGGGAGGAGGTCTCGCGGGCAATGCGCCGGATGATCGACTCCGCCGCGGAGGGATCGGTGAGCTCGGCCAGCGCGTTCATGACCTCGACGCGGATCTGGTTGTCCTTGTGCTCGAGCAGGGGCTTGAGGTGCGCCAGGGCGTCGTTGCCGGCAATCCTCGCGAGGGCGCGCACCGCGGCGGGGATCGAGCGCGGCTCGCCCGACAACATTTTTGTCAGTGCCGGCACGGCGCGCACGTCGCCGATCTCGCCGAGCGCATCGGCGGAGCGTTCCCGCACCCACCAGTCGGCGTCCTTGGTCGCCTCGATCAGGTGCCGGACGGCCCGCTCGTCCTTCGTCGTGTTGAGGATCTCGACGGCTGCCCGCCGCACCGACTCGTCCTGGTCGTTGATCAGCCCGAGCACGGCGTCGATGACCCGCGGCCCGCCGATTCGCGCCAGCGCGTCCGTGGCGCGCGCGCGCACCCACCAGTCGCCGTCGCCGAGGACCGTCAGCAAGTCCTTGATCGAGTTCTGGTCGCCGATCTCGTTCAGCACCTCGACGGCCGCGCGCCTGGCGAAGTCGGAGTCGTCCTTCAGTACTTCGACCAGGTGCTTGAGCGTCTCCGGGTGACGCAGCTTGACGATGACGTCGACGGCGCGGTTCTGTACGTTGATGTCGGCGTCGAGCAGCAGCTTGCAGAGCGGCTCGATGTCGAGATCGCCGCCGAGGCGGCCGAGGGCCGAAAGCGCATTCAGGCGGACCAGCTTGTTGTCGCTGGAGAGCTCGGTGCCGAGCGCATGCCGCACGTCTGGCCGGTCGAACCGCGCCAGGATGTCGATGATATGGACCTTGGCGGCGATGTCCTTTCCGGACAGCCGGCTGATCAGCTCCGGGACCATCTCTGCGTTGTCCATTTCGCCGATCAGCCGGAACAGCGAGGCCTTCTCGGTGCTCTCCGCCTGGTAGGCGCGGTTGAGCAGCGGTCGGAACTCGAGCCGGTCTTTCTGCGCCTCGAGAATCTCGAGCACGGCGGCGCGCGGCATGTTGGGCTCCGCGAGGTAGTCGAGCAGCTTGTTGGGGTTGTAGTCCCTGCTGTTGGAGAGGGCCCACACCAGTCCCTGCAGCGCGCGCGCATTCGACTGTTTCATGGCGGCCGCGGCGTCAGGCAGCGTGCGCACCGAAATCAGCGTACCGAGCACGCGGGACAGCGCCAGGGCGCGATCCTTGTCCGCGCTCTCGAGCTCCGCGACGACCCGCTCCAGCGCCGGCCCGCCGATCTTGCGCAATTTCGCGACGGCCTTCTGGCCGGCCGGGGTTTCAAGGTCCGCCGGCCCGCGAATCCCGGCGACGAGCCGCTCGGCGACGAAGCCGCTGAACAGGCTCATCGCGCTGGCCCACGCTCCCGGTCGGGCCGGGCCGCGCAAATGGGGGTTGCATGGGGCATCTGCCGCCTGCCGAGCTGCGGGTTAGGGGACGCCGGATTGTACGCTGCGCGGGCCGCTCCCGACAGGCCGGCTGCAAGCCCATTGTCAATACACGAATTCCGCATCCGACTTAAGTTACACGCCCTGCGGATTCCAGTCCAAGCGTGCCGCCCCGCGTGGCCGCCCTGGGCTACAATGCGCCTCCTCAACCAGCCCACACGCAACCCCGGGGAGTGGCATGACCCAGGCAACCATCGACAGCGCGCGCGCCTTGCTGGCACAGCGGATCGACCCCGTCATCGAGCAGGATCTCGTCTCCGCCGGGGCGCTGGCCGAAATGACCCTCAAGGAGGGCCTGCTGGGCGTCGTCCTGCGCTTCGGTTTCCCCGCGGACCGCTACGAGCGCGAGTTGCAGGCCGAGCTTGGCCAGCTCCTCGGCGACCTGCCGGGCGTCGCGAAGGTCAAGGTCGACGTCCAATGGGAGGTGGAGGCGCGCTCGGTGCAGCCCGGCCTGCAGCCGCTGGCGGGCATCCGGAACATCGTCGCGGTCGCCTCCGGCAAGGGCGGCGTCGGCAAGTCGACCACCGCGGTCAACCTGGCGCTGGCGCTGGCCTCGGAGGGTGCCAGGGTGGGCATCCTCGACGCCGATATCTATGGCCCGAGCCAGCCGCGGATGCTCGGGCTGTCCGGCCGGCGGCCGACAAGTTCCGACGGCAAGCGCATCCGCCCGCTCGAGGCCTTCGGCATCTCCTGCATGTCGATCGGCTTCCTGATCGACGAAGACCAGCCGATGATCTGGCGCGGCCCGATGGTGACCCAGGCGCTGCAGCAGCTGCTCGGCGAGACCGACTGGGGCGAAATCGATTACCTCATCGTCGACATGCCGCCCGGCACCGGCGACATCCAGCTGACCCTGTCGCAGCGGGTGCCCGTCAGCGGCGCAGTCATCGTCACGACGCCGCAGGACATTGCGCTGCTCGACGCCCGCAAGGGACTCAGGATGTTCGAAAAGGTCAAGGTACCGGTGCTTGGCATCGTCGAGAACATGAGCCTGCACATCTGTTCGAAGTGCGGCCACCAGGAGCCCATTTTCGGCTCCGGTGGCGGCGAGCGCATGGCCGAGCAGTACGGCGTGCCGCTGCTCGGCAACCTGCCGCTCGACATCCACATCCGCGAGGAGGCAGATGCCGGGCAGCCCTCGGTCGTGGCCGATCCGGACGGGCCGGCAGCGCGCGCCTATCTCGACATCGCGCGCCGCATGAGCTCGCGGTTGGCCGCCGGCGGTGCCTTGCCCGGCGCCAGGTTCCCGACGATCAGCTTCGAGGACGATTAGTTGAGCATCAAGTCAGACCGCTGGATCCGCCGTATGGCGGCGACGCACGGCATGATCGAGCCCTTCGAGCCCGGCCAGGTGCGGGCCATGGACGGGCGCAAGGTCGTCAGCTTCGGCACCTCGAGCTACGGCTACGACGTGCGCTGCGCGCCCGACTTCAAGATCTTCACGAACATCAATTCGGCGGTGGTCGACCCGAAGGCCTTCGACGAGTCGAGCTTCGTCGATGTGCGCGGCGACGTGTGCATCATTCCGCCCAACTCCTTCGCCCTTGCGCGCACCGTCGAGTACTTTCGCATCCCGCGCCAGGTGCTGACGATCTGCCTCGGCAAGAGCACCTACGCGCGCTGCGGCATCATCGTCAACGTCACGCCGCTGGAGCCGGAGTGGGAGGGCCACGTGACGCTGGAGTTCTCGAACACGACGCCGCTGCCGGCCAAGATCTACGCCAATGAGGGCGTCGCGCAGATGCTGTTCCTCGAGTCCGACGAGGAATGCGAGGTCTCCTACGCCGACCGCGGCGGCAAGTACCAGGGACAGCGGGGGGTCACGCTGCCGAAGGCCTAGTCCCGCAGAGGCGCAGAGACGCGCCCGCGGAGACGCGGAGACGCAGAGACGCAGAGACGCGGAGACGCAGAGACGCAGAGACGCAGAGACGCGGAGACGCGGAGACGCAGAGACGCAGAGATGCAGAGGCGGGGGGGCTAGACGACGACGGGTTCCGCGAGGCGGCGGCCGTCGAGCCAGGGTCCGCCGTCGCGCCAGCAGAGCCGCCCGGCGGCGACCCAGCCGACGACGCGCGGGTAGACCTCGTGCTCGCGCGCCTGCACCCGCTGCGCGAGGCTCTGCTCGTTGTCGCCGGGCAGCACCGGTACCCGCGCCTGCAGGATCACCGGGCCACCGTCGAGTTCCTCGGTCACGAAGTGAATGCTGGCGCCATGCATGCGGTCGCCTTCGGCGAGCACGCGCCGGTGCGTATGCAGGCCGCGATGCAAGGGCAGCAGCGAGGGATGGACGTTCAGCATGCGGCCCTGCCAGGCGCGCACCAGCCCGGCGCCGAGCACCCGCATGAAGCCGGCGAGCACCACGAGCTCGGCGCCGGATGCGCGCAGCGCCGAGTCGAGCGCCGTGTTCCACGCATCGCGGTCAGCGAATTCATCCGGCGGCAGGGCGGTAGTCGGCAGGCCGGCGCGGCGCCCCCGTTTCAGGCCCGGCGCCTCGGGACGGTCACTCGCGACCAGGCGGAAATCCACCGCCAGGCGGCCCGCGTCGGCGGCATCCAGCAGCGCCTGGAGGTTGCTGCCGTAGCCCGATACGAGCACCGCGACGGGCAACGGCGGACGGCTCATCCGGCCAGCACCACCCGGCGTTCACCTGCCTCGATGCGCCCGGCGATCCAGGCCTGCTCCCCGTGCGCCGTCAGCAAGTCGATGGCGCGGTCTGCGTCCGCAGCGGGGAGCACCACCGCCATGCCGAGCCCGCAATTGAAAGTGCGATACAGCTCGGCCGCCGCGATGCGCCCCTCGGACTGGAGCCAGTCGAAGATCACCGGGCGCCGCCAGCTGCGCGTGTCGATCGTCGCCATCAGCCCCTCCGGCAGGACGCGCGGCAGGTTCTCCGGCAAGCCGCCGCCGGTGATGTGCGCCAGCGCATGGACCTCCAGTTCTGCCAGCAACGTGAGCAGCGGCTTGACGTAGATCCGGGTCGGCGCGATCAGCCGTTCGATCAGCGGCACGCCGTCGAGCGGCATGTCATGGGCCGCGCCGCTGCGCTCGAGCACCTTGCGCGCCAGCGAGTAGCCGTTGGAATGCAGGCCCGACGAGGCGATGCCGAGCACGGCGTCGCCGGCGGCCACGCGGCTGCCGTCGATGATCCGGTCGTGCTCGACGATGCCGACACAGAAGCCCGCGAGGTCGTAGTCGCCGCCCTCGTAAAAGCCGGGCAACTCGGCGGTCTCGCCGCCCAGCAGCGCGGCACCGGCCTGGCGGCAACCCTCGGCGATGCCTTCGATGACAGCGGCAGCGACATCCACATCGAGCCGCCCCGTGGCGTAGTAATCGAGGAAAAACAGCGGCTCGGCGCCCTGCACGATGACGTCGTTCGCGCACATCGCGACCAGGTCGATGCCGACGCCGCCGTGGCGGCCGGTCTCGATCGCCAGCTTCAGCTTGGTGCCGACGCCGTCGGTGCCGGCGACGAGCACCGGGCGCCGGTAACCGGCGGGCACCTCGAACAGGCCGCCGAAGCCGCCGAGCCCCGACAGCACGCCGGGCCTGCGGGTGGTCGCGACGAACGGCTTGATGCGCTCGACCAGCGCGTTGCCGGCATCGATATCCACGCCGGCGTCCTTGTACGTCAGCGATGACGAGTCCTTCATCTGGAATGCATCCGTTGGCGGCCCTGGAGGCGGTAGCGTGGTATTTTATCCGACGCGTCCAAGTGCGGCAGGATAACCGGAAAATGCTCGGAATGACTCGCTCCAGGTACTGGCAGGCCCTGGCGGCCGCTGTGGCGCTGCTCGTCGTCGTGCTGCCGGCCTCGGGTGCAAGGACGCCGGGGCTGTTCGAGGCCGAGGTCGGCTTCGAAGGCGACCGCGACAAGGCATTCCGCGAGGCGCTCGGCCTGGTCCTGGTGCGCCTGACGGGCCGCCGGGACGCGGCGCGCTCAGCGGAGCTCGAGCCGTTGCTTGCCGGCGCGGCGGCGTATGCCCAGCAATTCAGCCAGCCCGCGCCGGATCGACTGTGGGTGGGCTTCGACGGCGCTGCGCTGGAGCGCGAGCTCGGGCGGCTGGGCCAGCCAGTCTGGGGCGCGGAGCGGCCGAGCACGCTGCTGTGGGTCGCCGTGGACGCCGGCGGCGGGAAACGCTTCGTCGTGTCGTCCGGTGCAGATTTCGAGGAGGAAGCGGCGCTGCGCGGGCAGATTCTCGAGGCGGCGCAGACACGCGGCCTGCCGATGGTCTTCCCGCTGATGGACGCCGAGGACCGCGGCAAGGCGTCGTTCGGCGAGGTCTGGGGCGGCTTCGAGGACTCGATCCGCGCAGCTTCCGAGCGCTACGGCGTCGACGCGGTGCTGGTCGGCAGGCTCGCGGCAGAGGATCGCGGCTACGGGCGTTGGAGCCTGTACTCGGCCGACGGCGTCGAGCAATGGTCCGGCACCATCCCGGAAAGCGTCGATCGGCTCGCCGACGGCTTCGCAGCGCGTTTTGCCGTGGTCTCGTCGGGTGATACTCGGGCGGTGCTCGTCGCGGTGTCCGGCGTGACCTCGATCGAGGACTTCGGACGCGTGAGCCGTTTTCTCGGCGGGCTGACCGCGGTCGAGACCTTCGGGATCGAGACCGTTGAGGGCGACCAGGTGATGTTCCGCGTGGCGCTGCGCGGCGAACCGGCCGCGCTCGACCAGGCGGTGCGCCTGGGCGGCGTGCTGCGGCCCGACGGCGCCGCGGGGCCGCGCCAGCTGAATTATCGCGTGGCCAGGTGAGAGCGCGAGACATCCCCAACCTGCTGTGTGTGCTGCGGATGGTGCTGACCATCCCGGTCGCTTGGGCGATCCTCGACGGCCGTTATCCGCTGGCCTTGCTGCTGTTCTTCGTCGCCGGCTTCACCGACGGCCTAGACGGCTTCCTCGCCAAGCGTTTCTCGTGGCAGAGCCGCCTCGGCGGGCTGCTCGATCCCGCCGCCGACAAGCTGCTGCTGGTCACGTCCTTCGTGACGCTGTGGATGGCCGGCTACGTGCCGGGATGGCTGCTGTCGGTGGTGATCCTGCGCGACCTCGTCATCGTGTTCGGCGCGGGGCTCTACCATTGGCGGGTGGGCCCGTTCGACGCGGAACCGAGCCTGGTCAGCAAGCTGAACTCCCTGCTGCAACTGCTGTACGTGCTGTTCACGCTGTCGCTGCTGGTGTTCGCGCTGCCCGGCCGGGGCCTCATCGATGCCATCGGCTGGGTAGTGGTGGTGACCTCGGTCGTCAGCGGCGTGGATTACTGGGTTCGCTGGACCGCACGCGCGCGCGCCGCGAGCGCCTGATGCGCCAGCTGCCACTCGCGGTCAGGCTGCGGGACTTCGCCGTGTTCGATACCTTTGAGCCTGGGCCCAACGGGGCGGTCGTCGCGCTGCTCGCGGACCCCGCGGCCGCCGGGCCGGCCGTGTGGATCTGGGGCCCGGAGGGCAGCGGCAAGAGCCACCTGCTGCAAGCGGCCTGCGCCGCCAGCGCCGCGGCGGCCTATCTCCCGGTCGAAGAACTGCTGGGCGCCGGTCCAGGGGTACTCGAGGGCTGGCACGACCGGGCGCTGGTGTGTCTCGACGACATCGACCGGCTCGCCGGCACGCCGGACTGGGAGCTGGCGGCCTTCGCGTTGTTCAACCGCTTGTGGGAGCACGGGGGCCGCCTGGTCGTCAGCGCCGCCACCGGCCCGGCGGCGACGCCTTTTCATCTGCCCGACCTGCACTCGCGGCTTGCCTGGGGCGGGGCGTTCCGGCTCGAGCCGCTCAGCGACGAGGACCGGGTGGCCGCGTTGCGGCGGCGCGCGCGTCACCGCGGCCTCGAATTGCCCGCCGACGCAGCCCGTTACCTGCTGCGGCGGCTGCCGCGCGACATGCGTGAACTCTGCGGCTGGCTGGACACGCTCGACACGGCGTCGCTGGTCGCGGGCAGGCGACTGACCCTGCCGTTCGTCAAGGCCGTCATCGAGTCGGCGCCGGCGGCGCGGCTCGCCGGACCCAGCTGATGATTGCGGCAAAGCCGAGCGCGACGCAGAACGCGCCGGCCGTGGTCCAGCCGCGCCCGCCCGGATTGCCGACGGCTGCGACCAGGAAACCGGCGCCGTAAAACGGCAGCACCAGACTCAGCCACCGCCCGGTGCGCAGCCGCGCCCGCAGCACGCCGTGCAGCCCGAGCGCCAGCGGCGCCAGCAGCAAGGCAAGCGCCGCGACGCCGGCCGCGCCGCTTTGCACGGCGGCCGGCCCGAGTCCTGCGGCGGCCAGCACTGCAGTTGCGCCCAGGGCCGCTGCCGCTGTGAGCCGCGGCAGCCCGGTGGCGCTCAACGCAGCGCCCCGCGACACCCGGCGAGCGCGGCGCCGGCCAGCGCGAGGCGCGTGCCGAGCGCGCGCGCCAGCAACTTCTCGTGCTCGCTGAGTTCCGTGCCGGCCGCGGCCGAGGCGACATGCGACGGCCCGTACGGAGACCCGCCGCTGCGGGTGTCGGTCAGCGCCTGGAGCGTATAGGGCAACCCGACAAGCAGCGCGCCATGGTGCAGCAGCGGCAGCATCATTGTCAGCAGCGTGCTTTCCTGGCCGCCATGCATTGTCGAGGTCGAGGTGAACGCGCCGGCCGGCTTGCCGGACAGCGACCCGTCGAGCCACAGCTCGCTGGTGCCGTCCAGGAAATGCTTCAGCGGCGCGGCCATGTTGCCAAAGCGCGTCGGGCTGCCGAGCGCCAGCGCGTCGCAGTCCCTGAGGTCATCCAGGCTCGCGTAGGGGGCGCCATGATCCGGCACGGGCGGCAATGCCGCCCGGGTCGCCGGCGAAACCGGCGGGACGGTTCGGAGCACGGCCTCCGCGCCGGCGACGCTGCCGACGCCGCGCGCCACCTGTTGCGCGAGCGCAGCGGTGCTGCCATTGCGGGAGTAGTAGATCACCAGCACGCGGGTCACGGCAGGATCTCGAGCACAGCCTCTGGCGGGCGGCCGATGCGCGCCTGCCGCCCGACGACGACGATCGGCCGCTCGATCAGCTTCGGGTGGGTCGCCATCGCCTCGATCAGCGCGGCCTCCGACAGCGCAGCATCCCCAAGGCCGAGCGCGGAGAATTCCGGCTCGCCTTGCCTGAGCAACTGGCGCGCGGGAAGGCCGAGCTTGTGCAGCAATCCGGCGAGCGTGGCAGCGTCCGGTGGCGTTTTCAGGTATTCGACCACGCGCGGTTTCAGGCCACGTGCCTCGAGCAGCGCCAGTGCCTGTCGCGACTTTGAGCAGCGAGGGTTATGATAGATCGTCACTGTCATGATTTGACTCCAGATTTTTCAGCTTCCGGCCGCCGATGAGCCCGGCTTGACTGGCCGAAGCGGCGCCTGATAGCTTGATTCGCGTCCGAGGGTCGAAAGAGATGCCGCGCGCATGACGATTGTCCGTGCCAGGCCAAGTCTTTGGTCGCGTTGCGCAGCGCTCGCGGCGCTGGGATTCCTCGCGGCATGCGCGACCGCCCCGGTTCAGGAAATGAGCGACGCGCGCCAGGCGATCCAGGCGGCCGAAGAGGCCGGCGCCGCCGAGCGGGCGCCCGAGGCGCTGCGCGACGCGAAGCGGCTGCTGACCAGCGCCGAGCGGAAACTGCAGCGCGAGGCTTACGCGAGCGCCCGTCATGACGCCCGCGAGGCGCGCCGCCGCGCCGCCGAGGCGCTGAAGACCGCAAGCGCCGGCGAGGAATGAGGCGCGGGTGGCGGACGCGCAGGCGTGCCGGCGCTGCCGGGTTTCCGGGCGGGTCCAGGGCGTGTTCTTCCGGGCCAGCACCGCGCGTCGCGCCCGTGAACTCGGCGTGGTCGGCCACGCGCTGAACTGCGACGATGGTGCAGTCGAGGTGCTGGCGATCGGCCAGCGCGCGGCCGTGGATGCGCTGTGCGCATGGCTCCGGACCGGTCCGCCGGCGGCCCGCGTAGCGTGCGTCGAGGTCACCGAGGAACCGTTGCCGGCCAGCCTGCCGCAGTCCTTCTCGACCGGCTGATCGCGGCCGTGCGCTGCGGCGCGTCTCAATACTGGTACCACTTGGAACTCAGGCGGCTGAACACCCGGTCCGGGTACCAGCGCTGCCCGCGGCTGCCGTTGTAACGCGCCAGCGCGGCGCGCCGGTCGCCTTTTTCCCGTTCCAGGTAGTGCGCCAGGATGCGGCAGCCATAGAGCAGGTTGGTCTGGATATCGTGCAGGTCGTCGTCGGGCCGACCGATCTCGTTGCGCCAGAACGGCATCACCTGCATCAGGCCGAGCGCGCCGGCCCACGAGATCGCGTAGCGGTCGAAATTGCTCTCCACGTCGATAACCGCCAGCACCAGCTCGGGCGGCAGGTCGAACATCAGCGCGTGGCGATGCACGAGGCGCAGGATCAGCATCCGCTCCTCCTTGTCCGGCACCTGGCGTGCGAGGCGCCTGGACATGTCCGTCAGCCATACCTCGGCATCGAACTCGTCGACGAAGCTGTCGGCGCGCTCGACGGCCTCGCGCAAGGCGCGACGCAGCTCCGGGTCGACGTCATCTGGCGACTGCTGGGCCGGGGCCGGGACGGCCACTGCCAGCAGCAGCATTGCGATGATCGCGCGGATCATGGCGCGTGGCGGGCGATCCCGGCGTGCACCCGCTCCGCAAGCGCTTGCGCAGCGCCGGCCAGCGGCAGCGGCTCGGAAGCTGCAGCGCGCCGGCTGCGATACTCGAGCGCTCCTTCGGCGAGGCCGCGTTCGCCGACGACCACGCGATGCGGGATGCCGAGCAGCTCGATATCCGCAAACTTGACACCGGGCCGCACATCGCGATCGTCGAGCAGCACCTCGATGCCGGCGGCAAGCAGTTCCTCGTAGAGCGGTTCAACGGCTGCCCGCACGGCCTCGCTCTTGTGCATGTTCATCGGCACGAGCGCCACCTGGAAGGGCGCGATCGGCTCCGGCCAGACGATGCCTTGCTGGTCGAAATTCTGCTCGATTGCGGCGGCGACCAGTCGCGTGACGCCGATGCCGTAACAGCCCATCACCATCGACTGCTCCTGGCCGTCGGCGTCGAGCACCAGCGCACCCATGGCCTCGCTGTACTTGCGGCCCAGCTGGAAGATGTGGCCGACCTCGATGCCGCGGGCGATGCTCAGCCGGCCATGGCCGTCGGGGCTCGGATCACCCGGCTGCACGTTGCGCAGGTCGGCCGCCTCCGCGTCCGGCAGGTCGCGTCCCCAGTTGACGCCAACGAGATGCACATCGGCCTCGTTCGCGCCGCAGACGAAGTCGCCCGTGGCGAGTGCGGCATGATCCGCATAGACCTTCAGCTGCAAGCCGAGCGGGCCGACGAAACCCGGCTCGCAGCCGGTTGCGGCGCGCACGGCCTCGGGGCCGGCCATGCGCAGCGGCGCCGCGACGCCCGGCAGCTTCTCGGCCTTGACGGCATTGAGCTCGTGGTCGCCGCGAATCACCAGCGCCACCGCGCCGCCATCCTCGCCGAGCACGATCAGCGTCTTGAGGCACTGCGCGGGTGTGACCTGCAGGAACGCCGTCAGCTCGGCGATAGTGCGCACGCCCGGCGTCGCGACCCGCGCCAGCGCGCGCTCCGGCGCAGGCCGCGGTTCGGCCGGCGGCAGTGCCGGGGCGAGCTCGACGTTGGCCGCGTAGCCCGAGCCGTCGGAGAACGCGATCGCGTCTTCGCCGGAGTCGGCCAGCACGTGGAACTCGTGCGACAGGTTGCCGCCGATGCTGCCGGTGTCGGCCTCGACTGCGCGGAACGCCAGCCCGAGGCGTCCACAGACGCGCGCATAGGCCTCGTACATGCGCGCATAGGTGCGGCCGAGGCAGGCTTCGTCGAGATGGAAGGAATAGGCGTCCTTCATGATGAACTCACGGGCGCGCATGACGCCGAAACGCGGCCGGATCTCGTCGCGGAACTTCGACTGGATCTGGTACCAGTTGACCGGCAACTGGCGGTAGCTCTTCAGCTCGCGGCGCGCGAGGTCGGTGATGACTTCCTCGTGCGTCGGGCCGAGGCAGAAATCACGCTGGTGCCGGTCGCGAAGCCGCAGCAGCTCCGGACCGAAGGCGTCCCAGCGCAGCGACTCGCGCCACAGCTCCGCCGGCTGGACCATCGGCATCAAGAGTTCCTGGGCGCCGGCGCGATTCATCTCCTCGCGCACAATCGCTTCCACTTTGCGCAGCACCCGCACGCCCAGCGGCAGCCAGGTATACAGGCCGGACGCCAGCTGGCGGATCAGGCCGGCCCTCAGCATCAGCTGGTGGCTGACGATTTCCGCGCCGGCCGGGACTTCCTTTAAAGTGTTCAGCGGGTACTCGGACAGGCGCATGTGAGGGCCTTCTCTGGGTGAAGTTCTTGCGGGGCCCGGGACCATGGGCGACAACCCCGCATTCTAGCGGCCGCTAGCGCCGCCGGTACAGTTTGTTTGCAGGCGGAGGGCGCCCCATTGATGCAGCCATTGACCTTGGACCGGCTCGACCCCGCGGCGCTCGCCGGGCGCCGGGTTGCGGTGCTCGGTTTCGGCGCGCAGGGTCGGGCGCACGCGCTCAACCTGCGCGACTCCGGGATCGACGTGGTCGTCGGCCTGCGCGCCGGGTCAGCCCATCGCGCTGAGTGCGCGCAGCAGCGCCTGGGGGTGCTCGAGCCGGCCGAGGCGGCGGCGCATTGCGATCTCGTCGCCATGCTGGTCCCGGACGAGGTCCAGCCGCGACTCTACGAAGAAACGCTCGCGCCCGCCCTGCGGCCGGGCGCCGCGCTATTGTTCGCGCACGGCTACAACATCCACTTCGGCCGGCTGAAGCCGCGCGCCGACCTCGACGTCGTCATGGTCGCGCCGCTCGGCATCGGCGAGCAGGTGCGACGCCAGTACGAACTGGGGCGCGGCGTGCCGGCGCTGCTCGCCGTGCACCAGGACGCCAGCGGCGCGGCGGCCGCGGCGGCGGGCGCCTATGCCGCCGCCAACGGGCATGCGCGCGCCGCGGTATTCGAGACGGACTTCGCCGCGGAGACCGAGACCGACCTGTTTGCCGAGCAGGTCGTGCTGTGCGGCGGCCTCGGCCAGCTGATCACCGCGGCGTTCGAGACGCTGACCGAGGCCGGGTACCCGGAAGAGCTCGCCTATTTCTGTTGCCTGCACGAGGTCAAGCTGATCGCCGACCTGGTGCAGAGCCGCGGCATCGCCGGCATGCGCCGCTCGATCTCGAGCACCGCGGCCTTCGGGGACGCCTCGCGCGGCGCGCGGATCATCGGCCCCGAGAGCCGGCGCGAGATGCGCGAGATGCTCGCCGAGGTCCGCGACGGCAGCTTCGCCAGCGAGCTCGAGGCGGAGATGGCGGCGGGCGCGCCGACGCTCGCCGCATGGCGCGCGGCCGGTGAGGCGCACCGGCTGGAGGCGGTCGGGCGGCGACTCCGCCAGCTGATGCCCTGGCTCGAGCAGGGCTAGTTGCTGGAATTCGCCCCGGCGACATGCGTAAATGACTGCCCGAAGTCATGAAATTCAAGTGATGGAAGACCCCCGCCCGCCACGCAAGGGCATCTACCTGCTGCCCAACCTGATCACCACCGGCGCGCTGTTCGCCGGTTTCCTCGCGGTGGTCGCGGCGATGGACGGCAACTTCGTGACTGCGGCGATCGCGATCTACGTCGCGATGGTGCTCGACGGCCTCGATGGCCGCGTCGCGCGCATGACCAGCACCGAGAGCGAGTTCGGCAAGCAATACGACAGCCTGGCCGACATGGTCTCATTCGGTCTTGCGCCGTCGCTGGTGTTTTACGTCTGGGGCGCCCAGGAACTCCAGGAGCTCGGCTGGCTGTGGGGCAAGCTCGGCTGGCTGGTGGCATTCTTCTACGCGGTCGCCGCGGCCTTGCGCCTGGCGCGTTACAACTCGCGGCTGGCCACGACCGACAAGCGCTACTTCGAGGGGCTGCCGAGTCCGTCGGCCGCTGCACTGGTCGCCGCGCTGGTCTGGGTGAGCACCGTGCTCGAGGCCTCGGGCGTATTCGCGATGGTCATCGGACTGGTCGTGACCGCGATGGCCGGCGGGTTGATGGTGAGCCGGCTCGCCTACTACAGCGGCAAGGACTTCAATCTTGGCGGCCGCATCCCGTTCGCCTACGTGCTGTTGATTCCCGCGGTGTTCATCCTGATCAGCCTGAACCCGCCGACGGTGCTGTTCCTGTTGTTTCTCAGTTACTCGCTGTCGGCGCCGGCGGTGGCGGGCTGGCGCCTGCTGCGTCGCCGGCGGCGACGCCTGGCGCGTGACGAAGAGTCCTCGGGAGAAAGCTGAGATGGACGCCAGGCGACTGGCCTGCCTCGATGCGATGGGCATTCCCGCATGGTCGCGCCGGAGCGACCGGGTGCTGGCCGGCGCGCCGGCGCTGCTCGACGACGCTGCCGTCGCGCCTGCTGAAGTCGCCCCGGGCGAGGCCATCGGGCGAATGGACTGGCCGGCGCTCGAGGCCGAGGTCGGCAACTGCACCCGGTGCCCGCTGCATGCGGGCCGGACCCGCACCGTGTTCGGGGTTGGCAATCGCCAGGCCGACTGGCTGATTGTCGGCGAGGCGCCGGGCGCCGAGGAGGATCGCCAGGGCGAGCCCTTCGTCGGCCGCGCCGGCAAGTTGCTCGGCGCGATGCTCGCCGCGCTGGGCCATGCCCGCGAACAGGTGTACATCGCCAATGTCGTCAAGTGCCGGCCGCCGGAAAACCGCGATCCGCATCCCGACGAGGCCGCGACCTGCGCGCCTTTCCTGGATCGCCAGATCGAGCTGCTCGCCCCCCGGATCATCCTGGCGGTCGGGCGGATCGCGGCGCAGCGCCTGCTGGCCACAGACAGCCCTGTCGGGCGGCTGCGCGGCCGCGTCCATCGCTACGGGTCGGCGGGCATCCCGCTCGTCGTGACCTGGCACCCGGCTTACCTGTTGCGCCGCCCGGAAGCAAAGGCAGAGGCCTGGCGCGACCTCGTGCTCGCGGCGCAAACCGCGGGAACTTCCGGCGCCGCCGGCGCGGGCCTGCGATGAGCGCTGCCCTGGAAAGCTGGCCGCTGCAGATTCGGCCGATGCGCAGCGAGGATCTCGACGCGGTCTGGGAGATCGAGCAGCGCGCCTACGCCTACCCGTGGTCGAGAGGCATTTTCGTCGACTGCCTGCACGTTCCCTACACCTGCGAAGTCATCGAGGAGGCTGGGCGGACGATCGGCTATTCGGTCATGTCGCTCGCGGGCGACGAGGCGCACCTGTTGAACCTGTGTCTCGACGAACCGGCGCGCGGCCGCGGCCTCGGCGCCAGGATCCTGGAGCACCTGATGCGCTGCGCGGCCCGGGAGGGCGCCCGCGTGATGTACCTCGAGGTACGCCCCTCGAATGTCGCGGCGATCGCGCTCTACCGCCGCGCCGGCTTCACGCGCGTCGGGGTGCGCCGGAACTATTACCGCGCAGCGGGCGGACGCGAAGACGCCCTGCTGCTCGCCCGCAGCCTTTAGCTGCTAGAATTCCGCGCCCCGCCCGATGCAGCGCGCGACTGCGCCCCGGAATTCATGACGACATTGCCCGACGAAATCGCAAAACGCCGGACTTTTGCGATCATTTCCCATCCCGACGCCGGCAAGACGACGCTGACCGAGAAGTTGCTGCTGTTCGGCGGCGCGATCCAGATGGCCGGCTCCGTCAAGGGCCGCAAGTCGGACCGCCATGCGACCTCCGACTGGATGGCGCTCGAGCAGCAGCGCGGCATCTCCGTGACTTCCTCGGTCATGCAGTTCCCGTACCGCGGGCGCATCATCAACCTGCTGGATACGCCCGGGCATGCCGACTTCTCCGAGGACACTTACCGCACGCTGACCGCGGTGGACTCCGCGCTGATGGTCATCGACGCCGCGAAGGGCGTCGAGGAGCGGACCATCAAGCTGATGGACGTCTGCCGGCTGCGGACGACGCCCATCATCAGCTTCATCAACAAGCTGGACCGCGACGGGCGCGAGCCGCTCGAGCTGCTCGACGAGATCGAGCGGGTGCTGTCGATCCGCTGCACGCCGGTGACCTGGCCGATCGGCATGGGCCGGGAGTTCCGCGGCGTCTACCACTTTCTCAACGACCGGATCTACGTGTACCGGCCGGGTGAGAAGGGCACCGTGGGCGCCACCGAGATCATCGAGGGCCTCGACTCGCCGGCGGCCCACGCGCTGCTCGGCAGCACGGCGGAGGCCTTCCGAGAGGAGGTCGAGCTGGTGCGCGAGGCCTGCGACGATTTCGACCGCGCCGCGTATCTCGAGGGGAAACAGACGCCGGTGTTCTTCGGCTCGGCGATCAGCAACTTCGGGGTGCGCGAACTGCTCGACGGGTTCGTCGAGTGGGCCCCGCCGCCGGGAGCGCGTCCCACCACCACCCGCGAGGTGGCGGCGGGCGAGCCGGCGCTGACCGGCTTCGTGTTCAAGATCCAGGCGAACATGGATCCCTCGCACCGCGATCGCATCGCCTTTTTCCGCGTGTGCTCCGGCAGGTACACGCGCGGCATGAAGCTCAGGCACGTGCGCCTCGGCCGCGACGTGCGGATCGCCGACGCGCTGACGTTCATGGCGGCCGACCGCGAGCGCGCCGAGGAGGCGTGGGCCGGCGACATCCTCGGCCTGCACAACCACGGCACGATCAACATCGGCGATACCTTCACCGAGGGCGAGGAGCTGACCTTCACCGGTATCCCGAATTTCGCGCCGGAGCTGTTCCGGCGGGCGGTGCTCGGCGACCCGCTGCGCGCCAAGGCGCTGCACAAGGGCCTCGACCAGCTGTGCGAGGAGGGCGCGACGCAGCTGTTCCGGCCGATGCGCAACAACGATGTGGTGCTCGGCGCCGTCGGTCCGCTGCAGTTCGACGTCGTCGCGTGGCGCCTCAAGGAAGAATACGGCGTGGACTGTCGCTTCGAGCCGGTCAACGTGGCGACAGCGCGCTGGATCTATTGCGACGATGCCAAGCGGCTCGACGAGTTTCGCAACAAGGCGGCCGAGCACCTCGCCATCGATCATGCCGACGCGCTGGTCTACATCGCGCCGTCACGCGTCAATCTGGAGTTGATGCGCGAGCGCTGGCCGGAGATCCGCTTCATGCCGACCCGGGATCATCTCGCCGCCTGAGCCTGGCCGGCGCCTCCCGAACCGGGCCGGAAGGCACGCAGCTCGCGGCGCAGCGCGGCCAGCGTGTCGGGTTCCGCCGTTGCGGGCTCATAGCGCAGCGCGACGTACAGCTCGGTGATCCTTTGCACGGGGTCCGCAAGGTTCGGCCGGGCCCGCGCCACCCGTCGCGCGAAGTCGTGCGGCGCTTCGGTCGGCGCGCGCACCAGCCCGAGCGGCTCGAGCCGCCGGCAAAAATCCCGATACAGTCGGACGGCCGGGGACACCGGCGGGCCCCGCAGCCGCCACGCCAGCCACAGCGTCAGCGTCAGCATGATGCCCGTGACCGAGGCGGTCAGCCCGAGTACGAGCGTGCGCCAGTCCGCGCCGGGCAGCCCGATGCGCGCCAGCAACGCCAGCTGGCGCTCCGGCCCGTAGCCGAGCACCCAGTCGGTCCACAGGCTGTTCAGCGCATCCCAGCTCTCGCTGAGTTCCCGGAGGCCGCGCAGGCTGCGCAACGCGCCGCCGGGCACCCGCTCGTCGTCCGGCAGGGCATCTGCGAGGCTGAGCTCGATCCGGTTGGGCGCGACCGCGCCGGTGGGATCGACGCGCGTCCAGCCCCGGCCGTCGAGCCACACCTCCGCCCATGCGTGCGCATCGGATTGGCGCACGACGAGTCGTTCGCTGTAAGGGTTGATCGCGCCGCCCTGGTAGCCGGTGACGACCCGCGCCGGAATCCCCGCAGCGCGGGCGAGCATCGTGAACGCGGAGGCGTAGTGCTCGCAGAAGCCGCGCCGGGTGCGGAACAGGAAATCATCGACCGGATGCCCCCCGCTGAGCAGCGGCGGCCGCAGCGTGTAGACGAACGGCTCATCGCGGAAATGCGCCAGCACGGCGGCGACGAAGTCGGCGTCCGTCGCCACCCGGGCGCGCAGCGCCGCGGCAAACTCGATGGCACGCGGATTACGTCCTTCCGGGAGCTGCAGTGTGCGAAAGCGCATCAGCGCGCTGAGCGCGGGTTCGGGGATCGCCTCGGGCCAGGATTCGATCTCCAGCGCTTGCACGCTGTCGACCGGCTTGCGTGCGATGAGCTGGAATTCCTGTGTCAGCACGGCGTCGCGGTCCGACCAGGTCGACGGATAATCGAGCGCGAGCAGCCACGGGCGGCCGTGCGGCTCGATGGTGATCCGGTAGCGATAGCGCGGGCCGCGCAATTCGATGCGCCGGTCCAGCTGCGGCAGGCGGTCCAGGTCCCGCCAGCTCCAGCCGTCGAAGCGCGCCATCACCGGGCCGCGCCAATAGCGCTCCCCCGGCGGCGGGACCGGGCCCTCGAAGGCGACGCGAAACGCCACTTCGTCGGACTGGATGAGCTGCGAAATGCGGCCCGGCGACATCTCGTCGGACAGGCCGGTCAGGCCGCTGGCGCTGCGCGAGGGCAGTGCCCAGAACGGGCCGGGAACACGCGGGAACAGCAGGAACAGCACCAGCGCGACCGGCAGCGCAAACGCCAGCATCCGGGTCACGATGCGCAGGGCATCGCGCCACGGCAGCGGCTCGCCCCCGCGCACGCCCTGCAACAATGCGATCGTGATCGCGGTGACGCACACGACCAGCCACGGCAGGCTCCAGATCGGCTGGTCATAGAGCAGCTGCATCAGCACCAGGAAAAAGCCGATGAACGACAGCACCTGGATGTCGCGCCGCGTGCGCGTTTCCAGCAGCTTCATTGCGCCCATGACGACCAGCAGCGCACCGCCGGCCTCGAGGCCATTGAAGGTCCGGTAGGTGAACAGCACGCCGAGCACGCAGGCCGCCGCCAGCACCAGGCGCAGCCAGCCGGGCGGCAGCCGCCAGCCGAACTGCAGCACCGCGAGGCGCCACAGCACGGCGATCGCGAAAGCGCCAGTGATCCAGAGCGGCTGCCGGGTGGTCGTCGGGGCGAGCGCGAGGCCCAGCGCGACCAGCATCCAGCCGAGGCGCAACGCAGTCGGGTCAGACACCGGCGGGGCCCTCGCCGCCCGGATAGAGCGCCAGCGCCGCGAGGCAGCGATGCCGGTGCGCCGGACCGAGCGCAGGCGCAATCTCCGTGCCTGGAATGCGCAGGCCGAACGCGCCGCCACCGGCATGCGCGTCCAGCACCCAGCGACACAGCACCGCGAGGCGCTCCTCGGCCGGCAGGGGCGGCGTGCTGTCCCAGTCCAGCCACGCGCTGCCGCGAGCGCTGCCGGCGAACTGCTTCACCGGCAGCTCGTCGCCGCGCGCCGCGGCCTTCCACGCGACGTGGCGCGGCGAGTCGCCCTTGCGAAAGCCGCGCAGGCCGGCAAAGTCGTCTTCGCCGCGCCGCTCGTCCCACTGGCCGTCCGCGTCTTCGGGTCCGCCCGACGGCGGCGACGGGGCGTGCTCGGCAGGCGCGGGATAGATGATTCCCTCGCAGGGCGGGTGCAGCCATGCCCAGGCGCGGAACAGGCCGAACGGGAATACCGTTTCGAGGCCGATCCGGTCTACGACGAGGCGGCCGCGCCTGCCCGCGGGCAGGTCGACATGCAGTTCAGCCAGCCGCCCGGGCGCGAGGTCCCGGTATGCGGAGGACGCGCCGCCGCAACTCGCGCGCAGGTCGTGGCGTGCTGCGTGGCCGGCGTTCTCGAGCGTGAGCTCCAGGCGCGCCATGCCGCCGGCGAATGCCGGCCGGAGACGGAAGCCGCGCGCCACGACGCCGCTGAGGTTCTGGTGGCACCAGTGCATCGTCACCAGGCCGAGTCCCGCCAGCAGGAAGGTCAGCGCAAAGCCCATGCTGTTGCTGTAGTTCATCGACGCCAGCAGCATGCCGAACAGGCTCATGCCGTAGCCGAAGCCGAGCGCGGTCGGCAGGATATAGATCCGCCCGCGGTGCAGCGCGACCGGGTCGCCGTCCGGTCCCTGGCGGCGCTTCACCCAGGCGCGCACCAGGGTGTTGAGCCGGCCGACGGGCACGCTCGGCAAGCGCCGTGGAGCGTCGCCGACCGCGCCTTCGTCAGGGGATGGGTACCGCGGCGACAAGCCGCTCTCCGGCGTCGGCGCCCGCCGATTCCCCGTCCGCCCGCAACCGGTGTCCCGCAACCGCGGGCGTCACGGCCTGGATATCCTCGGGGATCACCGCCTTGCGCCCGTCGAGCAAGGCCCAGGCGCGGGCGCTGCGCAGCAGCGAGATCGCCGCGCGCGGCGACAGCCCTGCGCCAAAGCCGGGGCGTTCGCGACTCCAGGCGACCAGCGCCTGCACATAGTCGAGCAGGGCCTCCGAGGCATGTACCCGGCTGACTTCGCGGCGCAATCGCAGCAGCGCGCCCGGCTCGGCCGCCGGCGGCAGGCGCGCCAGCAGCTCGCGACGATCCTCGCCGCGCAGCAGCTCGCGCTCCAGCGCCCGCTCGGGATAGCCGAGCCGAATGCGCATCAGGAAGCGGTCGAGTTGCGACTCGGGCAACGGGAATGTGCCGACCTGGTCCTCGGGGTTCTGGGTCGCGACGACGAAGAATGGCTCCGGCAGCGGATGGCTGACGCCGTCGACGGTCACCTGGCGTTCTTCCATGGCCTCGAGCAGCGCGCTCTGCGCCTTCGGCGTCGCGCGATTGACCTCGTCGGCCAGCACCAGCTGCGCGAACACCGGGCCCGGGTGGAAGCGGAAGGTGCCCGCGTCGCGCTCATAGATCGACACGCCGACGATGTCGGCCGGCAGCAGGTCGCTGGTGAACTGGATGCGCTGGTAAGACAGGCCGAGCGCGCGCGCAATGCCGTGCGCCAGCGTCGTCTTGCCGACGCCCGGGATGTCCTCGATCAGCAGGTGGCCGCCGGCCAGCAGGCAGGCGATGCACAGGCGCAGCTGGCGCGGCTTGCCGAGGATCACCCCGTCGAGCATTTCCAGCGCGCGCCGCAGGCTCGCGAGATCCTCGGCGGCGCGCGCTTCGCCGCCCGCGCTTGCCTCAGGCGAAGGCACGCACACGCTCCAGCTGCTGCTCGAGATTGGCGATCGCGGCGCCGAGCTCCTCGGCCCGGCGGCGTTCCTTGTCGACGACCTCGACCGGCGCATTGTCGACGAACGACGGCTTGTCCAGCTTGGCGCGCGTCTTGCCGAGGTCGGACTCCAGTTTCGCGCGCTGCTTCTCGAGCCGCTGGATTTCGGCCACCGCGTCGATCAGCCCGGCCATCGGCACGAGCAGCTTGGTCTCGCCAAGCAGCACCGTCGCCGCCGGCGGCGGGGTTGCTCCCGGGGCCAGAGCCTCGATCGACTCGAGCCGCGCGAGCCTGAGCAGCAGCGGCTCATTGGCGCCGAGCCAGCTGAGGTCCCGCGCCGTCGCGTCCTGCAGCAGCACTGCCAGTGGCTTGCCCGGGGCGATGTTCATTTCGCCGCGCACCTGGCGCACGCCGAGAATGAAGGACTGCACCCACGCCATCTCGGCCTCGGCCTGCGCATCGCGGGGCCACGCGGCGGCATCGGGGTAGGGCTGGCGCATGATCGTCTCGCCCGCTAGGCCGGCGAGCGGTGCGGCACGCCGCCACAGCGCCTCGGTGATGAACGGCATCAGCGGGTGCAACAGCCTGAGCAGCGCTTCCAGCACTTCGGTGAGGGTGCGGCGCGTGCCGCGCTTTTCGGCAGCCGTGCTGAGCTCGGCGTTCAGCACCGGCTTGACGAGCTCCAGGTACCAGTCGCAGAACTCGTGCCATGTAAATTCATAGATCGCCTGTGCGGCCAGGTCCAGGCGGTAGGCGTCGAAGGACTCGAGCGCGACGCGCGTCGCCTCGCCGAGCCGCGAGCGAATCCAGCGATCGGCAAGACCCAGCTGGAGTTCGCCGCCAGGTCCGCAGTCTTCGCCCTCGGTGTTCAGCAGCACGTAGCGCGAGGCGTTCCACAGTTTGTTGCAGAAGTTCCGGTAACCCTCGACGCGGCCGAGATCGAGGCGCACGTCGCGCCCCGTGGTCGCGAGCGAGGCAAAGGTGAAGCGCAGCGCATCGGTCCCGAAGGCGGGGATGCCCGCGGGGAATTCCTTCCGCGTCGACTGTTCGACCTGCGCCTTGAGCTGCGGCTGCATCATGCCGGTGGTGCGCTTGGCGACCAGCGTGTCGAGATCCACGCCGTCGATCAGGTCCAGCGGGTCGAGCACGTTGCCCTTCGACTTCGACATCTTCTGGCCTTCGCCGTCGCGCACCAGGCCATGGATATAGATCTCGCGAAACGGCACGTCGCCCATGAACTTGATGCCCATCATGATCATCCGGGCGACCCAGAAGAAAATGATGTCGAAGCCCGTTACCAGCACGTTGCCCGGGTACCAGGTGGCCAGCGCGGGCGTGCGCTCCGGCCAGCCGAGCGTGCTGAACGGCCACAGCCCCGACGAGAACCAGGTGTCCAGCACGTCCTCGTCCTGGCGCAGCGGCACATCCGCGGCCAGGCCGCCGCGGCGTCGCGCGTCCGCCTCGTCCAGGCCGACGTGCACGCCGCCGTCGGGGTCGTACCACGCCGGGATCCGGTGACCCCACCAGAGCTGCCTGCTGATGCACCAGTCCTCGATGTTGCGCAGCCATTCGAAATAGGTCTTCGACCAGTTATCCGGCACGAAGCGCACACGCCCGTCCTCGACCGCGCGGATCGCGGGCTCGGCGAGCGGCGCAGCCTTCACGTACCACTGGTCGGTCAGGTAGGGCTCGAGCACTGCCCCGCTGCGGTCGCCGCGCGGCACGACCATGCGGTGATCCACAACCTTGTCCAGCAGGCCGAGCGCGTCCATCTCCGCGACGATGCGCTCGCGCGCGACGAAGCGGTCGAGGCCGCGGTACGCCGGCGGCGCCGCATCGTTCAGCGAGGCGTCGTCATCGAGCACGTTGATGAGATCCAGGCCGTGGCGCCTGCCGATCTCGTAGTCGTTGAAGTCATGGGCAGGTGTGATCTTGACGCAGCCGCTGCCGAACTCAGGGTCCACGTATTCGTCGGCAATTATCGGAATTCGCCGCCCGGAGATCGGCAGCAGGATCTCCCGGCCCACCAGCGAGGCATAGCGCGGATCCTCGGGGTGCACTGCGACGGCCGTGTCGCCGAGCATCGTCTCGGGACGTGTCGTCGCGACGACGACCGACGCGGTGCCGTCGGCGAGCGGGTAGCGGAAGTGCCACAGCTTGCCGGGCTCGTCCTCGCCGACCACCTCGAGGTCAGACAAGGCCGTGTGCAGCACCGGGTCCCAGTTCACGAGCCGCTTGCCCCGGTAGATCAGGCCTTCGTCGTGCAGGCTGACGAAAGCCTGCGTCACGGCGCGCGACAGTTCCGGGTCCATCGTGAACTTGTGGCGCGACCAGTCGACTGACGCGCCGAGGCGCTTCAGCTGGCGTTCGATGGTGTCGCCCGAGGCCTGCTTCCATTGCCAGACCCGCTCGACGAAGGCATCGCGGCCGAGCTCGCGGCGGTGCCTGCCCTCGGCGTTGAGCTGGCGCTCGACGACCATCTGGGTCGCGATGCCGGCGTGGTCGGTGCCGGGTTGCCACAGGGTGTTGCGGCCGCGCATCCGGTGGAGCCGGGTCAGCGCGTCCATGATGGTGTCCTGGAAGGCATGACCCATGTGCAGCGTGCCGGTGACATTCGGCGGCGGCAGCATGATGCAGTACGGTTCACCATGGCCGGACGGCGCGAAGCAGCCCAGCCGCTCCCAGTCCGCATACAGCTCGGTTTCGATGTCCTCGGGGTTGTAGGTCTTCTGCATCGGCTCCGCCGGTCCTTGCTACGCCCGGTTGCTGCCGGGCGCAGGGATTATAACGGCCGGGAGGGCCGCGTCAGGTGCGCAGGTGATTTCGCAGCGCGCGCTCGACGATCTCGGGCAGTTCGTCGCGCAGTCTCGAGGATACCTGCTCGAACAGCGCGGCCTCCACTTCCCGAACCGCCGAATGCAGCAGGTCGACGACGACTTCCCAGGCCACCGCGACGAGCTCCGCCTTCAGCGCGGCGAGCTCGTGATCGGAAATCTGGCTGGGCGCCGCGATGGCGACCGACTTCAGCACCGGGGGACCGGGCGCGGCGCCCTCGGGGGCTTGCTTGCTGAGGACCGGGACCACGCCCGGCTTCTGTTCGCCACCGTCGCTCATGCGCCGCCGCCCCCGATCTGGTGAGTCTCGATCTCATAGCCGCGATCGCGGTAGAAGCGGAACCGCGCCCGCGCCCGGGCGCGCGTCTCGTCGTCGCCGCCGACGATCTCCGCGACGCGCTCGCAGCGGCTGAAGAACAGCGGCACCTCGTGGCCGAGGTTGACCAGGACCTGGGCGTCGAATGACAGCTCATCGCCCGCGCCGACACGCACCGGCGTGGCGGCCGCCAGGCCATCGTCGAGGTCGGGCGCGTCGAGCACGTGGGGCAGGAAGCTGCGGTCGTCGAACGTCCACAGCAAGCTGTCGAGGCGCCGGGCATCGCCATTCGAGGCCGCGTGCAGGTAGACGGAATGCTTCAGTCGCCAGGCCTTCTCTACCAACCGGCACGCAAAGCGCTCGCGGGCCTCCACCGCGGCATCCTTGAGCACATAGAAGTCGACGCGCGTCATGCGTTCCCGCAGCGGCCCTCAGGCGACGCCGGCCCGGCTCATCAGGAATTGCGCCAGCAGCGGCACCGGCCGGCCGGTCGCGCCCTTCGCCTTGCCGGTCTTCCATGCAGTGCCGGCGATGTCGAGATGCGCCCACGCCAGGTCGCGCGTGAAGCGCGCCAGGAAGCAAGCCGCCGTGATGGCGCCGCCCTCGCGGCCCGCCACGTTGGCAAAGTCCGCGAAGTTGCTCTTCAGTTCCTCGTCGTATTCCTCGGCGATGGGCAGGTGCCAGGCGCGGTCCTCCGCCTCGATGCCGGCGCGCAGTATCTCGCGCGCGAGGCTGTCGTCGCTGCTCATCAGGCCGCTCAGATGCTGGCCGAGAGCGATCACGCAGGCGCCGGTCAGGGTCGCCACGTCGATGACCGTGCTCGGCTTGAAGCGCCGCACATAAGTCAGCGCGTCGCACAGGATGAGGCGGCCTTCCGCATCGGTGTTGAGAATCTCGACGGTCTGGCCCGACATCGTCGTAACGATGTCACCCGGGCGGCTCGCGAGCCCATCGGGCATGTTCTCCGCCGCCGGCACCAGCGCCACGACGTTTATCGGGAGCGCAAGGCGCACGATCGTCGCCATGGTGCCGATGACGCCGGCCGCGCCGCACATGTCGAACTTCATTTCGTCCATGGCCAGCGGCGGCTTCAGCGAGATGCCGCCGGTGTCGAAGGTGATGCCCTTGCCGACGAGCGCGATCGGCGCGGCTTGCTTCGGGCCGCCGCGCCATTCCATGACGATCAGCTTGGGCGGCTGGCGGCTGCCCCGCGCGACCGACAGCAGCGCGTTCATGCCGAGCTTCTCCATCTGCGCCGGCTCGAGCACGGAGACCTTGAGATCGGCCTGGCCTTCGGCCAGCTTGCTGGCCGCGGCGGCAAGATAGCCCGGCGTGCAGACGTTGGCGGGCAGGTTGCCCAGCCTGCGCGCCAGCGACTGCCCGGCGGCGATCGCCACGCCATGCTCGAAGCCGAGCGTCGCGGCGGCCTGCGACTTGCGATCCGCAACCCACAGCGAGACCTTCGCCAGCTTCGGCAGCGGCCCCTCGATGCTCGACTTCATTTCATCGAAGCGGTAGGCAGCTTCCTCGATCGACTCGGCGGCGTGCCGCGCCAGCACATAAGCATCCGCGTCGGCCACGGTCTCGGTCGACAGGAAGCTGAATGCGTCCTTCGCGCCGGAGCCGAGCAGCGTACGGGCTGCCGCGCCGTGCGCCTTGCGCCAGCCTTTCAGGTCGAGCTTCCCCGGCTCGCCGAGGCCGACCAGCAGCAGGCGCCGCGCCGCGATCCCGGCGGGCGAGTGCACCAGCAAGGTCGTGCCGGCCTTGCCCTCGAAGTCGCCACGCTTGACCAGGCCCGCGACCAGGTGCCCCGAGACCGCGTCGATCTCACCGGCGGCCTGCGACAGCCGGCCCCCCTTGTATACGCCGACGATCGCGCAATCGGTGCGCTGTGTCGCCGCCGTGCCGGTCTTTGCAAAAAAATCCATGAGTCCCTCTCCTTGGCGCAGTCGTCCGGGGATTGTAGTTCGCTGCAAGCGCGATGGACGCGAGCCTGCCGCAGCAGTCGCGAGCCGCCCCCCCCTGGCGGCCGCGGACGCGGTAAGATGCCGGAGTTTAATTCATCGGGAGGCAGGCCGAAACTGCGCGCATCGTGTCCGGCATCATAGACCGTTATCTGCTGCGCGAGACCTTCCGGACCTTCGTCGGCGTCACGGCGGTGTTGATGCTGATTCTGCTCGGCGACCAGTTCGCCCGCGGGCTCGCGCGCGCCGCGGCCGACCGCATTCCGCGGGAAGCCGTGCTGAAGCTGATGGGGCTGACCAGCCTCGAGTACCTCAGCCTGATGGTGCCGGCAGCTTTCTTCTTCGCCGTGATGTTGACGATGGGGCGGCTCTACCGCGACAGCGAGATGGCTGCGCTGAACGCCTGCGGGGTCGGTTCCGGCCGTTTGCTGCGGCCGCTGCTGTGGGCTGCTGCGGTGGTGGCCAGCGGACTCGCGATGCTGTCGTTCGATACCGTGCCGTGGGCGGCGCGCATGTCGACCGAGATCCGCCAGGAAGGGCAGCGGCAGTTGCAGCTGACGGCGCTCGAGCCGGGCCGATTCCGCAGTGCATCCGGCGGGCGCCTCGTTTTCTATGCGCGCGATCGCAACGCCGCCGGTCAACTGACCGGCGTGTTCATCCAGCAACGGACCGAGGAAAACGTCGAGGTCGTGACGGCAGCGCGCGCCGACCAGCGCATTTCCCTCGAGCGCGACGAGAACTACCTCGTGCTGTACGACGGCATTCGCTACACGGGCCGGCCCGGCAGCCCGGAATTTCGCACGGCGCGCTTCGTCGAGCACGGCATCCCGCTGCCGGTGCCGAGACGCACCGACGCATCGCAGCAGCGCCGCCAGATGCCCACGCTCGAATTGCTCGGCACCGGCCTGGCGGAAGATCGCGCCGAGCTGCATTGGCGCCTTGCCGCGCCCGCATCGCTGCTGATACTGACGCTGCTCGCGGTGCCGCTCGGGCGCACGCCGCCGCGCTCGGGTCGCTATGGCCGGCTCGGCTTCGCGATCCTCGTCTACGTCATCTACAGCAACCTGCTCGGTGTCGGGCGCACGCTGCTCGAGGACGGGCGCGCGCCGGCCTGGCTCGGGCTGTGGTGGGTGCACGCCGCCGTGACGTGCGCCGGGCTGCTGATGCTGTACCTGCAGGGCGGCGGCGCCTGGCGGCTGCGCGCCCGCTGGCGGGCCGCATGAACATCATCGAGCGATACCTCGCTGTTGCGGCGGCGCGCGCGACGCTGCTGGTCTTGATCATGCTGCTCGCGCTGATCGGATTCATCAGTCTCACAACCGAGTTGCAGGACGTCGGCAAGGGCAATTTCCAGGTGGCCGACGCGTTCCTGGTCGTCGTGGCCCAGTGGCCGCGCAATGCCTTCGACGCTTTTCCGATCGCGGCCTTGCTCGGCGGCATGATGGGTCTCGGCGCGCTGGCAAAGCATAGCGAGCTGGTGGCGGTGCGCGCTGCCGGAGTGGGGCGCCGGCGCCTCGGGGTCTCGATGCTGCTGGCGGGCGCCGTGTTCGCAGTCGCCGCCGCCGCGCTCGGCGAGTTCGTCATGCCGCCGGCCGAGCGCTTCGCCGACGACTATGCCGACGAACTGAAGCGCGACCGGACCAGCCTGTCCGGCCTGTCGGGCAGCTGGCTGCGTGACGGCGACAGGGTGTTCAACGTGTTACAGGTCGAGACCCTGGAGCGGCTCGGCGGTGTCTACATCTACCGCTTCGACGACGCGGGGCGGCTCGACTCGGTCGCATTCGCGCGCCGCGCAGAGGTCGGACAAGACCGCACCTGGACGCTCGAGGACGTGCGGTTGACGCGCTTCGGCGAGCGCATCGAGATCGAGGAACTGTCGCGCATGGACCTTTTGACCGGCATCGACCCCTCGGTCATGGCCGTGTCGGTCATCGACACCAACAGCATGAGCATCCCGATGCTCCGGGAGTACATCCGTTACCTCGAGGTGAATGACCTGCAGGCCGGGCGCTACGAGATGGCGATGTGGCAGCGGCTCGCGAACATCGCGGCAGTGCCGGCGATGCTGCTGCTGGCGCTGCCGTTCGTGTTCGGCCCGCTGCGCTCGGGCGGCAACAGCGCGCGCTTCGTCGTCGGTTTCCTGATCGGAATCCTCTACGTGCTCGGCAAGGGCGCGCTGGCCGACGGCGGGCAGGTCTACGGCGCGCCGGCCTGGCTGAGCGCGTGGTTCCCGGTGGCGGTGATCCTCGGCGCGGCGCTAATCGGCATGAGCCGAATCCGCTGAAGCGGGCGCTAGTCCCGCAACACCAGGCGCGTGCCCGACAGGCGGTCGTGCCAAGCGAGCCGGTCCCGATCCACCAGCACCCACAGGACGCCGAGCCCGCACGGGATCCAGGCGAGAAACGCGGCCGCAAAGCGCAGCAGCGCGCGATCCCAGCCGGGTACGCGGCCGTCGGCGGCGACGATGCGCAATTTCCAGGCGCGCATCCCCAGCGTCTCGCCACGGGTCCAGCAGCCGGCGAAGAACAGCGCTGCGATCGTCAGCAGGTAGGCCCGGAACAGCCAGTCGCCCGGCGGCGCCGCCGCGCGCGTGATCGCAACCCAGGCGGCGCCAGCCAGCATCAGCACGGCGATCAGCACGAGTGCGTCGTAAAGGGAGGCCGCGAGCCGCCGCGCGAGCCCGGGGACGCCGGCCGAGCTAGCGGGCATCAGCCAGCCGCTCGATCGCCGCCGGGTTGCAGCGGCTGACGCCCGGGACCCGCTGCTTCGCCGCGGTGACCAGCGCGGCTGCGAGCGTGTCGAGCCGGACACTGCGGTAGCGCGCCAGGCCGCCAAGCAATAGTCGATCGACAACGGGCGCCGCGAGCTGTCCGAGCCGCTCGCCGGCGCGAAACTCCGCGCGGTCGCCGCGCAGCAGCCCCGGCTGCATGATCGCCAGGCTTGGAAACCCGAGCGCTTCGACCGCGGCCTCTGCGTCGCCCTTGGTCCGCAGGTAGAAGTTGGTTGACCGTGGGTCTGCGCCTGCCGCCGATACCAGCCCGAAGAAGCTCGCGTCCCCGGTGCGAGCGGCCTGCGCGAAGGCTGCCACGCCATCGAGATCCACGGCGCGGAAAGCTTCCCGGCTCCCGGCACGCTTCATGGTCGTGCCGAGGCAGCAGAATGCAGCCGTGAAGCGGCGCCCTGCCAGCGCCGCCGGGAGCTTGTCCAGCGTCGCCGTGACGTGCTCCACGCGGGAATCGCGCAGCGCCGGCGCCCGCCGGCCGACCGTCACGACCCGGCGGCAGTCGGCCGACGCCAGCAAGCGCGCCAACAGCTGGCTGCCGACCGCACCGGTGGCGCCTGCGAGCAGTGCGATCGGACTTTCTTGCATCAGGGAACGGCGGAGGCGATACCGCGGTCGGCGGGGAGTGGCGCTCCGTAGGGGATTCGAACCCCTGTTACCGGCGTGAGAGGCCGTTTTTCCTGGCCTGCTCGCACTTGTACGGATCGCTACGGACTCCTCTATCTCATTGATTTAAAATAAACCTAGTGCTAACTCGTCCGTGGTGGTATGCGGCCGGATTGTCCGTATATAATCCGTACGTAATCCAGTCTCTCCACGGAGCAGCGAGTGCAGTATGGCGAGAACAGTATCAAATCCCAAGCTTTCGTCACGAACCGCACGCCTGCCTCTGAAGGCGCGCCGGGAGCCTTACTGGCAGACCATCGTCAAGGGGTGCGCCGTTGGGTATCGGAAGGGAGCCAAGGGTGGCACCTGGATCGCGCGGTGGCGAACGCCCGAGGGGAAGCATGTCTACATGGCCATCGGGCCGGCCGACGACGTGACCGACGACGGCAGTACGAGCCTGGCGTTCGACCAGGCCCAGGAGAAAGCCAGAGAGTGGTTCGGTGATATGGCCCGGACTCGCGGCGCACGCTCGCTCTATACGGTCGGAGAGGCCCTGGACGACTACGTCCAATACCTGAAGCGGGACAAGGCGGAATCGACAGCCTACGACGCTCAGAAGCGGGCCGACAAGTGGATCCGGCCGAAACTTGGCGACACGGCGATAAGCGCGTTGCAGCGCACAACACTGAACGAGTGGTGGGGGTCGCTGCTCCAACCGGATAAGAAGGAAAAGACCCAGTCCAAGGACTCGGCGAACCATGTGCTCACCATTCTCAAGGCGGCGCTGAATCGCGCGGCAGAAGCGCGTGAGCAGGAAATTCCATCGACAGACGCATGGCGGAAGCTGAAACCTCACAAAGGGGTTTCGCAGGCTCGACGGGTTGTTCTCGACAAGAAACAAATCGATGCGTTGCTGAAGGCCACGTCAGGGGGATTCCGGCAGCTGGTGCTCGCGGCACTCCTCACCGGCGCACGCCCTCCGGGGGAGCTGGCGAAAATCCGTGCTGGCGATGTAGATCTCTATACGGGGACCATCACGATCAGAGGCAAGACCGGCCTTCGCACCGCGACGATGGATGATGCAATGCAACAGTTCTTCAAGGAGATTTCCAAGGGAAAGCAGCCGGATGAACTGCTATTCGTGAAGGATGATGGGTCCATCTGGGGTAAGAACCATCACATACGCCCCTGGGAGGAGGCCGCCTCGGCGGCGAAGCTCCCTTCAGACGCCACGATGTACTGCACGCGTCACACGCACATCTCGCAACGCCTGTTGAAGGGTGTGGTCATTCACCTGCTCGCCAGCGAACTCGGCACGTCCGTCGCAATGATCGAGAAGCACTATGCCAAGTACCTCGTGAGTGAGCGGCGCCAAGCCCTCAACGCGACGTCATTCATGGACCATGTATTCAAAAAGAAGACTCGCAAGCGCGCGAAAGCGCCCAAGAAGCGACCTGCCGCGTGAGGGCCAACGACCGGTTGACGCTGGTGCCGTGTAGGGAGGGGTAGTGGTTACTCGGATGACGCCAGGCGAGATCTCAGTAGAACTCTTGCTGAAGGCCGCACAATTGATCGCAAAGGAAGTAGGGCCATCCGCCAAGTACTACAAGGTGCTTACGCTGCTGTACTTGGCTGTACACAACCGCGCCGACCAAGGAGTCTTGGCCTCGAAACTGCAGGTAGCACCGCCAACATTCTCTCGGGCGGTGTCTGAACTTGCCGAGCCGAGAATCCATGGCGACAAGGAGTACGCGCCGCTGATCGAGGTCTCAAACGCGAAGGACCAGAGACGCCGTCAACTGAGTCTGACGAGGGCAGGATGGGCGCTGGTGATGAGGATCCAAAACATCTTGACCCACGGTCAGCGTCATGGGCCGCCGTTGGTCTAGGTCGCGTTCGCGACAAAAGATCGGGTTATGCGACAAAAAAGGCGGTACGCGTCAATTAGAGCGCTTTATATGTCGCATAAATTCTTTTAGCGACATATAATCTGCCATATGCCGAAGCGAGTCCCCCAACACGAGCTAGACGCCATCCTCGCTGCCGTGGCGGCCCATCCGGAGGGCGTGCAGGTCAGCGCCATCCGCGACGGATTGCCGTACGATCTGCCGCCGCGGATGCTGCAGCGCCGCCTCGCCCGGCTGGTCGAGCAGAAGCGACTGATCGCCGAAGGGCAGGGGAAGGGTCGTCGCTATCGTGCGCCCGGCACCATCACCGGCACAGGAGCGTTTCGGGCAACTCTCAACGCGACCTCCGAGGGGCGCGGCGAAATCTATGTCCCGATCACCCCGGAGGCGGAGTCGATCAAGCGGGCGGTCCGGGCGCCGATCCAGGATCGCCGGCCGGTCGGCTACCAGCGCAACTTTCTAGATGATTACCGGCCCAACGTCACCTGGTACCTGCCGGCGGAAACACGCCAACGCCTGCTGGAAATGGGCCGGCCGCCTCATGGTGAGCGCCCGGCGGGCACCTACGCCCGGACGATCTACGGCCGCCTGCTCATTGACCTCTCCTGGAACTCCAGTCGCCTCGAAGGTAATACTTATTCACTGCTCGAAACCGAGCGCCTCCTGGAGCTCGGGGAGGCCGCCGAGGGCAAGGATGCGCTGGAAGCGCAGATGATCCTGAACCACAAGGCTGCCATCGAGCTGCTCGTCGACCAGGCGGACGAGATCGGATTCAACCGCTACACCATCCTGAATCTTCACGCGCTGCTGTCGGAAAATCTGCTCGCCGATCCACAGGCCGGCGGCCGCCTGAGACGCATTCCGGTGGGCATCGACGGCACGGTCTATCATCCGCTGGAAGTGCCGCAGCTCATCGAGGAGTGCTTCGAGACAATTCTCGATACCGCGGCCGCAATCGCGGATCCCTTCGAGCAGGCGTTCTTCGCGCTCGTCCATCTCGGCTACTTGCAGGGTTTCGAGGACGTCAACAAGCGCGTCTCCCGCCTCGCTGCGAACATTCCCCTGATCCGCGGGAATCTCTGCCCGCTGTCTTTCGTGGACGTTCCCGAGCGCGCCTATATTGACGGCGTGTTGGCCGTCTATGAACTGAATCGCGTTGACCTGCTGCGCGATGTGTTCATCTGGGCGTACGAGCGCTCCAGCGCGCGGTACTCGGCTGTGCGCCAGTCGCTGGGCGAGCCAGACCCGTTCCGCCTGCGTTATCGGGCGCTGGTCGCCGAGACGGTCGCGGCCGTGGTTCGTGAGGGATTGGACAAGAAAGCCGCGACTGCATTGGCGCGGCAACGTGCGGTGGAGCAGGTGCCGGCGGCGGACCAGGCACGATTTGTCGAAGTCGTGGAGACCGAGCTAATGAGCCTGCATGAAGGCAACATCGCGCGCTACCGGCTTCGGCCGGCCGAGTACCAAGCGTGGAGGCAACGCTGGCATTGACAGGGAGTGAGGCCTCGGACAGTGCCTGTGGGCACAGGCAGACAGTTGCTTTAGAATTCAAAGAGAAGGGTAAGGCGGATCAAGCGGGGAAACGATGAGCCTTCCATTAGACCAAATAGCCGCCGTCTCTAGGCTCTTTTCATCGGGCGTCGTGCGCGAGCTGGCAAGGAAAGGACGGTCGCCAGCTTTCGCAAGGCTCGTGGCACAGTCTGGATTGCTAGATGTTGCAACCAGCTCGGTATATGTTCACGAGCTTTTCGAGTCCGCCTTTGTGCTCCTAAAAAAAGAAGGACTCAGGGACGAGTACGTCTATAAGGCGGCCCTCACACAGAAAGTTCTACTCGGGAGGCACTCGTTGCAGACGGCCTCGATGCTGAATGAATTTCGCGTCGGCGACTGCAAGGCGGACTTGGCCATTCTTAATGGAACCTCGACAGTTTATGAGGTCAAGTCTGAAAGAGATTCGCTTACTAGGCTTGAAAAACAGGTTGCGGCTTACTCCCGAGTATTCTCTAGCGTTTACGTACTCGCGAGTGAGCACCACATTGACTCTGTTTTGAGATTGGTTCCTGCGGATGTGGGCGTGCTCCGCTTGAACCAGCGTTATCAGATATCTGAGGTACGCGAGGCCGCAAACCGACCAGAGCGCACGTCGGCGGCAGCCATATTCGACGCTATTCGTACAAGCGAGGCCGAGATGATATTGCGATCGCTTGGGGTCCCAATACCTGCAGTGCCCAACACAGAGATACACTCCACTCTTCGCGCGCTGTTTGTAAAACTTGAGCCAAGGGTCGCTCATGCAGGCATGGTAAGCACATTGAAGCGCACGCGAAATCTAAAAGGACTTGCAGAATTGATAAAAGAGCTGCCACCTTCCCTTCATGCAGCAGCATTGTCCGTTCCGCTTCGCAAGGTTGATCACCGTCGCTTGATTCGCGCTGTGAATTCGCGGTCGGTTGACGCGATGGCGTGGGCTTGAGCGAATGTATTATCCGTATTTTCGGGGCAAGCAATACGAGCTGATAACCATCAGGGAAATGGCCCCAGTCCTTTCCAAGGCAAAATTTACGCCGATCATCGAACCCGTCAGGGAAAGCTTGGGAGCACTTCACCGAGCATTGGAAGCCGTTGTTGAAGCGGGAGGAAAGGCAACGGTAATCATCAATCCGCATCATGGGGACTTGGCTGGTGATGGCGATCCGGTGAGCCATCTGCTTAGGGAAAAATATCTCGATTTGCCCAATGTATCTGCGGGGATTCTATTGAAACCCTCGATGACAGTTGGGGAGGCAATGACGTGCTATCAAGCGCACGACAACCATTCCCCGGTATTCATACACGCGGGATTTCGCGAGGCGAAGGGCCTTGCTGCCAGTCTCGGAGCACCGACCGAAGACCAATGCCACATATTCTTGCATCGCTTTTGCGGGAAGCTATATCAGAAGCACTTCAAAGGCGCACATCGCGTACTGATAAGAGATGGCTTTGAAAGAAAGCGCAACGCTGACTACGACCCCGTGGAACATTTCTCGGACCTGCACGCCACGTACCCGGACGAGGGGATGAATGGGTTCGGGGACTTTCTAATTGTGGGAGACGACTTCAGCGAAGCCGGCGGGCCAGCGTATGCGGTGGCGATTCATCTGACATTCATAGACCCCGATCTTGACGATTCGATGCAGATCTATCACTTCGTGTCGGACAGGCAGGACACACCTAAAGACCCTGCAGGAAAGTTCGCGGAGGCGTTAGCGAAAATGGTTAATGTGCTCGACGCTCCAGGCTCGAAGGTGTTGGAGTCGAAGGCCGTTGAGGAATATCGACGTCTCCACGGGGACGGACACTTCCCCGGCCTGGGGTATGTCAAGAAACTTTCTATGAATCATCACATCGAGACCCTCGCCAGCTTCTTCAATAATGTGACCTAGCGGGAAATGAGGTGTTGCGCAGAGTGTTTCGGTGACCGCGGCCTCAGAAGGAACATATTCCCTCTACGGTCCAATGAATCAGGAGACTGCGGGTATTGTGGACAAAGCAATGTTCCGATCCTATCGCCACGCACGCTGTCAGAGTATTTTGAACTTCTGATTAGTGCATATAGGCCCGATACTGAGGGCAAGCTACTGGTGGAGTGGCTTCGAGCAGATTGGGGCTTGTTCAGCCATCCTCGAATGGATGACGCCCACGCAAAAGACTTGCTCGCTGAGATTCTAGACGACGGGGAAATCGTTCGTCAGCGATTCTCGCCGTCGATTAAGCCGGCTGGGGATTCACTGGGTGAGTGGGAAAATCTACGCGACGAGTTGATGCACCGCAATCGCTTTTTCCCAGACTCGGGTATTGATTGGGACAGATTGAAGTTCTTACTCAATCATCTTGCATTGAAAGCAGACGAGGTGCCCGATGTCTGGTATCGGGCGCGGATTCGGTCGGGGTTTGCTTCTTTTTCGATCGAGGAAATGGGCGCACCTCCGAAAGGGACTGCATCACATGGCAGGGCAAATCCCGCGGGTATACCCTATCTATACGTTGGATCAACCCCGGAAACGTCTATAGCTGAGGTTCGCCCACACACGGGCCAAGTCGCTTGTGTTGCGAAGTACCGGACTGATTCCGATTTAAAGCTGGTTGATCTGAGGGATGCCCGTCGGATGGTTTCCCCTTTCTTGCTCGAAGATGCGGAGAACATCTGCAAGATGCGAGGTGATCTGCCGTTTCTTGAACGGCTTGGAGACGAGCTGACAAGGCCAGTTGTACCGCAGTCTGCGGTCGTGGACTACACGCCCAGCCAATACCTTTGTGAGTTCATCAAGAAATGCGGCTTTGATGGGGTCGTGTACCGTAGCTCCGTGGGCGAGGGGATTAACCTTGCACTCTTTCACCCAGAGAAGGCGCAAGCGGCGACAACTAGAGTAATCGAATACGACATTGGCCGCGTGCTGGTCGATGTGCGGCAAAGGGAATAGACATTGGGGAGCTTTCGGTACTCTTAGATTCGAGTGCCTTAGACAATTGAGCTCTGGTCGTCTGCTTCTCGCCGGAAACTGTTACATGGAGACTTTGACGGACTAACAGGTTTAGTAGCAGCGAGTTCCGGGCCCGAAATTGGGCCCGTCGATTGGATGTTTCCAGGTGACCCGAGGCGTTAACCTTATCCAGATCGCGCTCCGTTAAGTAGAACATCGATCGTGGTCCAGGTCCTGTCTTTGACCATCACGAACTTACACCGACCCTCCGAAAGTTCAGCCCACAGCCCCCCAATCATTCGATCGTCCTCTGCTCCGGCCCATCGATCCCCGCCTTTGTACTCGACGGCGAGGACGGGTCCAGGCTCCCCACCTTCGCCGGGGAGCTGGCAGAGAAAATCGGGGTAGAAGCGCCCATCCGCCTTCTGCAGGAAAAACGAGCAGCCCTCGCGCCGGACGAGATTTCGCACCCAATACTTGATACGCCCCTTTTGAGCCTGCATATCAAGCCAACAGGCACACTCGAATTCCTCCTTGCTGTCGAAGTCGCCGATACGGCCGTAGAAGTGCCTGCGGAAGTCAAAGTGTCCGAACCGGCCATCGTAATCGCGACTCGGCGCGTAGGCGTATGCGTGAAACTCAAACGCGTGTAGATCAGAGACGGTGACACGTGAGGCGGCGTCGTCGCCAAACAACAGTTCCTGGAACGCCCGGCCTATCGCCTGTTTCCGAAGTCTTCGGATTCGAGATTCAAGTAGGTTGCGGATCAGGAATTTCTGAAGGTTCGCGCGAGCCAGAGAAAAGCTCTCCCGGCTCAGGAGCTGCGTTACCCACGCAGCCACGAAGGCCTGCTTGCTAGCGTGGGTGAGTGAAGGTTCTGGCAGGTTTCTGCAAAGCCAGGATGCGAGGCGCACCTCGTCCCAGTTCTCTGGCTGGTAGATCAATCCTAAGTCGCGCTGCAGGTCCGGCAGGAAGCGGGAGATGACCTTGCCGCTCTCAGCATCAACGTCAATCTCGCCGGCCTCGGATACCTTCATGCCGGCGCCCAGTGCATTCAGTTCTTCCTGGGAAGGTGCGGCGTCGTACTTTGACAAGTCCCAGGGGTATTCCAGGACCTCTGGGTCGTCGAACAGCTGCAATTCACCTTGGACACGAAGAACAATCTGTGGAACACGGAATCGCTCGCCTATCTCCGCGGGCGTCTGGAAGAACTCGATGGCGCTGGTCCGGCTGGTTTCAGCGGCCTCGACAATTGCGCTTGCAGCCGTCTCGGAACGGACTGAAGCTTTCAGTAGTTGGGCCTCGTCTTCCGTCAGGGGCGTGGTGATGGTCAGCACATTGAGCTTTCCATCCCATTCCACCTTGTCGCGTACGGGCTTCGGCACGCCTTTCAGATCTGGCTTCTCCGACAGCGTGATCGCTACCGGCCGAACGACAACTCGCCCGGCGTGGCCTGCTAAATCCAGACGAGCTTGGTCCGCTTTGGCGGCCTTCACGAATTCCGCAACCTCGCGCCGCTCAAATCCGGCTCCTGATACAAGCCTGTCGCGCAGTGCACTTGCCGTCTCGGCAAAGTTACGCGACACCACAAACGCATAGGACTGATTTAGCTCGGTCGCTTGGCGATGGCTAGCCCCAGGCTGCCTTAACACACGGCCGAGTAGCTGCTCCACGGCCGTGGCGGAAGACAACGAGGCCATGCTCACCAAAATGTAGGCGAACGGGCAGTCCCAGCCCTCCGCCAGAGCCCTCTGGGTGATAACAAACTTCACTGGGCAGGCCGGGTCGGCAATCCCGAGTTTGTAGTCGGCATCGACCTTTTCGAGACCTCTCTCTTCCCCTGTCGCGACGATGATTTCCTTGTCAGGGATACGATGGTTAGTGATCAGCTCCTGGCGTACGCGTTCAAAATCCAGCGTGTCCACGCCGGCGCGGCGCGGTTCGGATTGGATCAGCACCAGGGGCTGCAAATAATTGCCTCCCGACCGTCGCTCTTCGTCGGCCAGTTCTTGCAACGCATTGCGCCGGCCTATGGCGTCTGCGAGACACTGCTGCCAGTTCGGCTCGGTCTCCAGCACCACCGGCAGCTTGATCATTTCCTCCGATTTCAGCTCTGCTGCGGAAACGCTGTGCAGAACGTTGCTGGGTGTCCTCTCTAGATCGGGCGTCGCGCTCAGCTCCATCACGCCGCTTGGACGGAAACGCGCCAGCATGTCGAATGCGAGCTCGGTTCGGCTGTTGTGCGCTTCATCTACAACAACGAACGGCCGACGCAGGCGTAGTACATTCGCCAGCGAGCAGGGAATGGTGCGTTCGGCACCCTCACCTTCACTCAAAAGCCCATCGCGCTGAGTCGGCGACAGGTTGTCAAAGTGGTGCATCAGCGCGCCACTGCTCTGGTAAACCTTGCGGGATTCCTCGTCCTCCACCTGAAGCGCCTGCCGGGTGGCGACGATGATGGTCGTAGAGGTGTCGAAAGTAGCGCGGGTGACGCTCTTGGCTTCATCCAGGTCCATCACCGTGATCGGCCCCGCCTCCCGCAGTGCCGTGTGGTACGGATGCAGGCGGTCGCGCAGGGCACGTAAAGTTTGCTCGCGGATCGGCTTGCTTGGTACCAGCCACAGGACCACGCTGTGTTCGCAGCGCAGCAGGTGCGTGTTGACGAGGGCCACGCTCTTGGCGGCCAGCCAGGTCTTTCCGCCGCCGGTGGGCACGCGCAGGCAGAAATACGGCATGTCAGAGGGGAAGCCCGACAGCAGGTTGTAGGCGTTGCCGCGACCCCACAGGCGCTCAGTGGTGGCGGTGAAAGCGATCGAGGGTGAAGGCAGCTCATGGCAGGCCGTGAAATAGATCTCGACGCTGTCGAGCACTTGTTGCTGGTAGGTCTTGGGCGTGAAGGTAGTCATGACCTACACCTCCAACGCGTAAGGGGTCTGTTTGAACGTGATGCTCTCGCGTGTGGCCCGGCCGCCCATGCGATTGGCGGCGGCGTAGATTACCTTCGGCCCGGCGACTTCCGGAAGTAGGTCGAAAACCGGGCCGGTGAGCACGTTACCGCCAGCTATCGACCGATCCTTTAGGATGCCGTTGTAGAGTAGATAAATTGCGCGGCCCTCGTGTACTCCTAACAAGGGGTTGTTGGCATTGCCGCGTTTATCAGCCGTTAAGCCGGTGCCGGTTTCGGCAAACCAGACAAACTCGGCCAACTGGGCGAAAGTCACGTCACTACGGATTTGGCCTTCGGCATTGAAAAGGGGTTCAGACGACAGTCTGCAGAACTGGAAGCCACCACCGAATGCTTCAATGGCTTGCCCCTTGGCGGTGGTGTACCCGGTGGCGACCCGTTTGACTCGTTCTGCGGTAACGTCTTCGGCAATTTTTTCGTCCATTTCCACGAGGATGAATCGACGGTCACCACCATCCTCTGCGTTTTGTTTCAGAACCGCGTGGCCGGTCGTGCCGGAGCCGGCAAAGCTGTCGAGTACCAGTTCGTCTGGATTGGTTGCGATTTGGACAACGCGCTGAAGCAGTCGCGTAGGTTTGGGGGTGTCGAATGCAGTCTGGGTGCCAAAAAGGCTCTGTATCTCCTTCTTGGCTTCGTCCGTGTGACCTACCTCCTCGTGGGGCCACCATGTCCATGGGACGAAGCCTTCGACCTCGGATAGATAGCGAATCACGCTAGGTTGCGAGGAACCATTCCTCCCGAAGTGAATCCGGCCCGCTGCCTTCAATTTCAGAAACTCACGTTCAATTGTCGACCAGCAGCGGCCTTCAGGTGGCTTAACTTTCCGCCCGGAGGGAGTTTCGATTTCATACATCTGATTTGGCCGGTATCCCTGAGCAGTCATTGGGATGCCACGCCATCGACCTTTAGGATCGTTGTTGGGATTCTTGTATACCTTCGCCTGCTTTTCATCGATGGGGACGCGATTTCTAACTTCTTGGAATTTAGTTGGATTCTTCGCGTACACGACAAGGTATTCATGTACGTCGCCTATGGCCCCGCGATTCTCGCGCGAATAGCGCTTCTGCCAGACGTTGCTCGCGACGAACTTGGTCGCGCCAAAAATTTCATCCATCAGCAGTCGAAGAGCCGCGACTTCGTTGTCGTCGATAGAAATGAAAATGGCCCCGTCCTCTCGCAGAAACTGCTTTAGGAGCACCAGTCGTGGATACATCATGCATAGCCAGCGATCGTGGCGGTCGAGCGTCTCGCCTTCCTTTCCGACGACCTCGCCGAGCCACTTACGAATCTCGGGGCTGTTGACGTTGTCGTTGTAGACCCAACCCTCGTTGCCAGTGTTGTAGGGCGGGTCGATGTAGATGCACTTCACTTGGCCGGCATAGCGCGGTAGGAGAGCCTTGAGCGCGTGGAGATTGTCGCCCTGTACGATCAGGTTACCTGTGTCGGCGGGGCCGCAGGAAAGCTCAGGGACAGGCTCCAGGAGGCGAAACGGCACCTCTTTGTGGTGCCTGACGACGGCGTCCTTACCGATCCAGTTCAACGATGGCATGCAGGTATTCCGTAAATCTCAATCTTCGACGGGTACCCGACCTGGCGGCGAAGCACCCAATGAAACCCCGCGGGGGAGATTATCACTGGAATCGTCCTCGGGCATGCTGAACCCTGCAATGGAGGACGCATTGCCCCGGCTTCGCATGGCAGCAACCAGCAACGGCAGCACAGCGGAAGCAGGCGCCATGCCCACGCATGGGAGTGCAACCGGCACGCCATGGTCCCCGCGCCACGAACGGTGTTCGCGGTGGTTTTTGCTGCTGATGGACTTGCTTGGGGACCATTGGCTGCGCCTATTGCCCCGGGTTCCTGGTTCCCAGGGGAATAACGGCCGCAAAAGCCCTTGAGCCGATGGAAATCTTCATTGATCGTACACGTCTTCGACGAATCGGCCGCGCTTATCACCGTGGCCGAGATCGGTGCTGGTGATGGATAGAGCCTCCGCGCGGTCGTTTCCCTCCACCTCGTAATGGGCGAGCATGTCCTTCGTGTATGCATACCTAAGGGCGTGTGGTGTAACTCCGGCGGCGGGGCTGATGTGGCGGTGCATTTCGTTCGTGTAAAACTTATAAGCTTGCTTCAGAGTGGGCTTTTCTATCAGGTGGCCGCCGCGCTGGTTCGCGAGTTGCCTGGCTTCACGGACTGCCTCCATGGCTTTCTCCCGATCGGCCGGCGCACTGTATCTGGGGCGTCCTCCTTTGGTGCCGTGCACGACGTACACACGCTCGCCCTGTGCGAGCCGCTTCTCCCAGTCTCGAAGCGACTTGCCGCTGTGGACGGCCTCAGCGCCACGTAGTCCGAGAGTGCGCTCAAGCTTCAGGCAAACGGCGAGGCCAGCGTCACGCTGATACGCGGCCTCAAGTCCGCGTTGGACCTGGTCAAAGGTGGCGGCGGTATTCGTGCCCATACGGGACCCGCCTGAAATCCCGAGGGCCTTGTTGCTCAGCCCCTTGGAGGCGGCCGCCTGCCCGCGGCCGGCAGCAGATAGGCTGGTTCGTATCGCTGACGCTTCATTCTGGAGTGTTCGGACCGCCACGCCCTCATCTTTACGGGCGTCGAGATAACCGACGATGTGGCGCTCGCGCAGACCGTCGATGCCAGTCACCTGGATGCCACGGTCGTACAGCGCATTGACTAGCCGCGTCATGATCATGCCGCGGGCCTCTCGGGTCAGATGCGCGCCGCCCGCGGCCTCTGCCGCGCCGCGCACACTCGCTATAGCCTTGGTCCGTTTGCTCATGAAAGTCCCATCCGTTGTCCAAAATAATCCATCCCGTGCCGGTCCGCCGGTAATTTCCCCCTCCCTCCGGCCGAAAGCCGGAGCCTGGCAATTTTGCGGAGCATCGCTGGAGGGGAAGATCAAAACCGCGCGGACGGGCTCACCGGGTGGTGAGTTCCGAGCCCGCGCACGCCGCGGTGGTAAACCGGACGTGCTCCTTTCGGATAAAGCGGGCAGCCCCTTGCGGGGGCGGTTGTTGACCTGACAGCGATTGCTCCGGGCGCATTCCTTAGGTGCGCCGGCGTAGTAGGGTCACGAGAGCCTTTCGGCTCTCGTGGCCTTGTTTGTGCGCTCTGACGAGCGCGTCACTGACTCAGCGGCTAGTAAGCCACTGAGTCATATGCCTTTCTTATCAATTTAATCGCGCGTCACTTTCTCCGCTTGTCGCGTAGAAAGTTACGCGCTGCCCGCACTAGAGCCGCCTTGCAGCTTCAGCGCACAGCATCGTGACGCGAGCGCAACGGCTCGCTGGTTGACTGGACCGCCGCGGAGGCGGCCTGCTTGGAGTGGCCGTGGTGGCCGATTGGAAAGCGCCCTGCCGCTGGAGACCCCAGCCAGGGCCACGACTGCATCGCATTTGCGAGCGAAGAGCTTCGTGGTGAGTTGCCGCGCTCGGGTCGAGCGTCGGCTTGCGTAGTCACTGCGCCCATGGCGCGGCTTTCCGCATCTTCTTGAAGTAGCGCTACGACCTGCGCCGTAGGGCTGAACGTTGCGCCAACCTTTTCGTCGCATGACGAACGTTTGACGACTGCGGGGTCTTTCCCGGCCCGCACCTCCGAGGGGCTTCCTCGTCCGCCTTTTTTTGTGTGGTAGCGAATCCACAATAATCCATACGATGCGTTCGGCAACCTCGTCCGCACCACCAATCCTACCGGGCACGAAATCGTCCTCGGGTACGACATTCGCGGACGCAAGACCAGCAGCAGCGATCCCGATATGGGCAACTGGAGCTACCAGTACAACTCGTTTGGAGACCTCGTCGCGCAGACGGATGCCAAGAACCAGACCGTCACACTAATCTACGACGGACTGGGCCGGCTGGTACAACGCATCGAGCCCGAAGGCACGACGACCTGGACCTGGGACAGCGCCCCGAACGGGGTCGGGCGCCTCGACATCGTCAGTTCGCCGGGCGGCTACGCCGAAGTCTACGAATACGATGCCTACGGACATCTGCAGCGGGTGGTCAACCACGACAATGCTACCGAGGTTTACTGGCACGCGACAGCGATGAATGCCGCCGGCCAAGTGACCGGGGTGCAATACGGCAATGGGTTGTCGAGCTCGCGGCTATACGACCAGGTAACCGGGCTGGTGAAGCAGATCGACACGGGCAGCGTGCAGTCGCTGCGCTACGACTGGGACGCGGTTGGCAATCTGGAATTCCGTCAGGACCAGCTGCAGGGGCTTAGCGAAAGCTTCCAGTACGACGCACTGAACCGCCTGCAGACAGTCAGCGGCCCAAGCCCGATGTCGATTACCTACGATCCGCAAGGGTTGGGGAACATCCAGAGCAAGTCGGGTGTCGGGACCTACACCTATCACCCGCAGCGGCCGCACCAAGTGACCAGCACCACCAGCGGCGGGTCCTACTCGTACGACGCCAACGGCAACATGACCAGTCGCAATGGCGCGGCGCTCACTTGGACGTCGTACAACCTACCGTCGTCGCTGTCGGCCGGCGGCAACAGTGCGAGTTTCAGCTATGGGCCCTCGCGGAATCGTTTCCGACAGATCGCGATTGCCGGCGGGGTGACGACCGAGACGATCTATGTAGCGGGTGGGCAGTACGAGCGGATCACCACAGCCGGAACGAGCGAGTACCGTCACTATATCCGGGCCGCCGGCGAGACAGTGGCGGTGCATACGCGGCGCAGCAACTACCAGCACGAGACTCGTTATCTGCATGCCGATCATCTGGGGAGTGTGGAGTCCATTACCGACGAACAAGGGACCCTGCTCGCACGGTTGAGTTTCGATGCCTTCGGCAAGCGCCGGGGAAGCAACTGGACGGGCAATCCCTCGGCGGGTGACCAGATCGTCATCGGCAGCACCACCTCGCGGGGCTATACGTTCCACGAGATGCTGGACGAGATTGGCCTGGTGCACATGAACGGGCGGGTGTATGACCCGCATCTGGGGCGGTTCTTGTCGGCCGATCCGTTTGTGCCGGCGCCGTACAACCTGCAGAGCTACAACCGCTACAGCTATGTATTGAATAACCGTAAGCGTCATGCCGAGGCCGCATTGACGGTGCCCGGCTACTTCATTTCGTAGCGGACTTCGGCCTTTGGTTTGTTGATTTCATCGA
>CAYWYS010000007.1:0-102363 GCA_964462675.1 uncultured Thioalkalivibrio sp.
CGTAGACGATGTAGCTGTGGCCGGTGACCCAGCCGACGTCGGCGGTGCACCAGTAGATGTCGCCCGGGTGATAGTCGAAGACGTACTGGTGGGTCATCGACGCGAACACCAGGTAGCCGCCGGTGGTGTGCAGCACGCCCTTCGGCTTGCCGGTCGAGCCGGAGGTGTACAGGATGAACAGCGTGTCCTCGGCGCCCATCTCCGCCGGCGGACACTCGGCCGGCTGGTCCTTGACCAGCTCCTCGTACCAGACGTCGCGGCCTTCCTGCCATGCGACCTTGCCGCCGGTGCGCTTGACCACGACGACGTTGGCGACCGAGGCCAGCCCGTGGTCGTTCAGCGCGCGGTCGACGTTGGCCTTCAGCGGCACCTTGCGGCCGCCCCGCAGCCCTTCGTCCGCCGTGATGATCAACTTGGAGTCGCAGTCCTCGACGCGGCCGGCGACGGATTCAGGCGAGAAGCCGCCGAACACCACCGAGTGCGGCGCGCCGATGCGCGCGCAGGCCAGCATGGCGATGGCGGCTTCCGGGATCATCGGCATGTAGATCGTGACCATGTCGCCCTTGCCGATGCCGAGCGACTTCAGCCCATTGGCGAACCTGCAGACCTGCTCGTAGAGCTGGCGGTAGGTGATGTGCTTCGATTCCGCCGGGTCGTCGCCTTCCCAGATGATCGCGGTCTGGTCACCGCGCTTGGCGAGGTGCCGGTCGAGGCAGTTGGCGCTGGCATTCAGCGTGCCGTCCTCGAACCAGCCGATGTGGAGGTGGTGCCGGTCGAAGGTGGTGTTCTTGACCTTGGTGTAAGGGCGGATCCAGTCGATCCGCTTGCCGTGCTCGCCCCAGAATGTGTCGGGGTCCGCCACGGAGGCGGCATACATCTGCTCGTATTGTTCCTGGGTGCAATGGGCCGCCCGGGCAAAGCCCGCCGGCACCGGATAGACCTTCGATCCGGTCATGGATTCCTCCTTTTCTCCCCCGTGTCCCGTGGGCAGGCGCTGCGGGACCTGTCATTCGTGAGTCTTGTTTCTGCCCTTGGGTGAGTACATTAGACCTTTGTCGCAGCGCCGGCGAGCGACGACCCGGAACGTCCCTGCCGATCGCGCGCGATCCAGGGGCTTCCGGGGCCCCGGGTACGCGGGGCAGCCCACCGAAGATTTGTCGTTTTTTCGCAACGCAATAATTTCGTCATGTTTCGGTTTTCCCTGATACACAATGCGCTCAGGTAGCAGAATCTTAGACTTTGCGCTAATAGCGTACTACTGTATTCATGTTCGATGATCACGTGTGCTCGTTGCCTCCAGACGACAACTACTCAGGGAGAAGGCGCTGGGGCGATCCGGAAGACGCGGAGTCGCTTGTCTGGCACCTCGCGGAACGACCTGTCATTCACCAGGAGAATAACTATGCGAATCAATAAACCCGTCTCCAGCGGCCTGCTTGCGGCAGCCATGCTGGCGTTGGTCCCCCATACTGCGAGCGCCTGGAGTCCGAAGCTCGAAGTCAGCGACACCACCTGGGTGCAGCTGGGCTACCTGCACCAGTTCTGGTACGAAGCGGTCGACGACGGTGCGCCCAGCGGCAGCGACTACTCCAACGATTTCTTCACGCGCCGCAACCGCGTCATGCTGCTCGGCCAGGCGACCGACCAGATTCACTTCTTCCTGAATTACGACGCGGCGTCCGGCAACGCCTCCGGCGCCCGCCAGGACCCGGTGCTGACCGATGCGTTCATCGATTACCGCCTGGCGAAGGAATTCAACGTCACGGTCGGCCGCATGCTCGTGCCGTTCACGATCGACAACCAGACCTCGGCCGTGACGCTGACCGCAATCGACTACCCGACCCGGACGCTGGCCAACCAGCCGACGACGCCCCAGGGCGCCTTCTGGCGCGATGACGGTATCATGGCCCGTGGCCTGCTGTTCGACGACCTGATCGACTATCGCGTCGGCTATTTCCGCGGCGAGCGGGACGCCGTCCGCAATGACAGCAGCGACGGGCGCATCACCGGCATGGTCGTGGTCAACCTGGCCTCGGCACAGGGCGGCTGGTTCTACAACCAGAACAGCCTCGGCGCGCTCGATGTGCTGAGCTTCGGCGCGGGCTATGACCTCATGAGCCGCGGCAGCAGCGGCTTTGACGACCACGAGGCGTGGAGCGTGTTCTTCACCGTCGAGAAGAAGCTCAATGCCGGCCACCTGTCGTTCAATGGCACCTACATCGACTGGGACGGCGTCATCGGCGGCATGGGTGACGGCAACAGCATGAACGTCGTCGGCGCATTCAACTTTGCCGGCACCAAGTGGCAGCCCTATCTCCGCTGGCAGCAGCAGGATCCCGATGCCGGTGACAAGCTCGACACGATCGGCCTCGGCCTGACCTACCTGATCAGCGGCCATCGCGCCAAGCTGACGGCCGAGTACTCGATCGACGACCAGTTCCGGAACGGCAGCGAGGTCGACGCCTTCCGCGTGCAGGCGCAGCTGTTTTTCTAGCCTCAGATTCCGACCCCCCATGGTCGGCAGGGCGGGCGGCCTTCGGGCCGCCCGCTTTCGTTTCCGGGTTCGGAAAATCCGTTTTGCATCGCACAAAACAACGCGCTATGCTCGGCAGCGGTCCTTTTGCAATGCAATAAGAACAGGAGACGGGCAATGAGCGCACGTACGGCGTTGGTGACCGGCGGGACGGGCTGCATCGGCAGGGTCATCTGCGAGGTGCTGGCGGGGGCAGGCTACCAGGTCGCGGCCAACTGCCATCCGGGCGATGCCGAGAATGCGGCGCGCTGGCGCGACGAGGCCGCCGGCCGGGGCAGGCAGATCCACGTCGAGCCCTTTGACGCCGGCGACTACGATGCTACCGGGGCCGGGGTCACAGCCGTCGTCGAGGCGCTCGGGCCGATCGACGTGCTGGTCAACGCCGCCGGCATCACGCGCGACGGGCGGCTGGTCAATCTCGAGCCGGCCGACTGGCAGGCCGTGGTCCGCACCAACCTCGACAGCGTCTACAACGCGACCAAGTCGGTGATCGGCGGGATGATCGGGCGCGGCTACGGCCGGGTGGTCAACATTTCCTCGGTCAACGGCCAGCGCGGCCAGTTCGGCCAGGCGAACTACTCCGCCGCCAAGGCCGGCGTGCATGGCTTCACGATGGCCGTCGCCCGCGAGGTCGCGCGCAAGGGCGTCACCGTGAACACCGTGTCGCCGGGCTATATCGAGTCCCCGCTGATCATGAACGTGCCTGAGCCGATCCGCGAGGGCATCCGCGAGCAGATTCCGGCCGGCCGCTTTGGCAAGCCCGAGGAAATCGCGCGCGCCGTGCTGTTCCTGGCTTCGGACGATGCCGCCTACATCACCGGCGCCGACCTGTCGGTCAACGGCGGCTACCACATGGACTAGGCCGGCACTTCACGGCCGGCGTGCGGGGCTGCATGATGGGGTCCATGAAAGAACGCGTTATCCGCAAATATGCCAATCGCCGGCTCTACGACCCTTCGGAGAGCCGTCACCTGACGCTGGACGAGGTTCGCGAGCTCGTCATGGCGGGCGAAAAGATCCGCGTCGAGGATGCCAAGACCGGCGAAGACCTGACGCGCACGATCCTGCTGCAGATCATCGTGGAGCGCGAGGAGGCCGGGCGGCCGCTGCTGTCCGCCGAGCTGCTCGAGCAGCTGATCCGCTTCTATGGCGGCGCGATGCAGGATTTCCTGGCGACCTACCTCGAGCGCAGCGTCGGCGCCTTCGTCGACCAGCAGGAGCGCTTCCAGGACTCGGTCCTGAAGCTGATGAAGGACACCCCGCTGGCGACGATGAGCCAGCTCGCCGAGCAGCATCTCGGCGCGTGGAAGGAACTCCAGCAGGGCCTGTTCGGGGGCGTCCTCGCGCAATCGCAAAAGAAATCAAAGCCCAAGCCTGGCAATAAGTAATTGTTTTTATTGGACAGCATGCACAGGCTCAGGAGATATTTTTGCAATGCAAAAACATTTCTGCTAAGGTTCGCTCACGCTTTGGCAAGCAGCCGCACACCGTCACCGAGCCTAAGAGGAATTACGCCATGAACTACGGATTCGACAGTTTTATCAACAAGGCCCAGGAGGCCGCCGCGCCGTTGTCCGACGTCACGGATTTCGGTTTCAGGGCTTTCGAGAAGGCCTTCCAGATGCAGGTCGAGCTGCTCGGCGACGCGATTGACCTCGCTGTCGACCAGCTCAAGATCGTGTCCTCGGCGACCACCCCGAGCGAGTACTTCCAGGCCCAGACCAAGCTGGCCGAGGAATATGTCGCGCGCATCCAGCAGCGGGCCCAGGGCCTGATGGCAGCGGCCACCGAGACGCAGACCACGCTGGCCGGCTGGGCCGAGCAGGGCGTCAAGCAGGCGCAGTCCACGTTTGAAGAGACGGTCGCTGCCGCGCAGGCAGCCGCGCCGAAGCCGGCGCGCAAGAAGGCGGCCTAGGCAGGCCGGATGACGGGCGGGGCGGCAACGTCCCGCCCGTTTTCTTGGTGCGCCCGGCAGGGAATCGCCCGGCGCCCTCCGGCGCTTGCGACAATCGCCCGCGGGTGGCAAGTTGAACGGTCGACACAAGGCCGCGCACAACAACACGAGGTAGGCAGCGTCATGAGTGACCCGCAACGAGAAGTCGTCGTCGTCTCGGCCGTGCGCACGGCCATCGGCACCTACGGAGGTGCCCTGGCCGCCAGCCCACCCGCGGACCTCGCCGCGCTGTGCGTGCGCGAGGCGGTCAGCCGCGCCGGCCTCGAGCCGGGCGACATCGGCCACTGCGTGTTCGGCAATGTCCTGCACACCGAGGCGCGCGACATGTACATGGCGCGCGTCGCGGCCGTGAACGGCGGCCTGCCGGTGGAAACCCCGTCGCTGACCGTGAACCGGCTGTGCGGCAGCGGCCTGCAGGCGATCGTCTCGGCGGCACAGCTGATCCAGCTGGGCGATGCCGAGGCCGCGGTCGCGGGCGGCGCCGAGTGCATGAGCCGCGCGCAGTACTGGTTGCCGGGCCTGCGCTTCGGCCAGCGCCTCGGCGATGGCCAGGTCATCGACGCGATGGTGGCTGCGCTCAGCGACCCCTTTGACGCCTGCCACATGGGCATCACCGCGGAAAACGTGGCGGAGCGCTGGGGCGTCAGCCGCGAGGACCAGGACAAGCTCGCGCTCGAGAGCCAGCAGCGCGCCGCGCGCGCGATCGACGAGGGCCGCTTCAAGGGCCAGGTCGTGCCGGTCCAGGTCAAGGTCAAGCGCGAGACCAAGGCCTTCGACACCGACGAGCACGTGCGGCGCGAGACCAGCCTCGACAGCCTTGCGAAGCTCAAGCCGGCCTTCAAGGGCGACGGCAGCGTGACGGCGGGCAATGCCTCCGGGCTGAACGACGGCGCCGGCGCCGTCGTGCTGATGGAGCGCTCCGCCGCCAAGGCGCGGGGCCTGCAGCCGATGGCCCGCCTGGTCGGCTACAGCTTTGCCGGCGTCGAGCCGAAGTACATGGGCATAGGCCCGGTGCCGGCGGTGCGTGCGTTGCTCGCGAGCACCGGCCTGAAGGTCGCCGATATCGACGTGTTCGAGGTCAACGAGGCCTTCGCGGCCCAGGCGCTGGCCGTGTGCCGCGACCTGGAGCTGCCGGCCGACCGCGTCAACCCGAACGGCAGCGGCATCTCGCTCGGTCACCCGATCGGCGCCACCGGCTGCATCATCACTGTCAAGGCCTTGCACGAACTCGCGCGCACCGGCGGCCGCTACGCGCTGGTGACGATGTGCATCGGCGGCGGCCAGGGCATCGCGGCCATCTTCGAGCGGCTCGGCTGAGCGGGGCGCCACGATGTCTTTGATCAAGCAGATCACGCCGGCCGAGCTGCAGGCGAAGTACCACATGGCACGCGTCATGGCCGGCCTGTCGGCGGATGTCGGCAAGGCTTACGCGCAGTGGCTCGGCGCGCTCGCGGCACATCCGGCCTTCGTGCTGAAGCACTCGGCCAGCCTGACCGGCGACTACCTCGGCATCGGCGGCGAGCTGTTGCGCAACGCGGCGGGCAAGCCGGTGAACGGCGACGGCGCGGGTGGCGCGGGTGATCGCCGCTTCGGCGGCGAGTCCTGGGCCCGGCGGCCGGTGTTCAACGCGGTGCGCCGCGCCTGGCAGGCGACCACGAAGACGACGCTGGCGCTGGCCGACGGCACGCCGGGGCTCGACGAGGACACCGCGCGCAAGCTGCGCTTTTTCACCGGGCAGTTCCTCGACGCGGTCGCGCCGAGCAACTTCGCGCTGAGCAACCCCGAGGTGCACGCTGCGACCAAGGACAGCCGCGGCCGTAACCTGGTCGACGGCGTGCGCAACTTCTGGTCCGACCTCGACCTGAAGAACGGCCGGTTGAAGATCAGCATGTCGGACATGGGCGCCTTCAAGATCGGGCACAACCTGGCCGTCACACCCGGCAAGGTCATCTACCAGAACGAGCTGATGCAGCTGATCCAGTACACGCCGACGACGGCGAAGGTCGCCCGCCGGCCGCTGCTGATCATTCCGCCATGGCTCAACAAGTACTACGTGCTCGACATGCAGCCGTCCAACTCGCTGGTGCGCTGGTGCGTGGAGCAGGGACACACGGTGTTCCTGATCTCCTGGGTCAACCCGAACGGCGAGACGCGCGACAAGACCTTCGACGATTACATGCTCGAGGGGCCGCTGACCGCGCTAGACATCATCAAGGACGTCACCGGCCAGGATGAAGTCAACGCGATGGGCTACTGCCTCGGCGGCATCCTGCTGACGGTGATGCTGGCGTGGCTCGAGGCCAGGGGCCGCAAGCCGATTCACTCGGCCACCTTCCTGACGACGCTGGTCGACTATACCGACGTCGGCGACATCAAGGTGTTCGTCAACGACGAGCTCGTCGACCGCCTTGAGGCGGTGGGCCGCGCCAAGGGCTTCATCCCCGGCGACAACGTCTCGTGGGGCTTCCGGATGCTGCGCGCGCCGGACCTGATCTGGTCGTTCATCATCAACCATTACCTGCTCGGCAAGCCGCGCGTGCCCTTCGACCTGTTGTACTGGAACGAAGACGCGACCAACATGCCGGCCGCGTGCCATGTCTGGTTCATGCGCAACATGTACCTGCGGAACCTGCTGCGGGAACCGAATGCGCTCGAGATCGCCGGCGAGAAGATCGACGTCACGAAGATCACCACGCCGTCCTACGTGCTGGCGACGCGCGACGACCACATTGCGCCGTGGAAGACCTGCTACCAGACCACGCAGCTGTTTTCCGGGCCGAGCCGTTTCGTGCTGGGCAACTCGGGGCACATCGCCGGGGTGATCAATCCGCCGACCAAGGTCAAGTACGGCTTTCGCGCTGGCGATGAAACGCCCGCCGATCCGCAGGCGTGGTTCGACACGACCGAGGAGCATGCCGGCAGCTGGTGGGTCGACTGGGGCAAGTGGCTGAAGCGCCGCGCCGGCGGCCAGGTCGCCGCGCGCCAGCCGGGCAAGCACAAGAAGTACCCGGTCATCGAGGATGCCCCGGGCTCCTACGTGCGCCGCACGCTCGACGAAACCCGCTGACGCGGCGCGGCCGCCGCACGCGGCCGGCCGCACCAGGCCCCGGTCAGTACATGTGCTGGCCGCCGTTCACGGACATCGTCGAGCCGGTCATGAAGTCGGCGTCGTCCGCAACCAGGAACAGCACGGCGCGCACGATGTCCCGCGTTTCGCCGAGCCGACCGACCGGGATGCCGGCGATGATCTTCTCGAGCACCTTCTCGGGCACCGCCCGCACCATGTCGGTGTTGACGTAGCCGGGCGCGACCGCGTTCACGGTGACGTTGACCTTGGCGCCTTCCTGCGCGAGCGCCTTGGTGAAGCCGTGGATGCCGGACTTCGCGGCGGCGTAGTTGACCTGGCCGTACTGGCCCGCCTGGCCGTTGACCGAGCCGATGTTGACGATGCGGCCGAACTTGCGCTCGCGCATGCCCTCGATGACGTGCCGGCACATGTTGAAGCAGCTGGTCAGGTTGGTGCGGATGACCTCGTCCCAGTTTTCGAAGGACATCCGGTGCAGCGTGCCGTCGCGCGTGATGCCGGCGTTGTTGACCAGCACCTCGACGGGGCCGAGCTCCTGCTCGATCCGCTTCACGCCTTCGCGGCTGTCCTCGAAATCGCCAACGTCGAAACGAAAGGTCTGGATGCCGGTCCGCTCGTGGAATTCCTTTGCCCGGTCCGGGCTGCCGAAATAGTTTGCCGCCACCTGGTACCCGGCCGCCGCGAGCGCTTCCGAGATCGCTCCGCCGATGCCCCGGGTCCCGCCGGTCACTACCGCCACGCGTCCAGTCATTGCCTCTCCCCCCTTGTTGTTGTTGCCCGCCGATGCCGTGACCGTAGAATACGGACGCCGTCCGCGCAAGCCGCGAAAGGGGGACACTGCTAAAAGGCCCCTTTTAGCAGTGTCCCCCTGCGGATAAACTTGCGACTCATTCGCGAGGGGCCATGATGAACCCGATGACTCGACCGGCTCCGGCAGAGCTGGGATTCCGCATGCCGGCCGAGTGGGCGCCGCACCAGGCAACCTGGATTTCGTGGCCGCACAACCCGGAAACCTGGCCCGGCGTGCTCGCGGCGGCCGAGGCCTCGATGGTGCAGGCCGTGATCGCGCTCGCCGGCGCCGAGACCGTGCGCATCAACGTACTCGGCCCGGAGCACGAGAGCCACGTCCGCGCGCGGCTCGGCGCGGTCGCGGCGAGCCCGGCCGTCGTGTTTCATCATTTCCCGACCAACGACGCCTGGTGCCGCGACCACGGCGCGATTTTCGTGCGCGACGCCGCCGGCCGCCTCGCCGCCGTGGATTGCGGCTTCAATGCCTGGGGCGGCAAGTACCCGCCGTGGGACCTCGACGACGCGATCCCTGCGCAGATGGCGACGGCGCTGGGCCTGCCGAAGTTCGACGGCGGACTGATCCTCGAGGGCGGCTCGATCGACGTCAACGGCGCCGGCACGGTGCTGACGACCGAGCAGTGCCTGCTGAACGAGAACCGCAACCCGGCGCTGTCGCGCGCCGAGCTCGAGGCGCGGCTGCGCCTGCTGCTTGGCGTCAACCAGGTGCTGTGGCTCGGCGAAGGCATCGTCGGCGACGACACCGACGGCCACGTGGACGACATCACGCGCTTCGTCGCCGAGGATACGGTCGTCACGGTCGTGGAGCCGGATCGCGCCGACCCGAACCACGAGCCGCTGGCCGAGAACCTCGCGCGGCTGCGCACGATGCACCTCCCGGACGGCCGCCCGCTCAGGATCGTCGAGCTGCCGATGCCCGCGCCGGTCGAGCTCGATGGCATGCGCCTGCCGGCCAGCTACGGGAATTTCTACATCGGCAACGAGGTCGTGTTGCTGCCGGCCTTCGGCCAGCCGGCCGATGACACGGCCGCGCGCATTCTCGCGTCGCAGTTTCCCGGCCGGCACATCGTGCCGATCCGCGCGAATGAGCTCGTCGTCGGGCTCGGCGCGTTTCACTGCCTGACACAACAGGTGCCGGTGGCGGGCCGCTGAACTTGCCGCTGTCGACCGCCTGACCTACCCTGACGCGCCTGATCCCGCGCACCCGACAGGAAGCCCCGACGATGCCTGACGCCCCCGTCTCCCGCTTCATTCGCCACCATTTCCGCCATTTCAACGGCGCCGCGCTGGTGGACGCTGCCACGGCCTACAGCGCCCATCTCGATGCCGGCGGCGGCATGATGGTGACGCTGGCCGGCGCAATGAGCACCGCCGAGCTCGGCCTGTCGCTGGCCGAGATGATCCGCCGCGACAAGGTCCAGGCGATCACCTGCACCGGTGCAAACCTCGAGGAAGACATTTTCAACCTCGTGGCGCACGACCACTATGTGCGGATTCCGCATTACCGGGACCTGACGCCGACCGACGAAGAGGCGCTGCTCGCGCGTCACCTCAACCGCGTGACCGACACCTGCATCCCCGAGGAAGAGGCGATCCGCCGCATCGAGCACGTCGTGCTCGATCACTGGCTCGCGGCCGACGCCGCGGGCGAGCGCTATTTCCCGCACGAGTTCATGTACCAGGTGATTCGCAGCGGCCGGCTCGTCGAGCATTACCAGATCGACCCGCAGGACAGCTGGCTCGTCGCGGCCGCCGAGAAAGACCTGCCGATCATCGTGCCCGGCTGGGAAGACTCGACGCTCGGCAACATCTACGCGAGCCACTGCATCACCGGCGAGATCAACAACGTCCACACGGTGCGCAGCGGCATCGAGTACATGACGATGCTCGCCGACTGGTACAAGGGCCGTGTCGCGGCCGGCGTCTCGATCGGCTTCTACCAGATCGGCGGCGGCATCGCCGGCGACTTCCCGATCTGCGTCGTGCCGATGCTCGAGCAGGACCTGCAGATGACGGGCATCCCGCGCTGGGGCTACTTCTGCCAGATCAGCGACTCGACGACCAGCTACGGTTCCTACTCGGGCGCCGTGCCGAACGAGAAGATCACCTGGGGCAAGCTGTCGGCCGACACGCCGAAGTTCGTCATCGAGTCCGACGCGACGATCGTCGCGCCGCTGATGTTCGCGCTGATCCTCGGCTGGTGAACGCAGGGACGCAGAGGCGCAGAGACGCAGAGGGCGGCGAGGGCTTCGTAGTCCCAGTGGCTTCTGCCATTGGCGAGGTAGCAGCGGGACGGGGGCGTCGCAGGCTTCCTGAGCGACATTATTTCGAGCGAAGGGAGCCTGCGACGCCCCGCTCCCGCGGTCGCCTTGCGGCCAAGGCCCCGGCGGCCGACTACCAGGACTTCTCCAGCACCGCGAGCGCCTCCTCGCGGCTGACCTCGACCGGGTTGAAGATGATCGAGCCGTCGTCGAGCGACATGGCGGCGATCTTCGGCAGCTGCGACTTCTCGACCTTGCCGGTCTCCGACAGCGTGCGCGGCAGGCCGCAGCGGGCGTGGATCTCGTCCTTGAGCGCGCGCAGCCGCGCGATCGTCTTCTCGGCGCGGTTCGCGGCGGGCGTGTCTGCATAGACCTGCGCGCCGGCCAGCGGCAGCAGCAATTCGCCGATCTCGGCGCGCCGCGCCTCGAGGTTGTACTCGAGCACCGCCGGCAACAGGATGCTCATGCAGGTGCCATGGTGGACGTGACACAGCGCGCCGACCGAGTGGCCCAGCGAATGCACCAGGCCGACCATCGAGTTGGAGAACGCGATGCCGGCCATCGTCGCACCCTGCGCCAGCGCGAGCCGGCCCTGCTCGTCGCTCGGCCGGTCGAGGACCTTCAGCAGGTTGCCGGCGACGGCGCGCACTGCGGCGGTCGCATAGGCGTCGCTCATCGGGTTCTTCGCCAGGCAGATGAACGACTCGCAGGCATGCGTCATCGCGTCCATCGCCGTCGCGGCGGTGATCTGCGCCGGCAGGCTCAGTGTCATGCGCGGGTCGAGCACGGCCGCGTGCGGCATCAGGAACGGTGATGCGAACGGCACTTTGACGCCGCGCTCCTCGTCCCTGACGATCGACACATAGGTGACCTCGGAGCCGGTGCCGGCGGTCGTCGGAATCACCAGCAGCGGCTTCAGCGGCCGCGGCAGGTTGCCGGCGCCGGAGAACTTCAACAGGTCCTCGGTCTGCTCCGAGGCGAGGATGTTGGCCGCCTTGGCGGTGTCGATCGGCGAGCCGCCGCCGAGCGCGATCAGCGAGTCGCAGTCCGCCTCGCGATAGCGCCGTGCGATCGCGCGCACTGCTGCCAGCGAGGAATCCGGTGGCACCTCATCGTAGACCGCGGCGATTTCCAGCCCGCCGGTCGAGAGGATCTCTTTCAGCTTGTCGACGAGGCCGGCCGCAGCGACCCCGCGGTCGGTGACCAGCAGCGGCCGGCTGGCGCCGAGCGAGGCCAGCTCGAAGGGGATGTTCTCGAGGGCCCGCGCGCCGACGATCAGCTTCACGGGGCAAAAGAACTCGTAGTAGATGTCGTTCACGTCAGCTCCTCGTCACCAGGTCGAGCGCGATCCGGCCATAGATCTTCAGGTTCATGCCGAGCTTGTAGCCGAGGCCGAGGTCGGCCGGATAGCGCTTCATGCCGCGCGCCGCGATGAGGCGCGGCATCAGCAGCGCCTCGAGCCGGTACATGCAGCGCACCAGCCGGATGCCGGCAGCCAGGTCGCCATCGACGATCATGCGGTCGCGGGCGAACGCGGTCGGCGTGCTCTCGATGAAAGCGAACACCCGGAATGAGAAATCCAGGTGCTTGAAGCGGATCGACAGGTCGGCACCGTCGGGTGCGCGGCCGCCGAGATAGCGCAGGTGGCCGGCGGGCATCTTCTGCAGCACCAGGCCGGGGCCGGCCGGCATCGTCGTCATCTCGATGACCATGCCGTCCGGGAATCCCGCGGCTTCCTCGCGCACTACGGGATCGACGCGGCTCATCGCCCTGAGACCCCAGCCGACGATCCGCATCATGACGGCGACGTAGAGATGCTTCAGGCGCAGGCGGACGCTGCTCATTGATCCGGCTCCCTCGGGACGCGTGCGGCGGGGCAGCATAGTGTAGCGCTCCGGGCGGTACAATGCGGGGCGCGGAGGTGGAGCATGCCCCCTGAGTCCCTGAACTGCTGGCGCTGCGGCACGGCCGTCACCGACGAGCCGCTGCCCTTGTCGCGCACGGCCGAGTGCCGGGCGTGCCGCGCCGAGCTGCACGTCTGCCGGATGTGCGAGTTCTACGACACGAGCAAGGCCAACGCCTGCCGCGAACCGGTCGCCGAGCCCGTCGCGGACAAGACGCGGGCGAACTTCTGCGGCTGGTTCCGGGCACGGGCCGGGCTCTCGGCCGCCGGCACGTCCGCGGCCGACGAGGCGCGCCAGCGGCTCGACGACCTGTTCCGCTAGCGGGCCTGCACGTCGCGGCGGAATGCGATGTCGCTGGCGCCGGCCGGTAACCGCCCGCCCTTGTCGGCGTAGAACGTGCGCAGCAAGGCGATGTCCTCGTCCTGGTTGCCGCTGAAATGGACGAACTCCTGGATGCCGAGTGTCCTGGTCCGGTAGTCGATGAAGCCGAGCCCGCAAGGCACGCCGGCGCCGACGGCCAGCTGGTAGAAGCCGGACTTCAAGTGATCGCTGCGCGCCCGGGTGCCCTCCGGCGCCAGCGCCAGCCATAGCCAGTCGCGCCCGGCATAGGCCGCCAGCATCGCCTTGATGAAGCCGCGCGGCTCGCGGCGGTTGATCGCCACGCCGCCCATGCGCTCCAGCAGTCCGCGGAACGGCCAGAAGAACATCGTGTCCTTGCCCATCCAGTTCGCCTGCAAGCCGGTGCCGAGGCGGTACAGCAGGCCGAGGATGAAGTCCCAGTTCGAGGTGTGCGGGTAGACGATGATGACGCCCTTTGGGCTGGGCAGCGGCGCAGTCAGCGCGCGCCAGCCGAACAGGCGCAGCAGGCCAAGGCAGGCGCGCTGCGGCAGCGTTCGTCGCTGCGACGCAGCATGCGGTGTTCCGGATTGCTCTGGCGTCATTCGTGGTGGCTCGCGGCAGGGTGCGCTATCTTGTTACACGGCAAACGATGCAACAAGCCTCTACAAGGAGAGGTGCAGCAAAAACGACGAGCGGGAGGAGACAGACCATGACCATAGCCGTCTGCCGGCAATGCAATGCCGACACCCACAATACGCAAGTGCAACGCGTCGAAGGCGAGGACAGTGGCATTCGCGTCGCGCTCGAGGGTCTGTCGGCCGTCGAATGCACCAACAACCACAAGCGCTTCCCGACGACTGAGTATCCGTTGCAGTTCATCCAGGCGCTGCTGAAGTCGGACGATCTCGTGACGGTGCCGTTCGCGGTCGAAAAGGGACTGTTCCGCAAGCACCGGCACTGCCCGGGATGCGCCAAGGAACTGGCGGCTGAAACCACCGCGACGTCGAGCACGCGCACCAGCGTCACGATGCCGGACCTGCCGCCCGTGGCGGTCGAACTGGCGGTGCCGGTGTACCGCTGTCCGGGTTGCGGCAAGGACGTGACGCTGCCCGAGAAGGACACCGCGCGGGAGATCATGCAGGCGGTCGCCAACGCCTTCCGCAGCGCGAACATCACGCCGGGCTAGAAAAAAGCGGCGGCTTGGGCCCGCGCCGGCGCGCTAGACCGGCGTTCGCGGCGGCGATATGCTCGCCTCCCGGCCTGAGCGGCTGCGTCGTGCCCTTGCCTCGGGAACCCGCCCGGGGGCGGCAGACTCTAATGACCGCGCTCCAGAGCCCGCGACGCATGCCCGGAGATCCTGAGCTTCGCGACACCCGATGACTGCAAGAACCACCCACGTGACCGTCGCCCTCCGCAGGTCGCTGCTCGTCGTCGCGGCGCTTGCGCTCGGCTTGCAGGGCTGCGCGACGCCACCGGAAGCGCCGCCGCCGCCGGCATTGCCGCCGCCCCCGCCGCCGCCGCAGACATCGCCCCAGGAAACCGGCGGCGCAGAGCCCGCGGGCCAGTCCCAGGCCGGCGAGGAATCTGCGCAGGCCGCCGGCGCGGCAGACCCGGCGGAAGGACAGGCGGGCGCAGAAAGTGCTGCGGCCGGCGAAGCGGCAGCAACGCCGACGGCAGGACAGCCGGGTGCGGACGGTGCCGAAGCCGGCGAGCGCCCGCCAGCCCCGGCCGCGGGACAGCCAGCAGCGGGATCGGCCGGCGCGGGTCATCCGGGCGCGGGGCCCGCGCTGCCCGGGGGGGACCGAGCCGGGGAACTCGACGGGCAGTTCGAGGCATCCCTGGGCAGCTTCGACGGCGTATTGCTGTCTGAGCAGGCGCGGCTCGCCCAACAGCGCCAGCGGGCCGCGGAGTCCGCGTCGCGGGGCGCCGATGCCAGCCCGGGCGGCGCCGCCGGCGCGTATGGCGAGAGCGGCGAGCTGCCAGGCACGCCGCCGGCCGGGGAGGCCGGGCAGGCGGGCCGGGCCGGCATGCCGAGCGAGACTGACGGACCCGCGGGCGGCGCGGCGGGCGCAGCGCCCGGCAGCGCCGGGCCGCAGATCGAGATTCCGGCGGATGTCGGCAGCGGTGCCGACGACGACATCGTCGCGCGCCAGTTGCGCGAGGCGGCCATGAAGGAGCAGGACCCGGCCCTAAGGGAGAAGCTGTGGGACGAGTACCGGAACTACAAGCAGGGGATCGGTCGCTGATGTTACGCGTGGTCATCGTGATGCTTGCAGCGCTGCTGCTGGCCGCCTGCGCGGGCCCGCGGCCGGCGGACACCTATGTCGAAGCCATCCAGGCGAGCGGCGAGATCGCGGAAGCGCAGCTGCTCGACGTGGGCATCGGCTTGTTCGACCCGGGCCTGCCGGAGCGCGGCGAGAAGCCGCAGGAGGGGCTTCACCGGGGCGTGCGCGAGGCCGAGGCGCGGTACATCCCGGCGCATCTCAGGGATACGCTGCAGAACACCGGCCAGTGGGGCATGGTGCGCGTCGTGCCGGAAAACGCGGTCGGCATGGACGTGCACGTATCGGGCAAGATCCTGAAGTCCGACGGCGAGCTGCTCGCGCTGCGCATCACGGTGCGCGACTCCACGGAACGGCTCTGGTACACGAAGGACTACCAGACGCGCGCCGACTCCGAGCTGTATGTCGAGAGCGCGAGCCTGGGCCGCGAGCCCCATCAGCGCATTTTCAACCTGATCGCGAACGACCTGCTCGCGTTCCGCGAATCGCTGCAGCAGCCGGCGCTGGTCGAGATCCGCCGGGTGTCGGAGTTGCGCTTCGCGCAGGATCTCTCGCCCGAGGCATTCGGCGGCTATCTGAAGGCCAGGCGGGACGGCCGGCTCGAGGTGATCCGCCTGCCGGCGCACGACGACCCGATGCTGGTGCGCGTGCGCCAGATCCGCGAGCGCGACTTCATGTTCCTCGACACGCTCAACGAGCATTACTCGACTTTTCACCGCCAGATGGAGTCCCCCTACGAGAGCTGGCGCAAGTTCAGCTACGAGGAACTGATGGCGCAGCGCGAAATCGAGCAGCGCGCGTTCTGGCAGAAGGCTGCCGGCGTCGCGGCGATCGCCGGCGCAATCCTGATGGACGGCCGGAGCACGTCGGCCCAGACCGGCCGTACGGTGCTGATCATCGGCGGCGTCGAACTGGTCAAGGCCGGCGTCCAGACCGGGCGCGAGGCCACGATCCACGAGAATGCGCTGCTTGAGCTCGGGAGTTCCTTCAGCGCCGAGATCGAGCCGGTCGTCGTCGAGGTGCGCGGCGAAACACGGCGCCTCGAGGGGTCCGCCGAAACCCAGTACCAGGAGTGGCGCGAGCTGCTGCGGGCCATCTACGGCGCGGAGACGGGCTTCCTCGAGGCGGTGCCTGAGCTGCGCGTCGCCGCCGGCGCCGAACCCGCCGCTCCCTGACCCGCGACGATGGCGGCGCTCGACGAGGGAGCCAGGCTCTGTGGCCGCTACATGCTGATCCGCCGGCTCGGGCGCGGCGGGATGGCGGAGGTGTGGCTGGCCGACGATGCGGAGAGTGGCGAGCGGGTCGCGCTGAAGTGCCTGTTGCCGGAGTTCGCGGCGCAGCCGGGCATGCTGCGGCTGTTCGAGCAGGAAGCCCGGCGCGTCGCGCGCCTCGCGCATCCGAACATCGTGCGCATCCGCGCGTTTCACGGCGATGCCTCGCCGCCTTGCTTCTCGATGGAGGCCATCGACGGCCCGGACCTGCGCGCTGCCCGCGGCCGCCCGGCAGCCGAGCTTGCCGCGCTGCTCGCGCCGGTGGCCGACGCGCTGTTCCGCGTCCATGGCCTTGGTCTGGTGCACCGCGACCTGAAGCCCTCGAACGTGCTGCTGGCCGCCGACGGTCGGGCCTGCCTGACCGATTTCGGCGTGGCCGCGGCGCTCGAGGCAGTACCGGGCGAACTGCGCGTCGCGGGCGGTGGCTCCGACGACTTCGCCAGCCCCGAGCAGCGCGCCGGGCAGCCGCCGGCGATCAGCGACGACGCCTGGGGCTTCGGCAAGCTGATCCAGTCCTTGCTCGCGCCGGCGGAGCAGCGGGGTCCGTTGGCCGAGCTCGCCGCGCGGCTGACCGCGGCGGCGCCCGCCGCCCGGCCAGCGGACTTCGGCGAGCTGCGCGAGCAGCTGCGTTCGATTGCCGGCCAGCGTCCGGCCAGCGAGGCCCTCAGGGTGCGCCGGCCGGAAATGTTGCGCCCGCCGGGCGCGCACGGCAGTCCGGCCGCAGCGCGCGACCGCGGCGGCGCGCGCTGGGTATGGGGCGGCCTGGCCGTGTTGCTCGCGGCGCTGGGCGTCGTCGTGTTCCTGTTGCCGGACTGGGCCGCCGAGCGGCGCGCCGCGGCACCGCCCGCAGAGCGCCCGACGCCGGCGGACAGCGCGCCGGCGGAAGCGCCGGCGGACACGATCCGGCGGCTCGTCGATGCCAGGCGTGCCGCCGACGCGGTGCGCGAGCAGCTCGATGTCGCGCTGGCCGAGCTCGAGGCGCACGCGGCCGAGCGCTGGGCGCGCCCCGAGTTCGCCGCGCTGCAGGCCGGCGTCGCGCTCGGCCAAGAGGCCTATGGGCGGCGCGATTACGAGCGCGCGACCACCGCGTGGCAGCAGGCGCTCGAGGGCGCCGGGGCCCTCGAGGCCCGCCGCGTGGCGATCGTCGCCGACGCACTGGCGACCGGCGACACGGCGCTCGAGGCCGGCCCGGCCGCGGCCGCCGTCGAGGCCTTCGGGCTTGCGGCGGCGGCCGACCCGGGCAACCCGGTGGCGCTGCGCGGCCTGGAGCGCGCGGCTGTCCTTGATGCGGTCCTCGTGGCGATGGCGGCAGGCGCAGCGGCGGAGCGCGAGGGCCGCCTCGACGCGGCGCGCGAGGCGTATGCGCAGGCGGCCGGCCTCGACCCGGATCATGCCGCGGCGACGGCGGCGCGGGCGCGGGTCGACGCAGCGGCCGGCGCCGCGAGCTTCCAGGCGGCGATGAGCCGCGGTTACGCGGCGCTGGACGCCCGTGATCCGGCGGCCGCGCGGGCGGCCTTCGAGGCCGCGCGCCGGGCACGGCCGGGTTCCCCGGAGGCGGCCGACGGCCTGGCCCAGGCCGAGACCCTGCGTCGCGAACGGGCGATTGACCAGTTCTCCGCCGCAGCGCGTGCGGCCGAGGCCGGCGAGCGGTGGCCGGCGGCGATCGAGGCGTGGCGCGGCGTGCTGGCCGAGAGCGGCACGGACGAGGCCGCCCGCCAGGGACTGGCGCGGGCGACGGCGCGCGCCGAACTCGCCGAGCGGCTCGAAGGCTTTCTCGCGGAGCCGTTCCGCCTCACCCAGGACGAGGTTCACGAGGCGGCGCAAGCAACCTTGGCCGAAGCGCGTGCCGCGCCGGCACCGGCCGCGGCGCTCGGGGCCCGTGCCGACGTGCTGGCCGGCGCGCTGGCACTGGCGGCGACGCCCGTGGCGGTCGTGTTCGAGTCCGACAACCAGACCGAGGTGCTGCTGCACCGGGTCGGCCGGCTGGGAACCTTCCAGCGGCGCGCGCTGGAGCTGAAACCCGGCCGCTATACTGCCGTGGGATCCCGGCCCGGCTACCGCGACGTGCGCCGGGAATTCGTCGTCGAGCCCGGCCGACCGATGCCGGGGCCGATCGTCGTCCGCAGCGAGGAGCCGATTTGAGCGTTGCCGTGCGGGTACGCACGTCGTCCGGGACGCGCGAATATCGCGAGGCCGAGTTGCCGCTGGTGCTCGGTGCCGGACCCGAGGCGGGCATGCCGCTCACCGATACCGGCCTGCCGCGGCGCGCGGCTGTGCTCGGGCGGCGCCAGGGGCGCTATTACCTGCAGGCCGTGCCGGGCGTCGACGTCCTCGTGCTCAATGGCGAGCCGGTCATCGGCGCGTCCGCCTGGCTCGCGGCCGGGGATCGCATCGCGATCGGTGCGGATCGGTTCGCGGTCGAGACGGCCGGCGAGGTGCTGGAGCTCGCGGCGGCGGGGCTCGAGGAAGCCGTTACGGCGCCGCCGGTGCTGATCGAGGCCGCGGCGGATATCGCGCGACCGCCGGCGGAAGGTGAGCTCTTGAAGCCGGCCGAGTTCCGGCGCGCGATCCGCGCCCTGCAGGTGCCGCCGCCACGGCGCGCTTGGCAACTGAAGGCGTCGGCGCTGACCGGCGCGGCGCTGCTGGCGGCGCTGGCGGCGTTCGTGTTCACGGCCACGCCGGTGCGCATCGAAGTGATGCCCGAGCCCGAGCGGCTGGCGGTGCGCGGCGGGCTGCTGACGCCGTCGCTGGGCGGGCGTTTCCTGCTGCGGCCGGGCCGCTACACCGTCGCGGCGCGGCGGGAGGGCTACGCCTTGCTGGAGCGCGAGCTCGAGGTCGCGGCGGGCGGCGCCACGGAATTTCGCTTCGTGCTGGAGCGGCTGCCTGACGTCTACACCGTCACCAGCGGCGCGCTCGCCGGTGCACGCGTGCTGCTCGACGGGGTCGAGGTCGGCGCCACGCCGCTCGCGGGTCTCGAGTTGACGCCCGGCCTGCGCCACCTGCGCCTCGAGGCCGAGCGTCACCTGCCGCTGGATGTCGAGCTCGAGGTCGAGGGCGGCGGCCGGCAGCTCGCGCTCGAGCTGGCGCTGGCGCCGGACTGGGGCGAGCTGGTCGTCGAATCGAGCCCGCCGGGTGCGCAAGTCTCGGCGGATGGCATCGCGCTCGGCCAGACGCCGCTGACCGCCGAACTCGCCTCGGGTCGGCACGAGATCGAGGTGGCGCTGGCCGGTCACAAGCCCTGGCGCGGGCAGGTCGTCGTCGAGGCCGAGGGCCGGGTGGCGTTGCCCGAGATCGTGCTCGAGCAGGCGGATGGCCGGCTGCGCGTCGCCAGCGAGCCGGCCGGCGCCTCAGTGCTGGTCGAGGGCGAGTACCGCGGCCTGACGCCGCTGGAGCTGTACTTGCCGCCGGGGCGCGCGCAGCGTATCGAGCTGAGAAGGGCCGGCTTCACTCGCGTCACGCGGACCCTGACGCTCGCCTCGGGCGCCGACGAGCGCCTGTCAGTGAGGCTCGAAGCGATCCCCGGCGCGGCCGCGGCCGCGCCCGCGCCGCCGGTCGCTGCAGCACGCCCCGCAAGCGCGCCGCCGACCGCGCCGGCAGGCACTCCTGCGCCGGCGCCGACACAGCCCGAGCGGATTCGCACCAGCCAGGGCGCGGAGCTCGTGCTCGTGCAGCCGGGGCGCTTCACGATGGGCGCCTCGCGGCGCGAGCCGGGTCGTCGCGCCAACGAGAACCTGCGCGCGGTCGAGTTGACGCGCGCCTTCTACATCGGCACGACACCGGTCACGAATGCGCAGTTCCGCGCGTTCGAGCCGCAGCATCGATCCGGCGAGGCCGGGCGCTACGGGCTGGACGGCGAGCGCCACCCGGTCGTGCGCGTCAGCTGGGCGCAGGCGGCAGCATACTGCAACTGGCTGTCGGCGCAGGACGGCCTGCCGCCCGCCTACAGGCAGGTCGGCGAGGACTGGCAGCTGATCGAACCGCGCACCCGCGGCTACCGGCTGCCGACCGAGGCGGAGTGGGCCTGGGCCGCGCGCTACGAGGGCCGCGCGGCGGAAGCGCCGCGCTATCCGTGGGGCGCGGCCCTGCCGCCGCCCAGCCGTTCCGGCAACTACGCCGACGAATCGGCGCGCGTCGTGCTCGGCGCCGTCATCGCCCGTTACGAGGACGGCTACCCGGTCACCTCGCCGGTCGGCAGCTTTGCGGCGAACCGTCTCGGGCTGTTCGACGTCGGCGGCAACGTCGCCGAGTGGATCGGGGACCTCTACGGGGTCTATCCGCCGTCGGACGAGTTGCTGGTCGATCCCGGCGGGCCGTCGAGCGGGCAATTCCGCGTGATCCGCGGTTCGAGCTGGATGCATCATGGCGCGACGGAACTGCGGCTGAGTTATCGTGACTACGGCGACAAGCCGCGGCCCGACCTGGGCTTCAGGATTGCGCGCGATCTGGAGTGAGACGATGTTGCAGAAACTGGGCTTGCTGGGGCTGCTGATGTTGGTGATCGCGTCGCTGGCCATGGGGCAGGATGCCCGCAGAGACGCAGAGACGCCCGCAGGGAAAACCGCAGAGAGCGCAGAGAGCGCAGAGAGCGCGGAGGGCGCGGAGGGCGCAGAGACGAGCGAGCCGTTCGTGCCGACCGAGAAGGTGCCGGCGGACGCCAGCATTGCATTTCCCGTGGATATCTGAGGCCGTCGATGAAGCGTCGCTTTCCGACCGAGTTCGTGTTCCAGCTGTTCGCGCTGATCGTCGCGATCATTCTCGTGCACGCGGTGTACGTCACGATCGTGCGGCCGAACGCCGCCGAGGATCTGCGCGAGCAGCAGATCCAGCTGGCGGACAACCCGGACGCCGTCGTCGAGCGCTCGGCCTGGATCATCGTCAAGGACTTCGAGCAGGAGGCCTGCTTCATCCTGATGCTGTGGGCGATGGCGATCATGGGCTACAAGGGCTGGCGGCTGTCGCGCGAGCGGGCGCTGCTCGACGTGGAGTTGATCCCGGTGGCCGAGGGCTTGAGGATCCTGCCGGAAGACACGCGCGAGTATGCCCGCCAGGTCCAGGCGTTGCCGGAGGGCGTGCGCGAATACCTGCTGCCGCGGGCGCTGCTGACGGCGCTGCATCGCTTCGAATCGACGCGCAGCATCCAGGACGTCGCGGCGGCGGCCGACGCAGTGTTCGACGAGGAATCCGAGCGGCTCGAGTCCGAACTCTCGATGATCCGCTACATCGCCTGGGCGATCCCGTCGATCGGCTTCATCGGCACCGTGCGCGGCATCGGCGACGCGCTCTCGCAGGCCCACCAGGCGGTCGAGGGCAACATCACGGGCGTCACGCAGAGTCTCGGCACGGCCTTCAATTCGACCTTCATCGCGCTGCTGATCAGCATCGTGATCATGTTTCTCGTGCACCAGATCCAGCTTTACCAGGAACGCCTCGTGCTCGAGTCCAAGGAGTACGCCGACCGGCACCTGGTGCGGCAGCTGCAGGTCAGGTAGCGGCCGGTGGCGGTGCTCGCGCTCGAGCTCAACGATGCCGGCCTGCTGAGCTCGACCGGGCAAGGCTGGCGGGACGAGGGCCCCGGCTACGCGCTGCTTGATCCAGACCGCTTGCTGCTCGGTGCGGAAGCCCGCGCCCAGGCGCGGCTGCGGCCGCGCCGGCTCAACCACCAGTTCTGGGCCCGGCTGGATACCGCGCCGCTGTTGCAGCCGACGGCGCTGGCCGCGTCGCACGCCGACCTCGCCTGCGCCCAGCTCGATGCGATCTGGCGTCGCCGGCCGGCCGACGCGGATGCGTTGCTGTTGGTCGCGCCCGCATTCCTCGATCGCGACGCGCTCGGCCTGGTGCTCGGCATTGCCGCCGAGCTTGGCATCCCGGTCAGCGGCCTGGTCGACGCGGCCGTCGCGGCCAGCACGCAATGGGCGCCCGGGCGGGAGCTCGCGCACCTGGACCTCGGCCTGCACGGCGCACTGCTGACGCGGATCGAGCAGTCCGACGCCTTGCAGCGGGGCGAGTTCGAGCTGTTGCCGACGGCGGGCCTGCTCACGCTCGAAGACGCGTGGGCGCGGGTCGCGGCCGGCGCCTTCGTCACGCAGACGCGCTTCGACCCGCTGCATGCCGCGGCATCCGAGCAGGCGCTGTACGACAAGCTGCCGGGCTGGCTCGCGGCGCTGCTCGAGGCCGAGGAGACCTTCGCCGAGCTGACGCTGAACGGGCGGCCGCTGCCCGCCACGCTCGCGCGGGGCCCGGTCGTCGCGGCGGCGGCCGGCGCCTACCGGGCGATTGCCGAGCGCCTCGAACACTGGCGCCGGCCAGGCATGCGCTGGCTGCTGCAGGTGTCGCACCGTGCCGCGGCGCTGCCCGGCCTGGCCCGCTTTCTCGGCGAGCAGCCGGGCGTCGAGCTGCTGTGCCTCGCCCCGGATGCGGCGCTCGCCGGCGCGCTCGCGCGACGCGACGACTTGCCGGCCGGCGGCGAAGGCGTGCGCTTCGTGACGCGCCTGCACGCCCTCGGTACGCTCGCGCCGGCGCGCCGCGACGCGGCGGACGATGCCGCCGGCGACACGCAGCTGCCGACCCATGTGCTGCACGAGGGCGAGGCGCTGCCGATCGGCGCGGCGGGGCTCGCGATCGGCACCGCGCCGCCGCGTGAGCAGCCGGTGCTGGTCATCCCCGGGTCGCCGGCCGGCATTTCCAGGCTGCATTGCATCGTGCGCCGCGAGGACGGGCGCGTCGTGGTCGAGGACCTGAGCCGCTTCGGCAGTTTCGTCAACGAGCAACGCGTCGACGGACGCGGCCCGCTCGCACCCGGCGACCGGCTGCGGCTCGGCTCGCCCGGCGTCGTGCTGCAGCTGATCCGCGTGCGGACCGACGGCGGGTGAGCCGCGGCAAGGGACGGCGTCCCACCGAGACCTTCAGCCTGTCCTTCCTGGACATCATGAGCTGCGGCTTCGGCGCGATCGTGCTGTTCTTCGTCATCATCAACGCGACCATGGCGAAGCGTTCTGACGAGCTGAATCGCGACTTGTCGGTCCGCGCCGAGATGCTGCGCCTCGAGGTCGCGGAAGGCGACGAGAACCTGGTAGAGCTGCGCAACACGCTCGAGGACATCGAGAAGCGGCGCGTCGAGGCGCAGGGCCAGGCGCAGCGGATCATCGAGCTGAGCCGCGCACGCCGCGAAGAGCTCGCCGCGCTCGAGCAGAACACGGTGGCCCAGCGCGAGAGCATCGAGCGCTTGCAGGCGGACCTGCTGTCGCTCGACGAGGAGAGCCGGCGCTTGTCGGCCGCCGCCCGGCAGCCGAGCGACGAGGGCACGCGCGTGCGCGCGTTCGTCGGCGCGGGCGACCGCCAGTACGTCACCGGCCTGAGGGTGGGCGGGCGACGCGTGCTGATCCTGCTCGACGCCTCCGCCAGCATGCTCGACGACACCATCGTCAACGTGATCCGGCGCCGCAACATGCCGGATGCGCAGAAGCTCGCCGCGCCGAAGTGGCGACGTGCGCTCGCCACGGTCGAGTGGATCACGACGCAGCTCGCGCCGGACTCGACCTTCCAGCTGTACAGTTTCGCGGAAACGGCGGCGCCGCTGGTCGCGGACAGCGACGGCCGCTGGCTCAGCACCGCCGATCCGGCCAACCTCGACGAGGCCATCCGCGCGGCGCGCCGCACGATCCCGCATGGCGGCACCAGCCTGTGGCATGCCTTCGACACGGTGCGCCGCATGCAGCCGCCGCCGGACAACGTGTTCATCATCACCGACGGCCTGCCGACGATGGGCGAGACGCGCCCGCGCGCCAGCACCGTCAGCGGCAGCGAGCGCATGCGCCACTTCGAGCAGGCGCAGCGCCGGTTGCCGCAGGGCGTCCCGGTCAACGTCGTGCTGCTGCCGATGGAGGGCGACGCGGAGGCGCCCAGCGCCTTCTGGCGACTCGCCATCGCCAGTCGCGGCGCGTACCTCGCGCCGTCGAGGGACTGGCCGTGAGTCGGCGCAGGCGCAGGGACTTCCAGACATTCAGCCTGTCCTTCCTGGACGTGATCTGCTGCGGCTTCGGCGCGGTGATCCTGCTGCTGGTGCTGACCAAGTTCGCCGAGCCGGTGATCCTGCTGCAGACCACCGAGGACTACGAGGCGCTGATCGTCGCGCTCGAGGAGGAGCTCGTCGAGATCCGCGGCGAGACGCGCATCGTCAACCAGCAGCTGGTCAGCCGCCGCGAGCAGACCTCCGAGATCGAGGCGCGCGTCGCGCGCCTGCAGGGCGACCTGTCGGCGATCGAGGGCCGCTTCCGCGCGACGCGCGACCGCGCGCACGTCACGACGGCCGTCGAGGGCCAGCTGGCCGAGGCGCGCCAGTCGCTGACCGAGGAAATGAAACGGCTGCTCGGCGACTCGTACCGCCGCGCCATCGACGACACGACCATCGGTGGCATCCCCGTCGACAGCGAGTACGTGATCTTCATCATCGACACCTCGGGCAGCATGTTCAGTTACGCCTGGCCGCTGCTGCTCCGCAAGGTCGAGGAGATCCTCCAGGTCTACCCGGACCTGAAGGGCATCCAGGTCATGAACGACATGGGCCAGTACATGTTCCCGCGCTATGCCGGCAGCTGGATTCCCGACTCGCCGGCCCGTCGGCGCGCCATCATCGACACGCTGCGCGGCTGGAACGTGTTCTCGAACTCGAGCCCGGTCGAGGGCATCGCGACGGCGATCCGGACCTTCGGCCGCTCCGGCCAGCGCATCAGCCTTTACGTCATGGGCGACGAGTACTCGGGCCGCTCGATCGACGAGGCCGTGCGAACGATCAACGGCCTGAACGCGCCGGATGCAAGCGGGCGTCGCCCGGTGCGCATCCATGCCGTGGGCTTCCCGGTGATGTTCACCCAGCCGGCCAACCTGCAGACGACCGGCATCCGTTTCGCGACGCTGATGCGCGCCGTCACCGACCAGAACGGCGGCACCTTCGTCGGCCTGACGGACCTGCGGCCCTAGGCCGCCGTCAGCGCAGGGCCCGCAGCCGGAAGATCTGGTCGACGACCCGGCCTGCGCCGACGTCCGACAGGTGGTCGTCGTCGTAGTAGAACGGCACGGCGTCGTGCTGTGCCGCGCAGCGGCCGGCGATGAAGGTGTCGCAGAAGATCTCCGCGGGCCGGACCGGGATGAAGTTTGGCGCGGTCTCGAATTCCGCGAACACCCGGTGGACGAAGCTGTTGCGGGCGAGGAAGTCCTCGTGGTCGATGGAGATCTCCGGCAGCGGGCTGCCGTGGACCGCGTAGTGCCGCATGTTCTTCGCGGCGATGTTCCAGCCGATCTCGGGCACCGGGTAGACGAAATAGACGTCCAGCCCGGCCGACAGCAAGCCGCCGATGAAGCCGCGCAGCGCATCGGCCTTGGGTGCTGCGGCAAAGCTCGGCGTGCCGTCCTCGCGCGGCGCGAGGTACTGCCGATACCGTTCGATCTCGTGGCCGCCGTCGCTGTTGGTGAACGCCAGCTGCTCGATCTCGCCGTCGACCGGATACAGCGTGAAGGTCCAGCGGCCGGAGACGATGATCTCCGTCGCGCGGGCCGCCAGGTGGGCGAGCAGCCGCGCGAAGCGCTCCTCGCAAGCCCGCGCCTTGCGGACGGCGCCCGACTCGAAGATCCCGGGCACCACGTTGCAGCCGTCCAGGGCGATCCGGACGCCCTTGATGCGTTCCCCCACAAGCCGGTGATGCAAGGCCTCGAGCAGGGCCCGGGCGTGGGAGTCGCCGTACAGGAAGATCAGCCGGTCGGACTCGAGGTCGCCGAACTCGCACGCCGATACGCCCTCGACCCCGGCCAGCGGCGCCGGCACGCAGGCGTCGCCCAGGCTGCGCGTCTTGTCGCGCAGCGATTCCCATGCCAGGTTCGGCGGCAGGCGATGCCGGAAGCCATCGGCGAGGTGGCCGACGGCGCCGAGCGCGACGAACAACAGCGATACGGCGCCGGCCAGCCGGAACAGCGTGCGCCGCACGAGGAAGCCCCGGCGCCGGAACGGCTGCTCGACGAAGCGCCAGCTGAAGTACGCCAGCGCCAGCGCCGCGAGGGACAACAGCAGCAGCACGACCGCGCCGGGCTCGGTCAGGTTCCGGTGCCGGGCGAACGCGAACAGGGGCTGGTGCCACAGGTAGGCGCTGTAGCTCACGAGGCCGACGCCGACGAAGGGCCGGGTCGCAAGCAGTCTGCCGGCGAGCGTCGCCGGCGTCGCGAACAGGATCACCAACGCAGTGCCAAGGGTCGGCACGAGCGCGTACAGGCTCGGGACCGGCGTGGTCCGGTCGAATGCGAACACGGCCGCCAGGATCAGCAGCAGGCCGGCGCCGCTGGCCAGCTCCCGGGCGCGGTCGCCGAGCCGCAGCCGGCGCGGTTGCGCGAAGTAGAAGGCCGTGAAGGCGCCGATCGCCAGCTCCCAGGCGCGCGTGTGCAACAGGAAGAACGTGGCCGCGGGATGGTGCTGCGACCCCCAGTGCGCCAGCGCGAGGCTGGCGGCGGCGATGACGAGCAGGAGTCCGACGATCCGTTGCCGGCCCAGGCGCCAGGTGGCCATGATGAACAGCGGGAACAGCACGTAGAACTGTTCCTCGACCGCGAGGCTCCAGGTGTGCAGCAAGGGCTTCAGCTCGGCCGCCGTGTCGAAGTAGCCGGTCTCCTGCCAGAACAGGAAGTTCGAGGCGAACACCGATACCGCGGCGAGGCTTCCCGAGAACGCCTTCAGCTCGCTCGGCACCAGCCACAGCCAGGCGAACGGGAGGCACGCGGCCATGACGAGAAACAGCGCCGGCAGGATGCGCCGGGCGCGGCGCTCGTAGAAGCCGGCGAGCGAGAACGTGCCCGCTTCCTGCTCGGCGAGGATGATTGTCGTGATCAGGTAGCCGCTGATGACGAAGAACACGTCGACGCCGACGAAGCCGCCGCTGAAGGCGTCGAAGCCGGCATGGAACAGGATCACGGGCAGCACGGCCAGCGCCCTGAGCCCGTCTATTTCGCGCCGGTAGTTCATCGCGGCCTGGCTATTCGGCGTCGATGAAGGCTATGCAATCGGCCATGGTGCCCGCGATGAACTGCAAGGGCGGCGCCAGCGCCGCGACCACGCGGGCGTGACCGGTGCCGTCGTAGAACTTCAGCGTCACCGGCACGCCCTCCGCTTCGAGCGCCGCGGCCAGCCGCTCGCTGTGCTCCGGCAGGACCCGCCGATCGCTCGTGCCATGGATCAGCAGCGAGCGCGGCGCGCGCGCCGAGACGAATGCTATCGGCTGGCTCGCGGCACGCGTGTCTTCCGGGAACACGTCTTCCAGGTAACCGGGCTCGAGCGGCAGGAAATCGTAGGGCCCCGACAAGCCGATGAAGCCGGCGATCGGCGGCGCCGGCGTATCCAGCCTGCCGAGATAGCGCGCGTCCAGCGCCAGCAGCGCGGCGATCTGCGCGCCCGCCGAGTGCCCCATCAGGAACAGCGGCCGCGCGCCTTCGGCGAGGCCATCGATGTTGCGAGCCGCCCACGCCACGGCCGCGGCGCCGTCCTCGACGAAGGCCGGAAAAGCCACCTCCGGATAGGCGCGGTAGTCCGGAATGATGACCACGATCCCGGCCTGGGTCAGCGACGAGGCGACGAACTCGAAGTCGGCCCTGGACGCTTCCCGCCAGCCGTTGCCATAGAAGAAGATCACCACCGGAGCGTCCGGCGCCTCTGCCACCGGCCGGTACAGGTCGAGCTGCTGCCGCGGCGCCCCGCCGTAGGCCTTGTCGGCGAAACGCTCGTAGTGCGCCGACGGGCTCAACGCATTGACGACCGCGACCGGGCGGCAGGCGGCCGACAGGGATGCGGCCAAGGCGATGACGACCACCGCGCAGCCGCGCCACGGTGCGTGCTTGCCGGCCCGGTGCGTCGGTCGGGAACCAGTGAAGTTCAAGTCGATCGCTCCCGGACGGCTCAGCGCTCCGTTGCCTGTGTGGCCGGCCACGATACCATTCGCTCCGGCTTCTGCAGCAGCGCGATGTTTCTGGCGGGGATCTCGCAATGCCACCCGAACTGCCGGGCAAGGTAGCGCAGGGTCGCTTCCCGGAAGAACACCACGTGGGTCGGATCGCGCCGGTAGTGCCAGTTGGCAAACTTCGCGTCATCGTTCTGGAAGCTCGTCATCAGCGCCAGCCAGCCGCCTGGCACGAGCATCCGGTCGAACCGCCTGAATTCAGCGGCGGGGCGGTGGAAGTGCTCGATGGTCTCGCTGCAGCTGATGAAGTCGTAGCGGTCGTCCAGCACGCCGCGATCGTCGCAGAAGAAGGGGTCGTACAGCGCCATGCTGTGGCCCGCCTCGCGCAGCATGGCAGCCAGCGCCGGCCCCGGCCCGCAGCCGAAATCCAGCCCGCGGCGAGCGGGCGGCAGGCGCTCCAGCAACGGCGCGGCGAGCCGGTGCAGGAACTGGCGATAGGCCGCGTCGTCGGGGTCATTCCGGTGCAAGCGATACTCTGCCTGTTCCGCCGCCCGGTCCGGCAGCATGGCCGGGTCCAGGAAGGTCGCTTCGCACGCGCTGCAGCGCCAGTAGTCGCGCGCATCGGCGCGCAGGAAAAATCGGGGCGCAGGCGTTTCACAGGCCGGGCAATCCGCGGGTACGACGACTGCCGGAGTGCCGGCCAGGGCCTTGTCGTGAGCGTGGCTCATTCTCCGCTTGGCACGCGTGCCTGGTCGCTGACCTCGATGGCCTGCGGGCAATGGTACGCCAGCGCCCGCGGCGGCGGCAGGCACATCGGTTCGCGGCCTGCCGATGACGGCTCTCATTAGATAAGCTGCTGAAAACAATGATATCGCAGCCGATGCCTTGGCCTGGAACGTGGACGTCCCAGGCTTCGGGCTCGCGCAAATCTTCGGTCCCGGCGGGACCGATCGCGACCCGGGCGGCCGCGGCGCGCCGCCGGATTCGTGATCTCGTCCGCGACAGCCCCGCGCCCGACCGTTATAGTCTTAGGCGCTCTCGCCACACGACACGGATCGCCTGGACACCATGTATCTCGAGCAGTTCGGACTCACGGAAAAGCCATTCGAGCAGACGCCGGACTCGCGTTACCTGTACGCGAGCGAGCAGCACGCATACGCGCTTGCGTCCATCAAGTTCGCCATCGCAACCCGGGATCCCTTCGTCGTCATCACCGGCGAGGTCGGCTCCGGCAAGACGACGCTGTTGAACCGTGTACTGGGCGAGCTCGAGAACGATGTCGTGGCGGCCAAGGTGACCCACACGCGGCTGTCGGACATCGAGCTCTTGCAGATGATCCTCGTCGAGTTCGGCTTCGAGCCGTTCGGCAAGGGCAAGGCCGAGCTGATCACGCTGCTGCGCCGGTTCGTCGAGCAACAGGCCGCCGCCGGGCTGCACGTGGCGATCGCCGTCGACGAGGCGCAGAACCTCACCGCTTCCGTGCTCGAGGAACTACGCTTGCTGACCTGCATCGAGACCGAGCGGTCCAAGCTCGTGACCGTGCTGCTGCTCGGCCAGCCGCAGCTCTCGACGCTGCTCGATTCGCCCGAGCTCGAGCAGCTTCGGCAACGCTGCCGGCTGCGCTTCCACATCGACGAGTTGACTCGCGAGGAAGTGCCGGCCTACCTGCGCTACCGGATGAGCATCGCCGGCGGCGACTACGATCAGGCTTTCGCGCCGGGCGTCGACGAACTCGTTCACAAGCTGACCGGCGGCGTGCCGCGCCTGATCAACGTGCTGTGCGATTCGGCGCTGGTGGCCTGCGTCGTCGAAGAACTGCCGCAGGTGACCGCCGAGCTGGTGGAGAGTGTCGCGCGCGAACTCCGCTGGGAAGAGCGCGTCGGTCCCGATCGGGATTACGGCGGCGAGCCGATCGAGGACGAGTCGTTGTCGCGCCTGAAGGTGACGCACCGCGGACAGGCGGTCGCCGACTTCGTGCTGCGCGAGGCGCGCAACATCATCGGGCGCGACCCGCATTGCGAGATCGTCATCGAGAGCAAGTTCCTGAGCCGGCAGCACGCGCTGATTGCCCGCGAGGACGATGCCTGGGTGCTGATCGACCTGAACAGCACCAACGGCACGCGCGTCAACGGCCGCCGCGTGAAGCGCTGCCGCCTGTCCGATGGCGACGAGATCGCGATCGGCAAGCACCGGCTGGTGCTCGTCGAGCAGGCACCGGCCGCGGCGCCGCGTCGCATCAAGACGAAGTCAGCCTAAACCTGGTCGATTTCCTTGCTGCCGTGCTTGGCGGCGAGGTGGCCCTGCACGATCTCGAGCGCGCTGCGCTCGAGCGGCGGCAGCTCGGCATCGCACTCGCCGAGCGGCGTGGTGCGGCCGCCCCAGCGCACGACGTGTGCCGACCAGGTGAGGCCTGCGCCGAAGCCGGTCAGCAGCAGGTTCGCGCCGGGCTTGACGCGGCCGGCCTCGAGCGCCTCGACGAGCGCGACCGGCACGGTGGCGGCCGACATGTTGCCGTAGCGCTGCACGTTGACGAAGCAGCGCTCCATCGGGATGCCGGCGCGCTTGGCGACGGCCTCGATGATGCGCAGGTTGGCCTGGTGCGGCACGACGAGATCGACATCGTCCGGCCCGAGGCCGCGCGCCCGCAGCACGGTCTCGCAGGCGCCGCTCATGCCGACCACCGCGCGCTTGAAAATTTCCTGGCCCTCGAACACCCACTGCGTGTCGCCGAGCACCCAGCCGCGGTTTGCGTAGCGCTGCCCCATGCCATGTAGCAGCAGGATCTCGCGCACCTCGCCGTAGCAGCCCAGCTTGTTGGCGAGCACGCCCTCATCGGCGTCGGTGGCCTGCAGCACGGTGGCGGCGCAACCGTCACCGAACAGCACGGCGACGCCGCGGTTGGTCCAGTCCATCAACGGTGAAATCAGCTCGCCGCCGATGACGAGCGCGTTGTCGACGATGCCCTGGGAGATCATCGCGCTGGCCGTCGCGAGTCCATAGAGATAGCTGGTGCAGGCCGTGTTGACGTCCATCGCGCCCGCGTTGACGGCGCCGATGCGTTTCTGCACGCCGGAGGCCATGTTCGGTACCTGCTCGTCGAAGCTGCAGGTGCCGAATACGATCAGGTCGAGTTCCGCGGCCGTCATGCCGGCGCAGGCCAGCGCGCGTTGCGCCGCGACGTCGCCGAGCGTACCGAGCGGCACGTGCGAGATACGCCGCTGGCTGATGCCGGTGCGGCTCGTGATCCACTCGTCGTCCGTCTCGAGAAAGGTGGCGATGTCGGCGTTGGTCAGCACGGCCGGCGGCATGCACTTGCCCCAGCCGGTGATGGTGGCGTTCCTCAAGGCGGCGTTCCTTATGGGAATTTGCGCGAGTGTAACTCAGCAAAGCCGGTCCGGCGCGCCAGCGCTGCGGCTACTCCGCCCCCATCGGCAGCACGAGCATGTTGCAGTAGAGGCTGTCGATGACCTTCTCGGCGGTCCGCCCGACCTTCTTGCGGCTCCCGGGCCTGCCCACCCTGGCGATGACCAGCAGGTCGGCATGCAACTCCTCGGCCACGCTGGCGATGACGTCCTCAGGCTTGCCGGCCGCGGCCCGTACCCGGTTGCGTGGCAGCCCGCAGTAATCCGCAAAGCGCTGCCGGTCCGGATACTCGTCTTCCTTGTAGGCCGTCAGCACGTACAACTCGGCGCCGAGGCTCTGCGCCGTGCTGCGCCCCATTTCGAGCAAGCGCTCGTTGGCCGCCTCGTGGATCTTCGTGTCGGTCTTGTGCTTGATCGCGACCAGCACGGTCTTGATATGGCGACGTGCGTAAGACTTAACCAGCAGCAGCGGACAGGGGGCATCGCGCAGCAGGCGCCAGTCCGATGTCTCCCGCACCCAGCGGGTCAGTCGCGACTGCTCGGTCATGTTCTTGATGGCCAACCTGCAGGGCTGGCGGGCAACGGCCGCCGAAATCGCTTCGCGCCAGTTGGGCTGGATTTCGACCTCCGTGACCACATTGAAGCCCAATGCGCGGCCGCGCTCGGCCAGCCGTTCCACCCAGCTCCCGATCCGCGACAGCTCTTCCGCGCGCGCGGTCTCTTCGTCCATGCCGGGCGGCCTGCGCACCGCCTCTTCGGCGATGCAGGCGTACAGGTGCAGCACGATTTCGGTCGTCCCCGACCCGCGCAAGTCCTCGGCGATGGTTTCCCCCATGACCAGCGAGGGCTGGTTCATGGTCGTGGGATCCAGGATCACGAAAATTCTGCTGGCGTCCGTCATGTACTTCTCCTCGTTGGCCGGCCCAAGGATAGCAGGACATCGTGACAGCCGGGCTCAGATCACCACGAGGTGCTGCGCCGTTGCGGTCGGCACCGCGGCCAGGGGCACGCTGCGGTCGAATGTCACCAGGCGGCCCCGGTGGCGCACGGCGAGTGCGAGCAGGTAGCCGTCCGTGACCTGGCGTGATCCGAGCACGCCAGTCCAGTCGAGCACGTCATCGGCGAGCAGGCTCACCGAGTCCGGCCAGAACGCATGCCAGCGCGTGGCGGTGGCGGCGGCCAGGCGCGCGGCCACAGCGGCCGCCGGCAGTGCGCCGGGATAGGCCGGCTGCGACATGATCCGGATGCAGCCGTTCTGGGTCAGCGGACAGGAGGCCCAGCCGGGCTCGATATTCTGGCCGAGCCAGGCGCGGGCGGTCGCGTGATGCACGTGGTCTGTATCGAGTAGCGCGATCAGGACATTGACGTCGAGCAGCGCCCGCATCAGATGCCGTCATCCTCGCGGAGTCGTTCGATGAGTTCCTCGCTGATGACGACGCCCCGGGATGCAAAGGGCTGGAACCCGTAACAGGCGGCGGATTCATTGACCCCCTCCGCGGCAGGCGCCTGGGTCATCGCCCGTCGCAGCAGCTCCGAGACGAGTTGACCGGTGGTCTTGTGTTCCCGGCGCGCGCGCTCCTTTGCGGCTGCCAGGACATCTGCGTCGATATCGAGCGTGGTGCGCATCGCGAGCTCCCGTGATGCGGAGATGCTAGTGCATCAGATGCGTTGATGCAATCCAGCGCAGGGCTGGATACGTCCAGGCGAGCCGAATATGCACGGGAGAGCGGCCTCCGTTCACCAGCCGAGCTGCTCCATCCGCTCCTCGATAATGACGATGTACCACGCCATGTCCTGCGGCCGGCGCCGCAGCGGCGCGGGCAGCACGGCGGCAAGGCTCATGGCCTGGTGGCGGGAGAGCGCGGCGGCGTCGATGCCGAAGTGGTGCTGCGCGGCTGCCTGCGCGCCGAAGATCCCGGGGCCGAACTCGACGATGTTGACGTACAGCTCGAGGATTCGGTCCTTGCCGAGGATCCACTCCGCCGGGGGTGTCAGCGCCCATTCGTACAACTTCCGTGCCGGGTTGCGGTGGGTCGTGAAATAAAGGTTCTTGATGAGCTGGTGCGTCAGCGTGGACGAGCCCCGCATCGGCTCGCCGGCCGCGCGCGCCTGTTCGCGGGCTTGCTGCAGTTCCTTCCAGTCGAAGCCGCGGTGCCGGAAGAAGCGGGCGTCCTCGGCCGCCACGACGGCGCGCGGCAGGTGGCGCGAAATCCGGTCGATCGGGCGCCACTGGTAGTCCCTGACCGGGCGCTCGCCGTCGATGAGGCGCTCCACCGTGCGCTGCAGCTGGATGCCTGTGGTGAGCGGCGGCAGGAAGCGCAGATAGACGAGTCCGGCGACGCACAGCAAGTAATAGAAGACCGGCAACAGGACGACGGCGAGGATCAGCCGCCGGAGCCAGCGCGGGCGGCCCTCCCGGTTGCGGTGCTTCCGCCGGCGGGCGTCGGCCTGATGGCGTGGATTCGTCACGAGTCTCGCTGGAGGACGCGTTGTGCTCGCCAGGCGTGGTGCATCGGCTACCCGGGCTGGCGCAGGTCAGCGGTCCACTCGCCGACCCGCCTGACCTCGGCCTCGTGCTCCTCGTCGCGCCACGGTTCCTGGAGCGCGGCCGCATACCATTCCTGCATCGAGGGCAAGGCCAGCAGCCTGCCGGCGTACTCGCGCGCGCGGGCGGACAAGGGCGGCGAGTAGGTCTGTACCCGAAAGGCCACGGGCGCGAAGAATGCGTCGGCGGCCGTGAACGCGTCGCCCGCAAGGAACGGTCCGCCGAAGCGCTGCAGGCCCTCGCTCCACAGCTGGTCCATGCGATCCCACTCGGCTTCCAGTGCCGGCGGCACGCTGTGGAGCCGTACGCGGATGCCGCAGTTCATCGAGCAGGTGTTCCGGATCTGCTGGAAACCCGAGTGCATCTCGGCGGCGACGCAGCGCGCCCAGGCGCGGGCGTCCGCCCGTGCGGGCCACACGCCCGGAAAGCGCTCCGCGAGGTATTCGGTGATGGCGAGGGAGTCCCACACCACCACCTCCCCGTCGACGAGACAGGGCACCTTGCCGCTCGGCGAGAAGGACCTGAACGAGGGACCACCGAAGGGGACGAGTCGTTCCTCGAACCCGATGCCGCGCTCGCGCATCAGCACCCAGGGGCGCAGCGACCACGACGAGTAGTTCCTGTTGGCGATGTAGAGCGTCAGCATGCGATTGCGCCCCCGCAGCGTTAAAGCGGGATAGTACACACTGTCCGCCCCCTCCAGGCGGGGATCGCGCAGCCGGGGACGAGATCCCCGGGACCGTCAAGGAGGTTTCGCTCCTTGGCGAGCGCCCGACGCTCCGCCACTTGTCCTGGTGGCGGAGCGCCGGGGCTGGATATATCAAGTCACATCGAAGCGATCGAGGTTCATCACCTTGACCCAGGCCTTGACGAAGTCCTCGACGAACTTCTCCTGGCCGTCGGCCGAAGCATAGACTTCCGAGACCGCGCGCAGCTCGGTGTTCGAGCCAAAGATCAGGTCGACCGGGGTGGCCGGCCACCTGAGCTCGCCGCTGCTGCGGTCACGACCCTCGAAGATGCCCTCGGCGGTGGATGACTTCGTCCAGCGCATCGACATGTCGAGCAGGTTCACGAAGTAATCGTTGCTCAAGCTGCCGGGCCGGCTGGTGAACACGCCGTGCCGGGCCTTGCCGGTGTTGGCGTCCAGGGTGCGCAGGCCGCCGACCAGCGCCGTCATCTCGGGCACGGTCAGGGTCAGCAGGCTGGCGCGGTCGACCAGCAGCTCGGCCGGCGAGCGCTTGTTGCCGTTGCCGAAGTAGTTGCGGAAACCGTCCGCGCTCGGCTCGAGCACCGCAAAGGACTCCACGTCGGTCTGCGCGGCCGAGGCATCCATGCGTCCCGGCGTGAACGGCACCTGCACGTCATGGCCGGCGTTCTTCGCGGCCTGCTCGATCGCGGCCACACCGCCGAGCACGATCAGGTCGGCCAGCGACACCTTCTTGCCGCCGCGCTGCTTGCCGTTGAAGTCCTGCTGGATGCGCTCGAGGCGCACCACCACCTTCGCCAGCTCCGCCGGGTCGTTGGCTTCCCAGTCCTTTTGCGGCGCGAGGCGCACGCGCGCGCCGTTGGCGCCGCCGCGCAGGTCGGTGCCGCGGAACGTGGACGCCGACGCCCAGGCGGTCCGGACGAGTTCCGGCACGGTCAGGCCGGACCTGCAAGCATCTTTTCCGGAGGCGAGGCTGTCGGGTTCAACGGAAGAACTGCCCGGCTGCTGTCAACAGCCATCCTCGGCGCCCTGCTGGCCCCCGTGGCAATGGCAGACGAGTCTGCGCTCGCCAAGGCCGGCAAGCGGCAATTCATTCGCTGCAGCGGGTGCCACTCACTGAGCGCGACGGCGCCGCCGATGTTCGGGCCGCACCTCGAGGGCATCGTCGGCCGCAGGGCGGGATCGGTCGAAGGCTTCGAGTACACCGAGCCCACCTTGCGCGAGCAGAGTTTCGTATGGGACGAAGCGTACTTCGACGAGTGGCTCGCGGACCCGCGGGCCAAGTACCCGGGGATGTGCCTGGCCTTTCACGGCCTCTCCAGTCCCGAGATGCGCCAGGCGCTGATCGCATTTCTCAAGCAGCCGACGCCCTGATGCGGCGTTGACGCAAGATCTTCCCCCGTCCTCGTCAGCGGCGAGATCGCGCAATGCCCTAAGTACCTATAGCAAGGCCGCCGAATCGGTACCAAACTTCATCTTGGGCGGGTGTCGCCGGGTGCAGTGCCGTAGGGCAGAGCGTCGCGGGCGGGCACTGGAGCCCACCCATATGAGATTTTACGAGGTACAGGCGATGACCAAGATATTATTGAGCATCTTGATCGCCGGTCTCCTCTTCGCGGCCGCGCCGTCGAGCGCGCTCGCCAAGGAAGGCGACTGGCTGATCCGCGCCGGCTGGAGCAACATCGATCCGAAGGACAAGAACCTTCGGCTCGCGCCGGACACGGTTCTGTGGGTGGACCAGGACGCCAGGTTCACCTTCGACGTTTCGTATTTCTTCAAGGACAACTGGGCGCTCGAGCTGCTTGCGTCCGACAAGTTCAACCACGGCTTCAATGTCTATGTGAACAACCAGGCGCCCTCGGTGCTGGGCGGCGAGGTGGAGCACATTCCGCCGACCCTGAGCGTTCAGTATCACTTGATGCCCGAGTCGCGCTATCGCCCCTACGTCGGGGCCGGCCTGAACTACACGATCTTCTCGGGCGAGAAGCCAAACGGCCTGAGCCTTGACGACTCCTTTGGCCTGGCGCTGCAGGCAGGCATCGACGTCGGCATCAACGAGAACTGGTTCGTGAACGGCGTGGTGCGCTGGATCAACATCGAGTCGGATGCCACGCTCGGCGGCCAGAAGCTCGGCACGATCGAGATCGATCCCTGGATAGTCGGCGCCCACGTGGGCTACCGCTTCGGCCGGCCGGCCCCGGTAGCCGCGCCGGTGGCCGCTGCGCCGGTAGCGGCTCCGCCGCCGCCCCCGCCGCCACCCCCGCCGCCACCCCCGCCGCCACCGCCGGTGCCGGAGGTGATCAGCCTCGAGGGCGTGCACTTCGCGTTCAACTCGGACCAGATCACGGCCGATGAGCGCGGCCTGTTGCGCGAAGCGGTGGAAACCCTGAAGCGCAATCCGGATGTGCGTGTCGAGGCCGCCGGCCACACGGACTCCGTGGGCAATGCAGCGTACAACCAGGGGCTGTCGGAGCGCCGCGCGCGCGCCGTGCGTGATTACCTGGTGAACAACGGCATCGCGCCGGATCGGGTGACGTACCGGGGCTACGGCTTGACCATGCCGATCGCCGACAACGCCACGGACGAGGGCCGCGCGGCCAACCGCCGCGTCGAACTGCGCGTCCTGAAGTAAGCAAGCCCGCGCGACGGGCATCCAGGGAAGGCCCGGCGGGCGACCGCCGGGCCTTTCTGATGTGGCTGGTCTTGTCCAGCCATGCAAGCGCACACTACCAATGGGGTTCGATGACAGGCACATCCTGCCGCACGTGGTGCACCTCGCCTGCATTACCAGGCCGGCTATGCGCCAGCGCCAGAAGGTCGTGCCGCGCGCCCGCGGCCGCGTGCTCGAGGTGGGTATCGGGTCGGGCCTGAACCTCCCTTTCTACGACCCTGCAAAAGTGAGCAAGGTGTGGGGCCTCGATCCCTTGGAGGAGATGACAGGCAAGGCGGCAGCGGCGGCGCAGGCGACGCCTTCCGGGCGGCGAACTGATCTTCTGCGAGCACGGCGCGGGCGATTCCTGATCTGATCAAGGCCGCCGGCTTCAGCATCAGGCGGCTGGAGACGATGTATATTCCGGGCTGGCGACCCGCATGCTTCAACTACTGGGGCAATGCGGTGCCTGAATGAGGTACGGCTGATGTCAGAGCAGTTCAAGTACCGCGCTTTCATCAGCAATAGCCACTCCGACGAGCGATGGGCGCAGTGGCTGCACCGTGCACTTGAGACTATCGCGTGCCCCGCCGCCTGGTGGGCCACGAGAACGAATTCGGTCCGGTGCCCCTGCGCCTCTCGCCCGTGTTCCGGGACCACGAGGAACTCGCCACCGCGACCAATCTCGGTGAGACCCTCACCCGTGCGCTCCAGGAGTCCGCTGCGCAGATCGTCGTCTGCTCACCCGCGGCTGCGCAGTCGCGCTGGGTCAACGAAGAGATCCTGAACTTCAAGCGCCTGGGTCGCGAGCACCGCATCTTCTGCCTGATCGTGTCCGGCGAGCCATCTGCCTCGGCACGGCCCGATACCACGGAACAGGAGTGCTTCCCGAGCGCGCTCATCCAACGCATGGGCCCCGACGGCCAACTGACCGAGGCGCGTTTCGAGCCGATCGCTGCGGACGTCCGCCCAGGGAAGGACAGGCGCAGCGTCGTCACCGCCGCGCAATGCTGCAACCTGGCCTTCGTGCTGTACCGGCAGGGCAAGCATGAGGCTGCCATGGAAATGCTGCGTGACGTGCTCGAGATGCGGCGCCGTGCCCTGGGCTCGGACCACCCCGACGTCGCGGCGGCCGGCACCAGCCTTGCCTACTGGCTGCCCGACGCGAACCGCTATGACGAGGCCGCTGCCCTGGTGGAGGAGGGCCTGGCCATCCGTGAGCGGCCGAGGCGCGCCGCATCTTGAAACTGAGCCTGCCGGACGGCCACTGGCAGGTAGCCGCGGCGCTCAGTACCGAGGGCGCTGCGCTCGCAAAGCTCGGTGACTTCGCCAACGCCGAGTCGCTGCTGATTGCGAGCCTGCCCGGTCTCGAGAACTCGCCGATCCCGGGACTGCCGACGGTCGGCCGCCAGCGGCTGCGTGAGCTCTACCTCGCGTGGGATCGGCCGGCGGACGCCGACCGGTACCGCTAGCTGGAGATCGAACTCGAGCCGGGGCGGGTCCCAAGGGGGCGGCGCCCTTAAAATTGACGTGTCAGGACATGTCCTGATAGCCTTTCGGCATGGCCAAGATCAAGATCAGCTCCAAGGTCGAGCAGCGTGAGTGGGAGGCGCTGCAGGCCATCGCGCAGGAGTCGCAGCAGAGTATCGCCGGGCTGTTGTCCGAAGCGGTGGCCGATTACGTGCGCAAGCGCCGACTTCGGCCGGTGGTGTTGTCACACCTCGAGGGCTCCATGAGGGAAAACGAGGAGCTGGGGCAGCGCCTTGCCCGTTAGCGCCGTCCAGTTCCTTTCCCTGGACGAGGCGGTTGCGATTCATGAGCGGGTGATCGAGCGCTTTGGCGGTACGCCGGGCATCCGGGATATGGGCCTGCTGGAGAGCGCGTTGTACCGCCCCCGCACCGGTTACTACGCCGACCTCGCACAGATGGCGGCGGCACTGTTCGAGTCGCTGATCAACCACCACGCCTTCGTGGTCGGCAACAAGCGCGCGGCATTCTTCAGCTGCGATGTATTCCTGCGGCTCAATGGCTGGCGGCTGGTGATTGATGCCGGCGCCGCATACGCGTTCATTGTGGGTTCACTCGAGCAAGGAACGCTGGATTACGATCACGCCCTCGCCTGGATCGAGCAACACGTGGAAACGCTCTCCTAGGCTTCGCCATGCAGCTCAGCAACGAACGGCGCGCGATGCTTTTTGCACTCGGTGCGGTGCTGCTCTGGTCCACCGTCGCCACCGCGTTCAAGCTCTCGCTCCAGCACCTGGCGCCGGTGCAGCTGCTCGCCTGGGCGAGCCTGGTCTCGCTGCTCACGCTCGGCCTGCTGCTCGTCGCGACCGGGCGGCTCGCCGAGGTGCTGCGCGGCAGCCGGCGCGACTACCTGCGCTCACTCGCGCTCGGCCTGCTCAACCCGCTGGCCTACTACCTCGTGTTGTTCGAGGCCTACGCGCGCCTGCCGGCACAGGAGGCGCAGCCCTTGAATTACACCTGGGCGTTCACGCTGGCGATCCTGGCCGTGCCGTTGCTCGGCCATCGCCTGGCGCGCGCGGACGTGATCGGCGGCCTGATCGCCTATGCCGGCGTCTGGGTGATCGCGACACGCGGCGAGGTCTTCGCCCTCGAGTTCGCCAACCCGGCCGGCGTCGCCCTGGCGCTCGGCAGCACCGTGCTGTGGGCGCTCTACTGGATCTACAGCACGCGCGACCAGCGCGATCCCCTGGTCGCGCTGTTCTGCAACTTCGCGCTGGGGCTGCCCTTTGTGCTGCTGGCCTGCGCGCTGACCGCCGGCCTGTCCGTGCCCGGCTGGCAGGGCCTCGCGGGTGCAGCGTGGGTGGGCGTGTTCGAGATGGGGCTCGCGTTCGCGCTCTGGCTCAGCGCGCTGCGGCTCACCAAGAGCGCCTCGCGCATCAGCAACCTGGTGTTCCTGTCGCCGTTCCTGTCGCTGTTTTTCATCCGCACGTTCGTCGGCGAGACGATCCTGCCGTCTACCTGGGTGGGGCTCGGCTTCATCGTCGCGGGGCTGGCGGTCCAGCAGGGGTTCCGGCCTCGTCAACCGCGCTAAGGGTTCTTGATCGTCTCGCCGTATTACGAGCCATGCGCGATGTGGGACATTCAGTCAGGCCCACGAGCTGGTACATCGGTGCCAGCAGGTAGCCGACGTCATACATGAAGAGGCTGTCGCCCGAGCCAGCTCGTGCAGGTATCCTTGGGCGCATGCCTTCCACGCCCGAACGGCCGGCGAGGTTCCAACGCGAGTATCGCTGGGCAGAATGCGATGACGAGGCACTGTTGTGCCTTCGTTTCAAGAACCTCGGACTGACGCTCGAGGGCAGCCCGGTGTGGCTCGACGTCGAGCAGCTGTACGAAGAGCTCGAACGCCGCGGCTTGCGATTCAGGCCGCACGTGTGGCTCTCGACCGAGTGGTTTTCGCCCGACGGCGTCCCCGGCTTCGCAATTCCCTTCTACCTCGCCCACCCGCGCTTGCGCCGGCTCGAGCGGCGCATGATGGGAGAAGTCGAAGGTGGCGCCCGGAAATGGCGCATGCGCATCCTGCGCCACGAAACCGGTCATGCCATTGACACGGCCTACGGGCTCAGGCGGCGTGCCGATTTTCAGCGCGTATTCGGCCGCGCCTCCGCGCCCTATCCCGACAACTATTCTCCGCGCCCCAGCAGCGACCGTCACGTGCTGCATCTCGGCCACTGGTATGCGCAGAGCCATCCGGTCGAAGACTTCGCGGAGACCTTTGCCGTGTGGATGCAGCCGAAGGCGCGCTGGCGGCATGACTACGCCGGCTGGCCGGCGATCAGGAAGCTCGAATTTGTCGATGCCCTGATGGGCGAGATCGCGACCAGCAGGCCGCAGCGCCGCAGCCGGGCGGTGATCGAGCCCTTGCGACAGGTCGACGAAACACTGGCAGAGCACTACCGGCTGAAGCGGCAGCGCTACGGCGGTGAGGACCGTCGCTACGATCGCTGGATGGCGCGGATCTTCGAGCCGCGCGCAAAGCGGCCGCGCGGGACGGCTGCCAGCAGCTTCGTCCGCGAGATCGAGCCGCAGCTGCGGCGACTGCTGGAGCGGCGCGCCCGCCTGCATCCCTATTATCTCGATCACGTCATCAGCCTCGTCAGGCGTCGTGCGCATCAGCTCGATCTCGTGCTGTGCAGTTCCCGTCGCGAGGCCAAGCGACCGGTCGTGCGCCTGCACGAGCGGATCGTGCTGGACATCCTGCGACGCAATCGGGAGAACTACGCGTTGTGAAACGCTATCGCATACTGCTCCTGGTGCATGAGCAACTCGTCCCGCCAGAGGACATCGAGGGCCTCAGCGAGAAGGAAATAGACGTCTTCAGGAGCGAGTACAACGTTTACTCGACCCTGTACAACCTCGGCTACGAAGTCCGCGTCGTCGGTATTTCAGACCAGTTGTCCGAGCTGAGCGAAACGGTCAAGACGTGGCAGCCGCACGTCGTGTTCAATCTGCTCCAGGAGTTTTCCGGCCTCACTTCCTATGAGCATCATGTTGTCGCCTACCTGGAGATGATTCGGCAGCAATACACTGGCTGCAACCCGCGCGGGCTGATGCTGTCGCGGGACAAGGTACTGGCCAAGCAGCTGCTCGCCTGGCATCGGATCGCGACGCCGGCCTTTCACCTGTTTCCTTTCGGCGTCCGATTCATGGAACCGAGAAAGGGCAAGCTGAAGTTCCCGCTGTTCGTGAAATCGGCAACGGAAGACGCGTCGGTGGGAATTGCGCAGGCGTCCATCGTCGAGGACATGCGCCAGCTGCGCGAGCGCGTGGAATTCATTCACGACCGTGTACAGAGCGATGCGCTGGTAGAGGAATACATCGACGGGCGCGAACTCTACATTGGCGTGCTGGGCAACAAGCGACTGACGACGCTGCCGACCTGGGAGATCGACTTCGGCACGCTGGCAGAGAAGCGCAGCGGCATCGCCACGAGCAGAGTCAAATGGGATCGCGCCTACCAGGCCAAGCACGGCATCACGACAGGGCCTGCCAAGGGCCTATCGAAGGCGGAGGCCGACACGCTGGCACGTCTCGCCAGGCGCATCTACCGGGCGCTGCACATGAGCGGCTTCGCCCGCCTTGACCTGCGCATGCGACAGGATGGCAAGGTCTTCCTGCTCGAGGCCAACGCCAATCCGGACCTGACCCGCGGCGAGGACCTGGCGGAGTCGGCCGAGACGGCCGGGATCAACTACGACAAGCTGATCTCGCGGATCGTCAACCTGGGCATGTCGTACATGCCGGAGTGGCGGATGTACGAATGAGGTGATGATCGAGCATGTGATAGCGCGGAACCGGACGGCCGGTGTCTCCGTCTGTGCGCGGCTAGCCAACTGCGCTACGCTAGCTGCTTGACGGCAGTCAGGAAGTCAGTGATGTCCCTGCTCAGGGAGCTAAAGCGCCGCAACGTTTTCCGCGTGGGTATTGCCTATGTGGTCGTCGGCTGGGTCGTCATGCAGGTGGGCGAAGTCATGGCCACGGCCTTGCAACTGCCGGGCTGGGTGCTCTCTACCCTGGCCTTTTTCCTGATTCTCGGCTTTCCCCTGGTGTTGATTTTTGCGTGGGCATTCGAACTTACACCCGAAGGAATCAAGCGCGAGACGAATGTTGAGCCGGGCCAATCAACCACCACCGCGACGGGCCGCAAGCTCGATTTTGTCATTATCGGTGTGCTGCTGATTGCCGTTGGATTCCTGCTCTATGATCGTGCCGACAAACCGGACGTGGATGCGGGTCATAGCACAAGTGAGCAAGTCGGGAATGAACTGTCCGATGCCGGCCCGTCCTCTTCGCCTGTGCCCACTGACGGGCGCAAAGCCATCGCCGTGCTGCCCTTCCAGAATCTCAGCGCCGACGAGGAGAATGCTTACTTCGCTGCCGGGGTGCACGAAGACATCCTGACCTACCTGTCGCGCATTGCGGAGCTGCGGGTCAATTCCCGCACCTCGGTGCAACAGTACGCCGGCACCAGGTTCAATTTGCGGGAGGTGGCCGCGTCCCTGGGCGCCGCCTATGTCGTGGAAGGCAGCGTGCGTCGCGCCGGCAATCGTGTGCGGGTTACCGCGCAGCTGATTGACGCGACCACCGATGAGCACATCTGGGCAGAAAACTATGATCGCGAACTGACCGATATATTTGCCATCCAGACGGCGGTGGCCCAGGAGATTGTCAGCGCATTGAAGGCGACGCTGTCACCCCAGGAGAAGGCCTTGATCTCAGGCCGCCCGACCAACAGCATCGAGGCCTATGACCTGTTTCTCAAGGCACGCGGACAGATGCAGGGGATCTCCGAGGCCGGACTGAAAGCGAGCGATGCGGCTGAGCTGCTGGAAGCAGCGGTTGCGCTGGACCCCGACTATGCCCAGGCGTGGGCGCTGCTGGCGCTGGCCCATGGCGAAGTGTATTGGTTCCTTGAAGACCGCACACCCGCGCGCCTGGAAAAGATGAAACTGGCCGTGGACCACGCTTTCGAAATCAACCCCAAGCTGCCCGAAGCCGTGCTGGCCAAGGCGGCTTATTACTATCGCGGTTTCTACGACTACGCCAGGGCGCTGGATCTGTTGCAGCAGGCAGAGCAGCTCATCCCCAATGATCCATTCGTGCATTTCGGCCTGGGCCTGACCCTGCGCAGGCTGGGCGAGTACCAAAGGTCTGTGGACAGTTTTCTGAATGCGGTAGAACTTGACCCGGCGTACAGCGAGGCCTGGGCGGAAGCTGTCAATACCGCCGTCAACTCCGGCCAGGTGCAACGCGCGCTGGACATAGCGGCGATGGTACCGCCGCAATTTCAGGAGATCCCTCGCCTGAAAGCCGAAGTTGCAGCCTTGTACCTCAATCATTTCGGTAATGTCACCAAGGCAAAAGAACTGCTGGCCTCTGTGCCCCCAAGCAAAAACCACTATTACCTTGCTATGCAGTACCAGGTCGCCCTGGTTGAGCGCGATTACGAAGCTGCCGCGCAACGGGTGCTGGCCACTGAGTTGCTTGAAGCCGTAGGCGTCGGCTGGGGTCATGCCTTGGCCGCACAGTGGCTGCGCAAGGCAGGGCTTAGTGAAAGGGCGGGAGAAATGACCCGGGAGGCTTTGCGCCTGACCGCGCAGGAAGTCAGCAAGCCCTATGCGGAGACCTATGCGTGGCCGCACCTGGCCTAAGCCGAAGCATTGGCCGCGGCCGGCCGGTTCGATGAAGCCGTCGCCAGTTGCGCGAGGACCATTGAGGTCCTGAGCGTTGAAATGGATAAGGTACATGGCGCGGACTTCCGCCTGCTCTGCGCCAGGATCAAAGGCCTGGCTGGCCAGACCGATGCCGCGCTGGACGATATTGAGCATGCCCTGGCGCTGGGTTGGGGAGTATCGCCCTGGCTGCTGAAACTGGATCCGTCCTGGGATTTTCTGCGCGGCAATCCGCGCTTCGATGCCATGGCCACGCCGTGAACTCCGGCCCTGAAGTGGTCGCCACGATACTCATTGCAGCATTTTTTGAAGTTACAGGCGCGGACTCAGCTGTCACAGAATTATGATTCCAGCTTCCAGGCGCCTGGTTTCAACACGGATCGCTGCGATCCTTCGCTGCGCGCATTGGTGTTGGCCGAGAGATGATCGGGCCGACGCGGGCCAGGGTTTGATGGACGGCGCCTTCGTGTACTCGATGGCTTCCGCGATCACGATGATGTTCGTGTACCTTACGGGTGATTGAATGGAACACAAGGGAGTTCACAGCATGAACGATCATCCCATCGCCCGGTGGCACAAGCTCCTCGAGCAGCGTGACCCGAAGGGACTCGAAGAATTGCTCGCCGAGGATGCGGTGTTCCTGTCGCCGATCGTGCACAAGCCCCAGCAGGGCAAGTTGCTCACCATCGGCTACCTGGCGGCAGCGCTCCAGCTGCTGGGCAACGACAGCTTCCGCTACGTCCGGGAAATTATCGGCCCAAGTGATGCCATGCTGGAGTTTGAGACCTCGATCGATGGCACTCTCGTCAACGGCGTGGACATCATCAAGTGGAACGAGGCCGGGAAAGTCGTGGAGTTCAAGGTGATGCTCCGACCGCTCAAGGCCATCAACCTGGTGCATGAACGCATGGCGGCCATGCTGGAGGCGCTACGAGCACAGTAGCGACGCCATTGCGTCCTGATCGGCGGCGTCGCTGTCTTGCCGTCGCTATTCTGCCTCCCGGCGACCGTCCAGCACCCACTCCCGCATGAGCCGCTTGATCTGTGACTGGTAAGGCACGCCGGCCAGCTCCGCCCGCTGGCGGAACGCCTCGAGCAGGTCCTCGGGCACTTTCAGGCTGATCAGCTTCGAGCGCGACGGGTGCTGTGCATGGAGCCTGCGGAAGTCCTCGAGAAAGCGGATCACCTGGTCGGCCGTCATCCCGCGGCACCGCGCCAGGTACTGGTCCGTGAAGTACTGCACAGGCCTCAACGCAGCTTCTCCAGCGCCTCGATATCGGCCAGGTCCTGCGGCCGGCCGCTGGCCTTCTTCATCGCGATGAGGTCCTTGCGGCTGAGCACCTGGACCGGTCCGTCCAGTGTCTCCATCCGGACCCTCCGCTTGCCCTTGAGGTCCTCGCTGATGACGATGTCGACCTGCTCGCTGAGGTCTCGCGGGTTGTAGAAATTCCAGGCGATGAGGTTGCGATTCCGGATGTACTCGTCCCGGAACCGGAAAACTTCGCCAGCCGTCACCGGCAATCGCGACACCAGGCCGATACTGCCCAGTGCGGCTTCGGCAGCCTCGAGATCGCGCAGGCCCCAGCGCAGCACGAAATCGATGTCCACTGTGCCGCGAACCGCGCCGTGCAGGGCGACGGCATAACCACCGACCAGCGCGTAGTGAACGCCGGCGGCCTCGAGCGCATGGCTGACCCGGGAGAGGAAACTCATGGAGTGAGTATATTCCGGTATATACCAGTAAGGAAGGCCAGGCTGCCTCGGCCACTGGCCCTGGCGTCTCCGGCCAGCGACCATTCCGCCCCGGCGACGGGAGTAGCCGTCGAAGCTTTCGCCACATTAGGATGCAGCCGTCCATGCCTGGGGTTTGAGTTGGCGCGCATAGTTGGAGGTCATGCCTTGAGATACGCTTGCCTTGCCTGGCTTACGGTGTTGCTGGTGGGATGCGACTGCGCCGCAGCCGGATATCGGATTTGACGCTGAGCGCATGCGCAGAGTTGCAGAGACTGACTCCGGGGAGACCTCGCTTTTTGCAGGGGACGCGACGCTCCTGAGTGATGCAGACATCGCGCGAATCCTGGCCTACAAGTACGTCCCGCCAGTTCAGGCAAGAGTCGGGATACTGGGGCTCGGCCAGCGGCTTTGGTTTGACTATTCAGATGAGCTGGCCAGAAGCGGAGAGCAAATCCGGCGCGACCTGATCGCAACGCTGGAGCAGGCGTCGCCAGTCTCCGAAGCCTCGTTTCTGCCGGTGCTGCTGGTGCCCTCCAATCGGTCCGTCCTTCAACATATACGAGACCCGCCGACGCTCTGAGTTGAACGCAGTCAGGGAGGCATTGAGCCAGGTCGCTTCCTCGGTAGCTTCCTATCTCGTCGGCGAATCCTGATGGGTCCCCACAGGACGCGTCAGCCGACGAGCCGGCGTGGCGCGCCCTGCATGGCTTTACTGGCCGGCTGCGCATTGCTCTCGGCAGCAGAATTTTTGAACTCTGATGCGTTGGCCCGAGACTTCGTGTGCCCCGTCGAGTCCGCAGTCAAGCATCAACAACAATGAGGTTCCGACCATGCATGCAAGAGACCTGACTCCCGACATACTGCTTCGCCTCACCGGCGACGCGCTGCTGATGTTTTACAGCTGCGCTGAGAACTTCCATGCCGAAGCCTGCCGGGGTGCAGCCATGGCGGTTTCGGGCGAGCCGGTCGCCGACCTGAATTACCTGATGCTGAACAGTGGCGACAGCACGGCGCTTGCAGCATTCGGTCGTTACGTGGGCTGGTGCGATGAGCGCGAACTGCCATTTGCCTGCATGGTGGCGCCCGAGGCCAGCGAGGCTGCGACCCCATTATGCGAACAGCTCGGCCTGGTCTTTGCCACCGATTGGCCCTTGATGGTCTGTCCCGGAGAAGCCGCAGCAGACTTCCCGGTTCAGGGCGTCGAAATCCGCAAGCTGCAGACCGAAGGCGACTACGACGGGATGGTTGGCGTGCTGGAGAGCGCGTACCAGATGCCGGGGGCCAGCGTGCGTCGGGCCATGCCGCTCCGCCTGGCGCAATCACCTTCGCTGGATATCTACGTGGCGGAACGCGATGGCAGGATTCTTTCGACCGTGACGGTGACCCGGCACGGCGAGGTGACTGGCATTTGGGCGATGGGCACCCACGCGGATGCGCAGGGGCGGAAAATCGGCAAGGCTCTGCTTTCACGGGTCATGTTTGAGGCCAGGCAAGCCGGCGCCGCGGCATTTTTCCTCGGCGCGACACCGGCCGGATTCCCGCTTTACCAGCGACTCGGCTACGAGACGCTGTACACGGTGAAAGTCTGGGTACGGGGTGAAACTCACCAGGCCTGATCCGGGGCGCTGCGGGTCGCCAGCATGAAAAACGGTCATCCAACTAACGTTTTTCATGGTAATATTCCGCGCCATGGAAATCATCCGTAGCGATCTGCTGGCGAAAATTCGCACCGCACTCGGCCGGAACGTGGTTACGGTGCTCAGCGGCCCCCGCCAAGCCGGCAAGACGACGCTGGCGCGCGCGCTCGTGGCAGAGGACTCGCCGAACTACTTCGACCTCGAGGACCCGGTCAGCCTGGCGCGCCTGGAAGAACCCCGGACAGCTCTCGAGCGGCTGGAGGGCCTGGTGGTGATCGACGAGGTCCAGCGCCGGCCCGATCTCTTTCCCGTGCTGCGGGTACTGGCCGATCGTCGCGGCGCGCCGGCCCGTTTTCTCATCCTCGGCAGCGCCTCGGGCCAGCTCCTCCGGCAGAGCGCGGAGACTCTTGCCGGTCGCGTGGAGCAGATCGGGATCACGGGTTTCACCCTGGCCGAGCTCGGCGCAGATGCGGCCGACACGCTCTGGCGCCGTGGCGGGTTTCCGCGCGCATACCTTGCCCACAGCGAGGGCGACAGCATCGCCTGGCGCAAGCAGTTCATCCAGACCCTACTGGAACGTGATTTTCCCCAGTGGGGCGTGCGGGTACCCGCCGTGGCTTTGCTACGGTTCTGGACGATGGCCGCGCATTACCACGGGCAGACCTGGAATGCTGCGGAACCCGCGCGGGCGCTCGGCGTGAGCCCCGCTACGACACGCCGCTACCTTGATCTGCTAACGGATGCACTCGTGCTGCGGCAGCTCCAGCCGTGGCATGCCAACCTCGGCAAGCGACAAGTGAAATCCCCGAAGATCTACGTGCGTGACAGCGGCCTGCTGCACCAGCTCCTCGGGCTCGAGAGCGAGAAGGTGCTGCTGTCCCATCCCAAGCTCGGCGCCTCCTGGGAAGGCTTCGTGATCGAGCAGGTTCTCGCAACCGAGTCATTCGACGAGGCCTGGTTCTGGGGTACGCACCAGGGTGCCGAGATCGACCTGCTGTTGCGCCGGGGCGACCGCCTGTTCGGCGTGGAATGCAAGCGTGCTGATGCCCCGAGGCTCACGCCGTCGATGCGCATCGCCCTGGAGGATCTCGGGCTCGAGAAGGTGGCCGTGATCTATCCCGGGGCGATGCGCTACCCGCTTAGCGAGTCAGTCGAGGCGGTGCCGCTGAGGGCACTCGCACATCCTGGCGCCCTGTTCGGGGCTCGGCAACGACGAGACGAATGATGACATGCGCTTGCACGGTGCGGGGCAAGTCGCTCCATCCCGCTACCGCAACGCGTCCTTGTAGATCCGGCCGTCCTTCATGATGACGAGGAAGTTCTTGCCGGGGTCGGCCACCAGCTCGAGGTTCTCGAGCGGGTTGCCGTCCACCAGCAGCAGGTCGGCCAGCGCGCCTTCCTCGACGACGCCGAGCTTCCCCGGGTAGGGGCTGCGCAGGCCCGAGAGGGCCAGCAGCTCGGCATTTGCCGAGGTCGCCATCCTGAGCACCTCGACCGGCGTGAACCAGCGCAGCATGCCGGCCAGCTGCGCGCCCTGGGTGGTGGCTTTTGCCGCGTCGAACAGCGTGTCGGTGCCCCAGGCGATCTTGATCCTGTGCTTCTTCGCCAGCGCGAAGGCCGTGTCGGTGCCGGCATACATCTCGAGCTGCTTGGCGCGGTTCGGCGAGCCCTCGGGGAAGGGCGAGCGGCCGTCCTCGACGAACGGCTGCAGGCTCCACCAGGTGCCGCTGCGCGCCATCAGCTGGGCGGTGGCTTCATCGAGCATCTGGCCATGGTCGATGCACTTCACCCCGGCCTCGATCGCCTGGCGGACGGCACGCGGCGTGTAGGCATGCACGGTGACGTAGGTGCCCCAGTTCTCGGCGGCCTCCACCGCCGCGCGCAGCTCCGGCACGGTGTATTGGGTGACGTCGAGCGGATCGAAGCTGGACGCCACGCCGCCGCCGGCCATCAGCTTGAGCTGTGATGCACCCAGCGCCAGCTGTTCCCGTGCCCGCAGGCGGACGGCGTCCGGATTGTCGGCGATCGCGGCCGCGCCGACCCGCTCGCTGAACGAGAAGCTCCCCGGCGCGGCCGGCAGCTCGTTGGGCAGGCGGAAATCGCCATGGCCGCCCGACTGGGAAATGAATGCGCCCGAGGGCCAGATGCGCGGCCCGGGCACGAGGCCCAGGTCGATGCCGCGCTTCAGGCCGAACACCGGGCCGCCGAGGTCACGGACGCTGGTGAAGCCGCGCAGCAGCATGTCCTCGGCCGCGCGCGTCGCGGCGACAGTGAGAAAGCCAAGGTCGCTGGTGAGCACCGCCACCTGCGGCACGGTCGCAAACATGATGTGCGTGTGCGCATCGATCAGCCCCGGCATCAGCGTGCGTCCCTCGCCGGGGACAACGCGGGTCACGGCGCTGCGGTCGGTGGCGATCGGGTCGGGCGAAATGCTCTCGATCCGGTTGCCGCGGACCAGCACGTTCATCGGGCCGGATAATCGATCGGACCTGCCGTCGAAAATCCGCACGTTCTCGAACAGCACGGCGCTTGCCTGGACGTCCCGGGCGAACGCCGGCGTGGCCGACAGGCCGACCACGGCGATCAAGGCCAGTAGCAAGGTCAGGTATCTCGGTGGCATTGGCTTCTCCGGCAGCGCTCACTGCAGTAAAACATTGTTTTCCAGTTGTTGTGTCGCTTCTTGCGCCAGGAACGCTGAACGCCAGTCGGATGTACGGCGAGCGGCATCGCGGGACGGGAGGCCGGCCGTGGGGTTGCCCAGCGTTCCTCAGCGCGCCTGGCCCAGGGCGCCGCGGAACGGCGCGATGATCCAGTCCTGCATGCCATCACGCTCCATGCCCGCGATCGTGTCTTCGAGCAGCGCCGCGCCTTCCTGGTGACGGCCGTCGAGCAGCATCGCCCATCCCCGGAGCGCAGCGACGCGTGCCGGCCACTCCTCGCCCGGGCTCCCGGCAGCGAGCTGTGCCGGATCCAGCCCATCGATCAGGGCCCCCGCCGCCCCACTGTCGCCCACGGCGAGCAGCGCCTGCGCCAGGTAGTAGTTCATCACCTGCACGCCAGGCGTACCGGGACCCATCATTCGCTCGAACACGTCGCGCGCGGCGAGGAGCTTGGGAATGGCGTTGCCGGCATCGCCGGTCTGGACGAGGATCACGCCCTCGTTGCCGCCGGCCATCACGCACGTGAGATGCTCCACCCCCTGTGCCGCGCACGCCGTCTCGCGCACGGCCGCGATCAACGGCAAGGCCTCGGTCCAACGTCCATCTGCCGCGTAGAGGTTGCCGAGCACGCTATTGCCTTCGGCCAACTGGGTCGAGGCCGGACCGAAAACCTCCTCCAGCTCGATGACTGCCTGATTGAGCACCGGTTCAGCGTCGTCGAGACGGCCAGCATGCAGCAGCGTGGCGCCGTAGTGGAGCCTCGCCGTGGCGCGGCGCGAGGCCGAGACGCCGGCCTCGGCAAAGCGCGCGTCGTCCTGGAGCTTCTCGAGCAGCTCCACCGCCTCGTCTTGCCGGCCGATCCTGACATACCCCTGGGCGAGGTCGAGGATGAGGGCGTGCCTTGCTCGGACATTATCCGGTGCCGCGCGGTCGAGCCGCGCCAGCGCTTCTTCATAATGTGCCACAGCCGGTTCGACCTGAGCCTGCATCAGGTGCAGGCGCCCGCGTGCCCGGGCAGCGGCAAGAGCGATGGCGTCGTTTTCTGCCCGGATCTCTGCGGCGTCAGTATCGGCCGCGTCGAGGGTCTCGGCGGCTTCGGCGTAGGCCGATGCATTTACCAGCGACTCGCCGAGCCGGTAACGCGCTTCGAGCGTGCGCGGATGGGCGGGGCCGAGCATGCGAGTGAGCAGCGCCGCCACCCGGCGACCGTGTTCTGCCGCGGTCCTGAAATCCTGCAGGCCCGTGTAGATCTCGCCCGCCGTCTCGCGGATCGAGGCCTCCATGGCTGGATCGGCCGCGAACCGGGCCTCGATACGATCGGCCGCGCGGGAGAGCGCATCGCGCAGGGTTGCGTCATAGCCGGCATCAGACTCGCGCGGATCCGCGTTGAGCATGATGTCCCGCAGGAAGGCTGCGGTCGCCTCGGCGCGCGCGGCCTGTTCCTGCGCCATGTCCTGGGCCGCGCGCGCGCGCAGGAACAGCATGCTGCTGGCCGTCACCCCGGTGAGGAGCACGAGCCCGGCGGCCATCACCCACGGACGCCGCGAGCGCGCGCGATCCAGCGCTGCCTGCGCAGCGCGCGCGCGGGACTCTGCATCCTCGACCCGAGCGCGTTCGGTCCGGCGCTCTTCGAGGTCGTGCAGGCGCTGCGCCAGCTCAGCCGCCGAGGCGATGCGTTGTGCGGGGTTGCCGGCGGTCGCCCTGGCGATGTCCTGCGCCAGGAGCTCATCGGCAATGTCGTTCTCCCAGCCGGTCGTGAGCGGCCGTCGGAGGTCGCCCGCGAGAATCTGGTACAACAGCACCCCGAGCGCGTAGACATCGCTCCTGGCTGTGGCCGCCTCGCCGGCAATAATCTCAGGGGCGATATACAGCGGGGTGCCGAGGCTCGAATCGCTCGTGGCATCGCGGGTTCGCGTCATTCCCAAGGCCGTGACGCCCAGTTCGTCGAGCCGCCACGGTTCCATCAGGCGGCCGCTGCCAAAATCGGCGAGTCGAATCCGACGGCCGCCGTCCCGCTGTTCTTCGATCAGGATGTTGGCCGGCTTCAGGTCCTTGTGCAGCACGCCGACATCGTGGGCGGCAGCTACCGCCTCGATCACCCGCAGTGCGACGTCCAGTCGTTCCCCTGGCGCCAGCGCAGCCAGCCCGTCGTCCTGGTCGGCCCACTCGAGCAGGCTGTGGCCGCCATATTCGCATTCGAGGAAGAAGGGCTCGGTCGAAAAGTTCCAGTCGATCAGCCGGACGATATCGGCACGCTCACCGAGCGTCTCGCGCAGCACGCGCGCCAGCGTGGCCTCGCGCTTGAGCGCAGCCAGCCGTTCCCCGTCCGCGCAGAACTTGTACACGCGGCGCTCGCCGGTCTTGTCATGGATCGCCAGCCAGACCTCGCTGCCGGCGGTGCTCGACAACTGGCGGGCGAGGAGGAAGTTGGGCCGACCTGGCACAGCCTGGTCGGCGGCCAGGTCCAGGCGGCTGACGAGACGCCGGCCGGCGGCGATGCGCTCGACCTTGCCGTCGAAGCGGTACCCAATGCGGGGCTTGGTTACGATGAACCTGGCATCGGCCTGGCCGAGCGACTTGCGGAGCTTCGCTACCGCGTTCGCGAGCACATTCTCAACGGTAATGCGGCCCTCCCAGACCGTGTCGAGCAACTCTTCCTTGGTGACGACCTCGCCAGCGTTGTGCAGCAAGATGCGCAGTACTTCGAGAGGACGGCGTTCCAGTTCGACGGCCAGGCCCGCCACGCGGAGCTCGAATCGTGACTCGTCAAACTCTGCCGCCCCGAAACGGTAGAGATAAAGCGCCTCCTGTCGCGAAGGCTCCGCATCAGTCATTGGACGTGTCGCTCCGGCGTCAGCCCATCGTGCACGTCTTGCGATGCTGCAAGGACGCCCCCAAGCCGCTGATTCGGCTCGGAACTCTAACGCGTTAGAAATTCGTTAGCAAACCGTGACGGCTTGTATGCGCGCCTGCGCAATCCTCATCCGGCACAACGCAGCATGAGGAGAGGGAGAAGCACATGAAAATCGCAGTTATCGTCCTGGCCATCCTCGGGGCACTGGCCTCCGGCTTTCTCGGCATCAGCTGGCTCAATAGCCTGAGCGCGCTAGGCGGAATGAGCGAACTGGAGCGGGCGACGGCGCACGCCATGGCGGCCGCGCAAGGCCAGTCGCTCGACAAGATGGGCACCGCAGCAATTATCCTGGTGATCGGGGCCTTTGTCGGTCTCGTCGGCGCATTCCTCGTCATGAAGAGCAAGTATCAGCTCGCCGCGGCCTTGTTGCTTGGCGCCGGCCTCCTGCCGGTACTGTTCCAGAGCAAGGCGGTAGTTTTCACCGCGATGCTGATCGCCGCGGGCGGGCTGGCGTTTTTGCTGCACTCCAGGCAAAAGGGGGTCCCGGCATGAACGGACAGCGCATCGTCACCCTCGGGTTGCTCCTGCTGGTCGCTGCCTGCAGCAGCAGTGCCGAGAAGAACAAGGCCCGGTACGTCGCTGCCTGTGTCGCGGGCGGCGACGCGGAGGCGGACTGTGCCTGCCAGGGCGACACGCTGTCGGCCGAGCTCGACAAGGAGACTTTCTCCTTGCTGGCGGACTTCGCGGAGAGCATGACCGGGGCGAGCGAGGAGGGCCGGGGCCAGATCGCCGTGGGAGCGCTGTCGAACCCCAAGCTGGTCGCGGCGCTCGACAAGACCGAGACGGCTGGAAGGACCTGCAGGCAGGCCGCCGTCCTTGCAGAGGCAAGGGCCGAAGTGGCGGCTGTCGAGGCCGCTCGGGAGCAGCGTCGCAAGCAGGCCGCGACACGCAAGTGCCCACACGCCCCCGCATTGGCGGCGCGCGACCCGAACAGGCCGGTCGACGATGTCGCCGAGCTGCGCCCGGGCATGAGCTTCGACGACGTGGAAGCCCTGCTGGAATGCCGCAACGGGATCGTCAATTTCGACACCGCGGAGGCGTGGGCAATAAAGAGCGAGGGGGAACCGACACGCCAGCTGCTGCGTGCAGCAAACGGCGATATCTGTCCGGCCGAGGTGCGCCTGGCCGGCGGTGAGGCGTGCGAAGACGGCGGGTACGGCTTCGAACTGCTGCAGAACGTCAGCGAGCAATTCATCATCGCCTTCACCGGGCTTCCGCAGGCGGAACGCGCGGGAATCATCTGGCGACGGACGGTCTTCCCGGCAGACGGGTACCCGACCGTGTCGTCACTGCAGGAGGCGCTCACCGCGAAGTACGGCCAGCCGCATATGGCGGCCAACCAGGAGGGCTACTACAGCCTTGGCCACCGGCCTGGCTCGGTTACGTACAGCTGGGTGTACGACCCGCAGCAACAACCGATCCCGGGTGCTGACGGCGCGCGCAGGTCACGTTGCGTCAACGGCCCGCGTCCCGCGTTTCAGCGACAGATGGGCTGGAATGGCGCCTGTGGTCTCACGGTGCGTGCCGAGATCATGTCTGCTCCCGGCAACACGCTCCTCGCCAGCGAGCTCAATGTCGTGGTCATGGAGCAGAAGCGCTTCGATGACGCCGTGAAGCAGTTCAAAGAGGATCTCAGGGCCGCCGTCGAAGCACAGCACCGGGGCAAAGGCGGATCGCCTGATCTATGAGTGCGAGGAGCAGGCGGAACTCGCCCGCACTCCGCCTGCTCCACTCCAAACCGTTTCACGGTCACGCGAACTCGGTGCAGATGCGCCAGCCGCGCCCCTTGTTGGACTTCGAGAGCGGGGCGCTGCATTGTCCGCCATTCACACTGATGACGATGGTCGCCAACTTCGCAGGCCGCCAGGGCTACGAATTTACAGTGGCTGAACTGCGTGCCGTCGTCGGCCTCAAAGCTTGAGCCATGGCCGCCGAGGGACACACCGAAGCGCATTGGGCCGGCTGGCGCAAGGTTGGCAGCCGAAGTTGCCAAAGCACGCCCAGCGTCTATTGGGTGAGGAAGAGGCAGCACGCGAGGCCCCCCAGGACGCCTGGCTGGAGATCCTGCGCGGTTTGCCTGGCCTGCGCGAGGCACGCGCCTTTGCCGCATGGGCTCATCGAATTGTCTCCCGCCGCTGTGCCGGCAGCATCCGTCAACGCCAGGGCCGACGCCAGCGGGATGTTGCCGAGACTTTCGATGGCGTGGCTGATCACCGGCACGCCATCGGCCTGCAGCGCGCGCAGCCGATCGGCATCGATCTCGGTGACGGCCGCTCGGGCCTGGGCAACCAACTGTTGGGCGGTGAGAGACATGGCGACAACTCCGAAGTGCAAAGCGATGCGTTGCAGCATGCACGATATCTAAATTAAATACCCCAAATGTAGAAGGCTCCGGGAAGGGCTCAGGAACGGGCGTCCTCGGCATCGGGATTGGAGAATCGGGAGTCGGAGATCCTGTCAGCGTGCTGTTTTTCAATGGCCCGACGGTCGACACTGACACTGGGAAAGCGAGAAAACGCCGCACGCGAACAAGGCCCGTGCGGCGTTGGTGGCCGTATGCCGATCAATGATCAAGTATGGGTCAGCGACCGCCGCGGCCGCCGCCCTGGCCCTGACGCGACTGATAGCCGCCGCCGTAACCGCTGCCGTCGCGCTTGCGATCCGCCGAGCGATCCCGGTCGCCGGTGCCGTCGCGTTTTTGTGTCTGAGTTCCCTGGCCGTTGCTGTCAGCGTTGCGCGGCCCAAGCCCGGCTTGCGCGCGCTCTTCCGGTGTCATGTTCTGGGCGCGGGTCTGCATCTCGGTGCGAAAACGCGCCTGATCCTCGGCGCTCATGTTGCGCTCTTCACTGCGCATCTGGATCAATTGTTCATTGCTCAGCGCGCTGTAGTCGGTGGCATCCTGGGCGGCGGCATTGCCGGCAAATGCGAAGGCACTGAGCAGTGCGGTGGCGATCATTGTCTGTTTGATGTTCATGTCGATACTCCGGTGCGTTTGTGGGGTGGACGCCGCCGTGGCGTCGAATGACATATTCCGCGACAACTGATATTCACCGATTTCTGCTGCGCTACAACCTGCTGCAGGATGTTTCGACATGTGTCAGTGCCGACCATCGCGGTCCGGAAGCGTGATGACCACTTCCTTGGTGACGCCCGATTCGCCCGGGAAGCTGGTGAACATGGCCTGCACCAGGTACGGCATGATTTCGAGTAGGTGCCGATCGCGCCCGACGGAAACCACCTCGCCTTCGAACAACACCTCACGGCCGGCGTCTCCGCTGCGGACGATCACCATTTTCCGAGTGCGGGTGTACATGGTCTCGGTGTAGGTGTCGCGGTAACCGAACGGATAATGGCCATACAGCGAACCGCGATACCAGTAGCCGGTGTAGAACGGGCTGCTGCGCCCGTAGAAGCCATAAAAGACAGTGGGCCGCGAGCGCACGACCTGTTCACCATGCGAGACGCCATAATCCACTTCGACGGTCAGCTCGGCAGTGGCGCCCGCGCTTGCCGGACGGTAACCAAAGTTGGTCAATTCACGATGGACGAGTCCGGCATGCTGCTCGAACTCGAGGCTGCTTGCCTGTTTGCTGTCGCCGGCTGGAACCACCACGAACGTAGCGGTCTGTGGCACCTCATTGAGCCGATGAAAGCGGGCAACGTCGGATCGGAAGGTGCTGGCACAGGCGGCGAGCGTCAGGCAGACAAGGACAATGATCGCCTTCCCCGGATGTCCGATCAACGAGCCGCGCAGGATGCTGTTTCCGGCATCGTTGCGGGACGACAAAGCGGCGTTGTGGCTTGCCTTGAGTGTCTTCATTGTGGGTATCCTCAGGTCGGTGGCGCACGCTGAAACATGCTCGCCTGGATCAATGAGCCGACCCGTTGCGATGGTGTTTCCCCGGTGTTTCAACGTGTAACAAGATCGCTTCCTCCAGTGCATCGGCGCGCTTGCGCACTCGAACTGTGTGCGCGCTGTCCGTCGAGCGCGAAACCCCTGATCGACTCAGGAGTTTCTTCATGTGCGATTCACCTCAGAAGCTCCGGCGCGGGCCTATGAAAAATTGCTCGTCGCCATCGATGAACTTGACTTCCGAAACCAGGCCCCAGCGTGCCAATCCCGTGCCGGCGGGGCACTTCAGTTGCATGCCCAGCTTGCTGTAGACCTCGTTGTCGATATCGCCGCCGTCCTCGTAGCCGACGAGCACCAGGCCTTCAAGGCGACTGCCGATGGCGGCCCGCGTACCGGCCTCGGCGAACCATGCCTCGTTGCTGCGTTGCAGTTCAGGCGTTGAGTGCGAGTGAGCCCTTGAGGCCTCAACCATCGGCATCGATGTCGGAGTTCAGTCGTGAGTAGCCGCCTTCCAGGTAGGTGTAGATGATCTCCTGGGATTGGGCGGCTAACGGCAGCAGAGCTGTCAGGGTCAGGGCGAGAAGTTGGCGTTTCATGTTTGCGGTTATCCATGATTGAGGGGGGGTGGCAACGCCGTGTTGCCGGGAGTAATCGTCGGGTTTGGCGGTTTCGAACCGATTTCATCCGTACCCCAAGGTGTAACAAGATGTTGCGCCGTGCCGCGTTCGCTTGCGAAACATGACGATCTGCGCGCAGAGTTGATGCCATGGAGCGCAACAACGAACACATTCTCATCGTCGATGACGATCCCGATCTGAGTCGGCGGCTGGCGCGCTATCTCGAAGAACAGGGCTATTCGGTCGCGCTTGCCGGTGATGGCGAGCAGATGCTCGAGCAGATCGCGCTGCGCAAACCCGAGTTGCTGCTGCTCGATCTGATGCTGCCTGGCGATGACGGCTTGACGTTGGCGCGGCGTCTGCGTACGGATCAACCGATGCCGATCATCATGCTGTCGGCGCGGGGCGAGGACGTGGATCGCATCGTCGGGCTGGAAGTGGGGGCCGACGATTACCTGGCCAAGCCATTCAACCCGCGCGAGCTCGTGGCGCGGATTCGTGCGGTACTCAGGCGCCGCAGTGTTGCGCCAGCCACTCCACCGCAGGCTCGCCAGACCTATGCGTTCGGGCCGTTCCGGCTCGACCCGATCAGCCACCGCTTTACCCGAGATGGTGTGGACGTCGTGCTGACATCGGCCGAGTTCAGCCTGCTGCGGCTGTTCAACGAAAACCCCAACCAGGTGCTCAGTCGCGATCGCCTGATCGATTTGCTGAAGGGTTACGACCGCTCCCCGTTCGATCGCTCCATCGATGTGCGCGTCACTCGTCTGCGCCGAAAAGTTGAAGCCGATCCTGGCCAGCCGCAGTTCATCCGCACCATCTGGGGCGAGGGCTACCTGTTCGCGCCCGATGGCGATCGGCGGCCGTGAAGCGGTTTCGGCTGGGACTGTTCGGACGCACCGCGCTGGCGCTGATTGCGCCGTTCTTGTTGGTGCAATCGGCCTTGGTGGCGGTGTTCGTGGTGCAGGTCAACCTGCCGCTGGCGCGCAGCGCCACCGAAGACCTGGCGGCACTGATTGTTCTGGTGGCGCAAACCTGGGCGGAACTGCCGCCTGATACGCGCCCCGACTACCAAAACGAATTGCGTGTGAACCATCAATTATTGCTGGAACCCGCGCGCGGCCCGCAGCCGGGCCTGGAAACGCATCTGCCCTATCCGGCGCTGTTGCAGAAGGCATTGGCCGAGCGCATCGGCGTCGAATCGCATCTCACGCGCAGCAGCGACCCCGAAATGTACTGGGTCGATCTGCCCACCCCGGAGGCGGTTCTGCGCATCGGCTTCAGCCACGACCGGATCGGTGCATATCCGTTGCGGGTCCTGGTGGTGGCGGTGACTGCTGTCGTTCTGGCCTCGTTGCTCACGGCGATGCTGCTGGCGCGCTGGTTGACCCGTCCGCTGGCGCGCCTGAGTCGGGCGACCGCTGCGGTCGGCCACGGCGAATTGCCGCAGCCACTGCCCGAGAGCGGGCCACGCGAGTTGCAGTTGCTGGCCAGACGATTCAACCAGATGGCTTGCGACGTGCGCCAGCTGCTGGACAGCCGAGCCACGCTGCTGGCCGGTGTCTCGCACGATTTGCGCACGCCGCTGGCACGGTTGCGGCTGTCGCTGGCGATGCTTCCCGGGTCCGTCGATTCAACCCTGGTTGCGGATATCGAACGCGATGTCGAAAGTATGGATCGGCTGATCGGTCAGCATCTGAGCTTTGCCCGTGGGGCCGCGCCGGAAGCGCCGCAACCCTGCGACCTTGGCGAAATCCTCGACGCGGCGGTGGCCGATGTGCGCCGGCAGGGCGCGCAGGTGAACTGGCGGGCGCCGGGCCAGTGCATCCGCGCCGTGCCGGTGCTGGCACTGCGGCGGGTGTTGAGCAATCTGCTGGACAACGCCTGGCGGCACGGGCAGGGCAGTCCGGTGGAGGTGCGACTGGACTGCGCGCCGACGCAGACGGTGGTGCGGATTCTGGATCGTGGCCCCGGCATTGCCGAGGATGAGCGCGAGCGCGTGTTCGAACCGTTCCAGCGGGCGCGACAGGCACGCGCGCCCGGCAGTGGCCTGGGCCTCGCCATCGTCCGGCAACTGGCGCGGGCCAACGGCTGGACGGTAAGCCTGCACGCGCGCGATGGCGGCGGCGCCGAGGCGCGCTTGGAAATGCCGACGCCGGGTTGAGTGGCGTCATCGACTGCGTTTGTCCGGCGATCGCGTTGCCGCAACGGCGAGCGCATCGCCATCTATCGGAACCTGCTGCGGCACGCGCCGTAGCAACATCTTGTAACAATTTCCCGGTGCGCGGAAATGCCAGAGAAACGGCTGGGCATCAGGCTTGTTCCTGTGTCAACCGGTTCCCGTCGGCTCCGCCGGGCCTCCCTCCCTCCCGGGGAGCCGGCGCGGAACCCTCCATCCGACTCCGTCCACTTTCTGGAGCACAGCATGAGCATACCCAACCTGTCCGTCAGCCGGCGATTGTTCCCGCAGGCCGCGCTCGCATCGGCGCTGGGCTTGTCGGTTGTCTTGTACGCGAGCGCTGCAACTGATCAGATCGACGCCGCCGCGCTGCACGCGCAGGCCGTCGCCCAATTTCAGGCGATACCGGCGCAGGCGCCGGGCAGCGAGAACGACACCCGCGAGATGATCGAGCTGGGTCGACAGTTGTACTTTGAAACCGCGCTGTCGCTCGACAACAGTCAGTCGTGCAATTCCTGCCATCGCATCGACAACGCGTTGGGCGGGGTCGACAATCTGCCGACCTCGCCCGGCGTCAATGGCGAGAACGGCAGCCGCAATTCGCCGACCGTGCTCAATGCCGCGTTGCAGATCGCGCAGTTCTGGGATGGGCGTGCCGCCGACCTGGCCGAACAGGCCAAAGGGCCGGTGCTCAACCCGGTGGAAATGGCGATGCCCGACGAGGCTGCAGTGGTGGCGCGACTACTGGCAAAAGACGAATATGTGGCCGCGTTCGCAGCGGCGTTTCCGGGGGTACCTGATCCCGTCAACTACGATGCGATGGCGTCGGCTATCGCCGCCTTCGAGCGCACCCTGCTGACCCATGATCGCTTCGATGATTTTCTTGGCGGCGATCTCGCGGCTCTGAACGAAACCGAGCGTGCGGGGCTGAAAACCTTCATGGATACCGGCTGCGCGGCGTGCCACAGCGGCGTTGCGCTGGGCGGCAACAACTACATGAAGCTCGGTCTGGTCAAACCCTACCCCGCCTCCGACGATGTCGGGCGCGAGCAGGTGACCGGCAATCCGGCCGATCGGCAAGTGTTCAAGATGCCGATGTTGCGCAATATCGCGTTGACTGCGCCGTATTTTCACAACGGGCAGGTGGCAACGCTGGACGAGGCGGTGCGACAGATGGCCGAGTATCAGCTTGGCCGCCAGCTCGATGATCGCCAGGTGGCGCAGATCATCGCCTTTCTGAATGCGCTGACCGACAAGGAACGTGGCTGATGCTGCTGCGGTTCATCCCGCACCTCAGCCAAAGCGATGACCCTGTCCGGCGAGCCGCCGAATGGCATTGTCGGGATATTGGCGTCGCATAATGAGGAAGCTTCCCTTGCACGGCCGCACCCTGGCCCTGCTGGCCGTTGTCGTGCCGTTGTTGATCCTGTTGGGCTATGTCGCGCTGCGTTCCGGGCCGATGGCGCCGGTTGCCGTAACCGTGGCCACCGTGCAATCGCAGGCGCTGGAGCCCGCCCTTTACGGTATCGGCACGGTCGATGCACGCTACACGTACAGGATCGGCCCGACATTCGCCGGGCGCCTGCAGCGGCTCGAAGTGGATGTCGGCGATCAAGTGGCAGCCGGGCAGGTGCTCGGCGAAATGGACCCGGTCGATCTGGATGACCGCGTGCGTGCGCAGGCGTCTACCTTCAAGCGTGCGCAGGCGGCGCTGCGCGAGGCCGAAGCGCGACAGGCGTATGCCCGCGCACAGGCGGATCGCTATCGGCAATTGCTGGTCGCACGCCTGGTCAGCGAGGAAGTCGCCGCCACCCGGGAGCAGGAATTGCAGATCGCCGATGCGGTGTTGTCGGCAGCGCGCGAGGACATCGCCCGCACGCGATCCGATCGCGAAGCGTTGCTGGCGCAGCGCGGCAATCTGCGCCTGATAGCGCCGGTCGATGGCGTGGTGTCGTTGCGTCATGTCGATCCCGGCACCACGGTTGTCGCCGGTCAGGCGGTGGTGGAAGTGATCGAGCCGAGCCGCCTGTGGATCAACGTGCGATTCGATCAGATCAGCGCTTCCGGGCTTGCTGCGGGCCTGTCGGCACGCATCGTGCTTCGCTCGCGCAGCGGGCAAGCGCTGAATGGCCGGGTGGTGCGGGTTGAGCCGATGGCCGATGCGGTAACCGAGGAGACGCTCGCCAAGGTGGCCTTCGACCAGCAGCCGGAAACGATGCCGCCGATCGGCGAGCTGGCCGAGGTGACGGTCGATCTGCCGGCGCTTGCCGCCGCGCCGGTGATCCCCAATGCCGCGGTTCGGCGCGAGGGCGATCGACTCGGCGTCTGGCAGATCGTCGATGGCGATCCGTATTTCACGGTGGTTGCACTCGGTGCATCGGACCTTGACGGCCGGGTGCAGGTGCGGGACGGACTGAAGGTGGGCGATCGGTTGATCGTCTACAGTGAAAAGCAACTGACGGCGCGCAGCAGAATCGATGTGGTCGAGCGCATTCCGGGCGTGTCGCCGTGATCAGTCTGGCCGGTCGCGACATCCTGCATGCCTGGGGCAAGTTCGTGTTCACCGGCATCGGCCTGGGTTTGTTGATTGGCGTGACGCTGGTCATGGCCGGCGTGTACCGCGGCATGGTGGACGATGGCAAGGCGCTGCTCGATAACAGCGGCGCCGATCTTTGGGTGGTGCAGCGCGACACCCTGGGCCCGTACGCCGAGTCGTCCAGTCTGCCGGACGACGCTTACCGCGGCATTCTCGCCATGCCGGGCGTTGCCGAGGCGGCAAACATCACCTACCTGACCATGCAGGTGCGCGCCGGCGAACGTGATGTCCGGGCGATGGTGGTTGGCATCATGCCTGGCAGGCTGGGGGCCACACCGGGATGGCCGCCGTATCTGGTGGCCGGACGCCAGATCACCCGCAGCCACTACGAGGCGGTGGCGGATGTCGCCTCCGGTTTCCGGCTGGGTGAGCGTCTGTCGATTCGCCGCAGTCAGTACACCGTGGTCGGGCTGACCCGGCGCATGGTGTCATCCAGCGGCGACCCGATGGTGTTCATTCCGCTCAAGGACGCACAGGAAGCGCAGTTCCTCAAGGACAATGCAGCGATCTTGCAGAGCCGTCGCCGGACCGAAGCCAATCCCGCGTTCAACCAGCCCGGCGTGCCCGGCCTGCTCGATGCAGTGATTGCCTCGCAAAGCAGCAATGCATCGGTCAATGCGGTGCTGGTGAGGTTGAAGCCCAACCATGCGCCGGATTCGGTGGCCGAATCCATCCGGCGCTGGAAACAACTGACCGTGTACACCCGATCGCAAATGGAAAACATCCTGATCGGCAAGCTGATCGCTACTTCATCGCGGCAGATCGGCATGTTCCTGGTGATCCTTGCCATCGTCAGCGCCGCGATCGTGGCATTCATCATCTACTCGCTGACCATGGACAAGATTCGCGAGATCGCAGTCTTGAAATTGATCGGCACCCGCAACCGAACCATCGCCGCGATGATCATGCAGCAGGCGCTCGCGCTCGGGTTGATCGGTTTCGTGGTGGGCAAGATCACCGCAACCTTCGCGGCGCCGCTGTTTCCCAAGTACGTGCTGTTGATCTCAAGCGACGCGGTGTTGGGGGTTTTCGCGGTGCTGGCGATCTGCGTGCTGGCCAGCCTGGTTGCCATTCGCATGGCGCTCAAGGTCGATCCGGCCGAAGCGATCGGCGGCTGACATGAACGGCTACGGCATTCGCATCGAAGGCCTGAAAAAACGCTATGGCCACGGCGATACAGCGGTTGATGCGCTCAAGGACGTGAACATGCAGGTGGCACCCGGTGAGGTGGTCGGCCTGATCGGGCCATCGGGCTCGGGCAAGAGCACCTTGCTCAAGAGCCTGGGCGCGGTGATCGAACCGAGTGTCGGGCGCATGGTGCTGGGCGAGCAGGTGATTTACGACGACGGCTGGAGGGTCCGCGATCTCAGGGCGTTGCGGCGCGACAAGATCGGCTTCGTGTTCCAGGCGCCCTACCTGATTCCGTTTCTCGATGTCACCGACAATGTTGCGCTGTTGCCGATGCTCGCCGGCGTGGCCAACGAGCAGGCGCGAGCGCGGGCGCTCGAACTGCTCACCGCGCTGGATGTCCAGCATCGCGCCCGCGCCATGCCATCGCAACTTTCAGGCGGCGAGCAGCAGCGCGTCGCGATCGCGCGCGGCCTGGTCAACCGCCCGCCGGTGATCCTGGCCGACGAACCGACCGCGCCGCTCGACTCGGTGCGAGCGATGGCCGTCATCCGCATCCTAAACGACATGGCGCGCAAGTTCGAGACCGCGATCATCGTGGTCACCCACGATGAGAAAATCATCCCGACGTTCAAACGCATTTACCACATCCGCGACGGCGTGACCCACGAAGAAGCCGGCGAGGGGAGGGCGTTCGCATGAACTATTGCACCAGGAGGCAGATCATGACATCGCGTTATCGCCGCAGTGGGTGGCTGCTGGCCACCGGGTCGCTGCTTGCCATCACCGGAGTCGGCAGTGTCGCCATCACGACGGCGCAGGAGCATGTCGACTCGCCGCATCGCCACGACGGACAGACGCATGAGCTGTTGATTTGCACCCAGAACTGACCCATCTGGGCTAAGGATTTGCATCCAATTCTGATCCACGTGCTTACGCTGCATCTGCTCTTGGCGAGCAGGAGAACGAGGAGCGATCGACGTGGCATTATTGAGTGAAATTCGACGCTGGCAACTGCGTGACGGACTTCCAACCCGGATCAGTGCTCTGTGCAAATCCGGGTCAGTGTTCGGTGCAATTCAACAGAAGGACACCCGGTCGTTTCCACGAGAACTTATCCGGGCAGCCCGCCGCAAGATTCTGTATTTGCATGATGCAGCAGAACTCGCGGACCTCAAGGCGCCTCCAAGTAACAGGTTGAAGCTCTTACGTGGTAGATGGCGAGGATACCATTCGATCCGGATTAACGATCAATGGCGAATCGTATTCAAATGGCGGCCGGGGCGGGCAGATGATGTATCGGTGGTTGATTACCACTAGAGGTTGATTCGACATGAGAAATCCGGAGCACAAGCACCCAGCCAGCCCATTTCATCCTGGGGAGATTCTGCTTGAAGAATTTCTCGAGCCGGCGGGAATCTCGCAAGCCGCTTTCGCCCGCACCATTGGCTGGACCAAGGCCCGACTGTACGAGTTGATCAAGGGGAAGCGTGGTATCACTGCAGACGCTGCTCTCGACCTGGCCGAAGTGCTCCAGACCTCGCCGCGGTTATGGATGAATCTGCAGACGACTTACGATCTGTCTGAGGCTGAGAAGCGTCGGGGGTAACGCGGCCTGATAGCCGATCCAGTACGATTATGCTTTCGGAGTATCCGCGGTGGCCGGGGGAAGACGAGTACCGGCACCTCTGCGAGGCAACGGTCTGTCGCCTGCGGCTCGAGGGCGAACCTGGGCCGAGTTCGGTCCGAGAGCGTCCGAGCATTGCCCGAACGGGTCGAAAGTGGGCAGCCGACGTCCTCCAATGGCCCGGCTGATCGAGGCAAATTTGGCATGCCAGTCATCAACGCGGCGGTGGCACAGGTTCCCCCTGCAAGCGCCGGTCGACGAGGCCAGCTAGATATTCAGCGAACGGACGAATCTCCTGATCGACGCTCGCGCTTTCGAGAGCAGCCATGTAGTTGGCCCGGTCGTCAACCGGGATCACTGTCCACGGATAACCACCCGAGGCGAGCATCAGGTTCATCAGGAACCGTCCCATGCGCCCGTTGCCATCCATGTATGGGTGAATGAACACGAATACAAAATGGCCGAGCACCGCGCGGACGCTCGCCTCAGGTTCATTCTTGATCAGCTCGAACAGTGTCGGCATGCAGTCACGTACAGCCTCCCGCTTGGGCGGCGTATGCTGCGATCCTTTTATATAGACCTGGTCGTTGCGATAGCCTGCAAGATCGGCGGGCCTGACGATGCCAGCCGTCACACTGGGGGCGAACAACTGCTGGTACCAGTTGGAGTGGTCGTCGTGTGCGACCTCGCCAGCATTTTCGCCGTGCAGGACCCGCTCAACGCTTTTATTCACCGCCTGGAAAGCGAGGGAGTAGCCTCTGGCCGCCAAGGCGTTGCGCTTTTCACGATCGTCATCGTCGTGGTCTGGATCCCAGTCGCCGGCTCTCACACGGTTAATCAGCTCTGGTGTGACCCGATAGTTCTCTATCGACAGCGAGTGATAAGCGTCCTGCGTGTAAATACCGTCAACGTTGCCAAGATACGCGCGTACGTCTTCCGGGATACCGGGGGCTTGCGGAAAGACCTCGATTACCGTGGGTCGCATTGCCGCCCACACGAGCCGGACGCGGTTCGCATACGGTGATGGCTCCCGGCTAGGCAGGGTCAGCCCGGGCTTTTCTTCGAACGGGTCAGACTCAGTCACTTGGTATCCTGCGGCGCGCATCGAGGAGAGAATTTGATCAGCGATTCGAGCTTGCCCGATGTTGCGGAAGGCGCCGGCTAGCCTGCCGGCCACCTTGCTTTTCCCTCCTTCCAGGAGGATAGACAGTACTTCCGAAGCATCGGAAACCATAGACAATGCAACTCGCGCGTCCGTTGGACTCTGCCGGAAGATCTGGGGAGACGATTCGACAAGTGCTGCTGGGAGCGAGAAAACGCGGATCCCCTCTTTCTTCTCGGCCCGCGCAGGACCGGGTAGCGCGGCCCGGACTTCGAGTATTGAAGTGCCATGGGATAGCGAAACAGGTTTGTTACCCGCTTTCCTGGCTCGAACAAGGAGTTGTTTGGGGATGGTCCGGACGCCTCCATGCAGCAACAGTGATTCCTCGGGAGAGAGGCTCCACTCGGTACCGAAGCGGGATTCCAGGTAAGCGGCGCAAAAGTCCCAGAACAAGGTGTACCAGGTGGACGTGTCTCCAGGCTGGTCATTGGGGTCGGACGGGATGTACCAGCCCTTCATGACCTCTTGCAGGTAACCTTCTTTAACTAGCCGCTCTCTGTGCGTTCGCGTGAGATCGCCTGACCGCACGGCCACAAATCCGCTCGCCTGCAGGGCGCGCAGTACCTCCAGTGAACCGGCAAGCTTTTCTTGTGGCTTAGCCATCAATCTCAGACGTATTAGTAACGGCTAGTAAATTGGCGCTGGTGATGCCGTATCGGCCAACCGCCGCCGATCGGGACCCCGTCAAAGTCCTCGCTTGTTTTTAGGTTTTTCAGCGTACCTGTTTTTAGGTTTTCATGTCTACCCATAATTAGGGTTTCGAGTCATTTATCGGTTAACCAGGGGACTGTGGATCCCTTAGGGGTGTCACTGCCCACCCGGATATCCCCCGCGATGGGCCGAAAGTTGTCATCGGAGTCCGTATCGACCCGGGACGAGACCGTCCCGTTGATGTGCCAGCTCACGGCGTTGGGACGCAGCGAGTAAAAGCCGATCGCAACCCCGCTGGTGGAGCACGGAATTGTCAAGCCGGTGCCGCCGCCGACCCGCGAAGCATACATCAGCGAATGTAAAATCCCCGTCTTCGTGTAGAATGCCTGTAGATCAGTGATTCAGGGAGATCGTGCTGCATGGTCCGAAAGACCAAAGCCGAGGCTGCCGCCACCCGCGAGGCCCTGCTCGATGCCGCAGAGGCGGTGTTTCTGGAGAAGGGCGTGGCCCGCACCTCGCTGGAACAGATCGCGCGCCATGCCGGCATGACACGAGGCGCCGTCTACTGGCACTTCCGCAACAAGACCGACCTTTTCCAGGCCATGCTGCAGCGGGTCCGCATGCCGTTCCGGGAGCTTGTGGAGGAGATCGGCGACCCGGCGCTCGCCGAACGCCCCCTGGAGACGATTCGGCTGGCCATCGGGAAGGGCTTCGAGCGCCTTGAGCAGCCGCACTGTCGCCGCGTGCATGCCATCCTGATCCACCACTGCGAGGTGTTCGGCGACGTCGACCCGCTGGCCATGCAGAACGAGATGGCCGAGGAGGCCCGCGGCGCCCTGTGCGACTACCTGCGGTGTGCCGCCCGGCTGGGCCAGCTGCGCGAGGACCTCTCACCGGAGGTGGCCGCCCAGCTGCTGCAATCCATGCTGGGAGGCCTGTTCCACGACTGGCTGCGCAACCACGAGCAGTTCTCCATCGTCGAACAGGGCAGGGTGCTGGTGGAGACCCAGCTCAGGCTCTGCGCCCCACCGCGTGCTGCCGGGGCGTGACACGCGGCGCCGTGGCCAACCTTGGCGCCGCGCCCTCGTCCTCAGTGCCCGCGCCGACTGGCGAAAAAGGCGTCGATGGCGCCCTGCGCCTCGGGGGAACGGCAGCGCGCCAGCAGCACCTGCTCCTCCCGGTCCAGCGCGCGGCCGATCGCCTCGGCCTGCCCCTCGCGCATCAGCGCTTTGGTGGCCCGCAGCGCATCTTGCGGCTTGGCCAGCAGCCGAGCCGCGCAATCGTAGGCACGCTCCAGCGCCCGGCCATCCGGCGCGGTATCGGACAGCAAGCCCATCTCACGGGCATCCGATGCGGAAAAGGCCCGGCCCAGCAGCAGCATCTGCGCCGCCGCCTTGTGACCCGCCAGCCGCGGCAGCAGCCAGGTGGTGCCTCCCAGCGGGCTCAACGCGAAGTGGGTGAAGGGCAGCTGGAAGCGGGTGGTTTTGCCCGCAAAGGCAAAATCGCAGTGCAGCAGCATCGAGATGCCGAGCCCCAGGGCGATGCCCTCCGCCGCGGCGATTGCGGGCTTGGGAAAGGCATGCAGGCGACGCAGGAAGGTGATGGCCGGGACGCTGTCGGCCTGGGCCAGTGCCTGGTAGTTGGCCAGATCGTTGCCCGCCGTGAAGCAGTTCTCAGTGCCGGTGATGATCAGCACCTTGACGTCATCGTCGGCCTCGGCCGCAGCGATCCCCGTGATCATCTGAACATAGCTCGTCTCGTCGAGGATGTTGCGCCGCTCCGGGCAGCTCATCTTCAGCACGTGGATGCCGTCCTCGCGCCGGGTGGAGGTGATTCGGGTCGTCATGACAGTCTCTCCATTGTGATCCAGCAGCCTGATCCCATCGCCAGGCCGTCTATTGCCCTGTCAGCAGGGTAGTCATCGAGGGCGTGACGCGCCCGTGGATGACGTGACCGGCCCTCCGGGCTCAGCCGTCAACCTGCCAGCCGCCGCCCAGCGCCTTGAACAGGGTGGCGGTGGCGGTCAGGCGATCGCGCATCGCCTCGGAGAGCACAAGCTCCGCGGCCAGCAGCGCCCGCTGGGCGTCGAGGAGCTCGATGAAGCCGACGAAGCCCTCCCGGTAGCGCATCTCGGCAAGCTCCAGGGTGCGCTCGAAGGCCGCCACCTGGCGGCGGATCGCCTCCACCCGCTCCCCGCTCGCCTCGTAGCTGATCAGGGCGTTGCGCACCTCGTTGAAGGCCTGGGCCACGGTGGCGCGGTACTGCACCTCCGCCTGCTCGGCCAGGGCCTCGGCGGTATCGATGCGGGAGCGCGAGCGGCCGAAGTCGAACAGCGGCCCCATCACCGTGGCGGCGAGCCCCCAGGCCTGGGCATCGGTCCCGAACAGGTCACCGGCATCGCTCGCCGCCGTACCCAGCAGCCCGCCCAGGTTGAGGCGCGGCAGGCGGCTCGCCTCGGCCACCCCGATGCCGGCGTTGGCGGCGATCAGCCCCGCCTCGGCGGAGCGTATGTCCGGGCGGCGGGCCAGCAGCTCCGAGGGCAGCACCGCCGGCACGCCGTCGGGCAGCGCAATCGCCTCCAGCTCGGTGTCGCCATAGTCCAGTTCGTCCATCAGCTCGGCGGGGCTCATGCCCGCCAGCAGCGCCAGGGCGCCCTCCAGCACCCGCACCCGCTCGCGCTGGGCGGGCAGCTGGGCCAGGGTCGACTCCAGCTCCGACTGCGCCTGGCGAAGCGCCAGCTCGTCGCTCTGGCCGACATCGAAGCGCAGCTGCTCCAGGCGGTAAGTCTCCTGGCGGGATGCCACGGTGGCCTGGGTAATGTGCAGCTGGCGCTCGGCGCTGCGCAGGTCGAAGTAGGTGGCCACCACGTCGGCGATGACGTTGAGGCGCACCGCATCGTGGGCGAAGACGCTCTGCTCGAGCAGCGCCTCGGCCGCCTCCCGCTCCCGGCCCAGCCGTCCCCAGAGGTCCAGCTCGTAGCTGAGGACCCCCGTCACGGAGAAAACGTTGCCGGTGGAGGCGGGAGCCCCGAAGGCGAAGATCGCCCCCGGGGTGCGCTCCCGGGCCGCCTCCGCCTGGACGCTCACCGAGGGCATCTGTTCGGCGCGGGCCAGCCCGAGCCGCGCGCGGGCCTCCTGGATCCGCGTCAGCTGCAGGCGCAGTTCGAGATTGTCATCCACGGCCCTCGCCACCAGAGTATCCAGGTGCGGATCCTCGAACTGGCGCCACCACTGCACCCAGTCGGCGCGCGCCTCGGCGGAGAGCAGCACGTGCTCGGGCCACTGCTCGGGCAGGTCCAGCGCGGGAGCCCGATAGTCGGGCCCCACGGCACAGCCGGCCGTCAGGGCGGTGGAGAACAGCAGGACAGCCAATGCCTTACGCATGGGGAAGCTCCTTGTCCAGGCGGCTGACCTTGCGCTCGCGGCGCCAGCTGGCCAGGTCCTCCGTCACCTTGTAGGCCAGCGGCACGAAGATCAGCGCCAGCGAGCTGGCCAGCAGCATGCCACCCACCACCACAGTGCCGATTTCCTGGCGGCTGTTGGCGCCGGCGCCAGTGGCAAAGACCAGTGGCAGGGTGCCGATGATGAAGGTCAGGGCCGTCATCAGGATGGCCCGGAAGCGCTGTCGTGCGGCGGCCAGAGCGGCCTCGCCGGAGCTTTTCCCCTCGCGGCGATTCTGGGCGGCGAACTCCACGATCAGGATGGCATTCTTGGCCGCCAGGCCGATCAGCACCAGCAGGCCCACCTGGAAGTAGATGTCGTTGGGGAAGCCTCGCAGCATGGTTGCCAGCGCCGCCCCCAACACCCCGAAGGGTACCGCCGTGGCCACCGCCAGCGGCAACGACCAGCGCTCGTACTGGGCGGCCAGGATCAGGAACACCATCAGCAGGCCCAGGCCGAAGGCCAAGCCCCCGGCGCCGGCGGCAGCGTCGAGCTGATAGGCCTCGCCGGTCCAGCCCAGCTCCGTGTTACTGCCCTCGAGCACCTCGGCGGCCACCTCCTCCATGGCCGCCTTGGCCTGGCCGGTGGTGAAGCCGGGTGCCGCATCGGCCAGGAACTTGGCAGCCGGGTAGACGTTGTAGCGGTTGAGGATATCCGTCCCGGACTCCCGGGTCAGGGTCACCACCGAGGAGAGCGGGATCATCTCGCCGCCCTGGGAGCGCACGAAGACCTTGTTGAGATCCTCGGGCTGGCTGCGGAACTCGCCCTCGGACTGCAGGTTCACCTGCCAGTTGCGCCCCGAGAGGGTGAAGTCGTTCACGTAGAGCGAGCCGAAGGTGCTCTGCATGGTGGCGAAGACCTCGTTGATGGGCACGCCCATGGCACGGGCCTTCTCCCGATCCAGCTTGGCGCGATAGCGCGGGATGGAGGTGTCCAGGGTGGTGCGGGCATTGCTCAGCTCGGGCCGCTCGTTGGCGGCGGCGGCGAGCCGGCCGGCCAACTCGGCGATCTCCTCGGTGGTGGCATCGCCGCGCACCTGCAGGTAGCCCTCCACGCCGCCAGTCAGCGAGAGCCCCTGGATGGGCGGTGGCGTGAAGGCGATCACCAGCGCCTCGGGAATGCCGCCGCCCATGCCCATGATCCGGCCAGCCAGGGACTGCGCATCCTGGCCGGGGCCGGTCCGCTCGCTCCAGTCCGCGAGGTTGGCAAAGCCCACCCCGGCGAAGGTCCGCAGGGAACCGGCGATGATGTCGAAGCCGGCAAAGGTGGTGAACTCGTCGATCTCGTCCATCTCCAGCAGCATCGCCGAGAGCTGATCACGCACCGCGGTGCTGCGAGGCAGCGCGGAGACCTGTGGCAGCTGGTAGACCACCAGCGCCACGCCCTGGTCCTCCTGGGGCACCAGCCCCGGTGGCAGGCGCGACAGGGTAAAGATCGTCATAGCGATGACGCCGACGAACAGCGCCACGCCGATCACCGCATGGCGCAGCAGCTTGTCCACCAGCCAGCTGAAGCCATCGGTGAACCGTTCGAAGCCGGCGTTGAACCACTGGAAGGGCTTGGCCACCCGGTGGGCCTGCTTGTCGAGCAGCAGGGCACACATGGCCGGGGTCAGGGTCAGGGCCACTACGCCGGAGACCACCACGGAGACCGCGATGGTCACCGCGAACTGACGGTAGAGCTCACCGGTCAGGCCCCCCAGGAAGGTCACCGGCGCGAACACCGCCACCAGCACCAGGGTGGAGGAGATCACGGCACCGGCCACCTGCTTCATGGTCTCGATGGAGGCCTCGCGGGCCTTCATGTTCTGTTCGTTGATCAGCCGGTCGACGTTCTCCAGTACGATGATGGCGTTGTCCACCACGATGCCGATGGCCAGCACCAGGCCGAACAGCGTCAGCAGGTTGACCGAGAAGCCGAAGGCCAGCATCCCGGCGAAGGTGCCGATCAGCGACACCGGAATGGCCGCCACCGGGATCAGGGTGGCGCGCCAGTGCTGCACGAAGAGGAAGGTCACCGCCACCACCAGCGCCACGGCGATCAGCAGGGTGATTAACACCTCGCGGATGGAGATCTCGACGAACTCGGTGGTGTCGTAGGGCACCGTGTAGGCGACGTCATCCGGGAAGCGGGAGGAGAGATCCTCCAGCGCCTCGTGGACCGACTGGGCGGTCTCCAGGGCGTTGGCCCCGGGCTGCAGGTAGATGCCCATGGGGACGGCGTTCTGGCCGTTGTAGGTGGCCGAGAAGGCGTAGTTCCGGGAACCCAGCTCGGCGCGGGCCACATCCCCCAGACGCAGGGTACTGCCGTCCTGCTCGGCGCGCAGGATGATGGCCTCGAACTCCTCGGCATCGGCGAGCTGGCCACGGGTGGTCACCGAAAAGGTAAAGGCCTGGCCTTCCGGTGCGGGTTCGGCACCGAGGCTGCCGGCGGCGAACTGGGCGTTCTGCTCGCGGATCGCCAAGGCCACGTCATTGGGGGTCAGGTCATGCTGGGCCAGCTTGTCGGGGCTGAGCCAGATACGCATGGAGTAGTCCTGGGCGCCGAACAGCGAGGCATCGCCCACCCCGGGAATGCGCACCAGCTCGTCGAGTACGTTCAGCAGCGCATAGTTGGACATGAACAGCACGTCGCGGCTGCCCTCCGGCGAGAACAGCACCGACACCATCAGGATGTTGGTGGAGCGGGCCTCGACGCGCACCCCCTGGTCGCGCACCTGCTGAGGCAGGCGCGCGGTGGCGGCCTGAACGCGGTTGTTGACGTTGATGGCGGCCTGGTCGGGGTCGGTGCCCATCGCAAAGGAGATGGTGATCTGCAGGCTGCCGGCGTCGGTGGAGGTCGACTCCATGTAGAGCATGCCGTCGACGCCGTTGATCTCCTGCTCCAGGGGCGCGGCCACCGCCTCGGCGATCACCGTGGAGCTGGCGCCGGGATAGGTGGCCTGGACCACCACCTGGGGCGGCACCACGTCGGGGTACTGCTCCACCGGCAAGGCGCGCAGCGCCGCCAGCCCGACCAGCACAATGATGATGGAGATGACCGAGGCAAAGATTGGTCGATCGATGAAGAACCTGAGCATCACGCCTCCTCGTCAGCGGCGATCTCGTCATCCAGCGAGACCTCGCCGGCCGTCTCGTCCAGGTCAACCTCCTCGGTGGAGTCCACCACGGTCGGCTGGACCGGCATGCCGTCCTGGAGGGTGACCAGGCCGCTGATCACGATGCGGTCTCCCGCCTCGAGGCCGGCCAGCACCACCTGGCGGTTGTCGACGATGGGGCCGATCTCCACGTCCCGGGCGTGGGCCCGGTCATCGACGACCACGAAGATGCGTGGACCGCGGGGGCCCTGACCCACCGCCTCCTGGGGCACCAGGAAGACGTCATCGAACTCCTGCACCAGCATGCGCAGGCGTACGAACTGGCCCGGGACCACCAGGCCCTCCGAGTTGGGGAAGACGGCACGGGCCGAGACGCTGCCGGTGCGCGGGTCGATGGTGCTGTCGGTGAAGTCGATCTGGCCGGTCTCCCCGTACACGCTGCCGTCGGGCAGGGTCAGCCACGCCTCGCGGGGGCCCTCCGCCCGGGCATCGCTCATGGCGCGGCGGGCGGCACGCTGCAGGGCCGCATCGCGCTCCGGCAGCGAGAAACGCACGTGGATCGGGTGCTGCTGGGTCACGCTGGTCAGCAGGGTGCCGCGCTCGATCAGGCTGCCCTCGGGGAAGCTCTCCAGCCCGGTCATGCCAGCCACGGGGGCACGCACCTCGGTATAGCTGAGGTTGAGCTCGGCACTGGCCACCCCGGCCTCCGCCAGGGCGTAGCGCGCCTCGGCCAGCTCCCGGGCGGAGAGGGCACTGTCGCGCTCTCGCTCGCTGACCGCATTCTGGTCGAACAGGGTCGAGATCCGCCGCCACTCACGGTTGGCCTGGTTGAGCTCGGCACGGGCGTTGGCACGTTCCGCCTCGGCGCGCTGGAGGGCGATCTCGTAGGGCTCGCGATCGATGCGAAACAGCGCCGCGCCCTCCTCGACCACCTGCCCCTCCGTATAGAGACGCTCCTCGAGGATGCCGTCGATCCGGGCACGCACCTCCACCTCGCGGGGACCCCGTGCGCGGGCCGGATACTCATCGATCACCTCGACGCTGCGCGGCTCCACGCCCACCACCACGACCGGTGGCGGTGGACGTTCACCGCCACGGCCGCCGGGCGCGCCGGCCTGATCGTTGTCCTGCCCGCAGGCGGACAGCCCGACGGCCATCAGGCCGGCCAAGGCCAGGATTTTCAGGGGCGCGAGCTCCAGCGGGGGTACCAATCGCATCTAAAGTCTCCACTCAGGGTCGTGTCGTCAGGCGCGGTCAACGCGCGGGCGCACCGTCGGGTGTTCCAAAACAGCGGGTGATTATAGCTACAATCGTGTATGTATACTAATCACTCAAGGTCGTACAATAAAAATTCTGGATCGTCTCAGTAGTGTCCCAGCGTTATCCGGTCCAACCCGTGTAACGGGTTGAGAGACTTGAGGTACTTCGATCTTTTGTCTGGTCTCGATTTGGACCTCGTCCGTAGGATGCGAGTGGTCTTCCACCGCACATCGGACGCTGGCCATGAACACGCGCAAACTGGTCTTCGCACAGGTCATGGCGCACCTGCCGCTGACGACGTTCCGGCGTTGCGTCGCCCGGTACGACGGCGAGCACAAGGTCAAGCGCTTCTCCTGCCTCGACCAGTACCTGTGCATGGCGTTCGCGCAGCTGACCTTCCGCAACACGCGGGCCAACGCCAATGCCGTACGCGACTGGCGCATCCATGCCGATTTCGCCCAGAGCCTCATCAACATTGCCCGCAAGCTCTACGTCAACGAGCCGTTCGGTGTCGATCTGGCCAACATGGTCTACGCACTGGACGCTACGACCATCGATCTTTGTCTGTCGGTGTTCCCCTGGGCGCCATTCCGTTCGACCAAGGCCGCGGTCCGGCTGCTCACGCTGCTGGATCTGCGCGGCAATATCCCCGGCTTCCTGTATACCAGCAAGGACGAGCAAGGCAAGACGCTCGTGTTCCTGGCCAACAATCTCGAACTGAACGCCGTCACCATCAGCGAGTTGTATCGCTGTCGCTGGCAGGTCGAGTTGTTCTTCAAATGGACCAAGCAACATCTGCGTATCAAAGCCTTCTTCGGCACCTCGGAGAACGCGGTCAAATCCCAGATCTGGATCGCCGTGTCGGTCTACGTGCTGGTCGCCATCCTCAGAAAGCGACTGAACCTCAGCGCATCGCTGTACCAGATCCTACAAGTCCTGAGCCTCACGCTGTTCGAGAGAACGCCTTTGGATCAGCTACTTACCCGAATCCCACTGGAGCGAGGGCCGGCGCTTCACCTCATCTTCGATCGCTGTCAAGGCATTGGAGCATTTCAACCGGCCGACGCTGACGCATCGCGAACTCGAGGTGCTGCAGCAACTCGCGCAGTATGGTCAAATCTGGTGTACGGAGGCGACATCTGGCGGCGGCCCTGTCCAGATTTTCGGTTTCAACTCCGTCAATGAATTTCACCCCTTCGATGATCCTGGCCAATTGCTCGAAGCCGCGTATCCGACGCCAGCGTGTCTCGGCGGCGAGGCCGAGCTTGAACACGAACGCCAGCAACGGGCCGCGGTCCTTGCGCAGACACTCGGTCGCTTTCGGATACTTCGCCGCGTAGGTGAGCGTGAACCGGTCGAACGCCTTCTCGGCCTGCGGCGAGCTCGGGCGGGCGCTCCAACCCCTGGACCTTGAGCTGCAGCAGCACTTCGCGCCAGCTCTGCTGTCCTTGGCCACTCACTCGCTCTGGCACTACAATCATGAGGGCCCGAACATGGGGCTGGGCGGCATCACCTCCGTGCAGAAGTTGGCCATGGTGGCCTGACTCTACTTCTGGGAACGGTAAAAAATTGGGGGGATTACCCAACGTCCGGCAGGACCACGGCTCCAGGACCACCAGGGCGGTCCCATAGCGGGCGGCGTCTTGAGAGAGAGCAAAGCGCGAGCCCGTGTATGTTGCTTTTGAAACCCCCCGAAACCATTCGGTTACGGTCACCCTGCGCCGGTCATCGCGTGCCGGGCTGGCGGCAGAGCGACCGATCGTGGGTAGAGCCGCAACCCGACGCCAGGTTCAACAACGAGGAGATGAGGAATGAGCAAACCGATCAAGACCTGGCTGATCCGGATTGCGGTCGTCGCGATTGTCGGTGTGGCCGCGGCAGCCGCTTGGCGGTTTCTCCAGCCGCAAGGGCTGCCCGAAGGGTTCGCCGCTGGCAACGGCCGGATCGAGGCCGTGGAGATCGACGTTGCGGCCAAGACCGCGGGCCGGGTCAAGGACATCCTGGCCAACGAAGGCGATTTTGTCCGCGCCGGGCAGGAACTGGCGAGGATGGATACGGCCGTCCTGGAGGCGCAACTCCGCGAGGCCGAGGCGCAGCTGCGACGGGCGCTTATCGGCATCGAGACCGCGCAAAGCCAGGTGACCCAGCGCGAAGCCGAGAAGCAGGCCGCCGAGGCGCTCATTGCTCAGAGGAAGGCCGAGCTCGACGCCGCACAGAGGCGGGTCGCGCGCTCGGAGGATCTCGCGCCGAAAGACGCCGTCCCCGTCTCGAAACTTGACGACGACCGCGCCGCCTTTCAGGCGGCGAAAGCCGCGGTCGGCGCCGCGGAGGCGCAGGCGGCAGCCGCGCAGGCCGCTATTGGCCGGGCCAAGTCGGATGTCATTGGGGCGGAGGCCACCGTGGAAGCAGCCCGGGCCACCATCCAGCGCATTCAGGCTGACATCGACGATAGCGTACTGAGGTCGCCGCGTGACGGCCGTGTCCAGTACCGCGTCGCCCAGCCCGGCGAAGTGCTCTCTCCCGGCGGCGTGGTGCTGAACATGGTCGATCTCGCCGATGTCTACATGACCTTCTTCCTGCCGACGGAACAAGCGGGGCGCGTCGCGCTTGGGACCGAGGCGCGGCTCGTGCTCGACGCCGCCCCGCAATACGTGATCCCGGCCCAAATCTCGTTTGTCGCGGATGTCGCCCAGTTCACGCCCAAGACTGTGGAAACCGCGGAAGAACGCCAGAAGCTGATGTTCCGCATCAAGGCGAAGATCGCCCCGGACCTGCTCAGGAAGCACCTAAACCAGGTCAAGACTGGCCTGCCGGGGATGGCCTACGTGCGGCTCGACCCGCGGGTGGATTGGCCCCTTGAGTTGCAGGTCACATTGCCTCAATGAGCCTCCACCGATCCGAACCAGCCGGGAAAAGCGCCGATGCCACCCCGATCGCCCGGCTGCGGGACGTAACATTACGTTACGGCAAGGTGCATGCGCTCTCTGAAGTCAGCCTCGATATCCCGGCAGGCTGCATGGCCGGGCTGATCGGCCCGGATGGAGTCGGCAAATCAAGCCTGCTGGCGCTGATCGCGGGTGCACGAAAAATTCAAGCTGGACAAGTCGAAGTGCTCGGCGGCGACATGACAGAGGCAAGCCACCGACGAACGGTCTGTCCGCGCATCGCCTACATGCCGCAGGGCCTCGGCAAGAACCTCTATCCCACGCTGTCGGTGTTCGAGAACATCGACTTCTTCGGCCGTCTGTTCGGGCACGATGGCGGCGAACGGGTTCGCCGCATCGAGGCGCTGACGCTGGCCACCGGGCTCAGACCGTTCCTCGACCGGCCGGCCGGCAAGCTCTCCGGCGGCATGAAGCAGAAGCTCGGCCTGTGCTGCGCGCTGATCCACGATCCGGACCTGCTGATCCTCGACGAGCCCACGACCGGCGTCGACCCCCTCTCGCGGCGGCAGTTCTGGGAACTGATCGGGCGCATCCGCCATACTCGGCCCGGCATGAGCGTGGTGGTGGCCACCGCCTATATGGAGGAGGCGGCACGCTTCGACTGGCTGGTGGCGATGGATGCCGGCGCGGTGCTGGCCAGCGACACGCCCCAGGGGCTGCTTGACGAAACCGGCATGGCGTCGCTGGAAGCCGCCTTCATCCGTCTGCTGCCGGAAGAAAAGCGCCGGGATTACAGGCAGGTCGAGATCCCACCGCGGCCGCAGAGTGAAGGCGACGTCGCGATCGAAGCCCGGGACCTGACCATGCGGTTCGGTGAGTTCACCGCGGTCGACCATGTGAACCTGCGCATTCAACGGGGCGAGATCTTCGGCTTTCTCGGCTCCAATGGCTGCGGCAAGACCACGACGATGAAGATGCTGACCGGGCTTTTGCCGCCGAGCGAGGGGCGGGCCTGGCTGTTTGGACACGAGGTGGATCCTCACGACCTCGCGACCCGCCGTCGCGTCGGCTACATGTCGCAGTTCTTTTCGCTCTATACCGAGCTGACGGTGCGGCAGAACCTGGAGCTGCACGCACGTCTGTTTCATGTTCCGGCCGAACAAATCCCGCACCGCATCGAGGAAATGGTTGCGCGCTTCGACCTGGCCGGGGTTGCCGATATGTTGCCCGGCGGGTTACCCCTCGGTCATCGCCAGCGCCTGTCGTTGGCCGTAGCCATGATCCACAAACCCGAAATGCTGATCCTCGACGAGCCCACCTCGGGCGTCGATCCGGTGGCGCGGGATGCTTTCTGGCGCATGCTGGTCGAGCTGTCGCGCCGCGACGGGGTGACCATCTTCATCTCCACCCACTTCATGAACGAGGCCGAGCGCTGCGACCGCATCTCGCTGATGCACGAGGGGCGGGTGCTGGTGACCGACACGCCCGCCGCGCTGGCAAGCAAACGCGGCGTGGATAGCCTCGAAGACGCTTTTGTCGCTTATCTGGAGGATGCCGCAGCGGAGGGTGCGGACGAGGCACGGCAGCCTCACGTAACGTCTTCGCTCGATTTAGTCGAGGCATCGGCCGGTCGTGTCGAGCCCCAGGGCTCGCGGCGCCTGTTCGACCCTCGGCGCATGGTCAGCTATGCACGGCGCGAAGCCCTGGAGCTGCGCCGCGACCCGGTCCGGCTGACACTCGCGCTCGTTGGCAGCGTCATCCTGATGTTCGTGATGGGCTACGGCATCAGCCTGGACGTGGAGGACCTGACCTTCGCGGTACTCGACCGCGATCAAACCACCGTCAGCCGTGACTATACGCTCAACATTGCCGGCTCCCGCTATTTCGTCGAACAACCGCCGATCACCGATTATGACGATCTTGATCGGCGGATGCGTGCGGGAAAACTCAGCCTGGCCATCGAGATCCCATCAGGCTTTGCCCGCGATATCGCACGCGGACGGGCGGTGGAGATCGGCGCCTGGATCGACGGCGCCATGCCGACGCGCGCCGAGACCGCTCGCGGCTACGTGCAAGGGATGCATGCCCACTGGCTCGCGACCAAGGCCCGCGAAGCGGGCCGTGGGGACGCACTGGCAGGTCTGGCGAATCTGGAAACCCGCTTCCGCTACAACCCCGACGTCAAGAGCCTGGTGGCGATGGTGCCGGCGGTGATCCCGCTGCTGCTCATGCTGATTCCGGCCATGCTCGCCGCACTGAGCGTGGTGCGGGAGAAGGAACTCGGCTCGATCACCAACTTCTATGTCACGCCCACCACCCGGCTCGAGTTCCTGCTCGGCAAGCAGCTCCCCTATGTCGTGCTGTCCTTCCTGAGCTTCCTGTTGCTCACCCTGCTTGCGGTGACCGTCTTCGGTGTGCCTTTGAAGGGCAGTTTTCTGACACTGACGGCTGGTGCGCTGCTCTATGTCGCTGCCGCCACCGCCGTCGGCCTCCTGATTTCCACCTTCATGCGCAGCCAGATCGCCGCCCTGTTCGGCACTGCGGTGCTTACCATCCTGCCAGCGGCGAGCTTTTCGGGCATGATCGACCCGGTGTCGTCGCTCCAAGGGGTGGGCAGGCTGATCGGCGAGATTTATCCGACCACGCATTTTCTGACCATCGCGCGCGGCACCTTCTCCAAGGCCCTGAATTTTTCCGATCTGTATGCCTCCTTCATCCCGCTGGCGCTGGCCGTGCCGGTGCTGCTCGGACTGTCCGCCGTCCTGCTGAAGAAGCAGGAGAACTGAGCCATGCGTGCTGCCAACATCCTGCATCTTGGCGTCAAGGAGCTGCGCAGCCTGACACGCGACCCGATCATGCTGGTGCTGATCGCCTACGCCTTCACCTTTTCGATCTATACAGCGGCAACGGCGATGCCGGAAACCCTCAACAAGGCGCCAATCGCCATCGTCGACGAGGACCGTTCGCCGCTGTCGGGGCGGATCGCCAGCGCCTTCTATCCGCCCTATTTCGTGCTGCCCAAGTTCATCACCCAAGCCGAGATGGACGCCCGCATGGACGCAGGCCTCGACACCTTTGCGCTGAACATCCCGCCCGAGTTCCAGCGCGACCTGCTGGCGGGACGCAGGCCGACGATCCAGCTCAACGTCGATGCGACGCGCATGAGCCAGGCCTTTACCGGCAGCGGCTATATCCAGACTATCGTTGCCGACGAGGTGCGCGCCTTCGCGCAACGCTATCGCGACATCGCCGAGCCGCCGGTAGGCTTGGCGCTCCGGGTGCGCTTCAATCCGCAACTCAACAAATCCTGGTTCGGCGCCATCATGCAGGTCATCAACAACGTGACCATGCTCTCGATCGTGCTGACCGGCGCGGCGCTGATCCGCGAGCGCGAGCACGGCACGGTCGAACACCTGCTGGTGATGCCCGTCACTCCCTTCGAGATCATGACCAGCAAGGTCTGGGCAATGGGCCTCGTGGTGCTCGCGGCATCCGCCTTCGCCCTCGTTTTCGTGGTGCAGGGGCTGCTTTCCGTTCCGATCGAAGGATCGATCATGCTGTTTCTGGCCGGTACCTCCGTGCATCTGTTCGCCACGACCTCCATGGGCATCTTTCTCGGCACGCTCGCCCGCTCCATGCCGCAGTTCGGACTGCTGCTGATGCTGATTCTGCTGCCGCTCCAGATGCTCTCCGGCGGCACGACGCCGCGCGAGAGCATGCCGGAAATCGTCCAGTACATCATGCTGGCCGCGCCCAACACGCATTTCGTGATGCTCGCCCAGGCGATTCTCTACCGCGGTGCCGGCCTTGCCACCGTCTGGCCGCAGTTCCTCGCCATCGCGGCGATCGGGGCCGCGCTGTTCGCGCTCTCGCTGGCACGCTTCCGCCGCACCATCAGCACCATGGCCTGAGCGTGCAGATGAGACGGGGACCAGGGATCCGGATCTGTCCGCCATGCAATCGAAGGTGGTTGGCCGCTCTGGTGGTGGCTGCCGCAGGTTCCACAGGGTCGTTGCCGGCACTTGCTGCCGAAGAGACGGAAACCGGCACCTTGAGCCTCGAGTTCGAGAACGACATCTTCTACGACACGGACCGCAACTACACGAATGGCGTGCGCGCCTCCTGGCTGTCCGGTCCAGACAAGACGCCCGCCTGGGCGCTCAGCGTGGCCCGCCGGTTCCCTTTGTTCCCGGAGGGCGGCACCGTGCGGACGAGCTATGCCGTTGGACAGAACATGTATACCCCGGACGACATCGCGCTACGCAACCCGCCGCTCGACGACCGCCCCTATGCCGGCTGGCTGTACGGCTCGATCGGGCTGATTACCGAGACGGGTCGGAGGCTCGTCCAGCTGGAACTGACCTTCGGCGTCGTCGGACCGGCCTCGCTTGCCGAGCGGACCCAGAAGTTCATCCACAAGATCACGGATTCGCCGGAGCCGCGCGGCTGGGACAGCCAGCTTAAGAACGAGCCTGGGCTCGTCCTGACCTACCAGCGCAGCTGGCGCGGCTTCGTTTCGGAATCGGTTGCCGGATTCGGCTTCGATGCGACGCCACACGTCGGTGGCGTTCTCGGCAACGTCTTCACTTACGCCAACGTTGGCCTGACGCTCCGCTTTGGCCAGCGTCTGCCGCTCGACTACGGTCCGCCGCGCATCCAGCCGGGCTTGCCGGGCTCCGGCTTCTTCATGCCGCAGGACGATTTCGGTTGGTACCTGTTCGCCGGCGTGGAGGGACGAGCCGTTGCCCGCAACATCTTCCTCGACGGCAATACCTTTCGCGACAGCCGCAGCGTGGACAAGGAGCCGCTGGTTGGCGACCTCCAGTTCGGCATCGCGCTGACTTGGCGCGACATGCGTCTGAGCTACATCCATGTCCTGCGCACGCGGGAGTTCGAGACCCAGGACGGGGCCGACGATTTCGGAGCCGTCAGTCTCTCGGTGCGGTTCTGACCTTCAGCCAAGGAAGCGATCGCGGCGTGCCCGGACCACCCCTCCTCGACGAGCTGCGCGATTTCGACCGCGTGAGTGCCAGCATCAGCAGGATCCGGGCTTTCTGCGGCGTCAGGTGCAGGGCCATGATCGGCGGTATCCAGCGGCCTTCCCAGGCTTGCCTGTCGATGTTCGTGCACGGCTCGATTTCGTGCTCTGGGACGCTGTCCGCGGGTGGCCAGTTGCGGCCGACATTGTCGCCGCTCGGGAAAGCGGACACGACGATGGTGCCGGCGCGCGCCAGTTTCAGGTACGCAAGGGTTTCCTCGCAGTTAAAGCTGGTGTTGGCGACCACGATGCCGGCGGGACGCTGGTCATGGCGCGGACCGCGGCCCCCCGGATAGGAGAACAGCAGGTCGACATCCGGCAGTGATTCGATGCCGCTGAGGTCGAATTCGCTGCTGCTGCCTTGCGCGCGCGCGGGTGCGAAGAAAAACTCGGCGCCGTCGTGGCCCATGACGCCGAGCATGCCCATGTCACCGGTGGTGAATCCTCCGACCCGTTGATAGGCCTTGCGCACCTCGCGGGCGGACAGGATGCGTCCGTCCATGACCACCAGCACGCCCTTGCCGACTGCCGAGGGCGAGGCCGGCTTGTCCGAACGCACCGTCAGGTAAAGGAAAAAGGCCGTCTCTTCCAGGCGATCGGTGCCGTGGGTCACAACCACGCCGGCGATGTCGTCGCGCTCCTTCAGCACCTGTCCGATCTGGCGCGACAGAGCGATCCACTGTGTCGGCGTGATCAGCGCGCTGGCCACGTTGGAGAACTGCTGCGAGGCCGGTGCCCGCAGCCACCACGGCGATGGCCTTGCCGGCGCACTTTTCACGCGCAGCTCTGCCAGCCTCCCCAGGGCCCCCGGTCCGGCAATGACCCACACCAAGGGATTCCAATCCCTTCGCCTCCCGGCATGAACCCTCGTTGGGCCCGTCAGGCATCCCCGGCGCCCCGATGAGGCACCGTTCTCTCGCTTGGGGCTCGAGGGCGAACCTGGCACCAATGAAAAAGCCACCCCGAGAATTCCCGAGGTGGCTTCCGTGATCACACATTGAGGCGCTAAGCCGGCCTTTGCCGAGCGCCGCCGCAAGCCGATGCCGACGAGGCCCAGGCCGAGGAGGGTGAGGGCGGTGGGTTCAGGGACGCCCCGACTATCCGTGACGAAATTGACTGTGAAGCCGTCGCCAATCTGTGCGAAGTTGATTCCTCTAAAGTTTATGGTGAGGCTGCTGTGACACCGGTAACGGTCTCATCGTTGGGTAAAGCCCGCCAAAGGACCTTCTCGCCTGCTTCCAGACTGCACCAACTACCGCGCAACACGGAATTGTAGGACTGCAATACGCCATTGGCAGATCGTGGCACATAGTAGCCCGGTGGCACACCGGCAGGCCTCGAGAATCGGAACACCAAGCCATGCTCGGCTTCCCACGAGAAATTTGGGTTATCTAAGCCTGGCTCCAGATAGGCGTCCCCATGCAACTCGCATCAGTAAAGTAAAAGGTGTCCAGGGATCTAAGCCACTCCTCCATCGAGTAAGTCGCCAGGTAAGATGCTCTGACCGGAGAACGGCTTTGGCTTGTGACGTCCTGCAGCTGCGGCCGGCGCCGCAAATCCAGGCTCTGGCTAAAGGTCAGGCCTCTCCTATATGCTCTGGCGACGCTGAATCCCGAGGTTCGTCAAGGAGGATCGCGCATGTTCCCGAGTTACGCGAAAAAGACTATTCGCGCTGTCGCTCTGACCGCATTCCTGCTGAGTTCCGCCGCTGCTTTTGCCGATGAGGTAGTGCTGAGAGTCGGCGGTGTGGTGGACAAGCCGCTCGAACTCACTCGCGCTGACCTAGCGGCGATGCCGCACGACGAGTTTCAGATTCCGACGCAGCACGACAAAAGCATGATGGAGACCTGGGCCGGTGTACCCATGATTGAGCTGCTGCGGGCTGCGGGCGCGCCAGTGGGCGAGCGCTTGAGAGGGTCCAACATGGCCGGCTACGTTGTGGTCATCGCGGAGGACGGGTTCCGTGCTGTGTACGCGCTGGCAGAGATCGAGCCGCGATTCTCGCCTGAACGGCGGATCCTCGTGGCTGACAGCCTCAATGGTGAGCCGCTGGATGACAAGTTTGGCAACCTGCGTATTGCCAACCAGGGCGAGGGCGCGTTCTCGCGATGGGTACGCAAGGTGGTTGCGCTCGAAGTCAGAATCGCTGAGTAGACCACCGGATCCCTTGGGATTCCGGCATAAAACCCTAACCCTTTGAAAAATTGGTGGGCCCGGCAGGTATCCCCGGCGCCTCGATAAGGCACCGTTCCCTCGCCTGGGGCTCGAGGGCGAACCTGGAACCAAGGGCACAAAGATGCCAGACAGCTCTACTTTTTACCTGTCGACGAGAGCGGGAAGCTTACGTTTCGGTTTCTTCATTGACCGGCTGACTCGTCCGAACCGGGGCCTGAAACGCCAACGCAGTTCCGCGCTCTTGCCTTCGTATACGAGTCCGCCCAGGAAGGACACTTTATTCCGGGGTGGGCGGTCAGGTGTTGGCGGCCGGTTCCGGCATCCACGCGGCAGCGGGAGACGAAGATGCTCCCGCCAGGAGCCAGCCACGATGTTGCTGCGGGCTTGCGGGTGGAGACGCTTTTATGGCCGGCTTGGCGGCCACATCCGTGCGGTGTGCACGAGGGCCAAAATCCACACTGTTTCGTCCTCCACCTCGTACACCAGCCGGTAGCTTTCGTGGGGGATCAACTCCCGCGTGCCTGTAATCTGACCCGCTTTACCAAGGTGCGCATGTTGGGCCAGGCGACCCGCCGCTTCAGCAAAAAGCTCATCCATCCTGATGGCGGCGAGGGGGTTGTCCTGGCTGATGTAGTCGATGATGTCGGCTCGATCTTGTTCTGCGGCAGAGGCCCAGAAGACCCTCATGCGCCAGCACTGCCAACCTTGGCCAGCAGCTGTGCGCGCCGTGCAGCGGAACGTGTCTCGACATCATCGGCGCTGACGTAGTCACCGGCATGGATCTGCTCCCGAGCATCCGCCACTTTGCCGCGCAGGAAATCTTCGTACTCACGTGCCCGACGCTGACGCTGCACGAACTCGCGCATTAACTCACGCAGGATCTGCGAGGCCGGGCGATGGCTGGCTTCGGCCTCAGCCATGAATTCGGCACGGAGCTCCGGCTCCAGCTTCATGGTGAAAACAGCGTCTTTGGACATCACGGAAACCCCATCGCATTTGGTACAAACGAAGTATATACGTCGTAAGTATGCGTGTCACCAGGTATTTGGCTTGCGCTGTGTATACGAAGTGGGCGCAGATCAACAGCCTTGATGCCAACAGCCTGAGTACAGAGGATTTGCAGCACGCCCATCCCTGTGAATCGGCGTGAAACATGGACCCCATTGCTGTCAATCTTGAATGTCGATTGACAGCAATGGCAGCTCGAGAACCGCCCGCATCCCGAGCAGGGCTATCGGGCATGCCTGGGGTTGCTCAATCTGTCGAAGACCTACGGCGAGGAGCGCCTCGAGGGGGCCTGCCGCCGGGCGCTGACCATCGGCTCGCCGACTCGAAAACGCATCATCGCAATCCTCAACGCCAAGCTTGACCAGCATCCGGATCTCTTCCCCGTGTAGCGCGACAATCAAGGTGAGAACGTCGCGACAATCTAGATGAGAAAGCTGAATGACGGCGGGGCCCTTTCGGGCTGCGTATTCCGGGTAAATTTGACCGCTGATTCCGCTTGAACGTGACCGGCCTTTCCGACCAAAGAAGGGATCCCTTAGGGCCAAAGGCGCCCCTACCGAAACCGCCAGTTCAGACCCAGAATAATCTCTTCATTCGCACTGTTCGCGCCGAGGTCCAGGCCGAAGTTTCTGTGCAACGTCACAAGAATTCCGGCATTGACGTTACCCTTCATGTCGTCTTTTTCCTCATACCAAAAGGCTGCTGATGGGGCCCGGTACAGCCCGTATTGGGAGATCTGCGTAATACCGCCGCCGACATAGGAAGCGAAGCGACCGATGGCCAGGGTCAGGCCGACGTTGACCGTGACCGACTCGGTCTCGCCATCAACTCGGATGTCCCCCGGGATGGGTCGAAAGTTGTCATCGGAGTCTCTATCAACTCGCGAGGAGACCGTGCCGTTGATGTACCAGCCCACTGCGTTGGGACGGAGGGAGTAAAACCCGATCGCCACGCCGCTGGTTTCGTTTCCGGAGAAGCCCCCAAGGGAGAAGGCAAGAGAGCTGTCGTCGTCAGCAGCATGCACAGCAGGAGCAGCGAGCACACACAAGAGCAAAAGGATCGCGGCACGCATGATGTTTTCCTCGGGCGGAACGCCGGTAGCGAAATAAGTATGGGCAGTCCCGTAGCTCATGGGGTGAGCCTGGCTGCCGACCGGGTCTCTCAATCAATCGCTCCCAAGCTCTCTGCTACCTCAGGATGCTCCATCATGTATTCCCTGAGCAGGTGGTAATGCCTGACAGACATTCGGCGTAGGGCACAATTCCTATGCCGGTTCCTGAGTGAACTACACTTCAGGCAGTCAACTGTGTTTCTCACAGCCAGGACGTGTCATGCCATGGGAACCGCATCGATCTACTCCTGCCCGGAGTGTGGGTACCAAAGCCATTTCGTGAGCAGTGGTTATGACGTTGGGATGGCTTCCCACGTTGTCGGCATCAGCTGCGCCGACTGCGAAGAACTCTACAGCGCATCCTTGCCAGGCAAGCCATGGGACGCAGACTGGGATGCCATGCGGCATCTGGTGGAGTCAGGGGAGCTGCCGACCGGTGCCAGGTGTCCGAAGTCAGCTAAGCACAAGGTGACAGTGTGGAGCCACCCGGGGCCATGCCCGCGATGCGGCACGATCCTTAATGAGGGCGGGGATGTCTTGTGCTGGGATTGACGAGGTAATTACTTGCAAAGGCCACTGGAGTGGTTGCATTGACCTAACCAATACACGGGTTGATTGAAGTTCTCAGGTGCTGCATGGAACGGCTTACGATTCGCCCGAATAGCTGGTTCGCCTGGCAGATGTTCCCCGGATACTGTGATCTGCCGTATTGCTCGCCAATATACGTGACGGGATTCATGGCGCTCAAGACCGGCCGTGGGCATTTCCGCATGCAATTTATCAATGTCCGCTATGCCGAAGGTGTACAAGGCATGGATATGGAAATGCGGGTCTTGTCTCGCCAGGAGAACTTTCTGGTGGCGACCCTAATAGATCATCCGGAAGAAGAGCCCGATCGATGTGCCGTAATAAGTCATATTGGTTTCGAGTGGATCCGAAACTTCTGCCCCAACTTGTGGCGAAGCAGGCCTCCGTCGGACAATCGCCACCATGATCCGGATAGCGTTGCTACTTACTTGAGTCAGATCTTCTTTCCAGGAAGACCGTAATGCAGCTGACAATTTCGCTCCCCACCAGAGCACAGATCATCAATGGTGGCTTCTTGATTTCTATTGCACCCGATGGGACATCATGGTCCAAAACACAACTCGGCGATTATTCGCACAAGAGTGGGGTTTACATTCTGCATGCCAACGGCCGCATCATTTATGTCGGCAAGACCACGGAGGGCGACTATGGCAACTTCGGTGAGCGCCTCCGCCGCCATTGTCAGAAGAAAGCTTCCGGCAATAGCGCTCTCTACCAGATGCTATGCGAAGAGAAGGGCCCTGTTAGGGCGTATCTTCTTGACCTGATGGATCTAGACATGATGATTGATCAAGGTCCAATGAATCTATCGCAAGCGAGGAAGGCACTCATCATGGAGCAATCGCTCATCGGCATATACGAGCCCCCGGGTAACCGCGTCTAAGCATTTAGGATCAAATCATGGATGCCTTTGAGAGGATTGTCGCGTCTGTCCTCGACCGTCAGGGATTCTGGACCCGGACTGAGGTAAAGGTCGATCTCACGAAGCAGGAGAAAAGGGACATAGCTCGAGCCCTCGGTGGGAACTTGATGTCGTCGGATACAAGGCAGCCACAAACGAGATCCGGGTGGTGTAGTGCAAGTCCTATCTGGATTCGATCGGGGTGGCCGCAAGGGACGTGATCGACCCAGGTGCCAACTACAGCTCAAGATTCAAGCTGTTTCATGAGCATCACACGCGAGAAACCATATTTCGGCGATTGGCTAGTCAGTTCGAACAGGCTGGTTTATGCCAGAGTCAGCCGAGGATAACGCTGTGCCTCGCAGCCGGGAACATCCGTAATCAGGCTGATTGCGAGATGCTGAAGCAGCATCTCGAAGCCAACAGATGGCTATTGTTTGATCCGGAAATGATTAGGAACGAGCTTCGGTTTCTCGTGGAGAGTGGCTATGACAACTCGGTGGCAGCAATTACGGCGAAGGTGTTGTTGAGGGAAAGGAAGTGACGGACACGAATTTAACTGGTATCGCTAGTGTGCATTTCGTTGTTTCGGAGTTATCACGCAGGGGAATCATTGCCCTACCGACCGTCAACAACACCGCGGCATATGACATTGTGGCGGTCAATCCCGAGGGCACGAAGCACGCGAACATCCAGGTTAAGACATCATCGAAGCGCGTGAATTATTTTCCGATGCCGCCGCCGGAAAAAATCCGCGCCGGCAAGTGCGCGCGCCGGCCCATGACGGACACGATTCCGGGCTGATGGCGGACAGTGTTCCGGCGGCATGGCGGACATTTTCGGGTTTCGCCCGGAACACTGTCCGCGATGCCGGAATGCTGTCCGCCATGGTTCCGGAATGAGCCGGGTCGGGAGGCCTGGCGGATGAGTTGAGCGTCTCGACGCAAGCCCTTTAGACAACGCGGAGAACATGGACCTGACTCGAATTGCGAATCCCACGCCGAAGGACTTTGAGCGGCTGCGGGAGTACGAGAAGGTACGCATGATTCTGCTGAGGGATGCGGATGACTAGCTGTCTGCAAAACAAGCAGCTGGGTCACGCAGGATTTCTCGGCGCGGAATGGGCGGTTCGGCGCTAAGTCGGCAGCAGGCTCACCCCGCGAGCCCCATATCGGGTTATCCTCCCAAAGATTCTTCGACCATATGTACGCTTTAGTCCCGGATTTTTAGGGTTGATGTAAGACCCCGCCGGGGCATTTAGAAGCGCTAGGGGAGCGCAGAGATGAAGGGACTCGCGGAGCGTCTAGACATCGCTCGCAAGGAACTGCTGGACCTCGGCCTGCGAAACAGCCTCATTAACTTCCAGGCTCGCGCCAAAAAGATCGAAGTCGTTGACGAGCTCTCTTCGGAGGTGTTCCGCATCCTGGTGGGAGAGCACAAGAAAATGTATTTCTTGCCCCTGCCCCAGGCCGAGCTTGCCGACGAAAATGGGGACTCCGCGGGCGACGTGGGGCCCGACCCGGAACTGGATTTAATCAGCCTACTCGATAAAGACGAAGAACCTGGCCCTGAGGGCCTGGCCGCACGTCATACGGACGTCAATCTCCAGACCCGGATGGAGAGCAGTCGCCTCCACGCGCGCCTGCTGCAGCTCAGCAATGAAGCTAGGACCTATATCGAGGAGCAGGGCCTTAATGTCCTATATATCGCCCTCGGCTTCTTGCATTGGTACGAGAGCGACTCTTCAGATAAAGCTCGGCGTGCTCCGCTGCTGCTCATTCCTGTCGAATTGAGGCGTTCGTCGGCCACCGAGCGCTTTTCCCTCTCGTACTCCGATGAGGATATGGAGGACAACCTTTCCCTTAAGGAAAAACTCCACCTCCAGTTCGGCATTGAACTCCCGTCCATCAGTGACTCGGAGGACCTCGACGTAGCGAGATTTTTCTCCGAGGTCGAAGCTGCGATTCGCAGCCAGCCCCGGTGGAGCGTGCAGCGTGACGAAATCGTCCTGAGCTTCTTCTCCTTCGGCAAGCTGCTCATGTACAAGGACCTAGATCCGACAGGATGGGCAGCAGACGGCGGGATCGCCGGATCCTCAATAATTTCGGCGCTGCTGGAAGACGGTTTTCGGGAACCCTCCTCTGAAATTCCTGAAGAGGGTGATCTCGATGCCGTGATCGATGTCACGCAGCTCAACCAGGTTGTTGATGCGGACAGCACGCAAACAGCCGCGATCCTGGATTGCCTAGCCGGCCGGAACCTGGTGATTCAGGGTCCGCCCGGCACCGGCAAATCCCAAACGATCACGAACATCATCGCCGAAGCCCTGGGCGCCGGGAAGAGGACTCTTTTCGTGTCCGAGAAGATGGCCGCCCTCGAGGTGGTGAAACGCCGCCTTGACAACATTGGCCTGGGTGATGCGGCCCTCGAGTTACACAGCCACAAGACCAACAAGAAGGCCGTTTTGGGGGAGCTCGAACGGACGCTCCAGCTGGGTCGCCCCTTTGCGAAGAATGACGCGGCGAAGCTCTCCTCGCTGGCCGCTTTGCGAGATCGGCTCAATGGCTACGCGGCCGCAATAAATGAACCGATTCTTCGCTCCGGTCTGTCGCCTATCGAAGCCATTGGGCGTTACGAATCCCTTGGCGAGAACGCGAAGAGCGTCAAGCAACTCGAATTTGCGCAGATGCGCGAGTGGACTGCGGAGGAGTGGCACCAGCATCGTCTTCGCGTTCAGGAACTTGAAAGGCGCCTCGAGGCATGTGGCACGCCGGTTACGCATCCGTTCTGGGGCACACAAGTTCCCGCACTGCTGCCATCCGATGAGCAAACACTGGCCATCGAGATCACGGCAGTCCGGGAAGCCACCGCCGGTCTCGTGGCCGCTGCATGCGCGCTCGCTACCCCCATGGGACTTCGCACGCCCCGCGGCTACGGTGAAATCGAGGTCCTGGCACGTGCGGCCCTCCGTGCCAGCAAGGCACCCCACCTGCGAGGCGTGGCCCTGAGCAGTGATGCCTGGCAGCTGAGGCGAGATGAAATCCGCAAAGTACTCAGTCACGGCAAGGTGCTTGCGGAGCTGCGCAGAGATTACGGTGAGGTATTGCTGCCCCAAGCCTGGATGGAATCCGTCCTCCAGGACCGCCAAGCGCTCAGGGATCACGGCAAGTCGGTTTTCCGTTGGCTACTGCCATCCTTCCGTAGTGCGAAGAAGCGGCTGCGCGCCCTCTACCGAGCCGAATCACCCACGGCCGCCGACGACCTCCTCTCCGCGGCTGAGGCCATTCTTCAATGGCAAAGCACCCATCAGGAGTTCGAGCAGGGCGCCGACCTGGGCGCTTCACTGTTTGGTGCCCAATGGCAGGGCCTGGATTCGGATTGGGACGTACTCGAGCAGATCCTCGAATGGATCATTGACCTATACAACGAGGTTGGTGCCGGGAAGCTTCCAAAAGGCCTGATCGATTTTCTCGAGGGCGGACCCGAAGCGCTGGACTTCCAGCCGGAAGTCGAGCAACTCAAGGCCAAAGCCGAGCACCAGAAGAAGTCGCTTGCTCGACTCACAGACGCGCTGGCCCTGAATGTCTCAGCGTTGACTTCCGCGAATGCCACTGGCGAACAGCCCGCAAGCATGGAGAACTTCGAAACGCTCTCAAAGTTGCTTACCCAGTGGGGCGAGGGCCTACCTCGACTTCGCGACCTGGTCAGTTTCAACGTCATGGCTGCAGAGTGCTCCAAAGCAGGTCTCGACTTCATAGCTCAGGCTGCAAAGACATGGCCGATGGACGGACCGACCTTGGTCGAGGCTTTCGACGTCACCTGGTACAACGGGCTCCTGCGTCAAGCGTTCCAGACTCGAACCCCGCTCGCGACCTTCGATCGGGAGGGCCATGAGCTTGCTATCGCGAACTTCCGTGAACTTGACCGCAAACACCTGGAAACCCGCCGGCACATACTTTCTGCAGCACATTGGGAAGGCCTGCCCAGTCATCATGATGTCGGCGAGATGCGAATCCTGCAGCAGGAAATCAACAAAAAGCGGCGCCATCTCCCAATTCGGCAACTCATGATCAAGGCTGGCCGGAGCATTCAGGCAGTGAAGCCGATATTCATGATGAGCCCGATGTCGATCGCGAAGTTCCTTCCGCCGGGTTCGGTGAGCTTCGACCTCGTGATCTTCGACGAGGCCAGCCAGGTCCGTCCCGTTGAGGCGTTGGGTGCTTTGGCGCGTGGCGGGCAAGCCGTGGTCGTGGGCGATCACAAGCAGCTGCCGCCCACCAGCTTCTTTGACACGCTCTATGATGGCGACGAAGCGGAGGATGATGAAGTTCCAGTCGGGGATCTTGAAAGCATCCTGAACCTGTTCGTGGCTCAAGGCGCACCGCAAAGGATGCTGCAGTGGCACTACCGTAGTCGCCACCATTCTCTGATTGCCGTATCCAATGCCGAGTTCTACGACAGCCGCCTGACGATTTTTCCCTCCTCCGGCTTCTCCCATCGCCCGCTTGGGTTGAAGTTTCACCATCTCCCGGACACCGTTTATGACCGCGGCGGATCACGGACCAACGCCAAAGAGGCCCGAAGGGTTGCAGAGGCGGTCATGCAACACGCCAAGGAAACCTCGGAACTGACTTTGGGTGTGGCAACGTTCAGCTCGGCCCAGAGGGACGCTGTGCTGTTCCAGCTCGAATATCTCCGTCGCATGGATCCTGACGCTGAGCCCTTTTTCGCTGCACACCCCAACGAGCCGTTCTTCGTGAAGAACCTTGAGAACGTTCAGGGAGACGAACGCGACGTCATTCTGATCAGTATCGGCTATGGCAAGTCGGACCAGGGCTATCTCGCACATAGCTTTGGCCCCTTGAACCAGGATGGCGGCGAACGTCGGTTGAACGTTCTGATTACACGAGCAAGGTACTCCTGTGAGGTCTTTGCAAACTTTGATGCTGACGATATCGATCTGGCACGAACGAATGCCGGTGGCGTGCGCGCACTCAAGAAATTCCTCGCCTATGCTAAGACCGGCATTATGGAGATCGGCATGGCCACCGGCCGCGATGCCGACTCTCCTTTTGAGGAGGATGTAGAGACCGAACTATTGCGGCTTGGCTGGAATCTTGAGCGCCAAGTCGGGGTTGGGGGGTTCCGCATCGATTTGGCGGTCAAGGACCCCGACCGTCTTGGCCGATATCTTTTGGGCATCGAATGCGACGGTGCTACCTATCACTCAGCGCGTTGGGCGCGCGACCGAGACAGGCTCAGACAACAGGTCCTCGAGGGGCTGGGTTGGCGCATCCATCGTATCTGGAGTACTGACTGGTATCGGAACAAGGCACGAGAGGTGCAACGGATAGTCGCGTCATTCGAGCAGGCCAAGGCGCATTTTGAGGCACTGGCTTGCGGAAACCCATCTCGGACGCGGGAGGCCCGCCCCAAGACCACAGAAATCATCAGGGACACCATAGAACGCGCCGAGGTCGCACCGGCGCCCACGATCCCTTACCGGATGGCGACGCTCGAGATCGATCTGAAGGGTATTTCTCTGCATGAGATTCCGGAAGCAAAGGCCGCCCAGCTCTGCGAGAAGGTAGTTGAGATCGAGGGCCCTATCCATAAGGAGCTAGTATTCCGTCGGGTCGTGGAGGGGGCGGGAATTCAGCGCGTGGGCAGGCGTATCCGAAACTGCCTGCAAGCAGGTGTGGATCGTGCGGTTCGCAGAAAGGCAATCCTTAGGGACGGTCAGTTTCTATCGGTTCCGGGGAAAACCTTGGATGCACCGAGGGATCGTACTGAGCTTGACGGGCCCATGCGGAATCTAGACTGGGTTTCTGGACAGGAGATTCGTTTGGCGCTTTCAGAAGTCATCAAAGCGGCCTTTTCGATTTCCGAGGACGAAGCATGCAAAGCGGCCCTCGCACGGCTAGGCCTAAAGCGGCTTACCGAGGAAGGCAGGGAGCGAATCGGCTCTGAGCTCGAATCACTAATTCTGGACGGGCGTGTAAAACGCGTCGGAGACCATCTGAAACCCGGGCCATAGTGGCAGCTCCCCGTGGCGTGAGGCTCTCGCTGATGCATTTTCTTCAGACCACACCACTCGAACTGAAGAATCTTGACCAATCGGGGTACTGAATGCCCAGGTCCGTTTGCTGAAGAAGGAATCTTCTCGTGGTGAGTCAAGAAATCGAGATTGCGAGCCGAGACTTCTGGGTAAAAATCGTCGAGTTTCTGCAGCAAAATTGGGCGCTGATCGATGAGAAATCCGATGGATCGTGTGTCGCGCACTTCATTGGGGACACTTCCGGTGTATTCGATCGTGTGGAATTCAGAACATCCGCTGAAGCCATCGAGGCCTTGGAGCGCAACGGATTCCGGCGCTTTGCGCGGGCGCCAGACTTGGCCAAATTTCTTTGCCCTCCGGAGTCGCCCTTCCATTGGCGTGACCACCCAAACGGTCGGATCTACTCGTCAGGCCGTTTCTGGAAGTAGCAGGAACAGGCGCTCGTGTCGGCGAAGCGCGAAGAACACGGTCAATTTGCTGGCTCACCACACGAGCCCACTCTCGGGTTATATTCCCGCACGTTGGCCATAAATAGGCCCCAAGGCGACGGAAATGGATAAACGTAGCCTCAGCGAACGGGACATCTGCACCAAGTTCATCACGCCGGCCCTGCGCCAGGCGGGCTGGGACGAGATGTTGCAGATCCGGGAGGAGGTGGGCTTCACCAAGGGCCGCATCATCGTCCGTGGCAAGCTCGTCAGCCGTGGCAAGGGCAAGCGTGCCGACTACGTTCTCTATCTCAAGCCGAACATCCCGATCGCCCTGGTCGAAGCCAAGGACAATACCCATAGCGTCGGCGATGGCATGCAGCAAGGGCTGGAGTACGCCACCACGCTCGATATCCCTTTCGTGTTCTCCTCCAACGGGGACGGCTTCGTCTTCCACGACCGCACACTGACGGGTAGTGACGTCGAGCAGAACCTGCCCCTGGACGCCTTCCCCTCCCCGGAGACTCTCTGGGCCCGATACCGCCAGTGGAAGGGCCTCACGCCCGAGGCCGAGCAGGTGGTCCTGCAGGACTATCACGATGACGGCAGCGGCAAGACCCCGCGCTACTACCAGGCCAACGCAGTCAATGCCGCCATAGAAGCCATCGCCAAGGGCCAGGACCGGATCCTGCTGGTGATGGCCACCGGCACGGGCAAAACCTACACCGCCTTCCAGATCATCTGGCGCATGTGGAAGGCCAAGAGAGCCAAGCGCATCCTGTTCCTGGCCGACCGCAACGTGCTGGTCGATCAGACTATGGTCAATGACTTCCGCCCTTTTGGTGCGGCGATGGCCAAGCTCTCGACCAACACCAAGACCATCGAGCGGGATGACGGCAGTACCTATGACCTGACCACCGCAGTCGACAAGAAGCGCCGTATCGACACGGCATACGAGATCTACCTGGGCCTCTACCAGGCCATCACCGGCCCCGAGGATCGTCAGAAGCTGTTCCGGGAGTTCTCGCCGGATTTCTTTGACCTGATCGTGATCGACGAGTGTCACCGCGGCAGTGCAGCCGAGGATTCCGCCTGGCGGGAGATCCTCGAGTACTTCGACTCAGCCACCCAGATCGGCATGACGGCCACGCCCAAGGAGACCAAGTACGTCTCCAACATCGCCTACTTCGGGGACCCGGTGTACACCTATTCCCTGAAGCAGGGCATCCGGGATGGCTTCCTCGCGCCTTACAAGGTGATCAAGGTCCATATCGACCGGGACGTGGAGGGCTACCGTCCCGAGAAAGGACAGGTGGACCGGGATGGCGAGGAGATCGAGGACCGGATCTACAACGTCAAGGATTTCGATCGGACCCTCGTGCTGGACGACCGTACCAAGCTGGTGGCCAGCAAGGTCACTGAATTCCTGAAAGACAGTGGCGACCGGTTCCAGAAGGCCATCATTTTTTGTGTAGACCAGGAACACGCCGCCCGCATGCGCCAGGCACTGATCAACGAAAACAGCGATCTTGCCTCCGCCAATCACCGCTACGTGATGCGGATTACGGGCAACGACAACGAAGGCCAGGCGCAGCTTGGCAACTTCATCGACCCCGAATCCGCTTATCCAGTCTTGGTCACGACCTCGAGGCTGCTTTCCACCGGCGTGAATGCCCAGACCTGTCGGTTGATCGTGCTGGACCGGGAAGTCGGCTCTATGACTGAGTTCAAGCAGATCGTGGGCCGTGGCACCCGGGTCCACGAGGACACCCGCAAGTACTACTTCACGCTGATGGATTTCCGGGGCACCAGCAGCCATTTCGCGGATCCGGACTTCGACGGCGAGCCCGTCCAGATCTATGAGCCCAGCGAGGATGAGCCGGTCACGCCCCCTGATGATGCTCCTCCGGGCGATGAGGATGTACCTGAGAAGCCCGGCGAGGACGAAGTCATCGTTGATGGGCCCGAGATCGATTTCCCGGCCATCCATACCAAGCGGAAGAAGATCTACGTCGATGGCGTCAGCGCCACCATCATTGCCGAGCGGGTCGAGTACCTGGATGAACACGGCAAGCTGGTGACCGAGAGCCTGCGGGACTTCACCAAGAAGGCCCTGAGGAAGCATTTCACCAGCCTGGATGACTTCCTTAAGCGCTGGAAGAGCACGGAACGAAAGCAGGCCGTGATCGAGGAGCTGGAAGCCGAGGGCCTGGACCTCGCTCCCATCATCGAGGAACTGGGCCGCGACCTGGATGCCTTCGACCTGATCTGCCATGTGGCCTTCGATGCCAAGCCGTTGACCCGTCGCGAGCGGGCCGAGAACGTCAAGAAACGGGATGTCTTCACCAAGTACGGCGACCAGGCCCGGGCGGTGCTCGATGCCCTGTTGGCCAAGTACGCCGATGAGGGCGTGCTGAACCTTGATGATGCGAATGTCTTGAGGATCCCACCGCTCAATGCCCTCGGTACACCCGTAGAACTGGTCCGCGCCTTCGGTGGCAAGCCCGGCTTCGAGCAGGCCGTCCACGAATTGCAGGCGGCTCTATATAGGGAGGTTTCCTGATATGCCGGTGTGGCTGGCGTCCAAATCAATCAGAATTGTTCGTCTCGATATTCCGCTAGCAAATTTCCCGCTTCTCTTGGAGCGTCACCTCGCAGCAGATCGAGGTCACAGAAGCAGAGATACGAGGGTTGTTGAAGGCCTCTGTGCCAGCTATGTCGCTAACGGGTTCAGGGTGGCGGAGACTGAAAACTTCGTTCGTCGAGTTACACGCTGGGGTAACTATGCCGGTATCGGCGGTCAGGTGGTGCGTAATAACGATATGGCGGAAATCGCTGATGCATTTCAAGAGGCACATGCGGACCTTAGGAACGGCCGGACCGCTAGTGCGATTTCTCGAATCATAGCGATCGATAATTTGGCAGTATCGTTTGGGTCAAAGCACCTCAGAATGATAGACCCTTATCGCGCAGTGGTTTTGGACAGCACAATTAGTTGTCGGCTGGGGTATCCCGGTACGGTCGAGGGCTATACCGAGTTTGTGACGGACTGTCGGTCGATCAGATCGATCCTTCGAAGCAAGAAAATTCCTCCAGCGCCAAAAAGAAAAATTTGGCGACTTAGTGAAGTTGAGATGGCGATTTTCGCCCACCTTAGGCAGATTTGATGTCAGTCCGCACCCTCGTCAAATCCATCCAGGACATCATGCGCAAGGACACCGGCGTCGACGGCGATGCCCAGCGCATCAGCCAACTGTGCTGGATGTTCTTCCTCAAGATCATCGATGACCAGGACCAGGAGCTTGAGCTGCTCCAGGACAACTATCGCTCACCCATCCCCGAGAAGTTCCAGTGGCGCACCTGGGCGGCCGATCCCGAGGGCATCACGGGCGATGAACTCATGGCCTTCATAAACGGTGAGTTGTTCCCGGCCCTGAAGGAGCTCCCCGTCACCGGCAAGCCCGGAGATCGTCGCCGTGTGGTCCGGGACGTGTTCGAGGATGCCTACAATTACATGAAGTCCGGCCAGCTGATGCGGCAGGTCATCAACAAGATCAACGGCATCGACTTCAACAACCTGTCCGAGCGCCAGCACTTCGGGGACATCTACGAGCAGATCCTCAATGACCTACAGTCGGCCGGTAATGCCGGGGAGTACTACACGCCCCGGGCCGTGACCTCGTTCATGGTGGATCGAATCGATCCCCGTCCCGGCGAGACCTTGTTCGATCCCGCCTGTGGCACCGGTGGCTTCCTGACCTGTGCCATCCGGCATATGCGGGAGCGCTACGTCAAGAAGCCCGAGGACGAGCAGACGATGCAGGGGGCATTGCGGGCGGTCGAGAAGAAGCAGCTGCCGCACATGCTCTGTGTCACCAACATGCTGCTGCACGGCGTCGAGGACCCCAGCTTCGTCCGCCATGACAACACGCTGGCGAGGCCCTACATCAGTTATACCCAGAGCGACCGGGTAGACATCATTCTGACCAATCCTCCCTTCGGCGGTAAGGAAGAGGACGGCATCGAGTCCAACTTCCCGCAGCACTTCCGCACCCGAGAAACGGCTGATCTGTTCCTTGCATTGCTTGTCCGACTGCTCAAGTCCGGTGGGCGTGCGGCCGTGGTCCTCCCCGACGGTTCGCTGTTCGGTGAGGGGGTGAAGACCCGGCTCAAGGAGCACCTGATGGAGGAGTGCAACCTCCATACGATCGTGAGGCTGCCGAACTCAGTCTTCCGGCCCTACGCCTCGATCGGCACCAACCTGCTGTTCTTCGAGAAAGGCGAACCGACCAAGGAGGTCTGGTACTGGGAGCACCAAGTCCCGGAAGGCCAGAAGGCCTACTCCATGACCAAGCCCATTCGTTTGGAGCACTTTCAGGATTGCATCGACTGGTGGGGTGGGGAGGAGCGTAAGGGCCGCAAGGAAGGACCACGCGCCTGGAAGGTCAGTGCCGAGGACATCAAGGCACGCAGCTACAACCTCGACATCAAGAATCCCCACGCCGAGGACGAGGACCACGGTGACCCCGAAAAGCTCCTCGAGGAGCTGAACAACGCTGAGGCAGAAGTCGCGGTGCTAAGGGACAAGCTCAAAGCCATACTGGCCGAGGCGTTGTTACGGTGAACGACGACAAATTAGTCGCGTGCCTAGCGAAATATTCCGATAGTCGGGAGACTATTCAGGCAGTACGAAAAGCAATTGTCGGACTTGCAGTGGCGGGCAGGTTGGATGACAGATCCGCGAGCCAATTCGCCGACACATTGGGCGAATTCATTGGGGGTTCAGGCCACCCCTCACACACTACCGAGGCCAAAGCCAAGGGTTTAGAAAGCAAATACGAGACCACCGATCTGCCTCATCCTTCTCTAGCACCGGATCGCTTTGTCAGGCTCGGTGATATCGCCAAGATTGAGAAGGGCAAGACCGGCATCAAGCAGGCTCGCTCGGGACCTTATCCGCTGGTAGTCACGGCGAGTGACCGAGGATCCTGTGATCACTACGACTTTGATGGTGCCGCGGCCATCGTCCCGTTGGTTTCATCAACAGGACATGGGAAGGCCAGTTTGCATCGCTTGCACTATCAAGAAGGCAAGTTCGCACTGGGCAGCATCCTGGCAGCGGCTTTTCCAAAGTCGCCGGAAAGAATATCGGCCAGATTTCTATTTGAATATCTTTCGGCCTTCAAAGAGGAGCTGTTGGTATCCCAGATGATTGGGACCGCCAACGTTTCACTGACCGTAAAAAAGATCAGTGAAGTCCCGGTTCCTATCGTAAGCCGTATGGCGCAACGTACGGTCGACGAACTCATGGCTCTCTGCGACAGCCTGGAAGCGGAGCGCGACAAGAGGGAGGCCACTCGAGATCGACTCACCACGACCAGCCTAAGTCGCCTTACTGCGCCGGACGTCGATGGGAAGCAATTCAAGGCCCATGCCGACTTCGCCATCAAGGTGCTCCCTGAGCTGACCACTCGGCCCGATCAGATCAAGTCGCTGCGGCAGACGATCCTGGATCTCGCGGTGCGGGGGAAGCTGGTTGAGCAAGATATGAGGGAGCCGCCGGCCGCCAACTTCAATGAACTCCGTGCCGATAGCTTTGAGAATCTTCCAATCAATTGGTTGGATGTTCCATTGCGGCGGTTACTCTCAGAGGACACCCGGAATGGGTATTCTCGCCGACCAGACGATGCAGAGAACGGCATTCCGATTCTTCGGATTAGCGCTGGGACTGTTAGGCGAGACGGTATTGTGGCCGAAGAGGAGCACAAGCTGATTAGCGGAATAGACAATGCGATGCGTGATCAGTTCGGACTTAGAAGCGGGGATCTTCTGGCGTGCCGGTTTAACGGGAACAGAGCATTCGTGGGCCGCCTTACGCTGTTTTCGGATTATCTTGGCCTAAAGCCAATTTACCCAGACAAGCTAATTCGTGTGCGGCTTGATAGGCGAATAGTGCTACCAGATTTCATTCGAATGGCTGGCGAAAGCGGCAGCGTACGGAGCGCAATTGAGCAATTCTGCACGACCACAGTGGGGAACTGGGGCATTAGTGCAACGAACCTTAAGGAGGTGCGATTTCCTGTGCCACCTCTCGCCGAACAGCACCGCATTGTCGCTAAGGTCAATCAGTTAAACGGAATCTGCGATAGGTTCGAGCATTTGTTGAATCTCGGACAAGACACAAAGCTCCGCCTTCTTGAGGAGTTGTTATTCGAAGCACTAGAGCCGGTGGTCATGGAGGCGGCATAAGTCGCATCGGGGCAGCAAGAGCGCGTGCGATTGCTTACTTGTTCACACGGAACGCAAGGAAGTAGAAATGTCAGCTGTTCACAAGATTACGCCAAGCAGTCCGCGGATGGCATCTCTGCTAGGGGACGTCGCTAAAGGCAATATAAAGATCCCCGTTTTTCAGCGGGAGTATGTGTGGCAAGACGACCAGATCATGAGTCTTCTGGATTCGATCTACCAAGGTTTCCCCGTCGGGTCATTGCTGCTTTGGTCCACAAAGGAGCGCCTGAAGCATGAGCGCGACGTCGGGGGCTTCCACCTTCCGGAGACACCGGAGGACTATCCCGTTCAATATGTTCTCGACGGACAGCAGCGTCTCACGACTCTATATGGAGTCTTCAATTCCGATGCTGCGACTGCCGATCCTGAGCTCGCTGCGCGATTCGATGTGTGCTTCTTGCCGGAAACAGAGGAGTTTGTGCATCGGTCTTCCGTCGAAACGCAACCGGCGATCAACCTCCGTGCCATTCTCGACACGACGAAGTTGTTGCCCGAGCTAG
>CAYWYS010000008.1:0-91905 GCA_964462675.1 uncultured Thioalkalivibrio sp.
CCAGTACGGCTACTGGCATCTCGAGTCGCTGGTGATCCTGCTGAAAGCCTCGGTGAAGCTGACGCGCCGCGTCCCCACCGAGGCCGACGTCGCGAAGTGGATCGACAAGGCCAAGAAGCTGCCACGCACATTGCAGTACTAGGCTGCCGGAGCGGCGCCCGGAGGCCGGGCGCCGTTGGCCCCCCCCGCTCAGGCCTTCGGGATGCGCAGCACCTGGCCGGGATAGATTCTGTCGGGATTGCTGAGCATCGGCTTGTTCGCCTCGAAGATCACCGGATACTTGTTGGCGCTGCCGTAGAACTCGCGCGCGATCTTCGACAGCGTGTCGCCGGACTTCACGGTGTAGAACTGCGAGGTCGGCGCCTCTGCGGCATCCGGCTCCGGCGCGTTCTCGACGACGGCCGGCGCCTCGGCCCTGGCCGGCGGTGAACCCACCTTGAGGCGGTCGTCGACCTTTTCCACGCCCTTGATGTTGCCGGCCGCGAGAATCGCTTTCTCCTTGTCCTGCAGCGTCTCGGCAAAGCCAATCAGCGAGACCATCTTCTTGTCCTGGTGCGCCACCACGGAAAACGGCTTGATCTTCAAGCCGAGGCCCATGATGTGCTTCATGACCTGGTTCTCGTCGATCGTGGTTCCGCCAAACAACTTGTCGCCGGCGTCAGCGATGAAACTGAAAAGACCCATCTCACACTCCTGTTTGATTAAACATCACGCGTCCCAGAGCTGATCTCAGGGCGCGGCCGAAATTCTCAGCACCTGGCCGAAGGAATTATCTGTCAGCACGTACAGCGCACCGTCCGGACCCGTCTTGATGTCGCGCAGCCGCTCGCCGATCTCGCCGAACAGCGCTTCCTGCCCGGTCACGCGCTCGCCATCGAGCGTGATACGGCGCACCTCGCGCGCCACCAGCGCGGTCACGAACAGGCTGCCCTGCCAATCGGGAAACTGCGCGTCGCGATACATCGTCATGCCGGACGGCGCGATCGACGGCGTCCAGTCCACGCGCGGGTCATCCATGCCCGGCCGGGACGTGTAGGGCGTGATGCGCGCGCCCGAGTAATCGACGCCGAAGGTCGCCAGCGGCCAGCCGTAGTTCCGGCCGGGCTCGACAAGGTTCAACTCGTCGCCGCCGCGCGGGCCGTGCTCGTGCGCCCAGAGCTGGCCGGTCGCGGCATCGAACACCAGCCCCTGCACGTTGCGGTGCCCGTAGCTGTAAATCTCCGGCAGGGCATCCGGTCGGCCGATGAACGGGTTGTCCGCAGGCACGCTGCCGTCGCGATTGATCCGCACGATCGTGCCGGTGTGGCTGTCCAGTCGCTGCGCGTCCTCGCGGAAATCGAAGCCGTCGCCGAGCCCGATGACCAGCGTGCCGTCAGCGAGAAAGCTCATCCGCCCGCCGTAGTGAACCGGCGTATTCCTCGCGGGACTGGCGGTGAACAGCACCTCGAGATCACGCAGCGCGTTGCCGTCCAGTCGTCCGCGCACGACGCGCGTCGAGTTGGCGCGGGCGGTGCCGTGCACCAGCGACAGGTAAATCCAGCCGTTTTCCTCGTAGTCGGGGTCGAGCATGACCTCGAACAGGCCGGCCTGGCTGCGCACGAAGGCCTCCGGCACGCCGCCGACCGGCGCTTCCAGCAACTGTCCGTCCTCGATGATCCTGAGGCGGCCGGCGCGCTCGGTGACCAGCATCCGGCCGTCCGGCAGGAATGCGATCGACCACGGGTGCGCGAGGCCCTCGGCGACGACGTCGATCCGGTACTCCTTCGCCGTGGCCGAGCCACAGGCGGACAAGAGCATGGCAGTCGACAGCAACAGTAAGTTTCGCACGTACATCGCGGGAGTGATTTCAACGGCAGGGGCTGTAACAATACCAGAGCTTGCCGGCGACCCCTGTGCTGGCAGGGCAATCCCCTGTATGAAAGAAGTTTGGCCCACGCATGAGATTACTCAAGCTCCTGCTCGCCTGGCTTGCGGCCGCGGCACTCGCTGCGGGCGTCGGCAGTGTTATCCAGACCCAGTTCAACCTGGCCGCGATTGCCGCCGTCGGCGCGCCCGTCCCGTTGAAGATACGACTGCAGACGACGCTGCAGGACCTCGCCGGTTTCGCACCGACTTACGCGGCTGTGGTCGCCGCAGGCTTTCTGGTCGCGTTCCTTGTCGCGGGCTGGCTGGCGCGCCGCTGGCCGCAACGTAGAAGCAGCCTGTACACGCTGGCCGGGGCCGTCGCGATCGCGATCTCGATCCTGCTGATGAACGCCGTGCTGCCGATCACCGGCATCGGCGCGACACGCTCGCTTGCCGGCCTGCTGTCGCTGAGCGCCGCCGGCGCGCTCGGTGGCCGCCTGTTCGCCGCCCTGGTGCCGGCCCCTGCGGCGCCGCGCATGGCGTAGCTTCGCCCCGGCTTGCTATCCTGTGGCCACCAGTGCCCGCGCCGAGCGCGGGCGTAGCCAGCCACCGGGGCATGCGCTCCTCGCAGGATCCTGAGGTGCAGTCGTGAAGTCATTTGCAGCAACGTTGTCCGCACTCGTCGTTTTCCTCGCCGCGCCCGCCCTGGCCGAGGGCGTGACCCGCCTGTCCGAGCCAGTCGAAGTCGGTGACGGCTTCGAGGTGTTCGGCGCGCCGCTCGGCGAACAGGGGGAGCCGCGTCGACTCGCGGAAATCGTTGCCGGGAGCGCCAAGTATGCCGGTCAACAAGTCCATGCCACCGCGACCGTGGCGCAGGTCTGCCGCAAGAAAGGCTGCTTCTTCGTCGCGCAGGATGGCGACGCGGTCGCCCGCGTGACGTTCGTGGATTACAGCTTCTTCGTGCCGACCGACTCCGGCGGCAAGGACGTGACGATCGTCGGCACCTTCAACCGCAAGCTCGTCACCGAGGCGCAGGCGAAGCACTTTGCCGAGGACGCCGGCGAGGATCCCGCCAAGGTCGTCGGGCCGCGCGAGGAGTACACGATCGTCGCGAGCTCGGTGGTCGTGCCGACGTCCTAGCGCTCACCCGGTCACGCGGTCGAGCCGCAGCCGCTCGCGATCGTCGAACAGCCGGCGGCTGGCCGCATACACCGCAGCGACCGTGCCGAAGCCGGTGCCGACGGCGATCAGCAGGAACACCAGCACCTGGTACTTCACGGCCAGCGCCGGCGGGCTGCCGGCGAGAATCTGGCCAGTCATCATGCCCGGCAGGCTGACGATGCCGGCAGCGGCCATGCCGTTGATGATCGGGATCATGCCGCTGCGCATCGCGTCGCGGCGCAGGTCGCTGATGGCGTCGCTCCAGCTCATGCCCAGCATCAAGCGGCCCTCGATGACCTGGCGCTGCCGCCAGGCGCTGTCGGTCAGCCGGTCCATGCCCAGCGCCACGCCGGTCATGGTGTTGCCAAGCATCATACCGAGCAGCGGGATCGCGTACTGCGGCGTGTACCACGGCGCCGGACCGATGACGACCACCAGCGCGAACGCCGTCACGGCGAATGACGACACGAACATCGACACCGTGCCGATCACGAAGGCCCAGCCGCCGGTCATGCGCCGCTTCTGCCGCGCCATGACCTCGCGGCCTGCCAGCAGCAGCATAATGACCGCCATCAGCGCCACCCAGTGCAGCGCCGCCACCGAGAACAGCGCCTCGAGCACGACGCCGATGATCGCCAGCTGGATCACCATGCGCGCCGCGGACACCAGCAGGTCGCGGCTCAGGCCGAGCCGACCGAGATGGGTCACGATGGCAAGCGCGACGACCAGCGCCGCGCCGATGGCCAGCTGCCACCAGGCGAGATCGATCAGGCCTTCCGACATGGCTGCTCCGCGAGCTGCGTGCCGCTGATCGTGAAATGCCGGTCGGCAACGCGCTCGATCTGGGCACGGTCGTGCGCCACCCAGATCACCGGCATCCGGTGCCGGCGCACATAGTCGCGCAGCCAGGCCTCGACCTGGCGCGCCAGGTCCGGGTCGAGGTTGGCGGTCGGTTCGTCGAGCAGCAGGGCGCGCGGCTCGTGGGACAGCGCGCGGAGCACGGCGAGGCGTTGCTTCTCGCCGGACGACAGCCGGCTGATTTCCCAGCCTAGCGCTTCGTCCTTGAGCCCGAACGCCGCAAGGCTGTCGGACACCGGCTCGAGGAAGTGCTCCAGCACCGTGTCGTTCCACCAGCTGCTCTCGGCCGGCACCAGCATGACCCAGCCGCGCCAGCAGTGGGCGGCGACCGCGGAGCGGCGATCCTCGCCGATCGTGACCTCGCCGGTATGGGGCTCGAGGTCGGCGACGGCCCGCAGCAGGCGGCTCTTCCCCGCGCCCGATTCGCCGGAGATGCAGACGATTTCGCCCGGCTGGACCGTCAGCGAAACATCGCGTAGCGGGCCGATGGACAGGCCCTGCAGCGCCAGCCGTTCGCTGCTGGCGTCGGCGTGGGCGGGCGCCGGGACGGATGATGGGGACAAGCTGCCTGCTCCGTGGCCTGAGGGTCGCGCAATCTTAACGGTTACGCGACAGTTGCGGCACACGCGGCCATCGAGTTTCGCCCGCAGGGGATAGAATGACGGCCATGTCGGAACGCGCCTGTGATGTGGTGATCGTCGGCGGCGGGGTCATCGGCCTCGCCTGCGCCTGGACGCTGTTGCAGGCGGGTCGCAGCGTCGTCGTGCTGGAGCGCGGCCGGCCGGGTGACGGGGCCTCGCACGGCAATTGCGGCACGATCACGCCGAGCCACGCGCCGCCGCTGCCCGAGCCCGGCGTCGTCGGCCGCGCGCTGAAGTGGATGCTGAAGCCCGACGCACCGCTGTACATCCCGCCGCGCTTCGATCCGGCGCTGTGGCGCTGGTTGCTCAAGTTCATGGCCCACAGCAATGCCCGCGATCACGCCCGCGCCGGGCGCATCCGCTCGGAGTTGCTGAACGCGTCGCTGCTGGCGCTCGAGACGCTGCTCGGCGAGACCGGCATCGACTGCAGTTTTGAGCGCTCGGGCCTGTTGTACGTGTTTCGCGACCCGGCGTACCTGGCGCGCCACGCCGGTCTGCCGGAATCGCTGGCGCCGCTCGGCATCGAGGCCGAGCTGTGGGACGGGCCGCGGACCGAGCACGAGGAGCCGGCCCTGCGCCCCGGCGTCGCCGGTGGCATCTGGTTTCCCGGCGACGCCTGCCTGCGGCCGGACCAGCTGGTCGCCGGCCTCGCGGCGGCGGTGCGCTCAGCCGGCGGCGAGATCGTCGAGCAGGCGCCGGTGGACGGCTTCGATCTTGACGGCGCACGCGTTGCGCGCTTGCACTCGGGCGCGCGTTGCTGGCCGGCACGGGAGGTCGTGCTGGCCGTCGGCGCGTGGTCGCCGCAGCTCGCCCGCCAGCTTGGACTGCGCTTGCCGGTCCAGCCAGGCAAGGGCTATTCGATGACCTTCCCGCGCCCGGCACGCGCGCCGCGCCGGGCGCTGGTGCTGAAGGAGCCGAGCGTCTGCGTGACGACCTGGGCCGACGGCTTCCGCCTCGGCAGCACGATGGAGTTCTCGGGCTACGACGAGCGACTGAACGCGGTGCGCCTCGCGGCGCTGCGCCGCGGCGCGGCCGAGTTCCTGCACGAGCCCGGCGACGGCGAGCCGCTGGAAAGCTGGTACGGCTGGCGGCCGATGACCTGGGACGACTTGCCGATCATCGGGCGCGCGCCACGGCTCGCGAACGTCGTCATCGCCACCGGCCACGGCATGCTCGGCGTCAGCATGGCAGCCGTCACGGGGCAGCTGGTGCGCGACATCGTGACGGGCCGCACGCCGGCGCTGGACCTCGCGCCGCTGTCGCCAGCGCGCTTCGAATCAGGGGTCTGACCCCGAATTCGTTAGCGCGGGATCAGCGTGAACTCGACGCGGTTGTTGAGCTCGGCGATGTGATTCCAGTCACCGGCAGTGCGAATGCTGGCGGGGAAGGGATAACGGCGCACGGAGTCGCGGCTGTCGTGCGCGACGACCTGCACGTCGATGCCGCTGAACCTGACCAGCGGCGAGGTGGCGAGGAAATTCGCGAAGCCGACCGACTGGCGCTCGCTCAGCGAGGCCGAGGCGCCGAGCGGGTGGCCAACCAGTTCGCAATCGAGGACCGGCGTCTCCGGGTCGGCGAGGCGATACAGGCCCGAGCTGTCACTGCTCAGGCAGAACTCGCCCAGGTGGGCGTCGAGCCGGACGGTGCCGGTGAAACCGATGGCGCGCAGCCGGGCCAGCAGGTCGCGCAGGCGCTCGAGGCGCGCATCGTCGAACGCGATTTCATCGAAGCCGAAGTGGTTGCCCTGGTTGACGGCCCATTGCAGCGCCTCGACCAACACGCCGTAGCGCGAGTCGGATTCGAGGCGCTCGACGTCGCTGGTCGACGCGAGGTCGGCCTGCAGCGATTCGAGCTCGGCGGCCCGTCGCTCGGCCATGGCCGCGAGCCGCGCATTCTCGACCCGGAGGCTGTCGCGCTCGACACGCGCCTGCGTGAACATCAGGAACAGCACGGCCGCGGGCAGCAGCCCGATCAGCAGCACCAGCCACAGCACGCCGCTGCTGACGCCCTTCGGCGGCGGCGGCTCGGCCGCCAGCAGCGCCTCCTCGGCCTGTTGCTTCGCGCGGATCTCCTCCGCCACCCGCTTCGCGAAGTCGCGGTTGCTGGCCAGCACGTCGGAGCGCAGCTCCAGGTGCTGGTCCTGCAGGACCCGGGTGATCAGCGCCTGGATCGACATGCCGAGCGCCTGGCGCTCCAGCAGCCGATCGGCGTCATCGACTTTGACGGGCGCCGGGGCCTTGGCATCGCCGCTGCGGCGGCGGCGCCCGGCACGGCGGTCCTGGACGAGCCCGAGCTTCAGCAGCATCTCGAACAACACGCCGGGGTGCACCTGCTTCGGCAGCACCCCGACGGCGCCGAGCGCGCGCGCCTGGCCGACGTAGACCTCGCCCTCCTTGGCGGTATACATCATGACCGGGATCACCGCGGTGCGCGGGTCGGCCTTGATCGCGGACACGGCCTCGAAGCCGTCCATGCCCGGCATCGTGTGATCCATGAAGATCACATCCACTTCCTTGTGCTTCAGGAATTCGATGGCCTCCTCGCCGGACTCGGCGAACTCGACCTCGATGCCGTGCTTCTCGAGCAGCCCCTTGAGGGCCACCCGGGCGGACTTGGAATCGTCGACTACGAGGGCCCGCTTCTGCGCCATGGCGACACTTTGTTGCAGTTTGCCGACTTAGTCCAGACCCCCGTGTCCTGCTAGGCTTCCGGCATGCGCCGCCGGGAATTCGAACAGCTCATCGACGAGGTCCTCGACGCCCTGCCCGACTGGGCGCTGGCGCGGATCGACAACTTGCGCGTCGTTGTGGAGGAATGGCCGACGTCCGAGCAGGACCCGGACGGCGCGGGCCTGCTGGGGCTCTACGACGGCATCTCGCTGCCCGAGCGCGACCATGACTATGTCAACGTCATGCCCGACACGATCTGGATCTTCCGGCAGCCGCACCTGGAGCTCGAGCTGCCGGACGAGGAGCTGCGCGAGGAGATCCGCCGCACGGTGCTGCACGAGCTGGCGCACTACTTCGGGCTGGACGACGACTACCTCGACGAGATCGGCTGGGGCTGACGCCTACCAACCGCCGCCGCCGCCCCCGCCGCCACCACCACCGGACGACCCCCCGCCGCCACCGCCGGAGCGTGAGCCGGGCGCCGTCGACGCCGACGAGATCGCCGAGTTCAGCGAGCTGCCGACGCCCTTCGTAAAGCTGGTGAGCTTGCGGGGGTTGAAATCGCCACCGTACCAGCGCGGATGGTAGGCGGCCCCGCCCTCGGCGCTGAGCCGCGCGAACAGGCCGGCAAACTTCTCGGCCCACTTCTGCTCGACACCGAGGGCCAGCGCGAACGGCAGGTAGCGCTCGAACAACTCCGGGGTCTTCGCTGGCGGATTGCGCAGGTTCAGCTCGTCTTTCTCGGCCACCTCGAGGTACATCCGGAAGCCCTCGAGCTTGTCCATCAGCTGGCGGCCGCGCGCCGTCGGCGCGTACATCAGCTTGTAAAACAGCAGGTGCGCGCCGGCCAGCAGGGCAAACACCGCGATCACGAGCGGCTGAAATCCGTCCAGCAGCTTGATCGCGATCGCCAGGATGATCGTCGCGCCGACCGAGGGCACGAGCTGGATCGTGTTGGCAAGAAAGTACTTCTGTTGGTAATCGCGCCGCAGCGACTGCTGGTGCGCCTGCTTCGCCCCACTCAGCAGCGCGTGGTTCTTGTTGTCCAGCTCGACCTGCGTTGCCACGCGGAACAGGCTGTCGAACAAGGCGCGCTCTCCCGCGGCCATCGCCTCGCTGGAGCTGCGCTTGCGCAGCGTGTACTTGCCGCGCGCCTCGTCGATCTCGAGATAGCCCTTGACGGCCAGGCTGATGATCGCCGCGGTAAAAACACGGTTGTCGTAGCCCATGCAGCTGATGAAGCGGGCAGACGCCGGCGAGTAGCCGGCCGGCGGCTCATAGTGCGGAAAGATCACGCCGCGCGGCAGGTCGCGGCCATGATGTGCCCAGGCCCACAACAGGTAGGCGAGCACCAGGATCGCGCCGAACCCGGCCACCAGCAGGCCACGATTGTTCGCCAGCGTCTGCTGCAGCCGCTCCGCACGGCTCGGCTCGTGCACGAAGCCCTTGGGCCAGCCAACGACGATCGTCAGGCCTTCGCGCGAGTCCAGCGGGCGCGTCGCATCGATGACCGCCCCGCGCGCGGCGATCCCGGCAGTGTAGCTCTGTTCGGTGCTGCCCTCGTACCCGGTGTACGCCTCCATCGTCACGTCGCCGAGCGGCACGTCCTCCGGCAACCGCACGACGGCGCCGGCACTGTCGATCGGCAGGTCCCAGCCATTGCCGGTGACGTTCCAGTACAGCTCGTCGTGGTCGGTGAAATGGCCCAGCTGCCGGTCGGTGCGGTACCGCAGCACGTACTCGTGGCGACCCTGCGGCACGAACTCATCCGGGCGGCCGACATAGACGCGCACGCCATTGACGCGTGGCTCGGTGTGATACGGCTCGGCGGCGCCGTTGCGCGTCACCTCGAGTACCTCGAAACCGACCTGGTAGCGGTTGCCGAAGCGATCCCGGTAATCAGTCGGGAAATCCCGGAAGATGCCGCGCCGGATCAGCTGCCCCTCGGCCTGCACGACGATTTTCTCGCTGACGAGGACCGAGGCATCCGCGCGGACCTCGATGTCGCTGTGGTATTCGAGAATCCGCTCGGCGCCGTGGGACGGCACGGCCCAGGGCAACGCCAATGCAACCAGCGCCCAGGTCGCAAGTCGGCGCACCTCAGGCCAGCCCCACGCGCGGCGCAGCGCGCACCTCGGCGTCATCCACCGCAAAAAACTCGGCAGGCCGGAACGCGCACAGCCGGGCCACCAGCATGTCCGGGAAGGTGCCGATGTGCGTGTTGAGGATGCGCACCGCGCCGTTGTAGAAGCGCCGCGCATACTGCAGCTGGTCCTCGGTATCGACCAGGTCGCGCTGCAGCTGCAGGAAGTTGCCGTCCGCCTTCAGCTCCGGATAGGCCTCCGCCAGCGCGATCAGCCGCTGCAGTCCCGCCTGCATCTCGTCCTCGCGCCGCGCCTTGTCGCGCAGGCTGCCGGCGGCCTCCGCGCGCGCCCGCAGTTCGGTCACCGCGCTGAGCGTGGCGCGCTCGTAGGCGGCATAGGCCTTGACGGCCTCGACCAGGCGCGGCACCAGGTCGTGGCGCCGTGTCAGCTGCACGTCGATGTCGCTCCAGGCGGCGCGCACCTGGTTGCGCTCCCTGACGAGCCGGTTGTAGATCCAGACGAGCCACAGGATCAGCCCGGCCAGCAGCACGAGCAACAGAGTCAGGATCACGGTGGTGCCCCCGGATCAGGCGCTGATCGCCAGCTTCTCGCGATGGTACAGGCGCGCGGCGATCAGCCACAACAGCAGCCCGAGGCCGAAGCCGGCGCCGACGTAGACCAGCCACGCCAGCGGTCCGACGGTCTCGGCGCGCAGCACCATGAGGATTGCCTGGTTCTGCGCCAGGAACGGCACCGCGAACATCCACAACTGGTTCTTGACCGGGCTGATCAACAGCACCACGGTCGGGATGATCGGCAGCAGCATCAGCACGCTCATGTAGCTCTGCGCCTCTTTCACGGACTTGACGCTGGCCGCGATCAGCGTCAGCAGCGTCGTGCCGATCAGCACCATCGGCGCGAGGATCGCCAGCAGCTTGCCCATCGCGGCGAAGGACACGTCGACGCCGCGAAACGGCCCGCTGTCGGCAAAATTGAAGCTCAGCTTGAAGCTCAGCAGGATCAGTAACAGGCTCAGCATGCCGAAGGCGCACGCCGCAGCGATCTTGCCGCTCATGATCGCCTCGCGGCTGGCCGGCGTCGCCAGCAAGGGCTCCAGCGACTGGCGCTCGCGCTCGCCCGCGGTGATGTCGATGACGAGATACGCGCCGCCGAGAAACGCACTCAGGATCAGCAGGTACGGCAGGAAGGCCAGCGCCATGCCGCGGCGCGCCTCGAGCGTCGAAACGTCGCGCCGCCCGGTGACGACGGCCTCGCCGAGCGCCGGGTCGACGCCGCGCACCAGCAATCGCAGCGTCGCGACCTGGCGGCTGTAGCTGCGCAAGGCATTCTCGACGCGCGCCACCGGGATGCGCGAGTCCTGGCGCGAGCTGTCGTACAGCACCTCGACCAGCGCCGGGCGGCTGTCGCGCCACAGCACCGGATAGTCCTCCGGAATCTGCAGGATGACGTCGTGCAGCTGCTCACGCACCGCGGCTTGCGGATCGGCCGGCGGCTCGACCGCGTGGATGTCCATCGTCGCCAGGAACGCGATGAGATTCGGCGCATGCTCGGCGCCGACCACGGGGACCTCCAGCGCGCGCTCGAGCTGGGTGCGTGCGCGCGACTCGGCCAGCGAGCCCATGCCGAGAATCAGCAACGGGAACAGCAGCGGCCCCATGAACAGGCCGAGCATGACGGTGCGCCGGTCGCGAAACAGGTCGACCAGCTCCTTGACCATGACCGACCACAGCGTGTTCATGCCCCGAGGCCCTCCTCGGAGCCGATCAGCCGCACGAAGGCGTCCTCGAGGTTCTGCTCGCCGCTAAGCTGTCTGAGCTCTTCGGCGCTGCCCTGCGCCATCACCTTGCCCCGCGCGATGATGACGATGCGATCGCAGAGCAGTGCCACTTCCTGCATGATGTGGCTCGACAGGATCACGCAGCGGCCCTGCGCCTTAAGCGCCAGCAGGAACTCGCGCAGGCCCCGGGTCGTCATGACGTCGAGCCCGTTGGTCGGCTCGTCAAGGATGACGTTCTGCGGATCGTGCACCAGCGCCCGGGCAATCGCGGTCTTGGTGCGCTGGCCCTGCGAGTAGCCCTCGGCCTGGCGATCGATGAAATCTTCCATGCCGAGCGCCGCGACCAGCCGCGCCGTGCGCGCCTCGATGGTCGCCGCGTCGAGGCCGTGCAGGCGGCCGAAATAGGCGATGTTCTCGCGCGCGGTCAGTCGCTTGTAGACGCCGCGCGCATCGGGCAGCACGCCAAGGCTGCGCCGCACGCGAGCCGCATCGGCCACGGCATCGAGACCATCGACGCCGACGCGCCCGCGGTCCGGTCGCATCAGCGTGTACAACATCCGCAGCGTCGTGGTCTTGCCGGCGCCGTTCGGACCGAGCAGGCCGGTGATCTGGCCGTCCGCGGCCGTGAAGCCGACGCCGTCGACGGCGCGCACGAGGCCCTGCTTGACCTTGAATGCCTTGTGCAGGTCCTGGACCTCGATCATGTTCGCGCCCCCATCCTACGGTTCCCAGCCGAACAGGCCGGAGAACGGTGGCGGCGGCGCGACCCGGTCCAGGCAGGACGCATCGATGCCGAGCGCGTCGGCGTCCTCGATGAATTGCGCGGCGAGCTGCGGCATGCAGCCCGTGCTGAACAGGCTGTGGCCCTGGCCTGGCAGCACGACATGCCGTGCATGCTCGAGCTGCGCAGCGACGAGATCCCCGTAGCGCGGCGGCGTCACCGGATCGAACTCGCCCGAGATCAGCCACACCGGCATGGAGCCGGTCAGCGGCGCGCGGAAGTCGGCCGGGCGCGCGCCGCGCGGCCACACGGCACACTGCGCCTGCAGTGCGACGACGAACTCGTCGCCGAGCACGGTGCCCGCCGGCTGCGCATGCTGCGCAAGCTCGTCGGCATCCTCGGTGCAGATCACCGAGTTGTGCATGCCCGAGGCGATCTGGCCGCCGAGATCGCGCGCCATCATGCGCATCATTGCCAGCAGCGCGGCGAAGTCACCGTCGTCCGCTTGCTGCACGATCAGCGGCAGCAGGGCCGCCGTCAGCGGCAGGTAGGAATACATGCGCAGCACGCCGGCGAGATGGCCGTGCGTCGGCACTTCCTCGCGCCATTCGCCGCTGGTCGGGTCGCGGTAGCGCACCGGCGCGAGGCCGCCGGCGCGCAGCCGCGCCATGACCCGGTCGAGGCGCGCCGCCGGATCGCCGAAGGCTGCCGTGCAGGCTGGCGTGGCGGCGCAGGCGGCGAACCTCGCCTCGAGCGCGTCCTGCAGGTTGCGCGCATGCTCCGCACCGAGCGCCAGCTCCGCCGGCACGACGCTGTCGAGGATCATCGTGCGCACGCGCTCCGGATGCGTGCTGGCATAGCGCTGCGCCACGCGCGTGCCGTACGACACGCCGATCAGGTTCAGCTGCTCGGCGCCGATCAGGCGGCGCATGAGCTCGAGGTCGTGGACCGCCTCGGTGGTCGTGTAGAACCTCAGGTCGGCCGCCGCCTCGAGCTCGTCCCGGCAGCGCTCGGCGAAGACGCGGAACTGCTCGGGCGTGGGCTCCTCGCCGCGCAGCATCGCGGCTTCGGCTTCGTCGTCGCGGCAGAACAGCGGCTGCGAGCCGCCGGTGCCGCGCTGGTCGAGCAACAGGATGTGCCGGCTGCGGCGGATGTCGGCGAAGGCCGGTGCGAGCGCCGGAAACTGCTCGCGCGCCGACTGTCCCGGACCGCCGGCAATGAACACGACCGGGTCGGGCTCCGCCGGGCCATCGACGGGGATCCAAGCCAGCGCAAGCTCGATCTGGCGGCCGTCGGGCGTCGCCGGATCCTCGGGCGCCGACAGCGTCGCGCACTGCGCCTCGGTCGGCCGCGGCAGGCCCGCACTCGTCAGCACGCAGGGCTCGAACGACACTGCGCCGAGCGTGCCGGCGGCGACCGGCATCGCGAGCAGCGCGCTGACGCCGAGCGCCGCGCCCTTCAGCGCGGCTGGAAAAGACATTCGACCGATCTCCCGCGGAAACTCGCCGCGGTGATTCTAATAGGAATCACCCATGCAGTGTGGCGACTGGCCAGGATCCGATGCGGGCCAGCTTGCCCCGCTGCGTCATGCGGTAGAAACGCCGCAGCTCCGGCGTCAGCGCACCGAGGTCGCGCCTGCGCCGGTAGCGCGCGAGCAGTTCCGCGCAGTAGGCCCCGGCATAGCGGCTCGCGGCCTCGTAGCGGGCGCGCGTGTCGTCATCGAGCGAGGGGTCCACGCGGCTGCGGCGGAACAGCCCGTGATGCAGCGCATCGGGCGCGCGGCCCTGGCGCGTCGCCAGCAGCAGCGCGGTCAGCACGAACTTGTCGACCTCGGCCTGCAGCTCGAGCTCGAGCCGCGTGACCGGCTTGTCCAGGCCCGCATTCCAGGCCAGGTAGACGAAATGGCTGACACCCTCGAGCGCCAGCCAGAAATCGGCGAGATTGCCGTCGTGCAGGTCCTCCAGCGGGTCGGACGCGCTGAGCCGCGCGAGCACTTCCGGCGCGATGTAGACGGCGAGATCGAGGTACTCGTCGTCCTGCTGCGAGACGAGCACCTGCTCGCCGGCGGCAGCCGAGCCCGGCAGGATGCCGAGCGCCTCGATCAGCGCCGGGTTCGCCGTCAGGAAATCCGTGACGCGATGCTCGCCGTCGAGGTCATAGGTCTGTTGCAGCATCCCCTGCAGTTCGTCGAGCAGGCGCATCAGTGCTCCATGCGACTGACGGAGCCGGCCAGCGGCTCGATGCCGAGCTCGCGCAGGCGGCGATCGGCGCGCGGACTGCCGGTGCGGACCCACAGCTCGTAGAGCCTGAGCACGTCAGCCGAGCTGTAGCTGCGGCCGAGGTCGCTGATCTCGCCGAGGACTTCGACGAACATCGCGAACTTCTCGGACAGCTCGCTGAAGATGCCGCCATAGGCGCGCACCTGCACGGAATAGCGGCCGCGTTCGGCCAGCCAGGAATAGGCCGTGCCGCCCATGCGAATGCAGTAGTCCACGTCCACGGAGCGGCGCGCGAACACGTCCGGGAAGAAGCCGGCGATGAACAGCGCCACGTCGCCGAGCCGGCGCATCGCGCGCTCGCGGTCCGCGTCGGTCGGCGCGTCCACGGCATCGTTGAGCATCAGCGCCAGCGGCCGCAGCGTGCGCGCCTGCGTGTCCTGGCCGGCGGCGTGGAATTCCTCGGCGCGCGTGAAGCCGGTCAGCAGCTCGACGACGTAGTGGACCGTGTGATCCTCAGCCTGTACAGACTGTTTCGACAGCGCCTCGCCGACCGAATCGCGAAAGAACTCGCGCACGTTCTGGCTGGGAATGATGCGGCGACCTGTGGACATGGGCACGACACCTCCTGAGCTGGCCTTGGAAAACCTGGCCTGCCGGCGCCGTCCCTGGTACCGCACGGCCGGTACGGTTTCGCCCTAGACATATCGGTGCGCCGCGATCCAGTCAAGTCATGAAGTGGGTGCCGGGTCGCAGTTTCGTAGTTATTGCGCGCAATAACTACGAAACTGCGACCCGGCACCGTAAACTGTCGCCATGAGCTGGATCGAGTGCCCCCAGGCCGAGACGCTGGCCACGCCGGCGCCAACGGATCCCGTCGATCTCGTCGTCGTGCCGCGCACTCGCGACCTCGGCGGCTTCGAGGTCCGTCGCGCGCTGCCGTCGGGCCGGCAGCGCATGGTCGGGCCGTTCGTCTTCTTCGACCAGATGGGGCCAAGCGTGCTGCACGCCGGCAGCGGCCTCGACGTACGCCCGCACCCCCACATCGGCCTTGCGACGATCACCTACCTGTTCCGCGGCGAGATCCTGCACCGCGACAGCCTCGGCACGGTGCAGCCGATCCGGCCCGGCGCGGTCAACCTGATGACCGCCGGCCGCGGCATCGTGCACTCGGAACGCACGCCGCCTGAACTCCGGCCCACGGGCGCGGCGCTGTTCGGCATCCAGGCATGGCTCGCGCTGCCCCGCGGCGCCGAGGAGACCGAGCCGGCCTTCTCGCACCACGGCGCCGACACGCTGCCGCTGCTCGAGGAGGACGGCGTCAAGCTGCGCCTGATCGCCGGTGAGCTGCACGGCGCCCGCTCGCCGGTGCCGACGCTCACCGAGACGCTATACGCCGATGCCGAGCTGGCCGCCGGCGCCGTGCTGCCGGTGCCGCCCACCGTCGAGGAGCGCGCGGTCTACCTCGCCGAGGGCGAAATCGAGATCTCCGGGCGGCGCCACGAGCCGGGCCGGCTGCTCGTGCTGCGCCCGGGCGATGCGCTCGCGATTCGCGCCATTACGCCCGCGCGCCTGCTGTTGCTCGGCGGCGAGCCGATGGACGGCCCGCGTTTCATCTGGTGGAACTTCGTGTCGTCCCGGCAGGAGCGCATCGAGCAGGCCAAGGCCGACTGGCAGGACGGCCGCTTTGCCGCCGTGCCGGGCGACGACGAGTTCATCCCCCTGCCCTAGCTAGCCCTAGCCCCGCATCCTGAGTCCGAGCAGCTTCCAGTAGTGCAGCTGGGCGACGAGGACGAGGCACAACAGCACATAGGCGCTATAGGCGCAGCGCCGCCCGAGCGCCCAGCTGCCGTGCCGCCAGACCGGGACCAGTCCCGCTGCGAGCCCCAGGGACAGCGCGGCCCCGGCGAGGCCGCTTGCGATCCATGCCCAGGCCCAGGCCGTCGGGTAATGCGCCATGTGCACGGCGGTCGGAGTGTCGCTCGCGCTGAAGTCGCGATACATGGCATAAGCCATGAACAGCCAGACGGGCGCGATCACCACGGTGCCCCAACGCGCCAGGCGCTCGGCTGGCGACTCGGCGATCCTCTCCTTGCGGTACAGCCACAGCGCCATGCCGCGCGCGAGGATCGCGAACAGCATCAGGCCGAACACCAGCCACAGGAAATTGATGCCGGCGAAGAAACCGTAGCGCTCGGTGCGACGGCCGGCCGTCACAGCGAGGAAACCCTGGTCGTTGGCGCCGATCTCGAGCCTCGACAGGCCGGCGGCAAACTGCGTCGCTGGGCGCGATAGTTGCCCGCGTACTCGTCGAGCTCCGCCGCCGGGTTCGCGGCGGGGATCTCGAGGCGGCGCGGGTAGAACTGGCCGATGATGCGGCGCGGCAGCGTGCTGGTCAGGCGCAAACCCGGCACTGCATTCGTAGATATGAAGATGCCGAGGTCGAGCTCGGGCACGAGCACCATGTTCGACATGAAGCCGAAGATTGAGCCGCCGTGCTGCAGCGTCGCATAGCCCCAGTGCTCGTTGCGCCAGAAGCCGTGCGCGTTCGGCGTCACGAAGGGATGGTTGCCAATCAGGGGCTCATGCATGCGTGCCAGCGTCTCGGCTCGCAACAGGCCGCCGCCATCGCCGAGCTGGGCGCGCATGAACAGCGTCATTTCGTGCGCCGTCGCCAGCATGCCGCCGGCCGGCATCCAGCCGGCGTGCATCCATGCCCAGTCAGGCCGCAGGTAGCGGCCGTTCCGCCAGGTGTAGGAGTGCGCCAGCGCCGGGTCCTCGTCCGGTGCGTGCGCATCACGAAAACCCGAGCGGACCATGCCGAGCGGCTCGAGCACGCGGGTCCGCATGTACTCCGCATACGGCAGGCCCGAGCGGCGCTCGATGATCAGCCCGACGACCGACGTGCCGTGGTTCGAATACACGACGCGCACGCCGGGCGGGCGCACCTGGGCGGGCTGAAAACGGGCAACGGTCTCCTCGAGGCTGCGATCCGAAGCCTCGTCGATGGCCCAGAAATGGCCGATATAGCCATCCTCGAAGCCCGCCGAATGCGTCAGCAGGTCCTGCACCCGGACCGGGCCATGCGGCAGCTCGAACGCGATGTCGGGCAGGTAGCTCGTGAAGTCCGCGTCGAGATCGACCAGTCCTTGCTCGACGAGGCCTGCGCTGCGGGCCCGGGCGCGCACAAGGCGACGCAGGCCAGCGTCCCGGCGAAGCGTCGGCGGTAGCGGGACAGGGTTTCCGTGCCGCTCATTCAGTGAGCTGGAACAGCGCTACTGGCCAGGCTCGCCCGGGTCGATCTGCGGGCCTTGCAGGTCCCGCGTGTACTGCTGGGACTGCTCGCGGATCTGGCGCCATTGCGCCTCGGTGCGGCAGACGCGCTGCGGAATGAGCTGGCCGGTGACACGCTCGTTGATACAGCGGACCCGCTTCCCGTCGTCCACGGTCGCAACCGCCGTCGGCTGCGCGTCGCCGTCGGCAGCCTCGGCCGTTGCCGGGCTTGTTGCCGCGGTCGCGGGGGCCCGTTCAGCCGGCGCCGAGGCGCAGCCTGCAAACAGCATTGCGGCGCCGATCAACGCCAGTTTCTTGCTTGTCATGGTCAACTCCAGCGCGGATTTCCGGGTCCGCGAGCTTGGGTGGGGGGGCGCACGGCCGCGGATGTGCGGGCGGCATTGAACGGGTCCGACTTTGCCATGCCCGCTGCGAGCGTACAACCGCAGCAATGGACTGTCAGGGGGTCCCCCGCCCGTTAGGCCGGTGCTAGGCTAGGCGCACGGGTGGCCGCGGGAGGGCGCAACATGCACTGGAGTCGAATCGTCGGGATCGGCCTGATCGTCGCCGGTGGAATCATGCTGTTCATGGGCTGGAACGCCACCGAGAGCGTCACCGAGGGCGTCAGCGAAGCGCTGACCGGCCGCTACACAGAAGATACGCGTCGCTACCTGATCGGCGGCGGCGTCGCTGCCGCCGTTGGCGTCGCACTGCTGCTATTTGGCGCCAAGCGCTGAGGCCCTCGTCCTGGCGCTCAGCCCATGCGCATCGTGCCCGCGCCGAACAAGCCCAGCAGGCCGAAGACGATCAGGTAGATCGCAACGATGTAGTTGAGCATGCGCGGCATGACCAGGATCAGGATGCCTGCGATCAACGATATCAGCGGGGCCAGGCTCAGTTGGATGTTCATCGCGTGTTCTCCCCCGACTGGTGCCGGGTCGTAGTTTCGTAGTTATTTGCAGCGCCATGGTTGCATGGCCAGGCGCCTGAAGGGAAATACGACCGGGCGGCCGAGATGCGGGGGCGGCGTTGCTGCGTGGGCTGCAGGGACGGCGGCGCAATAACTACGAAACTACGACCCGGCACCGAGGAAGCGGCCGGCGCTGCGCAGCTGGCGCCACAGCAGGCCCCAGTCCTCGTCGCGCTTGCGCGCCCGCAGGCAGCGCAGCAATCGCACGCGGTTGGCCTCGGCCTGGTCGCACAGCATGGCCGCCCAGAGCGCGTCGTCGACGTTGTAGACCTTGCCCTCGGCCAGGCAGACGGGGATGACGCGCGCGAGTTCGACGCCGAGATCCGCGGCGACCGCGCCGAGCGCAGCAACGATCTGCCCGGCCTTGGTGCCCGCCGGCGGGTCCAGCGCGTAGGGCGGCTGCCACTCGCGCGGCGGCCGCAGCCGATCGATGTGCGTCATGACCACGAGCAAGGGTGGCACACGCCGGGCCGGGTCGGCCGACAGCATTGCTCGCAACCGGTCAAGCCGCTCGCGCTCCTCGCCGCGGTCGGCGCGGTCGGCCGCCGTGACCCACAGCACCAGGTCTGCCTCGCCGGCGGTGCGTTCCAACACCCGGCTGCCGAACAGCGCGCCATCGAAGCCGGGCGTGTCGAAAATCAGCGCCTGCAACGCGCCCTCCCGTTCCAGACGGTGCGGCTTGATCTCAGCCGTCGTGTCCGGCAGCAAATCCGTAGCCGCCGTAACCTCGCCGAACAGCGCGTTGATCAGGCTGGACTTGCCGGCATTGGCGCGACCCAGCACCAGGATGCGCAGCGGCTCGCTGCGGGCAGCGTCCTGCTCGTCGGCGGCACGGCCATCCTCCAGCAGGCGCCGGTCGGGCGCATCCAGCGGCGTGTGCTCCTCGATGCGCACCAGTCCGCCATAAAGATCGATCGCGTGATAGCCCAGCTTGCGGATGTACTCGCGCAGCAGCCAAGTCTGCACGCGCTCCGAGCCGTGCGCAGCCAGCTCATCGAGCACCGCACGCCGCAACTCCGCGACCACCGCGGACTGCGGCGCGAGGATCGCGCGTCCCGCCCGGTACCAGCCTTCGTGCTGCTTCAGCAAGTCGCGGAAGCTCTTCGCGCGCGCCATCGTGCCGAGCGTCAGCCGGTGGCTGAACGGGATGTTCTCCACGACGTCCTCGCGCAGCTCGCGCGCGGCGCGCTCGATGATCGCCAGCGTATGCGGCAGCGTCATCTCCAGCAGCGGCTGCTCGCTGCGCGAATGGAAGTGCCCTGCCACCATGACCAGCACCTGTCGTGCGAGCCGCATCAGGCCGGCGCCGTCGTTGAGCGGCCAGTCCTGCGTCGTCGAAGCCGCGGCGAGACCCTGCACTTTCTCCCAGCAGCGCTCTGCTTCGGTCGGCCAGTGCGCACCAGGCTGCGTCGTCGCCTCCGGCAAGGCGCGCTGCTCGCGCGCCACCGCCAGCCGGTTCAGCGCCAGCCCGGCGGCGGTCGTCAGCACTGCCGCCAGCAGCCACCACAACACCAGCGACGATTGCCACAGCCACACGGTGCCGAGCAGCGGCAGCAGCACCAGCGGCAGCGCGGCGACCACGGCCGCCGCGACCCGCCACCAGCCGAAACGGGCGAGCCAGTCCCTCATGGCCGGCGCTCGTCTTCCCGGGCTTCCTGGTGCTGCGCTCGCACCAGCTCCCGGCCCCGTGTCAGCGCGTCGCGATAGACCGCGCGCAAGGCGTCGGCCTCGATGGCGTGGCCTTCGCGGCGTCGCGACAGGTAGGCGCACGCCGCCTTGCCGAGCGCGTAAGTCGTAGCACCGGCGGCGCTGGCGCCCCATACCGCACCCACCGTCTGACCCCACACCGGAACCAGCTTGACGACGCTACGCCCGGCGAGGCGCAGTCCGTAGGCGGTCGCGATGCCGCCACCCAGCAAGCCCAGGAACTCCGAGCTGTTGCGCTTCGACCAGGGCAGCCGGTACAGCCCGGCCAGCAGGTGCAGCAACTTCGCCTGCAGCGCCGGCACCAGCGCAAGGTCCAGGACCGGCAGCGCGCCGACCGCACCGGCCGCGATGCTGTAGCCGACGATCTGCGGGTGCGCGGCGCGGCTGTAGACATCAGTCACCGACGGATCGGCCCGCAGCCGGGCCCGCAGGCCGAGCGACGACGCCTGCTCGATTGCCGACCACAGCGCCTCGATGCCGTAATCCACTGGCTCGAAGCCGTCCCCGGGCTGGGTGAAATCGATCGGTACCCAGGACAGCTCGCCATCGCCCGGCAGCGTGCCGAGCTGCGCACGCTGCGCGAGCAACAGGCGGCGCAGGCTCTCCGGGACGCGGGCGGGCCAGTCAGGCTGGTCGAAGGGATAGGGCTGCACATGCTCGGCACCGTCCGGATAGCCCTCGTGCAGGCAGGTCTGCGCGATGACCACCGGCCAGTCCGGATGCCTGCGGCGCACCGCGCGCAACACTTCCAGCACCCGGCTCGGCCGGGTGTCGTCCGCCTTCATGACGGCGATCAGCAGGTGGGCCCGTGCCTCGCACAGGGCGATGTCCTCGTCGGGCACGTAGTCGACTTCGCCGAGGCCGCGGGTATCGAGGAAGCCCACGACCGGCGCGTCGGGCGGAAATTCGTAGAGGCGTGCCGTGCGCGTGCAGGGCTGGAAGCCGTTGCCGATCTCGGCGCTGGTGCTGCCGGTGAGCGCGCGCACGATGGACGTCTTGCCCGACTGCGCCGTTCCCAGCAGCCAGAGTACCGGCGCCGAGTGACGGGCGGCGGCGTCGCGCAGCGCGCGCTCGAGCAACTCGCTGTCAACTTCGGAGCCGCCCAGCGCACCCTGGAGCTTGCGCCAGGCGTGCGACCAGCGAGGGTGACGCATGGTTTGGGTGCCGGGTCGTAGGTTCGTAGTTATGAGTTTAGCGGCACCGCCGTGCAAATAACTACGAATCTACGACCCGGCACCGTTAAGCTCGGCACCGTCAAGCTTGGGACCGTCAAGCGCGCGTCCCTGATTGCTAGAGCTTGTCCTTCGGTATCAGATCCTCCGGCACCGGCGAGTGCGCCTTCAGCTCCTCGAGGCCCTTGACCGCAATGCTCGCCCATTCCTTGAACAAAACCCGGAAATCGCTCTCATTCGAAACGCGGGAGACTCTGCCGCCCGCGTGTCGGGCTTCACGTCGGTCGATGGCTCGACCGAGCAGGGCGCCGGTCTGCGAGTCGCGTACCTCGAGCACCAGTATCGCCTCGCCGGCATCGGCGACCAGCGTCATTGACCGCGCGGTGCCCTTATCCGGCATCGGCGCGCTGATCGAGAGGTTGATGACTGCGCTCGAAATCCGCAGCACGTCGGGGCCCGGCGCCTCCGCGACCGGATAACCGGCCTCGGCGAAGGCCGCATGAAACACGTCGTCGAAGTTCGCGCGCCCCGCTGCCAGGATCTTCTCCGCATCTGCCTCGGCGATCCGGCGCGACAGGTCCCTGCTCGACTGATTGACGTCGCTGAGCCAGTCCTTGCGGAAGGCCACCTCGGTCGGGTCGATCATGACCTTCGTGTAGGCGCGAAAGTCCGCACCGGGAAGCAGGAAAACCGCGTCCAGGCGCTTCGGCTCAACCTCGATCAGCCCATCCCAGCTTTCGGGCGCATCGGCAGCCAGCACCGCGCCGCAAACCACGGCAGCCAGCAGTGCAAATATCCACTTGTTCGCTTTCATGCTGAGCCTCGCGGCGGCTGCTATTGCCCCCGGTCGACCTGGATTGCAAAAGCTTCGCTATAGACGATGTCGACGGTGTCCCCCACCTTGACGCCCTCGAGCCGCTCCGGATGCCTGACCAGGATCGTCTTGGTCTCGCCCTGCGGGCCCCGGAAGGTGACCGTGGGCGTCTCGCGATCGATGGCGATGATCTCGACCGTCAGCACAACCTGGCTTGCCACGAGGCCCGCGGGCATCTCGCCCGGTGCTGCCCGTCCGCCGGCAACCGCCCCTGTCAGGTCGGCCTGCCCGCCACTGTGCACCTCCCAGGCGATCGCCTCGATATAGGTCGCCGTGACCACGTCACCGACCTGGACCTGGGCCAGGTTCCTGACTTCGTCGCCGGCGATGAAGCTGATCTCTTCGCCATCCGCCGCCTTGAGCGTGACCGCGCGCGTCTGATGGTCGATCTGCACCACCGTCGCCGTTACCTCGGTCGACGAGATCATGGCCTCGCCCGTAGGCTCGGTGGCCTCCACCTGCGTCATGCCCGACAGCGAGACAACCAGCACCGCCGCAGCGGCAGAAAAAATTCCTTTCATATCAATTCTCCCAATAACACCAATACGAACACTCTGTACATTTATATCCGGTGCCGGGTCGTAGATTCGTAGTTATCAACGTGACAGCACGGCCGCAGCAAATAACTACGAAACTACGACCCGGCACCACGGCACCAGGATGGTCACAGGGTGCCGAAGCTCTTGCCGAGGTAGAAGAACGCCGCGTCCAGTCCGCCTTCAGCCCGGCCGTAGCCGAGGTACAGCGGACCGATCGGAGTATCCAGGGCGAGGAACACGCTGCCGTTCAGGAGCGCCGAGCCGACGGATATGTCATCCCGCGATTCCCAGGCATTGCCAAGCTCCATCGAGGCGCCGACATACCATTCGAAGAACGGGATCAGCGGCGCCCTACGGTAGTAGATCGCCTGCACGAGCGCAGTATGTTCACCGCTCAGGGCGTCCTCCGGCAGGCCGGACAGGGTGAGAAAACCGCCAATCCGGAAGCGATTCTGGATTGCAACGTCTCCCGAAGTCGTGGTGGAGAAGCGCCCGCTGACCCCGACCGTATGCGACCCGAAACTGGTCAAGTAGGTGGCTCTCGACTTGAGCTGTTCAAGGGAGTCGTCGCTGCCGAGGCCCTCGCGGAACAGGCTGTACTCCGCGAGCACGATTGCCCCGTGCGTCGGGAAATTGACGTTGTCGAGGCTATCGAACAGGAAGCGCCCGTAGAGGGAGCCGCTCTCGAAATCGAACTCGGGCAGGTCGGGTGCGCCGACGCGCACGTCGACTTCGCCGGTGCCCCGGCGCACGCCAGCGCGGAGTTCCGCCAGTACGCCGAGGTTGCGGCCGGCGCTCAGCTCCACGCCCAATTCACCGACGCGATACTCGACAAAGGGGTTAAGCTTTTCGTCATAAATCGCAACAGTCCGACGCTCGGCCCGGATCCGGGATTCCACAAAATATTTGGAGGCATAATCGAGCGGTTGGTACCAGTTTGCACCGAGGCCAGGGTCTTCGCCCAACTGGACAGCGAAGCGCAATTCGCCGTTCAATGGGTTGATCGCCGTGCGCAGGTAAGCAACGCCCATGTTGTAGCGGTTGTCGCCACTCAGGTCGTTGCTCAGCGCCACGCCAAATTGCAGGTAATTGGGTCCCCAGCTGCGCTCGTTGGCTGTGATCTCAATTCCGGACTTGCCGTCCTCCTCGACGAAGTCGTAGTGGACGGTCTGGAACAGCTCCAGTCCGTAAAGGCGACTGATGTCCGCCTCCAGCCGGGCCACGTCGAGCGGTTCGCCAACCGGCTGGCTGATCCGCACACGAATCATTTCGTCCGCAATGGGGGAGTTGTTGACGATGCGAACAAACTCGACGACCGGCGCCGCTTCCGGCGGGTCGCGGCGCGCCGCCACGTGCGCCCGGAACTCGCCAGTGCCCACGCCCAGCGGCGCCAGCTGTCCTCGCTTGGCTTCCGCCGCCACGCGGCCCGTCTCAACCGCCTGGACCGCCAGGTTGAAGTCGCCACTGCCGATCTTGCCGAGGTCCGGGACGATCAGAACGTCGCGTTCCGTCAGGCTCGCAATCTGGAGCTCAGCGTTCGTGCGGGTCATGATCGAGGTCAGCTGCCCGGTGATCTGCAGCATGTTGCGCACATTCTCCGCGGGCGCCAGCGGCGTGCTGATATCCACCGCGATGACGATGTCGGCGCCCATGTCGCGCACGACGTTGATCGGCAGGTTGTTGGTGATGCCGCCGTCCACCAGCAGCCGCCCATCGATCTCCGTCGCTGCAAACGCACCCGGCACGGCCATGCTGGCGCGCATCGCCATGGCAAGGTCGCCGCTGCCCAGCACTACTGGCTGGCCGGTGCCGATGTCCGAGGCCACCGCGCGGAACGGAATCGCCAGCTCATCGAAATCGGTGACGGTGGAGGCGTGCCGCACGAGCTGGCGCAGCGCCAGGTCGAATTTCTGGCCCTGGATGGCGCCCGAGGGAAACATCAGTTTGCCGTTATTGAAGCCGGGCTTCGCCTTGACCAGGTAGTTATCGTCATCGCGCTTGCGACGAAACGGCCGATCGATGCGCGGCGGCCGGTCATTGAAGACGTTGTCCCAGTCCATGTCCTGCAGTGCCGCCTCGATCTGGTCGGGGGTCATGCCGGAGGCATAGAGCCCGCCGATGATCGAACCCATGCTGGTGCCGGCAATGTAGTCCACCGGGATGCGAAGTTCCTCGAGCACCCGGAGTACGCCGACGTGCGCTGCGCCACGCGCGCCGCCGCCGCTCAGCGCCAGGCCAATTCGCGGCCGCTCCAGGCCCTCGCCCGCGGCCTCCGCGGCCTCGGCCGGCGCCGCCGGCAGGCCCGCGATGCCCAGCAACCCGGCGGAACAAAGCGCAACCCAGCATCGTGTCTTCATGGCGATCTCCACGCGAGTTGCCGCTCTTCCGGGAGCGGATGTTCGGACAGTAGCATCGCAGACCGGGACCGGCTCATAAGTATTTTTCCATGGGCACCAGCCGGAACAGCGACGCGCGCACGCGGTGCCAGTAACCGGTCGCCGGCTCGTGCGTCCAGCGCTCCCCGTCCCGGCCTGACCAGATGATGTCGCCGCCGGATTCCCTGGTGACGCGCCAGCTGTTGGCCGGCGCCATCGCCAGCTCGATGGCCTCGGCGACCTCCCCCGCCAGCTCCTCACTATGTATCAGCAGGACCGTCTCGGAATTCAGGTACATCGATCGCAGGTTGATGTTGAACGAGCCGATATAGACGACGCGGCGATCGAACACCGCCGACTTGGCATGCAGGGCGACGGCCGCGGGCCCGCAGTCGTCGCGACCCTGCACCCACACGACGCAGGCTTCCGCGTCCGGCCTGAGTTCAAAGAGTTCCAGCCCGGCGGCCAGCATCGCCTTGCGGCGCCGCGCGTAACCCGAGTGATTGGTCGTCAGGTCGTTGCTCGCGAGCGAGTTCGTCAATGCGGCGACCCGGACGCCTTCGGCCCGCAAGCTGGCGAGCCTTGCCAGCTGCTCGTCGCCGAGAATGAAATAGGCCGATTCGACGAGGATCTCTTCGCGGGTCCCATCGACCAGCGCCCGCAAGGCCAGCGCGGCCGGCCCCGGCTCATCGGTGCCCATCTCACGGCCGGAGGCCGGCGGATCGAACACCAGCTCGGCCTCCGCCCAGCTGAGTCCGGCCAGCGACTGCGCGACCAGCGCCCTGGCCTCGTCCGCGGCCGGCACCGGTCCGTGCACGGGCACGATCGCCGCCTCGGCCGCGATGCAGGCCTGCCTGATCGACTCGCCACCGTCGTCGGCGCCCGCTTCCCGCGGCGCCAGCAGGCCGATGGGATAAGACAGCTCCGTGTTCCAGTACGCGTCGAAATTGGCCGAGATGCGTGCCACGATCGGCCCGGCCGCCAGCACGTCGCGGTCGCGGAAGTTCGCCGCGGGGTGAAGGTCGAAGTACTCGTCGCCGATGTTGCGCCCGCCGACGATGCCGAACGCCGCGTCCACCGTGAAGGACTTGTTGTGCATGCGCCGGTTGAGGCGCTGGAACTCCGAAGCAAACGCCAGCCACTTGCCAGGGCCGCCGCGGTCCGGCGATGGATTGAAGATCCGGACCTCGATATTGGGATGAAGGTCGAGCGCCGCGATGACGGCATCGCGGCCCAGGATATTCATGTCATCGAGAATGAGCCGTACGCGCACGCCACGCTCCGCAGCGGCGTACAGGCGGCAGGCGAGGTACCGCCCGGAGCGGTCGCCATTCCAGATGTAGTACTGCGCATCGACGCTGCGCTCCGCCGTCTCGATCAGCCGGGCCCGCTGCAGGAACGCCTCGCGGCCCGTGTCCAGCACCACGAAACCAGACAGGCCGGCATGCGGCTCGGCCGCAGACGCCGCGAGCGCCCCGAGGCCAGTGTCGGCTGACCGGGCGAGGGCCGCCACGGGCTCGCGCGCCACGGGCGGCGGCAGGCTCGCGCAGGCCGCCAGCGACATCGCCAACGGGATCGCGAGCCAACGTACGGGGACGGCCATCAGCGGCGCCCACGGCCGCCGCCACGGCCCAAGAAACCGCCGCCGCGCTGGAACCCGCCGGCGCGCTGGCCGAACTGCTGCGTGCCGCGCTGCCTGGCCGCGTAATCACGGTCGAGCCGGGAGACGTCATGGCTGCCGGCATGGTCCCGGCTGCCGGCAGACTCCGGCGACCGCATCGGATCGCGTTGCTGCGCGGTCTCGCCCTGCGGCCGCGCCGGCGTGTCGACAGACTGCCAGCCGCCGTCGTTGTAATGGCTCCAGCCGTCGTCGGTCTTCTTGTAGACGTTGCCGTTGTGGCCGGCGTACAGGTCGCCGCTGCCGCTCTGGCCGACCGTCGTGCGGCCGGGACCCTGGCCGGACATCGAGACACCCTGGCCGCCGCCGGAGCCCTCGATGCCAGTCACGCTGCGGCCGTCCTGGCTCCGGGTCGTCATGTCCATGGAGCCGTCAGCGCCGGTGATCGTCGTGGAGCCGCCGCCGAGCGTGCGCTCGCCCTCGACCGAGGCGGTGCGGCCGTCGCCGGCGGTGATCGTGCCGGAGCTCGAGATCGCGCCGTCGCCCGCCGTGCGCGTCATCTCGCTGGAGCCGCCACCGGAAGTTTCGCGGCTGGTGGTCATCGTGCGGTTGTCGTAATCGACGTTGCGCTGCGTCTGCATCCAGTCGTCGCCGCGCTGCACGGTGCGGTCCATCTGGGACTTGTTCTTGTCTGCGTTGTAGTAGCGATCGGTTTCCGTGCCGACACCCGTGCGGGGATTGTAGGTCTCGCCGTGGCTCGCCCACTCGTCGCCGTCCCAGGCTGTCTCGACATAGCCGTAGCGGCCGGTACGCGGGTTATAGCCCTGCGCGTACGAGTAGCCGCCGTAGGGGCCATACCAGACCGAGCGCGAGCCGTAACCGCCAGTCGCAGGGTTGTACCAGCTGCCGTGACCGTAAGATCCCCAGTAGGGGTAATAGAAGCCGTAGGCATAGGGCGGGTAGTACCAGCCGGTGCCGTAGTAGGGCACGCCGTACACGACATAGACCCCGGACGAATACGATGGCGGGTAGCTGTAGACGACCGTCGTCGGCGTCGACTCGACGACCGTGACCTGGGTGACATGGTACGCAGGCGAGCTCGGCGGAATGGCATAGATCGCCCCGGGCACGAGATCGGCCGGCGTCCACGGTCCGGTCGGCGCGCCGGCGTGGTACCAGACGCCTGCGTACAGCAGGTAGAACTGGTTCTCGTACTGGAGGATGTCGAAGCCGGTGTTCACGGCGCGCGCGACATTGGTCTCCGGCACGAGCTCGAAACGCGGCTCGCCTGCAAAGCTGACCTCGATCGGCGGCGCCGCGTCGCGCGGCACTTCCGCCTTGGCCGGCAACAGTGCCTCGAGTGCCGCCATGCGCGCCTCGATCGTCCCCGGCACGGAGGCGCGCACGGCCGCCATTGCGTGGTCCTCCGGGATCTGCCCGAAGGCTGCGGGCAACTCGGGGGAATACCGCCATGGCCCGTTGTTCAGATCCGTCGTCGTGAACCAGCGGCCGGCGACGAGGAAATACCAGTCCGGGCCGAGCTTGAACAGCGGGCTCTCGGTATTCGCGACGAACTGCAGCCCGGCGGCCGGCGGGATGGCCTCGAGCCTGGTCTTGCCGTCGGTGACGATCAGCTCGGCGGGGCGACTCGCAAAAATGACCTGCGGCGTCGGCAACTCGCTCTTCCTGAGCGGCACCGCACTGCGGACCGTGGCATGCTCGTCGTCGGCCGGCAGCTTCCCGAAGCCCGCCGGCAAGGCCTTGGCGCGCTTCCAGCCCCCCTCGAGCTGGTCCGAGCTCAGCCACAGGTCCCGGTAGAGCAGGTAATAGTCGCCCGCCCCGCCCGCATCCTTGAAGGTCGGCCAGTTGGCGTTGACCACGACCTTGAGCCCGCTGTCCGCGACGTCCGGGAGCACCGGCGGCCCGTTGACGAACAACAGCAGGGTCGGCTTCGAGGCGACATGGATCGGCGGCGGCGTGGTGCTGAAGCCCGGCGGCGGCGGGTTCGACAGGACATCGTCAGCGAGGCTCGCGAGAAACAGGTCGAGCGGCACCTGTAGCGCCGCGCGCGTCGCGACGAGCTCTCGCACCACCTGCTGGGTCTCCGCGGACGAGTCCCCGGCAAACATCGCTTCATCGATGACCGGGTTGAGAACGTTCACGATCCGGGCGTCGCGATCGATCTCGGTCGCACCCTTGATGCTGATCGTGCCGACCACGGGCGCGGCGCCATCGGGGCGCGTCAGCTCGACCGCCGAGAAAGCCTCGAACTGCTCGAAGCCGGTCCAGCTGCGCACCTGCGGCGCATGGATCAGCAACGAATAGCCCCGGGCTTCGCGCCGCTGTGGAAAGTCCCAGCTCGGCGCGCCGGCGACGGATACCAGTGGCGGCACGGCCTGGCTCGCGTCGTCCTCGACCGCAAACGCCGCGCTCCACAGCAGCGCCAGCAGCACCAGGCAGATCGGCAGCTTCAATTCACGATGCTCCCCGGCAGTACGGTCGTAACACACCAGTTTCATCGGCACCTGCGCATGCTCCGAGGTGCCGTCGCATTCAGAACCTCCAGGCGAAGCCCGCGCTCGGGCCGCCTTCCCAGACATCCCACTTGAACCGGTCCGCGCCATTGCCGTCTTCGTAATCGACGTCGATATGGCGATAGCCGAACAGCAGGTGTGCGTTCCGGTTGATCTGGTAGACGGCCAGCGCGGTCGCGGTCCACGAGAAATCGCTGCCGACACCAAAGCCGCCGATATCTCCCGTGGCGATCAGCGACCACTTGCCGCCCAGCGGGGCCGCGTAGCGCAGGCCTACGACCGGGTCGATCCAGTCGTCTTCGACGCTGGCACTGCGGAGTTCCTCGCCCGCCACCGCCAGCGACAGGTCGGCATCGAGGTCCCAGTAGCGCACGCCCCCGTAGGCGGACCACCGGTCATTCAGCGCGTAACCCATGGTCACGGTCAGGAGCAGCTGGTCGGCCTCGAGGTCCGCGCGAGTTCGCCCCAACGGCCCGAGCCCTTTATTGTCGCCTTCGAGACTGAGATACGCCAGGTCGGCGACGAAGGCCCAGGGCCCGCGCTCCGCCCGGTAAGCGAACATCACGCCGGCATCGAAGTTGTCGAGGATGTCGCTGAAGCTGACGTCCACGTCGACGTCGAGAGGCCCGGCGCCAGCGGTACCGTTGATCGACGAGCCCACCATGTAGACCGTCAGCGTGTGCTGCCAGTCCTGATCGGCGGCCTGCGCTGGCGCGCACAAGAGCGCACCGGCCGCCGACATCCCCAGGAGCATGTTGCGTCGGACTTGCATATTCGTTTCCCGTGTAACCTTGCGTGAACAGGCCGCCCGCAGGCGCCCGGACTCAGAACTTGACCATGTATTTCTTGGACTCGAGGCAGACGCTGAAGGCCTTCTTGAAGTTGTCGATCTGCTGCTGGCTGCCCTGCGCCGCCTGCTGGCTCTGCGCCTGCACCTGCTGCTGGGCCTGCTGCTGCTGCTCGCGACCGCGCCTGCGGCCCGCAATGACGCCGATCGCAGCCCCGTAGGCCGCGCCCTTGCCGGCATCGTCGTCCGCGATCTCGCCGACCAACGCGCCCACGGCCGCCCCGCCCACGGCGCCTCTCGCGCCGGAACCCTTGCCTGCCTGGCTGGCCTGCTGTTGCGCGGCCTGTGCCTGCTGGGCATCCGCGGCCTGCTGTTTCTGCACTGAGAACGGGTCGCTGCCGGTGTTGCTGACCGCCCACTGGTAACACTCGGCCTCGTCCTTGTTCTGCTGGTCCGCGGCCTGTCCCGCCGACGGAAACACGTAGACATCCAGCGTCGCGGCCAGCGTCTTCTGGCCGGTTTGCGCCTCGGCCCCGGCCATGCCGGCCAGCGCCACGGACACGGCGAGTGCACAGCCTGCAAAGGTTCTGATCATGGCAATATCCTCGCAATCAATGGAGTGCTCACTTGCCGGGCACCGGCGTGCACGCGGCGAACACGATAACGCCGCGCTCGTCGGCCGCCGACGTAAAGGTCGCGCGACCCGTCGTCTCGTTGATGATGAGGCTGAAGACCCGGCCGGCCTCGTGGCCCTGCAGCTGGATGCGCTCGTCGGCGCGCCTGACGGTGTCGGCCTTGGTCTCGCGTCGCTCCCCGCTCGCCTCGGTGGTCTCCAGCTTGCCGGCCTTGGCGTCGACGACGATGAACTGCGGGATGTTCAGCTCCTCGGGCGGCAACACCAGGCAGGCGCCGTCCGCGAAGCAGACCGTGGCCTCCAGCGTGCTGCACAGGAAGCGGTCGGCGCCGCGCAGGTCGTCAGCCAGTGCGCCGCCTGCGAACAGCGCCAGCGCGACGCCGAGCGCGCCTGCGCCCGCTCTTGCTCCATGCACCGCAGAGCTCATTGCTGGGGCGCTCCGCCGTACTTGACGGCCCGCGCAGCCGGGTCCAGGCAGTTGATCTGCTGTTCTGGCGCCACGCGCGCATTGTCCAGGCCGCAGCGCATCCGCGCGCCGTACTCGCCCAGCAGTGCCGTCAGCTCTTCGAACTCGATGCGAACTTCCTTTTCGCCCGCCGGCGTATCACGCGCCACGACCAGCGCTGCCAGCAACTCGCCGGATGCACCATCCAGCAGCTCGGCCTGCAAGGTCATGCGGGTAATGTCCACCTTGTCCAGCGCTTCTTTCATCGCATCAGAGCCAGCCTTCACGACCGCGCCAACCGGGGTGTAGCTCAACAGGCCACGCTTCTTTTTCTTCATCTCGAGGTCGGTCAACGCGAGCCGCACGTAAATGATGCCGGGCCCGGCCGCATTGACGATGTTGTAGCCACCCTTGGTCAGCTGCTCCGCCAGCGCGGTGCGCATGTGCTCGGCGAGTTGCGCCATGTCTTCCGGCTTGCCGCCCTTGTAGGGCGATTCCGGGCTGACCAGGATTTCGGGCTGGTCCAGCGCGATGCCGACATAGCCGGAGATCTTCGTGAACAGGCCGGGCGCGCCGTAGAACAGGTCGCTGACCTCACCCGCGCTGCGCGGCTGCAGCTTGCTGTAGTCGTCCAGGAAGCTCTGGTCGAAGTCGGCCGCAACGACGGCATGCGCCGCCAGCAGGCAGCCGCTCACCAAGGCGATTCCGGAAGAAATTTTGCGAAGTCTTGACATGATTCTGCTCCTTCAAGCTGTGTATCGTCTCAACAGGGACCGAGCTGACACCGCTGACTAGGGCAACGGCGCCTGGTGTGAATTCTCGCCCACGCAATCCGGGCCACGACGTTCCGCAGCCTTGTGGATGGCAGCGATGATCTGCACGCCCGAATCGGTCTTGCGGAAGAACCCGGTGCAGCCGTTGGCGACGGCCTGCGCCCGGGAGGCAGGGCTGTCATGCGCGGTGATAAAAACGACCGGCACCGGATAGCGCTCCGCCGAGAGCCTTGCCTGCAACTCCAGGCCCGACATCCCGCCAAGCTGGACATCCAGCACCACGCAATCGAACGTGGAGCGTGCCGCATCCGCCAAAAACGCCTCCGCCGACGGGTAGCCGACGGTCTCCATGCCAACCACCTGCAGCAGGCGACCGAGCGACCGGACGACACTCTCGTCGTCATCGACGATTGCAACGCGGATGTTCATGGAAACCTGCGGGTGTTCACGGGTGCAGCGTAGCTGCACCGTGACCGGCGAAACTACTGCCCCTTGGGGCAGGTCCGGTCGGCCGGATCGAGCAATCCGGCGTCATGGCAGAGGCTCGTCAGCTCGGCCACCGAGTGCACGCCGAGCTTGGTAGTGATGGCGGTGCGATGGAGCTTGACGGTGCGCTCGTGGATGCCCAGGTCGCCGGCAATCTGCTTGTTGAGACGGCCATGCACAACCATCAGGAGCACTTCCCGCTCCCTTGGCGTCAGGGAATCGAATCGCGCCTGCAGTGCCTGCCGGTCCGCCCGCTCGGCAAGGTCCAGGTCATTGCGCTGCAAGGCGCGCCGCACCGCGTCGAGCAGCAGGGCCGGCGGCGCGATCTTCTCGATGAAGTCCTCGGCGCCGCCGCGCATGGCGCGGACCGAGCTGGGAATGTCGGCATGGCCGGTCAGGAACACCATCGGCAGCCGGCACCCCTGCTCCAGCATGGCGTCCTGCAGCGCCAGGCCGCTGAGGCCCGGCATCTGCAGGTCGGAGACGATGCAACCGGCGCCTTCGCCTTGCACCGCGCCAAGCAGGCCCTCGGCGGATGCAAAAGTCTGCACGGCAAACCCGGAGGCCGTCAGCAGGCGCGCCGTGGACCTGAGCGAGGATTCGTCGTCGTCCACGACATAGATGACGGGCGGCCGCGTGCTCATGCCTCACTGCCCTCTGGCGCGAGCGGCAGGGTGAAGTGGAAAGCAGCGCCAGCGGCCATGGAATCGTCCACCCGGATCCGGCCGCCGTGCGCCTCGACGATCGTGCGGCAGATCGACAAGCCCATGCCCATGCCGCTGTCCTTCGTCGTGAAAAAGGGCTCGAAGATCTTGCCTGCAAGCTCGGCTGGCACGCCGGAGCCGTTGTCGCTGACGGCCACCTCCAGCGTGCCGTCATCTCGCACCTGGGCGCTGACGCGGACTGCCTTGTCGTCCCCGTCGAAAGCTGCCAACGCATCGATCGCATTCATAATGAGGTTCAGCAGCACCTGCTGCAGGTGGATCGCATCGCCCCGCGTGATGGCCCGATCCGGGCCGACGTCCCGCAACAGCCTGACCTGCCGGGCCGCAGCCTCAGTCCTGACCAGGTCCAACACCTCATCGATCAGGGGAATGACATCCAGCACCCGGGACTCGATCTCATGTCCCGTCAGCAGGCCGCGCAGCTTCGAGATCACTTTCACCGCCCGCTGGTCGTCCCTCTGGATATCCTGCAGGATCTCCCGAACCTCGGCGAGTTCGGGCGCACCACCGGACATCAACAGTTGTGCCGCCTCGGCATTGCGCAGGATGGCGCCGAGTGGCTGGTTGAGCTCATGCGCCATCGAGGAAGCCAGCTGGCCGAGCATCGACACGCGGCCCGAATGGGCAATCTGGCTCCGCAGCTGGGTCCGCTCGTGCTCGGACTCGTGCTGGTTCGTGACGTCCATCACGATGCCGACAAAGCGCTTACCGCTCCCCGGTGCATTCCTGCCGTGCGAGGTGAGCCAGCGCTGTTCGTCGTGGGGCCACAGGAGCCGGTAATCCAGCCTGAACTCGCGGCCGGTTGCGAGCGCCGCCGCCGCAGTCGCCGCCGCTACCGCACAGTCATCGGGATGTATCTTCGCGAGCCAGGTCGCCAAGCCGATTTCCTCCTCCGGCGCAAAACGGAACAGCTGCCGCACCCCGTTCGTAATCCAGAAACGATCACTCTCTCCATCGTATTCCCAGAAACCCATGCTGGAAGTTTCTGCGGCCAAATCGAGACGCATGCGGTGATCCGCCAGCTCCCGGGCAATCTCTGAAGATCGCAGGAGATCGACGCTCAACTCGTAGCTCATCGCCAGGATCACGAACAGGAATGCAATGCTCAGCAGGTAGGGGAGCGGCACCAGGCCTCGGTGCAGCAGTACCGCGTTCAACATGGACAGCAGGAAAAACACTGCCACCGCCCCACCGATGACCAGGGCGCGCTGCCGGTCGCGGGGCTCGTTGCGCCGCCAGGCCTGGAATGCGGCATGCAACATGAACGCCGACACGAGCAGCAGGCTCAGCTCCCCCAGGCTGGTCCACGGGCTGGGTACAGCCACCGGAACATTGACGAGCTCGCCGAACAACGGGACGGGTGCAAGCGCGGTGATCTGGAGGAAGTTGAAGCTGACCGGGCTGGAAAAATCGACCACCAGCACCAGGACACGCACCAGCACGATGAGCCATAGCAACCACAGCGCACCGGCCCTGAAGTACAGGCGAACAAACCAGACCGTGGCCACGAACACGAGAAACACCGGCACATGCGCCCAGCGGTGTAACACCGCATAGGCCTCCACGGACGGCGCGTACATCAACTGCAGTTCGAAGGCCGCGAGCGCCGCGACCGCCAGGGCCGCTGCGGAAAAACAGAGCTTGGCCAGGTCCTGGCGCGAGCTGAGCCAGACGACGGCGTATAGCAGCCCGAGCGTGAGGCTGATCGCCGAGATCATCGACCAGACGATCGTGACAATGCTCATCGGGGCGCGGTCGCTGCTGCTTAGGCTTTGAATAGGTTACAGAAGTATTCCCGCGACCGCCAATTCGCGGGCCGCACCTTCCCGAAAGGGCAGTACAGTCGTCGGCACCAAGGCTTTATGGTGCGGGGTGAAGCTGCCAATTCCTTGCTGGCGGTTGTGTAAAAGGATTTTCGACATGCGAAGCTCTGGGTTCGGCAGGACCGCGTGCCTGGGTTCGCTGGTCTGCTTGCTCTCGTTGTATGCCGCCCCCGGGGCCTGGGCCCAGGCCGACCCTGCCGAGGTCGCCAGGAAGCTGAACAACCCGATTGCGTCCCTGATCAGCCTGCCGATGCAGCTCAACTATGACACGGCGCTCGGCCCGGACGGCGAAGGCGATCGTTTCCTCATGGATGTCCAGCCGGTCATCCCCATCGGCATCAGCGAGAACTGGAACCTCATCTCACGCACCATCGTGCCGCTGGTGCAGCTGAACAGGCGCACGGCTGGACCTGCGGCGCGCTCGCCAACCATGTCTGGTCGTTTGCCGGCAGCGACAACCGCGCCGACGTCAATGCCACCTTCCTGCAGCCCTTCGTCGGCTACACCCTGCCCTCGCTGATGACCTTCACAGTGAATACCGAGTCCACCTACGACTGGGAAGGCGAGGAATGGTCGGTGCCGGTGAACCTGATGGTCACGCAGCTGTTCAAGATCGGCAAGCAGATGCAGACAATCCAGTTCGGCGCCCGCTACTGGCTTGACTCCCCGGAGGGCGCAGCCGAGGGCTGGGGTGTGCGGCTGGCCTACACGCTGGTTTTCCCCGAGTAAGCGGTCATCCGAGCCCCAGCGAATCCCATGGACCCCAGGCATGGCGCCGTGCGGGGCATGCACGTGCTGGCCAAGCCCATCGGCCCGGTCTGCGACATCAATTGCACCTACTGTTTCTACCTCGAGAAACGCGCCCTGTTCGGCAAGACCGAGCACTACCGCATGCCCGACGACGTGCTGGCGGCCTACATCGAGCAGTACATCGAGGCGCAGCCGACGCCCGTGGTGGAGTTCACCTGGCACGGCGGTGAGCCGACGTTGCTGGGAGTCGATTTCTTCCGCCGGGTCGTCGAGCTGCAGCAGCCGTTCCGGGACCGCAAGGAGATCAAGAACTCCCTGCAGACCAACGGCATGCGGCTGACGGATGAGTGGTGCGAGTTCTTCAAGGAAAACAACTTCTTCATCGGCGTCAGCCTCGACGGCCCGCGGGCCATCCATGACACCTATCGCAAGGACCGGCACGGCGCCGGCACCTTCGAGCGGGTCATGGCCGGCATCAGGCTGTTGCAGAAGCACCAGGTCGAGTTCAACGCGCTGGCCTGCGTCGGCCGCGAGACGGCCCACCATCCGCTCGAGGTGTACCGCTTCTTCCGCGATGCCGGCATCCGGTACATCCAGTTCACACCCATCATCGAGCGCCTGCCCGACGCCCCCACCCAGGCCAGGGGCCTGTGGCTGGCGCCGCCCGCCGTGCTCGATCGCGCGGAACCCAACGCGCAGGTGACGCCCTGGACCGTGGAGCCGGAAAAATACGGCGATTTCCTGGTGGCGATCTACGAGGAATGGGTACGCCACGACGTCGGCGAGATGTTCGTCATGAACTTCGAGTGGGCACTGAACGCCTGGCTGGGCAACGACTCGCCGATCTGCATTTTCTCCCGGCGCTGCGGTCGCGCCGTGGCGCTGGAGCACAACGGCAACGTCTATGCCTGCGACCACTACGTCTACCCGGAATACCAGCTCGGCAACGTCCTCAGGGACAGGCTCGGCAAGATGGTCGACGAGTCGGTCGCCTCCGGCTTCGGGCCGCACAAGGAGACGAGCCTGCCGCGCTGGTGCCGGGAGTGCGAGGTGCTGACCTCCTGCTGGGGCGGCTGCCCGAAGCACCGCTTCGCGACCTCGCCGCACGGCGAGCCGGGGCTGCACTACCTGTGCGCCGGCTACAAGAAATTCTTCCTCCACATACGCAAATACCAGCGCGCCATGACCACGCTGCTGGAGAACGGTTTGCCGGCATCCATGGTGATGCAGGCGATGGACGGCCCCCTGGTGATTCGGAAAAAGTAGAGGACCTCAAGATGACTACCATGACAACCGGCAAGCCCGAAGGCATTAGAACACGCCAGGCGCTCCGCCAGGCGCTCGCGATGGCGCTCGGCACGGCTTGTGCCGCATCCGCCGCGGCCCAGCCGGCCCTCGACCGCACCGTGCTTCCAATCCCCGAGCCGAAATATCCACCGGCAACGGAAATCGATGTGCGGAATGCGACTGCACCGCCGGTATTCGAGGTCGAGGCGCCGGACGGGGCACCCAACGTCATCATCATCCTGATCGACGACCTCGGCTTTGCCGGGACCAGCGCCTTCGGCAGCCCGATTTCCACGCCGAACTTCGATCGCCTGGCGGCAAACGGGGTGCACTACAACAACTTCCATACGACCGCGGTCAGTTCGCCGACGCGTGCCGCGATCAAGTCGGGACGCAATCACCATCGCAACAATATGGGCGGAATCATCGAGACCGGTACGGCCTTCCCGGGCAACACCGGCAAGATCCCCAATGACGTCACGCCGGTCGCCGAAATGCTGCGGTTGAACGGCTACAGCACGGCCGCGTTCGGCAAGTGGCACGAGCTGGCCGCCTGGGAAGCCAGTATCGCCGGCCCCTTCGATCGCTGGCCGACGCGGCAGGGATTCGACAAGTTCTATGGCTTCCTGGGCGGCGAGACCAACCAGTGGGCGCCGTTCATCTATGACGGTACCCACCAGGTCGAACTGCCCGACGATCCCAACTACCACTTCCTCACTGACATGACCAATCAGTCGGTGGCCTGGGTCAAGTACCAGAAGGCGCTCACGCCGGACCGCCCATTCTTCGTCTACTACGCCCCCGGCGCCGTGCATGCGCCGCACCACGTGCCGCAGGAATGGATCGACCGCTGGAAGGGCAAGTTCGACCAGGGCTGGGACGCGATGCGCGAGGAGATCCTGGCGCGGCAGATCAAGCTAGGTATCGTGCCGAAGGGCACCAAGCTCGCGCCCAAGCCGGAAGCCATTCCTGATTGGGATGCCTTGTCCGACGACCAGAAGCACTTGTTCGCGCGCCAGTTCGAGGTGTTCGCTGCGTTCCTCGAGATGACCGACCACGAAGTCGGCCGGCTCATCCAGGCGGTGGAGGAGACAGGCGAACTGGACAACACGCTGATCTTCTACGTCGCAGGCGACAATGGCACCAGCGCCGAGGGTGGCCCCAACGGCATGTTCAGCGAAATGACCTATTTCAACGGCGTCCAGGAAAAGGTCGAGGATATGCTGAAGTTCATCGACAAGTGGGGCGGCCCCGAGACCTATCCGCATATGGCGGCGGGTTGGGCCGTGGCGCTGGACACGCCGTACACCTGGACCAAGCAGGTGGCCTCCGACCATGGCGGCACCAAGGTGGGCATGGCCGTGCACTGGCCGCAGGGCATCAAGAGCAAGGGCGGACTGCGCACCCAGTTCCACCACGTCATCGACGTCGCGCCGACGATCCTCGAAGCCGCGGGCCTGCCGGAACCCACGTCGGTCAACGGGGTCGTGCAGGTGCCGATGGACGGCGCCAGCATGGCCTACAGCTTTGACAACGCCAAGGCCAAGGACCGCCGTACCACACAGTACTTCGAGATGTTCGGCAACCGGGCGATCTATCACGACGGCTGGTTCGCGCGGACGATCCACAAGGCTCCCTGGGAGGGGAAGCCGCGTCGGGCGCTCGATGACAACTCCGCCTGGGAGCTTTTCGACATCAGCAAGGACTTCAGCCTGGTGAACAACCTGGCCGCGAAGCATCCTGAAAAGCTCAAGGAGCTCGAGGCGCTGTTCCTGCAGGAGGCCGAGAGGAACGGCGTGCTGCCGATCGACGACCGGGTGTTCGAGCGCGTCAATGCCGAACTGGTTGGCCGCCCGGACCTGATGGCGGGCCGTACCTCGATCACGCTTGCCGAAGGCATGACCGGGATGACGGAGAACGTGTTCCTCAACATCAAGAACAAGTCCAAGACCATCACCGCCCAGGTCGAGGTGCCCGCCGAGGGCGCGCACGGCATGGTGATCGCGCAGGGCGGCCGTTTCGGCGGCTGGGCGCTTTACGTCAAGGACGGCGTGCCGGCCTATGACTACAACTTCCTCGGCCTGGAGCGGACCACCATCACGGGCATCGAGAAGCTCCCGCCCGGCAAGGCCACGCTCCGCTTCGAGTTTGCCTACGATGGCGGCGGGCTGGCGAAGGGCGGCCAGGGCACGCTGTACGTCAACGACAAGAAGGCCGGTGAAGGGCGCATCGAGCGCACCCAGCCGATGGTTTTCTCGGCGGACGAGACTGCCGACGTCGGCATCGACCTGGCGACGCCGGTGGTTGAAGCCATCGGCTCAGAGGCCAGGTCGCGGTTCACCGGACGAATTCCGTCAGTGACGGTAGAGGTTCGATAAGCAGAGCCAATGCTCATTCGCCAACTCACGCGCTCAGTTCAATCTCGTTGAGGAGAACTCACATGTCCTATAGCTACCTATTCAAGCTGGCAGTCTTGTCGCTGGCCGCAACCTTGGCCTCAAACGCTGCCGCCGAGGCACCCGCGCACGAGCAGCACGCTGCACACTGGGGGTATTCAGGAGAAGTCGGCCCGGAGCACTGGTCGACGCTCGACGCCGGGTACACAGTCTGCGAGACTGGCGTGAATCAGTCGCCGATCGATCTCGACAGCCTCATCGAGGCGGAGCTCGCGCCGCTCGTACTGGATTACGGGCCCTCTGCCACCGATATCGTCAATAACGGTCATTCCATCCAGGTCGGTTACGGCGCCGGGAGTTCCTTGACGATCGAGGGTCGCAGTTTCGAGCTGAAGCAATTCCATTTCCATTCTCCCAGCGAGAACACGGTCGGCGGGAAGCACTATCCGCTCGAAGCGCATCTCGTTCACCAGGATGCCAATGGCCATCTCGCCGTCGTCGCGATCATGTTTGCGGAAGGAAGCGAGAATCCCGTCCTGGCGACACTGTGGAAAGCAGTGCCCGCAGAGGCAGGCAAGAAAGGCATGCTCCCGGCGGGGCTCAACGTCACCTCCCTGTTGCCCGCGGACCAGTCCTATTACCGCTTCAATGGTTCTCTCACGACGCCACCGTGCTCCGAAGGCGTCATCTGGGCGGTCTTGAAGACTCCGTCGGCCGTGTCGAAGCGGCAGGTCGAGCAGTTCTCGGCAGTGCTCGGGTTCGCCAACAATCGCCCGGTGCAGCCGCGGAACGCGCGCCCAGTTCTGCAATAGGTATCGGTGTTCGAGGCGAAACGGCAAGGATATGTCAATGAACACCAGGTGCCTGACAAGCGTTTTGGCAACCACGGTGTTGATGATCGGTGGAGTGGGCACACAAGCACGATCCACGCCGCAGATGAAGATGACCACCGACATCTCGCCCGGCATAGCGATCCCGAATGAAGTCGACACCCGGCTCGGCACGCTGAGCTTCTTTGACGGCTTTCCGGACAAGGCCACCGTCGAAAAGATCTACGACAACCTCGACTTCCAACGCGCGGTACAGGCCTACCTGCTGGCTTTGGCGCCGGTGAACATGGCCGGGCTGCGCGAGGGATTGCTTGGAGTCGGCCCCGCGAATGTCACCATCCCGACATTCGAAGCCAATATGAATGCGCGTTCGATCTTTCTCACGGCGAACGCCACCACGCCCTACACCTGGATCTGGATCAACCTGCATGACGGCCCGCTGGTGGTCGAAGTGCCCCCCATGACGCTGGGCATGATTGATGACTTCTGGTTCAGGTATGTCACCGACATTGGCATTGTCGGTCCCGACCAGGGCAAGGGCGGCAAGTACTTGTTGTTGCCTCCCGGGTACAACGGCGAAGTGCCGGCGGGGTACCTGGTCGTGCGTGTCCCCACGTTCGAGTCCATCCTGGTCTGGCGCAACATGCCGGTGGAAGGGGATATCAGGCCCGCGATCGAGAGCCTGCACAAGAACACGCGCATTTACCTGTTGTCGCAGGCGGCCAATCCGCCCGCCAACACCTTCGTCAACGTGTCCGACCGGGATTTCTCCACGGTGGCGCCGGCGGACTACCGGTTCTGGGAGCTTCTCAACTACGTCGTCCAGAACGAACCCGTCGCGTCGCTGGATCCGGTCACGCTCGGATTCTTTGCCTCGATCGGCATAGAGAAAGGCAAGCCCTTCGCACCGGACGATCGCATGAAGAAGATCCTGGCCGAAGCGGCAGCCGTGGGCGATGCCACTGCGCGGACCCTGACCTACCAGAGCCGCATTCCTGAGGCCTTCTACTATCCGAACAGCACCTGGCGGCAATGGCTCGGCGGCTACAAGTTCGAGTCGCAGCCCGGCGTCGCCTACCTCGATGCGGCTGCCTTCTTCTATTTCTATGCCACCGGCGTGACGCCGGCCATGGAAGCCAAGATGGTGGGCAAGGGTTCCCAGTATGCCGTGGGCATCGTGGATGCCCAGGGCAATCCACTGGACGGTGGCAAGACCTATCGGCTGCGCGTGTTGCCTGGCGCCCCGGTGAAGGATTTCTGGTCGGCGATTGTGTATGACAACCAGACCCGTTCCATGCTCCAGACCGACCAGGCATTCCCCCAGGTGAGCAGTCTGGACAGCGGACTGGTCGTCAACGCGGATGGTTCCGTGGACGTTTACTTCGGGCCAGAGGCCCCGTCCGGAATGGCGCCCAACTGGATCCAAACCATTCCCGGCAAGGGCTGGAACATGCTGTTTCGGCTGTACGGCCCACTTGAGCCCTGGTTCGACAAGACCTGGCGGCTGAGCGAGATCGAATTGGTGAGGTAGTGCGTTCACCAGCCAAAAGCAAGTTCAGCGGACGGAATTCTGCCGCTGCTCAGGACACGGACAATTGGACCAACACACAGGAGCAACATCCAATGCACAACGTAAAGATCACGCCCGGATTCGCGGGACTCCGCACACGAGCCATTGCCAGCGTGATGGTGCTGCTTGTAAGCGCAGGCCTCGCGACAGGATGTGGCAGCACCAAGGTCTACTCGCCGGACAAGACGGTCGAGTACAACGGCTCCATCTACAACGTCAGCGAGGTCAAACAGCTGTCCACGCGCATCGAGGCGGTGCCAGCCGCGGGAGACCCGATCAACCTGCAGGGCTACGACCGCAAGAGATTCGATGCGCTGGTCAAGGAACAAGGGCCGCTCGCGGTTCGCTCCGTCATCGCGCTGGACGACCGGGACCTGGTCTACGAGCAGAAGACGCTCGAGAAAGGCGGTGATTTCAGCAAGATGCAAAAAGGGCTTGCGGACGCCTACAAGAAGCTGACGTCGTTCATGGCTGATGCCAGGAAGACTCAGCTCAAGCTCTGATACTCCACGCAGGGAAGGGTGTGAAATGAATTGCCAGCTCTACCGTCGCATTTGCTGTGCAGCGCTCGCGTGCATACTCACTGCAACGGGTGCGCTGGCCAGACCGCACCGAAGCAAAACATCGCCACCGAAATCCCGCCGGGGATTGCGATGCCGGACCGCGTGGAAACCAGGCCCGGTACGCTGGAATTCTTCGACGGCTTCCCCAGCGACGCGGCGGTGGAGAAGCTCTACGACAACCACGACTTCCAGCGAGCCGTGCAAGCCTATCTGCTGGCCATCCCGGCGGTGAACCAGGCCGCGATGCGCAAGGCCCTGCTGCGGTGGGGGCCGGCCAACAAGACCATGCCGATCTGGGACGACCTGGTGTTTCCCCGTACCGTCGGCCTGACCTTCAACACCAGCACCCCTTACGCCTGGATGTGGATCGACCTCCACGATGGCCCCCTGGTGGCCGAAGTGCCGCCGGGCGTGCTCGGCGCTTTGAACGACCACTGGTACCGGTGGGTGGTGGACGTCGGCATGACGGAGCCCGACAAGGGGCAGGGCGGGAAATACCTGATTCTCCCGCCGCGCTACGAGGGCGAGGTGATCGCACCCGATGAACGCATGAAGAAGATCCTGGGCCGAAGCCGCCGTCGTGGGCGATGCCACGGCCCGGGCCCTCACCTACCGGATGCGCGAAAAAGAGGCCTACTACTACGAAGGCAGCGCCTGGCGCGCAGCGTTTCTCGGCGGCTACGGCTTTTCGAGGGACGGCATCAAGCTGCTCGACTCCGCTTCCCAGTACTACTTCTACGCGACCGGCGTGACACCGGCGATGGAAGCCAAGATGGTCGGCTCCGGGTCACAGTATGCGCTCGCCTTCGTCGATGCCAGGGGCCAGCCACTCGATGGCGCGCGCACCTATCGGTTGCACATTCCGGCGAACGTTCCGGTCAACAATTTCTGGTCCGTCATCGCCTACGACAACCAGGCCCGATCCTTCCTGCAGACCGACCAGACCTGGCCGTCGGCGACCAGCAAGGACAAGGATTTCAAGGCCAATGACGACGGCTCCGTGGACGTGCACTTCGGCCCCGAGCGGCCAGGAGACGCAAAAAACTGCATCCGAACCATCCCCGGCAAGGGCTGGAACGCGATTTTCCGGCTTTACGGTCCGCTGGAACCCTGGTTCGACAAGACCTGGCGGCTCGGCGAGATCGAACCGATCGAGTGATCCTTGGGCCTGCTTGCCGAGAATGCGAAAGAACAGAACCGAGGTTGCCTGAAATGAACACGACGACTTTACGCGGATGCATCAGCTTGATCCTGGGCATGACTTGCGGCGCGTCCGCCGCGGCCCAGCCACGGCTGGACGACGCAGGATTACTCCTGCGCGAGCCGCCGGGGCCGGCGCTTGCCCAACTGGACACCCGTAGTTCCACGGCCTCTACAAGCACCAGCGCGGCAACGAGCCCGGAGCAAGCGAACACGCCGAGTGCCGGCCGGCGCCCGAACATCGTCGTCATCGTGGCCGATGACCTGGGATTCTCGGACCTGGGCGCGTTCGGCGGCGAGATCAACACGCCCAATCTCGATGCACTCGCCGCCAATGGCGTGCGCTTCAACCAGTTCTACACGCATGCCAGCTCGTCGCCGACGCGCGCCATGTTGCTCAGCGGCACGCCGACGCATGTCAACGGCCTCGGCAACATGAACGAGTGGACGGCCCCGAACCAGGCGGGACAGCCGGGCTACGAGGGTTACCTGAACCGCCGCGTGACGACGCTCCCGCAGTTGCTGAAGGATAGCGGCTATCACACCTACATGGTCGGCAAATGGCACCTCGGCAAGGAGCCTGACCTCATTCCCGCCGCGCGCGGCTTCGAACGGGATTTCGCCCTGCTCGACGGCGCGGGCAGCTACTGGGACATGCTGAACTTCACGGCCACCAACCCCCTGTCCACTTTCACCGAGGACGGCCGCTACCTGCGCTCGCTGCCCAAGGACTATTACGCGACCAAGACCTACACGGACAAGATGATCGGCTTCATCGAGGACAATCGCGGCGACGGCAAGCCGTTCTTCGCGTATGTGGCGCACCAGGCACCGCACGATCCCTACCACCTGCCGCGCGAGGAGCGTAACCGGCACGTCGGCGCGTACGACAAGGGCTGGGATGCGGTGCGCGCCGAGCGGCTGAAGCGCCAGAAGGACATGGGCATCATGCCCCTGAACGCCGAACTGGCCGAGCGCATGTGGTTCGTGCCGGATCCGATCGTGCTGGCGCCCGCCTCGCGCGCGATCCTGGGCAAGAAGATGGAGCTCTACGCAGGCATGGTGGAAAACCTGGATCACCACGTCGGGCGGCTGATCGATTACCTGAAGGAGATCGGCGAGTACGAGAACACGGTGTTCATGTTCTTTGGGGACAATGGCGCCGAGGGCGCCGACCTGTTCGGGATGATCGCCGGGACCCCCGGCACCGCGAACTTCCTCTACGCGTCCATCCAGTGGTCACAAACGCATCCCAATGCCTGGGGAGATCCGCACTCCTATGTCGGCTACGGGCCGATGTGGGCGCAGGTGTCCATGACGCCTTTCAGCCAGTACAAGGGCAACGTCGCCGAGGGCGGGATCCGCAACGCGCTAATCGTCAGCGGCCCGATTGTCGATCTTCCCAAGGGCAGCGTTAACAGCGCCGGCTACCTGCACGTGGCGGACATCATGCCCACCTTGCTGGAAGTCGCTGGCGCCCAATACCCGGAAACCATCAACGGGGAGGACGCGCCCCCGCTGATCGGCAAGTCGTGGATCGACTTGCTCGCCGGCAAGGCCGACTCGCCCCGGGCGGAACACGACTACATGGCGTGGGAAATCTTCGGCAACCGCGCCGTCCGCCAGGGCGACTGGAAACTGCACTGGGAATACATACCTTACGGCACCGAGGAGTGGCAGCTGTTCAACCTGGCCGAGGACGTGGCGGAACGCCACGACCTCGCTGCCGAGAATCCCGCCAAGGTCCAGGAGCTGCTGGCGCTCTGGGACGAGTACGTAAGCGCCAACAACGTGATCCTGCCCAGCCGGGTCATATGGGAAGGCATGGAAAGGGCCCTGCCGGTTCGCTACCCGGTCGAGGCCGGCTTCCCGCCGCTCATCTATCAGCGACAGTTTGTTCCGCCGGCGGACATGATGGCTGATCCCAAGCAATGAGCGTGATACGAGGCACTGCCATGAAGAACCTTCTCCGACGCGACCTGGCCATCATCGCCCTGGCGGTCTGCTTCCCGTTGCTCGCCCAGGCCCAGGTGCCGCCACGCTTCTACTGGAAGAGCCTGGCCGGCGGCAATGCCGTGCCGGTGATCTACCAGTCGATCAGCGGCAACGCGAATCCACTCGATCCCGCCTACCTGGTCTCCGCGGACGCCGAGATCGATGCAGAGGTCATGATCGCCGGCTATGCGAAGCTGCTGCCCCTGTTCGGTCGTACCGCCACGGTTGCAGTGCTCGCGCCCATGGGACGGCTGTCCTCCTCCGCCAACGTCGGCGTCTTGTCCGCCAGCGAGAGCTCGAGGGGCTTGGGCGACCCGACCCTGGAACTGGGCATCAATCTCATCGGCCCCGGGGCCATCATGATTATTCCCGACCTGCTACGGTACGAGCCGAGGTTTTCGCTCGACGTGGTGACGGATTTCATGATTCCGCTGGGCGAATACGACGACGACCAGTCGCTGAACCTCGGCCAGAATCGCTGGTATGGCCGCATGGGGGCGCCGATGATCTGGCAGATCGGGCCGTGGGTCCCCGGCCAGCGGACGACCATCGAGATCCTTCCCTGGGTCTATTGGTACGGCAATAACAGCGACTACCTCGGCGAGACGCTTAGCACGGATCCGATGTTCCAGCTCGAGGCGCACGCCACCCGCGACCTCACCGCAACCTTGTGGGGCTCGCTGGATGCCACGTGGATGACCGGCGGCGAATCGACCGTGGCGGGCGAAAAAGGCGACTCAATCGATAACCTGGGCGTCGGCTTCACCCTTGGCTACCAGCTCAATGACAACCTCTCCATGACGCTGGGTTACATGTCCACGATCAGCGACAGCGACCCCGGCGATCTCCAGCTGGACGTTTTCCGCCTCTCGTTCAACTACGGGTGGCACAAGATCGTCGAGGGGCAAAAGCGCCTGCATAGCAACAACTGAGACAGCTCGAGCCTGGCGACGACCACACTGTTCGGTGACATCAGAAGGACACGATGATGGCAAAGAAATCCCGCAAATCCGGCGGCGAGGGCAAGCGCAAGGCGAAGCGGTTCGAGGCGGCCTGGCAGCCGGCCGTCGAGTCGGCCGCAAGCGCCGGCGAAGCGGCGCCCGAGGAGAAACTCTCCGCCAAGGACTACGCACGTGAGCTGAAAACCCTCCACGTGGAGCTCGTCAAGCTGCAGGAATGGGTCACGCACAAGGGCCTCAAGGTCTGCATCGTGTTCGAAGGGCGCGATGGCGCCGGCAAGGGCGGCACGATCAAGGCCATCACGGAACGCGTCAGCCCACGCGTGTTCCGTGTCATCGCCCTGCCTGCTCCGACCGAGCGCGAGCAGTCGCAGATGTACGCGCAGCGTTACCTGCCGCACCTGCCCGCGGCCGGCGAGGTCGTGATCTTCGACCGGAGCTGGTACAACCGCGCCGGCGTGGAGCGGGTCATGGGATTCTGCAGCGAGGAGCAGGCGCAGCAGTTCCTCGAGATGGTGCCGCTGTTCGAGCGACTGATGGTCAACTCCGGCATCATCCTGCTGAAGTACTGGCTCGAGGTGAGCCCCGAGGAGCAGGAGCGGCGGCTGCGCGGCCGGATCGGCGATGGTCGCAAGACCTGGAAACTCACGCCGATGGACGTCAAGTCCTACGATCGCTGGGACGACTACACGAAGGCGCGCGACGAGATGTTCGTGGCGACCGATACTCCCTGGGCGTCCTGGTACGTCGCCCGCTCGGAAAACAAGCGGCGGGTGCGGCTGAATGTCATCAGCCACCTGCTGGAGCACGTGCCCTACAAGGACATCGAGACCGAGGACGTCGAACTGCCCAAGCGCAAGATCGGCCGCTACGCGGCCTTGAACTATCCATTCAAGTTCGTGCCGGAACGTTTCTGAGCGCCAGCCTGCGCCGGAGACATCAACGATGACGCAAACCGCGACCGCCGCCAACCGTGCCTCCCGGGTAGAACGATTCGCGCCCGGCTTGGCGTCGCTGCTGCACTATCGGATTGGCGAGGATCTTCGCCACGACCTGCTCGCCGGCGTGTCGGTGGCGGCCGTGGCGCTGCCGGTGGCCGTGGCTTATGCCCAGCTTGCCGGGTTCAGCCCGGCGGTGGGGCTGTACTCCTGCATCCTGCCGCTGGTGGCCTATGCGATCTTCGGCACCTCCCGGCAGCTGATGGTCAATCCGGACGCCGCCGTCTGCGCGATGGTGGCCGCGTCGATTGCGCCGATGGCACTCGGGGATTATGAGATCTACTGGTCGCTGGCCGTCGCGCTGACTTTTCTGACCGGCCTGTTCTGCATTGCAGCCAGCTTCCTGCGGCTGGGCGCGCTGGCGGATTTCCTGTCCAAGCCGATCCTGGTCGGATTCCTCAACGGTGTGGCCATCAGCATCCTGCTGGGCCAGATCGGCAAGGTGTTCGGCTTTCCGATCGTGACCGACCGGATCATCCCGCGCCTGCTGGAGTTTCTGTCGAAGCTGCCCGATACACACCTGCCGACGCTGTTGGTCGGCGTCGGCGCGTACGCGATCCTGGTGGCCGCCCGGCGCTTCATGCCGCGACTCCCGGCGGCGCTGGTCGCGATGGTCGCGGCCGGCGCGGCCGTCGCCGCACTCGGCCTCGAGGCGCACGGCGTCGCCGTGCTGGGCGCCATTCCGCAGGGCCTCCCGCCATTGCGGGTGCCGAGCTTCCCGCTGGAGCACCTGCCGACGCTGGTAGCGCACGCGGCCGGCCTGGCCCTCGTGCTGTTCACCAGCAGCATGCTGACCTCGCGCAGCTTCGCGGAGAAGAACCGTTACACGGTGGACGTCGACCGCGACCTTGCCGCGTTCGGCGCCGCCAACATCGCCTCGGCGCTGTCGCAGGGCTTTGCCGTCGCGGGCGCCGATTCCCGCACCGCGATGGCCGATTCCGCCGGCGGCCGCACGCAGGTCACCGGCCTCGTGGCGGCGGCCACCATCGCCGCGGTGCTGCTGTTCTTCACCGGGCCGCTGGCCTATGTGCCCATTGCCGCGCTCGGCGCGGTGCTGATTTCCGCGGCCCTGCACCTCTTCAATTTGCGCACCCTGCAGGAAATCTGGGGCATCGACCGGAGGGAGGCCGTGCTGTCGGTCCTGACGACGCTCGGCGTCGTTGCGGTCGGTGCGATCAACGCGATCCTGATTGCCGTCGTGCTGGCGCTGCTGCGCTTCGTGAAGCTGACCTCCAGGCCGCGCGACACGCTGCTGGGCAAGGCACCCGGCATCCCCGGCCTGCATTCGGTGACCCACCATCCCGACGCGGAGACCTGGCCTGGCATCGTGATCTACCGCTTCGACGGTCCGATCACCTTCTTCAACTCGAACTACTTCCGGGAACGGGCCATGGCGACCGTTGACGCCGCCGGCGACGGCCTGCGCTGGTTCGTGCTGGATGCCGGGCCAGTCAGCCTGATCGACGTGACCGGCATGTATGCCGTTCGGCGCCTGCGCGATGAACTCGAGGGCCGTGGCGTGCGCGTCTTCTTTGCGGGGCGCCGGAACCAGTTGATCCGCTGGGCGGAGGAAAGCGGCCAGGACCCGGCCGGCATGGCCGAGCGGACTTTTGCCACCACGGAGCAGGCGCTGGCGTCGTACTTCGAGCAGGCTGCGCGCTAGGCTGCGTGGGATTCGAGGTGCAGGCCATCTATCCTGGGCCTCGGATAACACCTGGCTCCGCCGGGGATTCATGCTACCTGCCCCAACGGGCAGTACACCCCTTGCCGCCCAAGGCGTTAGGCTCTCACCAGATAACCTCGGAATGCTGATATGACGTTGACTCAGAATCGGCGCTCACCCGCGAAGCTTGTATTGACCATTGCGGGCATCCTGGCGGCGGGGGCCGCAGACGCCTCGATATTCAAGGGAGAAGCTCTCGACAAGGTCGCCAACGGCATCGCCTGGGTGGTGCTGATCGTCGTGCCGGTCATCGCGATCGTGGTGTTCTGGCTGGTACATATCCTGCCCGAGAAGATCGCGGAGCAACGCCGGCATCCGCAGGCGCAGGCGATCAAGACGCTCTGCCTGCTTTCGCTGTTCTTCGGCGGCTTGCTCTGGCCGCTGGCCTGGCTGTGGGCATATTCGAAGCCGGTGTTATACAAGCTGGCCTACGGCACTGACGTTGCCGAGGACCATCACGGCACGACTGCTGAAACGCCGGTAGCCGTGGCCGGGACCGGGCAGGAAGCGACCGATGCGACTGAACTGGCCGAGCTGCGCCGGCGACTGGCGTCACTCGAGTCGCGGCTGGGAACGGGGGAGCGCGGCTAGTGGATATCCTGATCCTCCTCGTCTATTCGCTGATCGTCTGGCTGATTTTCTTCAAGTTCAAGTGGCTGCCGTGGAACATCACCAGCCAGGTCATCGTAATCACCATCCCGATCATCGGCCTGACCACACTGATCCTGTTCCTGAACATCTACACGCCGTCCTCCTCCGACGTGCGCGTGATGAACTACGTGTTGCCGATCAATTCGCGGTTGTCCGGCAAGGTCATCGAGGTGCCGGTCGAGCCGAACGTCCCGGTCAGGAAAGGCGACGTGCTGTTCCGGATCGACCCGGAGCCGTTTGAAATCGCAGTGCGCGCAGCGGAGGCGAATATCGCCCAGCTGCAGGCGCAGCTGATCTCGGCCACGGCCAACCAGCGCAATCTCTCGCAACAGCTGAACGAGGCCGTGAGTCGCGAAAGCCAGGCATCGGTGCAGCTCTCCCTCGCCGGCAAGCGCGTCACGCAGTTCGAGGAACTGTTGCAGACGGGCGCCGGCAACCTGTTCGACGTCGAGCAGGCGCAGACCGAGTTACAGGCTGCGGAGAACGAGCTGCGGGCCGCTCGGGCCAGTGTGGCCCAGGTCCGCGAACGGCTGGCCGCGACCACGCCGGAAGGCGTGCAGGACGAGGTCGCCAGCGTGCTGGCGCAGATCGCCGCGGCCGAGGCCCAACTCGCGCAGGCCATGTGGGAACTCGAGCAGACTGTCATCCTTGCGCCCGCCGACGGCACGGTGGTCGCCCTCGCGCTGCGTCCGGGCGTGATGACCACGCCCTTCCCGGCCTTCCCCTCGATGACCTTCGTCGAGGACGAGCAGTTCGTGGTGGCCTTCTTCCGGCAGAACGAAGTCCGCAAGATTGCCGCCGGCAACGAGGCGGAAATCGCGCTGCGCACCTACCCCGGCCGCATCATCAAGGCCGAGGTCGACTCGATCATGTGGGCGACCGCGCAGGGCCAGTTGCCGATCGGCGGCATGCTGCCGAACACCGGCTTCGCACCCGCGCCGGAACAGCGGCTGGCCGTCAAGCTGAGGATCGCCGACGTTGATGCGGACCTTTTCCTGGCGCCGGGCGCGCGCGGCCAGGGCGCGATTTACACGGACAGCGCCCACGCGATTCACATCATCCGCAAGGTGTTCCTGCGCGTCAGCACCAAGCTTGACTGGCTGATCATCAAGCTGCATTGATCGACATGAACGCCAGGAAAATCTCTCTCGCATTCGCCGTCACCATCGCGTTGGCTGGCTGCGCGATCACGCCGACGCCCCCGCCGGAGCAGATCCGGCAGGACGCGCTCGACGGCACGGAGATCCGCGGGCAGTGGAGCGCCGACCTTCCAGCCGAAGGCGCGATAAGCGACAACTGGCTTGCGTCGTTCGACGACCCACAGCTGGACTTGCTGGTCGACGAAGCGATCGCGAGGAACCCCGACCTGCGCGCCGCCGCGGCCCGGGTCGAGCAGTCCGCCGCCTACGCGCAGATCGCCCAGGCGGCACTGCGCCCCAACCTGAGCCTGGTCGGCACGGGCGGCCTCTCGGGCTCCGGCGGCGCGGACCTTTCCTCGGCCCTGTCGGGCATCATGCTCGCCGTCTCGTGGGAACCGGACCTGTGGGGCCGGTTGCGCTACGGGCGCAACGCCGCCGAGGAAAGCTATCTGTCATCCCGGGCGGACTTCGAGTTCGCGCGCCAGTCGATGGCGGCCCAGGTGGCACGCAGCTGGTTCATCGCGACCGAGGCAAGGTTGCAGCTCGCTGCCGCGGAATCGATGGCGGAATCGGCACGGGCACTGCTCGGCCTCGCCGAGGACCGGCAGCGCGTCGGCGTCGGCAGCATGCGCGACATCGCCCTCGCAAGAGCGAATCTCGGCAGCTTCGAGGACACCGTCCAACAGGCGCGGCTGGCCCACCAGCAGGCGATCCGCTCGCTGGAGCTGATCGTGGGCCGGTACCCGGCTGCCGAGTTGCGGGCCGCGGATGCGCTGCCGGCTTTTCCGGCACCCATCCCGGTCGGCATGCCGCTCGAGATGCTCGAGCGCCGCCCCGACATGGTGGCGGCCGAGCGCCGCGTCGCTGCGGCCTTCAATCGCATCGGCGAGGCCAAGGCGGCCCAGCTGCCGAAGCTCCGGCTGAATGCGAGCATCGCGGCGCTCGACAGCGACGTGCTGGACCTGGCGGAGGATTTCGACAATCCGAGCTATGGCGCCGGCGCCACGCTGCTCGCGCCCTTGTTCCGCGGCGGCGAGCTCAAGGCCCAGGTATCCGTGCGGACCGCGGAACAGGACGAGGCCCTGGCGCGCTATGCCAGCCAGGCGCTGCGCGCCATTGGCGATGTCGAGAACGCGCTTGCGTCGTCGCGAACTCTCGAGGAGCGCGTCGCGCTGCTCGCCCAGGTCGTCGCCGACCAGGAGCGCACGCTCGAGCTGGACCAGGCGTCATTCCGGGTCGGACGGCAGGACCTGCGGGCCGTCCAGCAGCAGCAGGTGCAGCTGCAGTCGGCGCGCATGGCGTTGTTGCGGGCGCAGAGCGAGCAACTGATCCAGCGGGTCAACCTGCACCTGGCGCTCGGTGGCAGCTTCGCCGCGCCAATAACAGTCGCCGCGCAGTCTGGTGCCGGGTCGTAGGTTCGTAGTTATTGGCTGACGCCAATAACTACGAACCTACGACCCGGCACCATCAAAGGCGCAGGCGGCAGATGCGCATGCCGAAGTCGTCGGGGTCCGCCTCGTTGCTGAAGCCGAGGCGGCTGGCGAGCCGCAGCATCGGCTGGTTGACAGCCAGCACGAAGCCCTCCATTTCCTCGAGCCCGTGCGCCCTGGCCGTGTCGATCAGCGCCGACAACAGCATGGTCGCGAGTCCGAGGCCACCGAACTCGCACACGGCGCTGATGGAAAACTCGCACCGGGCCGGATTCTGGCCGACGATGTAGGCGGCGCCCCCCGCGATGTCGATGCCGTCCTCGGCCGGGACCGTCGCGATGATGCCGAAGCCGCTCTCCGGGAACGAGGCCAGCGACCTCCGCAGCCGGTCGATGTTGGGCTCGCGCACCGCGCGCATGAAACGCATGTAGCGCGCTTCATCGCTCATGCGGTGGAAGGCCTGCACGAGTTCCGCCTCGTCCGTCGGGCAGACCGCACGCAGCTCGACCGCGCGCCCGTCCTTCAGGTTGCGCGCCTGTGAAGGAAATATCTCGCGCGGATCGAGGGCCACTAGCGCGCGCCGGTCTTCGGCCCCTGGAGTTCCCGGAGGGCCTGCTTGCCGTCTTCTTCGAGCTTGTCCCACTGCGCCTCGGTCAGGCAGATGCGGCGCTGGAAGTGGCTGCCGGAGATCTTTCCATCGACACAGCGCACCTCGTTGCGCCGCGCCCACCGCGAGCTCTCCCCGGCTGCGCTGACAGCCTCGCGCTCGGGGCTCGCGGCCGCGACGCCCGCCGCAGGCGCGGCGTCTGTCGCTGGAACGGCGGAGGCACACCCTGCGAGCCACAGCAACGGGAGCAGCACCGCCAGCAACCTGGCCTGCCCGGTCATGTCACCCGCCGGGCGCGACCTGCAAGGTCCCGGCCGCGACAGCCTGTTGGTACTTCTGAGCATCCGTGCGACCGACATTGCCATGTGTTGCGCCTCGCGACAACTGTCGTTACCGAAACGGAACCGGATTGAGACTGACCCTGTGACCTCGCATCGATATTGTGCAATGCGGGGCAGCACGTGATCCGCCAAGGGTCCGGCGCGGCAAGGAACACTGAACCATGAACCATCCAGGGAGAATCCGAATGTCGATCCACAAGACCCGCCCGGCAACACGCGCCCTGTTGCTCGGTGGCGCCCTCATGACCGCAGCAGCGCCGGCGCTCGCGAATCCAGAGTTCAAACTGATCGGCCGTTTACACCTGGACTATGCGGTCTTCGACGAAGACGAGATCGAGCTCAGCGACGGCTTCGAGGCGCGGCGCACCCGGATCGGCGTGCAGGGCAAGATCGACGACAACTGGTCCGGCGTCATCGAGTACGATTTTGCCGAAAACTCGACGACCGCGCAGGACGTCAACCTCAGCCGCAAGCTCGGCGCGGGCACGTTCAAGCTTGGCCAGTTCAAGGTGCCGATGGGGCTCAACGAGCTGACCAGCGGCAACAGCACCACCTTCATCGAGCGCTCTTCGAGCAGCACGGCCATTGTGGATGCGCGCCGCCTCGGCATCGGCTACGACTACTTCGACGGCGCGTTCGGCTTCCAGAGCATGGTATTCGGCCGCCGCATCGGCACCAACGCGCCCGGCGACGAGCCGATCGGCGTCGGCGCCCGGGTCGTCTATGCCCCGAAGGTCGGCGACGGCCTGTTGCATCTCGGCGCGTCGTTCGCCTACGAGGACGTGCAGGACTTCACGGTCCAGCGTTACCGCGACCGGCCCGAAGCCCGCGTGGACGGCAACCGCCTGATCGACACCGGCAATATCGCCGACGTCGACAGCACGACGAAATACAATGCCGTGGTGGGCGGCGTCACGGTCGGCGACGATTCACCGAACATCCTGATCGCGCGCGGGCAGTTCCACTTTTAGGTGGAAGCGCCTGAGCCGGAGCGCGTTGCCGACGACGAACACGCTGGAGAAGGCCATCGCCATCGCCGCGAGCATCGGCGACAGCAGCAGGCCGAACGCGGGATAGAGCACGCCGGCGGCCACCGGGATCAGCGCGGTGTTGTAGGCGAAGGCCCAGAACAGGTTCTGGCGGATGTTGCGCATCGTCGCGCGCGACAGCGCGATGGCATTCGGGACGTTGCGCAGGTCGCCCGACATCAGCACGACGTCGGCGCTTTCGATCGCGATATCGGTGCCGGTGCCGATGGCGATGCCGACTTCGGCCGCCGCCAGCGCGGGGGCATCGTTGATGCCGTCGCCGACGAAGGCCACGCGCCGGCCGCCTTCGCGCAAGCGGTCGATCGCGGTCACCTTGTCCGCGGGCATCAGTTCGGCCACGACCTCGTCGATGCCGAGCTCGGCAGCGATGGCTTCTGCGGTGCGGCGGTTGTCGCCGCTGAGCACGGCGACGCGCAGGCCCAGCGCGTGCAGGGCGCGAATCGCGGCCGGCGTGCCCGGCTTGATCGGGTCGGCGACCGCCAGGATCGCCGCGAGCTTGCCGTCGACTGCCAGCAGCAGCGGTGTGCGCGCCTGGTCGGCGAGCGCCGCCAGCCGCGCCGCACAGTCCCCGGTCGGAATGCCGAGCTGCTGCATGTAGCGTGCGGCACCGAGATCGATGCGCCGCCCGTCGACCTGTGCACGGATGCCCATGCCGGTGATCGATTCGAACGCTCCGGTTCTGCCCAGCTGCAGGCCGCGCGCACGGGCCGCCGCGACGATCGCTACGCCGACCGGGTGCTCAGCGTCGAGTTCCGCGGCGGCTGCCAGCGCCAGCGCCTCGTCCTCGTCGAAGCCGTCGAGCGTCACGAGGTCGGTGAGTGTCGGTCGCCCCTCGGTCAGGGTGCCGGTCTTGTCCAGTGCCACGACATCGACGTCGCGCAGCGCCTGCAGCGCATCGCCGCCGCGGAACAGGATGCCGTGGTCGGCGCCGCGACCGGTGCCGACCATGATCGAGGTCGGCGTGGCCAGGCCCATGGCACACGGGCAAGCGATGATCAGCACCGTGACCGCAACGACCAGCGCCATGGCGAGCGCGGGCTCGGGCCCGAGCAGCCACCAGCTGAGCGCGGTCAGCAGGGCCACGCCGATGACCACCGGCACGAACCAGCCGGTGACCCGGTCGACCAGCGCCTGGATCGGCAGCTTCGCACCCTGCGCCTGCTGCACCATGTCGACGATCCGCGCCAGCACCGCGTCCGCGCCGAGGTCGGTGGCCTCTACCACCAGGCTGCCCTGCTGGTTGATCGTGCCGCCGACGACGCGATCGCCGCTGACCCGCTGCGCGGGAATCGGCTCGCCGGTGATCATCGACTCGTCGACGTACGACTGGCCTTCCAGCACCCGGCCATCGACCGGGATCGTCTCGCCGGGCCGCACGCGGATGCGATCACCGGGCCGCACCTCGTCGATCGGCAGCTCGACGACGTGCCCGTCGCGCTGCACGCGCGCGCTCTTCGCCTGCAGTCCGAGCAGGCGCTCGATCGCAGCGCCGGTACGCCCCTTGGCGCGCGCCTCCAGCAGCCGGCCCAGCAGGATCAGCGTCACGATCACCGCGGCGGGCTCGAAGTAGACGTTGGCCGTCCCCGCCGGCATGACGCCGGGCGCGAAGGTCGCCACGACAGAGTAGGCCCAGGCGGCGCCGGTGCCGAGCGCGACCAGCGTGTTCATCTCCGGAGTGCCGCGCATCAGGGCCGGCAGGCCGATGCGGAAAAACACCCGACCGGGGCCGAACAGCACGATCGTGGTCAGCACGAACTGGATCAGCCGGGCATTGAACTCGCCGATGCTGCCTGCGATCGCGTGATGCACGGCCGGCACGAGGTGGGCGCCCATCTCCATGATGAACACCGGCAGCGTCAGCGCGGCGGACAGGAGGACCTTGCGGGCCAGCGCGCGGCTGTCCTCGTCGACGTGGTGGTGGGCGTGGTCGTGCGGCGCGTGCGTGTCGCCATCCATGTCGGCCGGCGGCGTGTCCAGGCCGGCACCCTGCAGTGCCGAGCGCAGCGCTTCGTGCGCCGGCGGCCGGCCATCGAACTGCAAGGTCGCCTCTCGCGTCGCGAGGTTCACGCTGACGGCGGCCACGCCGGGCACCGTGGCCAGGGCCTGTTCTGCGCGACGGACGCAGGAGGCGCAGTGCAGACCCTCGACCGGCAGGCGACGGGCAGGTGTCTTGGGGCGGCGCATAGGGCTTGGCGCCATTCTACCAAGATTCCCGTTGCGTGGCGCCGGTCGCGCCTCACCGGGGATCGCCGGCCACCAACGCCCTCTGCGGATCAGTACTCGTAGAACATTTGCTGGATCCGCGCCACGTCCGTCGTCCGGGTCAGCGCCAGCTGCAGCAGCACGCGCGACTTCGGCGGGTTGAGCTCTCCCGAGGCGACGAAGCCCTTCTCGTCGTCGTTGACCTCGTTGTTGCGCAGCGTGATGCCGGATGGCAGGCGGGTGCTGCGCACCACCACGATGCCGTTCTTCGCCGCCCTGGCGAGCGCATCGAGCGCCGGCGTCGTCATGTTGCCGTCGCCGACGCCCGCGATCACCAGGCCCTTGGCGCCGTTGGCCACAGCGGCATCGATCAGGTCGGCGCTCATGTTGGCATGCGCAAAGATGATGTCCACGCGCGGCAGCTTGTCGAGCTTGTCGATCGCAAACTCCGTGGCCGTGCCGACCTTGCGATCCATCGGCTCGAACCAGAACACCTTGCCGGTGTTCACGAGGCCGGCGGGGCCCCGATTGAGGCTGGCGAAGGTCTGCACGCTGGTGGTGTTGGTCTTGACGACGTTGCGGGCAAAGTGGATCTCGTCGTTGAGCACCACGAGCGTGCCCCGTCCCTTGGCTTCCGGGTTGATCGCGACGGCCACGCCGTTATAGATATTGCCCGGACCGTCGGCACTGACCGCCGTCGCCGGCCGCATCGAGCCTACCATCACCACGGGCTTGTCGCTCTTGGTCACCAGCGACAGGAAATAACTGGTCTCCTCCAGCGTGTCCGTCCCGTGGGTGATCAGCGCGCCGTCCGTGCCCGGCTCGGCCAGCACGGCGTTCAGCCGCTTGGCGAGCGTCAGCCAGATCTCGTCGTTCATGTCCTGGCTGCCGATGTTCGCGACCTGCTCGCCCGTGATGACGGCCAGCTTGTCGAGGTTCGGCACCGCGCTGATCAGCGAGTTGACGTCGTAGGCGCCGGACTTGTAACCGTAGTCCGTCGCGCTGGCCTGGGCTCCGGCAATCGTGCCGCCGGTGGCGAGCACACGGACCTTGGGCAGGTCGGCGGCCATCAGGACCGTCGAAACTACTCCCAGCGCCAAGGCGGCCGCGATGCAGAGGATCCTGGAGCTGAATTTCACATCAATGTCTCCGTCGGTGCCGGGTCGCAGTTTCGTAATTATTTCTCAATAACTACGAAACTGCGACCCGGCACCCACGCGGCGGCACCCAGGCCGGCACCCGTTACTTCGGATTGGCGCCGAACACGCCGACGCCGAGCTCACCGGCGATGTCGCGAATCGCGTTCATCGAGCGGATGCTGTTGCCGGCTTCGTTCAGTCGGGGCGAGAACGCGGCGATGGCGAACTGGCCAGGCACGACGGCGACAATGCCGCCACCCACGCCGGTTTTCGCGGGCAGGCCCGCCGTGTACATCCAGATGCCAGATTCGTCATAAAAGCCGGCCGCAGCCATGACCGCCAGCAGTTCCGGCACGTCCTTGGCCGGCATCACCTGCTTGTTCGTCAGCGGATTTACGCCGCCGTTGGCCAGCGTCGCGCCCATGACCGCCAGGTCCTTGGCGCTGACGCCGATTGAGCATTGCCGCGTGTAGACGCGCAGCGCCTCTTCCGGTTCGCTGTAGAGCCGTTCCCAGTTGTACAGCAGGTTGGCGATGCCACGGTTGCCGAAGGCGGTCGAGTATTCCGACTCGTACACCTTCTCCAGCACGGTCAACTGCCGGCCGGCAAAGTCGCTGATGTTCTGCAGCACCTTGTTCCAGCGCTCCTCCTCCGAGCCGGCCTGGACGAGACTCACCGCGGCGATGGCGCCGGCATTGACCATCGGATTGACGGCATCCTCGAAGGCGGCCAGCGCCAGCTTCGAATTGAAGGCCATCCCGGTCGGCTCGACGCCGATCTTCTCCCTGAGGACTTCCGGTCCCTGCTCTTTCATGATCAGCCCGGCAGTGAAGGGCTTGGACACCGACTGGATCGAGAACTCGTAGTCGACATCGCCCGCGGTGAAGACCTTGCCGTCGCGCGTGACGATGACGACGCCGAACAGGTCGCTCGGCGTCTCGGTCAGGATCGGGATATAGCTGGCATTCTCGCCTTCCTTGAGATCCTTGTAGCGGGCGTGCGCGCTGTTGACCAGCGCCTGGTAATCGGCCGGCACCGGGCCTCTTGCCTCGGCCGCACCGGAGGCTGCCACGGCCAGGGCTGCCACCGCCAGAAATGTCATGCTCGTCTTCATAGTCGTGATTCCCCTCGATACGGCGGTCACAGCTTCGCGCCGAAGTTGTACTTGAGTGAGAACTGGATGCGGGTGACGTCATTGCTGGCGCCGCCGTTGTCCTCGCGGTCGCCCCACAGGAATTCGCCGCCGAGCATGACGTTCTCGACGGGGTAGTACAGCAGGTTGACCGACGCGTACTGGCCCTTCTTGAAGGTGTCGGCCGTCTGGCCGACGGTATTGTCGACTTCAGTGAAGGCATAGCCGATCGAGCTGCTGAAGCGGTCGCTCCACCAGTGGTCGTAGTACGCGCTGACACCGGTCAACTCTACGGCCTCCACCTGCACACCGGGCTGCCCAGGCGCCCGGTCCGGCCCTGCGTCCATGCCGCCGTCGTTCATATAGCTGGCGATGCCCTCGCCAAACACCACGCCGACGCGAATCGCATTCCGGTCGAGCACCTTGATGACCGACGTGAGGTTCAGGCCCCAGCCAAGATCGTCGTCATCGAAGATGACCTTGGCCCGACCGGCCGGACAGAAATCGATCGCATTCGGGTCGGTCTCGCTGGTGTTGCACAGCACTTCGGCGCCGACCCGGCGCAGGATGCCGGCAAGCTGCACGTGGCCGAATCCCGTGTTCGCGCGATACTGCATCGTCAGGTCGGGCAGTTCCTGGTCACCCTGGGCGCCCGGGAAGTCGGGCACGGTGCGAAACTCGCCGGAGTCGATATCGTTGCCCGGGTTCTCGATTGCGATGGCGAAGTTCTGGCGACCGGATACCGGCGTCCAGCGGATCTGCGGGTTGCGCAGGAACACCATGCCGGAGGGTCCCCAGTAGTCGATCGTGTTCGGGAAGATATCGCCATCCATGAACAGCGAGTTGGTCTGACCAGCGAGAATCTGGCCGAACTCACCATAGGCATGACGCAGCCGGATCGTCGTCTGGCCAGCGTCGTCGCCAACGCCGAACATGTCGAACTCGAACTTGGTCTTGATCGGCCCTTTCGCCGTCGGCAGGGTTCCGGCGACGCCGAAGCGACTCTGCCTGACGCCGACAATCGTCTGGCCATCGTCCCCGAACTCCTCCGGGTCCGTCGGGATCCGTGACGGTCGCAGGGTATCCTTCCAGTCCGGGTTGACGCGCCCGAAGTCCTGGATGAAATCCAGCTGCGCGAACCCGTACGCCTCGAAGGATTTCTCGGCGGCTGCGGCGAGACTGGGAGTGGCGAGTGCGACCGCAACGGCCATGACATATGTTCCGCTGCGCCGCAGTGAGTTACCCAACATGAGCTTTATCTCCATGAGTCCTAAATTGGTTCGCCGGTGCAGCTTAACTGAGCGGCGCCGTACCGGGGGTCGCTGCATGCACGTCAGGTAGCTGACTTGGAGGCTTCTACCTCCTGGCCGAGCCACAGCAGGAACAGGCGGTAACCAAGCGCCAGCACGACCGAGCCGACGAACAGCCCGACGATGCCGGCGCTGAGAAAGCCGCCGATAGCACCGACAAAGATTATCAGCATCGGCACCGGCACGCCTCGTCCCAGCAGCATTGGCTTCAGGAAATTGTCGAGCAGGCCGACCAGCACGGTCCAGATCGTGAACACGACCGCTACGACAGGATCAGCCGTGTAAAACACGTAGATGATGATCGGCACGCCGATCGGCAGCATCCCGACCTGGATGATGCTCAGGAACATGACCACCAGCGCCCACAGGCCGGCGCCCGGCACCCCGACGGCCAGGAAGCCGATGCCGGCCAGCACGGCCTGGATCATCGCGACGCCGAGTATGCCGCGTGCCACGCTGCGAACCGTCGCCCCGGCGACGTCGATGAACTCCTGCCCACGGTCACCCGCCAGGCGCCGGCCGACGGCCTGCGCGAAGCGTGCGCCCGCATCGGCTTTCGACATCAGCACCGCGGAGATGATGATCGCCACCAGGAAGATCAGCAGGCCGAACCCCGTGCTGGCCGCGACGGACACCAGCCCCCTCCCGAAAGTCTCGAGCTGGGGTCGGATCGGCGCGAGCGCGCTCCCGATGTTCTCGGACAGCAGCAGCCAGAAGGCATGCACTCGCGGACCGACCAGCGGCCACTCGCGGACGGCGTCCGGCGGCGGCGCGACATGGAAGGTGCCGGCCTGCAAGCCGCTGGCAACGGTCTCCGCCCCGGACAGCACCGTTTCCGTCAGGACAACCGCTGGAATGACCAGTACCACGAGCATCAGTATCGCGAGCATTGCGGCAGCCAGCGCCCGACGATCGCCTCCGAGCACCTGGTTGAGGCTTCGGTGCGCGGGGTACATTGCAATGGCCAGCACGAGGCCCCACACGACCGGCATCACGAACGGCCGCATGATCTGGAAACACCAGGATGCGAGGACGAACAGGATGCCGATCCGGATGGCCGACTCGACCAACTTCGATACCAGGTCCTCGTCTCTTGGCGCCGGGCTGCCGATGCCCATCGGCCGGCCTCAGCCCTTGCCGCCGAGTTCGAATCTCTCCCGCAGGCGCTCGCGGATCAGGTCGAGAATCTTCGCAGTCTCATCCACGCCAAGCGTGCGGATGCTGTCCTCGGCGAGCGTGTAGTGCATCGAGATCAAGCCACGCAGCTTGCGAAAGGCTGCGACGTTCGGCTTCCTGCAGACGCTCTCGTCGCCCGTGACGACCCGCTCGACGACGCCCGGGTCGAGCAGCGGAATTCCGCAGATGAACGACAGCTTGGCGATCTCGTCATCCACGGTCTCGAGCTGCTTCTCGTGCCAGGCCTGACCGAATTCGTGCGTACCCATGCAAAGTCCCCTTATGCCGGAGAAGGCTGTATCCGCCCGGCGGCGAACGCTCAGTCAAGCTTGACGCGATCGAACTTGGTGCCCTTGGCCGACCAGCCCGCCATCAGGCCTTCCCGGCCGAACGCGAAGCCCGCGACAGCCCCCTGGCCCTTCAGTGTGTCGGCCGACACGCCGGTGCCCACCTCGACCAGCGTCAGGCCGGCTTCACCGCCGACCGTCCAGCCTTCGCCCGCGCGAAACTTGTCCACGGCGTCCTGTGTGAAAAAGATGAAGACGAAATCCGCCTCCTGGTAGCCGGCCTGGAAGCCGGCCGAGCCGGCGGTCATCTTGTAGTAGTCGACGGTCTTGCCATTGACCTGCAAGGCGCCGGTACCCCACTGCCCGGCGATGACGAAGCCGACTTTCTTGACGTCGGGGATGACCAGCACGGCTAAAGCCTTGTCGAGATACCCGTCAGCGCCGGATACCTCCTTGCGGAATTGTGCCAGCGCGTCGGCGACCTTTGCATCGACCTCGGCGGCGGTCGCCGCATGGGCCTGTGCAAAGCCGGACAGCAGCAGGACCAGGCCTGCAAAAATGGCCACCGTGAACGAACGTACGCCGGAAGTTTTCATGACAGCTACCTCAGATGACGACAGGCCATCCGGATGTCCGGGTGGTTCTGACATCAGCGTAGCTGCGGCAGCAACATGCCGGGTACTGCCCTTAGGGGCAGGTCAGGGTGTAACAATTTCCATTCTTTCACGTCTTTTGTTCCTGTCAGCGTGAGCAACGCAGCGAGGGCTTGAGCGGGTGACTGGACGACCGAAACTGTATGGCGCGGGCCTGGGGCTCCGGCGCGCGTTCCTCGACGAGGCCATCGCGCTGCCTGTGCACGCGGTTGATTTCTGGGAGGTCGCGCCAGAGAACTGGATCGGCGTGGGCGGCCCCCTTGGCCGCAAGCTGCGCGAGATCACGGACCGCTGGCCGCTGGCCTGCCACGGGCTCTCCCTGTCGCTCGGCGGGCCGGCGCCGCTCGACGAAGAACTGATCGACCAGCTGAAAACCTTCTTCCGTCAGCACCGCGTCCCCTATTACACCGAGCACCTGTCCTATTGCAGCGACGGCGGACAGCTCTACGACCTGATGCCGATCCCGTTCACCGAGGAGGCCGCCCGTTACGTGGCGGTTCGGATTCGGCACGTCCAGGAGCGACTGGAGCGGCGGATCGGCGTGGAGAACGTCTCCTACTATGCGGCGCCGGGCGCCGAGCTCGACGAGATCGAGTTTCTCAACCTGGTGCTTGAAGAGGCCGACTGCGACCTGCACCTCGACGTCAACAACGTGCTGGTGAACTCGATCAACCACTGCTATGACCCCTGCGAGTTCCTCGCCAAGCTGCCGGCTGAACGGGTGCGCTATGGCCACGTGGCCGGTCACTACGTGGAAGCGCCGGACCTGCGCATCGACACGCACGGCAGTGATGTCCCGGACACGGTGTGGACACTGGCCGCGCTCGCGTTCGAGCGTTTTGGGGTGTTCCCGACAGCCGTCGAGCGGGATTTCAATATCCCGCCGCTTGGGCAGCTGCTCGAGGAGGTTCAGCAGCTGCGCTCGGTACAGTTGGGAAGCCAGGTCGCTGCGGGGGAGCTTGCGGGATGATGCAGCCCGCGCCGACGATGCTGGCGGAGCTGCAGCGGCAATTTGCAGCCCATATCCGGGATCCGGCCAACCAGGCGCCGCCCGGTGATGTCAGCCCGCGGCGCATGCGGGTCTATACCGAGCTGTTCTTCCGCAACATCGAGCAGCTGCTGGCGAGCGGCTTTCCTGTCATCCGCCGCCTGTTGGCCGAGGACGAGTGGCAGTCGCTGGTGCGCGACTTCATGGTCCGCCATCGCAGCCGGACACCGCTGTTCACCCGGCTCGGCCGGGAGTTCGTGGCGTTCCTGGAAACGCACGAGGCCGCCGTGGCGGACCGCCCATTTCTGGCCGAGCTTGCCCGGCACGAACAACTGGAGGTCGAGGTGGCCTTCGCCCCGGACAACGAGCCGGCAGGCGGCAAGAAGCAGGACGCGGATCTGCTCGACCAGGCGCCACAGCTCGCACCCTCGGCCCGCGTCACCCAGTTTCGCTTCCCGGTACATCGCATCAGTCCGGAGTTCCAGCCATTGACGCCGCCGGAGATGCCCACCTGGCTACTGGTCTATCGCGACCCGCAGGAACATGTGCGATTCATGGAACTTGACGGCTTCGGCTACACTCTACTGGTACTGCTTGAGCAGCATCGTGGTGCAACGGCGCGCACAGTGCTGGATTCACTTGCTGCAGTATTAGGCCATGTCGATGTGGAGAAAGTGCTTGGGTCCGGACGCGAGTTCCTGCATTGCCTCGATGCCCGCGGAGCGCTCAGCGCGCGCGCCTGATCGCCACCATGAGGCCTGAGGCCGCCCTGGTCGCAGGGCTGCAGGCGGGCTCACGCGAAGCCTACCGGGAAGCCGTGGCGCGCTACAGCGGCGCCATGCTCGCCGCCGCCCGGGCGATTGTCGGTCCGGCCCAAGCCGAGGACATCGTGCAAGAAGCGTGGGTCACCGTGTTTCGGCAGATCAAGGGCTTCGAGCAACGCGCCAGCCTGGCGACGTGGCTGCATCGCATCGTCAGCAACGCAGCGATCTCACATTTGCGGAAGTCCAGTCGAGAGGTTCTCGAGGCGGACCTCGCCCGCGAAGAGGATGCCTCGTCCGAGTGGTTCGACGAGCAGGGACACTGGCGCTCTCCGCCGCCCGACTGGGGGGCCAGCTCGCCGGAGGGCCTGCTGACCGCGGCTGAGCTGGCGGAGTGTTTCGACAAGCACTTGCACAAGATGCCCGACAAGCAGCGCGCCGTGCTCGTCATGCGCGACATGCAGGACATTGCCTTCGACGACATCTGCGGCGCACTTGAAGTCAGCGCCACCAATGTGCGTGTGATGCTTCATCGCGCCCGGCTGCGGCTGATGGAGATGGTCAATCATTTCCAGGAGACGGGCGAATGCTGAACTGTCGCCAGGTCACCGAACAGGCCAGCGCATTGATCGACGGTGAACTCAGCTTGGCGCAACGCCTGCAGATGCGCCTGCACCTTGCCATGTGCAGGCATTGCAGCCGCTTCGTGAACCAGCTGCGCTTGCTGCGCGACGCGCTCGGGCGAAGGGCGCCGGCATCGGGCGAACCGCTGCCCGCCGCTGCGGTGCAAGAAATCCTCAAGGGACTTCCGTTCGCAGCTCCGGAAGACCCGCAGGATTGACCAGGGTCTTTTGCGGCAGGATGTAACATCCCGCCGGCTGCCGCGTCTATCCGCCAGAGCCTGAAACCCCGACCGCGGGGCAGGCAAGCCACAAGGCCCGGATGGATGACCGTAATCCCATGTACAGCTGCCGCCAGGTTCATGATCACGCCAGTAGGCTCGTCGATGGCGAGCTCACCGTCAGGCAGACGATCGCGCTCCGGGTCCACCTGGCGTTGTGCCGCTCCTGCCGTCGCTTCGTGCGGCAGTTCCGGCTGCTGTCCCGCCTGCTCCGGCGCGACGGGCAGGCAACGCAGATTCCACCAGTCGACGTCGAGAAGTGCCTGGCGGAAATACCTTTCGACGATCCGGAAACGGTCCGCGCACCAACGCGCGACCGGCCGTGAAACCCACCACCCGGCGTTCCAACCTGGCCCGCCGGATCATTTCGAAAACCCAAGAGCAAACCGAGGAGAGACGACCATGACCAAGACGAGCATCAAGACTTCCGCCCTGTTGAGCGCCGCCCTGGTGGCGTCGCTGGGCCTGAGCCATGCCGCCAACGCCAGCGCCGGCGGCTCGATATTCACCGCGACCGATCTCGGCCAGGGCTACATGGCCATGGCCGGCGAAGGCAAGTGCGGCGAAGGCAAGTGCGGCGGCGACAAGAAGGGCGAAGAGGGCAAGTGCGGCGAAGGCAAGTGCGGCGGCGACGCCGGCGACAAGGACAAGAAGGCCGGCGAAGGCAAGTGCGGCGAGGGCAAGTGCGGCGGCGACAAGAAGAGCGGCAGCGCCTGATCAATGGTGCAGGAAGAGGCCGCCGCGGGGATGACCTCCCCAAGCCCCACCCCGCGGCGGCCGATTCCATGGCACCTCCAGAGCACGCAGTGACAGCTACACCTGGTAGCCACTGACCTCTTCCGCACTGTGCTCCACGCCGAGCCCGAGTGCAATCCGGTTGACGAAATTGAAACAGGCGACGATCAGATTGGCCAGCAGGATGTCCTCATCGCCCAAGCCCAGGTGGCGCAGCGCGGCCACGTCCTCGCTGATCACCTCGGCGATAGACATGTTCAATCGCGTTGCCCGGATTTTCGCGGGCTTGATACTTGCAACCGCCCTCGCCGGCCAGGTGCATGCCGCCCCGCCGCAGACTGTCGACGGCGTCACGCGCATTCACCTCGAGCAGCACAACGGCTACTTCTCTGCTCAGGAAACTCTCGCCGGCCTGAAACCGGGCAGCTACGAATTCGTGGTCAAGAACGAGGCCGGCAAGCTGGCCGGATTCCAGCTGACGGATGGCAGCGGCAACGCGCTCGACATGTTCCCGCTCGAGCCAGGCGAGACTCGCAGCACCCGTGTCGAGATCAACGAGAGCGGCTTCCGTTATCGCTGCCCGATCAATCCCACGCCCTGGTACGAGGTCGGCGTCAGCCGCTAGTCAATGGCAATAACAGGAGGAAGTTTCACATGACCAAGTTCACGATTCACTCCCTGCAGACTGCGCCAGCAGCCGCCCAGCCGCTGCTTCGCGGCGCCCAGGCCAAGCTGGGCTTCGTGCCGAACTTGTACGCGGGCCTTGCCGAGTCGCCGGCCACGCTGAGTGCCTACCTGCAGCTTTCGGAGCGGGTCGCGGAAACGTCGCTGACGCCCGTCGAGGTGCGCCACTCGATGCTTTCCTTGCCGCGGGCTACGGACGCCAGCAGGTGCTCGAGGTGCTGCTGGTCGTTGCCATGAAGACCCTCAGCAACTACGCGAATCACTTGCTCGACACCCCGGTTGACGCCGCCTTCCGCGGCGAAAGCTGGCAACCGGCCAGCGCCGCCTGAGCGTGGTCACAACACCGGGCCGCCGGGGCTTTCACCCCGGCGGTCCGGCTGATACTGGAGACTGAAGAATGGACAGCATCAAGGCAATCGGCGGGGCCGTGTGGACCCAGCTCACGGCGCGCCTCGAGGGGATCGGCGCCTGGCTGGCGCCGCTCGGGCTGCGCCTCATCATGGCCTGGGAGTTCGGCGAGGCCGGTTTCGAAAAACTGCGCGGCGAAAACTGGTTCAGCCACATCCACGACAAGTTCCCGTTCCCGTTCAGCGTGGTGCCGGCAGAGCTCAGCTGGTTTATCGCCACCTGGTTCGAGATCATCGGCGCGTTTGCGCTGCTGCTCGGGCTGTTCACGCGTTTCTTTGCCTTCTCGCTGCTGATCCTGACCTTCGTCGCCACGGCCGCAGTGCACTGGCCGGACAGCTGGACCTCACTGGCTGCACTTTGGGAAGGCTATGCGATCACCGACCAGGGCGCGGGCAACTTCAAGCTGCCGCTGCTGTTCGCGCTGATGTTGCTGCCGCTGGTGCTGCAGGGTGCCGGCAAGCTGAGCCTCGACCACTTGTTCGGCCGCCTGCTGCCGGCCCCGGGCGCTCCCCGCGCCGACCTGCTGGCCTGGTCACTGGCGGCATTTGCGTTCGGCCTGCCGATCGCCACGCTGTTCCCGGTGCTGGGCATCGCGCTGGTGGCCGTCGGCGCAGTGGGCGTCGTGCTTGGCCGGAAACAGCTCGTGGCAAGGGCCTGAGCGGCTGATACCAGCCATCGGAGGACCAGCGATGTTAGCGAAGATCCTGTTGACCATCGGCATCCTGGTTTACGCGGTGGCGGTGCCGCTGCTCGAGATCAACGTCACGCACGTGTTCAATCCGGAGTGGCCGCCGCATGCGCGCCTGCACGAAGTCTGGCAGCTGGCCAGCAATTCGATGCTGGGCGTGCTGGCGCTGTGGCTCACCTGGCAGAGGCACCAGGTCCTGCTGCCTGCGCTCCATGCAACCACGGTGATGGGTGGTTTCCTGTTCGCCTGGCTGGCCAGCGACTGGTATGGCGGATCGATGGCGCTCAGCGCGACCACTCCGGAGCGCACGCTGCTCGGCATCAACATCGGCGCCGTCGGCGCGCTGCTGGTGCTCGCCACGGCGGCCGCGGCGGTGATCATCAAGGGCCCGTGTAACAAGCGCGCCGGACGCGCGTCTACGTGACAGGGCAGTTTTCCAGCCAGGGAGTGACGTGCATGAAACAATTACGCAACGTGGTCGTAGCGGTGGCGCTAGGACTGGCCGTCGCGGGTTTGGCCGCAGCCGAGGCCAACCCGTATACCGACGAGGCCTTCGATGCAGCGCAGGCCGAACAGCGACCGGTGCTGATCGATGTCTACGCCACCTGGTGCCCGACCTGCCGCAGGCAGGCACAAATCCTGGCCGGCCTGCTTGAGGAAGCGGAGTTTGAGGAGTTGCTCGTGCTCAAGGTGGACTGGGATGCCCAGAAAGAGATCGCGCAACGGTTCGGCGCACCCCGGCAGAGCACCCTGATCGCGTTTCGAGGCACCGAGGAGCGCGGACGCTCCGTCGCGGACACGCGCAAGGAAAGCATACGGGAGCTGCTCCTGGAGGCAGTCCGGGACTGAATGGACATCGGGCTCGTAACCCTCGGGCTGGCCGCCTTGGCCGGCTTGCTGACCGTGCTGAACCCCTGCGTGCTGCCGATCTTGCCAATCGTTCTCGGGGCAGCCACGGCGAGTTCGCGCAGCGGGCTGTTCACGCTGGCGGCGGGCATGGCGCTGGCATTCGCCGTAACCGGCACCTTGCTTGCATCGTCGGGGCAGCTGCTGGGAATGGACGGGGACACACTGCGCATGGCCGCGGCGGCCCTGATGCTCAGCGCCGGCCTCCTGCTGGTCAGCGCGCGCCTGCAGGGATGGTTTTCGCGGGCAACGGCAAGCCTGCCGGGCCTCGGTGACGCCGCCATCGGCCGGCTGGATCCGGACCGTCCCGGGCACCAGTTCGCGACGGGCGCCTTGCTCGGGCTGGTGTGGACGCCCTGCGTCGGTCCGACGCTGGGCGCCGCCATCGCGCTGGCCTCGCTGGGCCAGGCGCTCCCGCAGGTTGCGCTCGTCATGTCGGTATTCGCGCTGGCCGCCGTCATTCCTCTCGTCGTTGTGGGGCTCGCCTCGCGGGCGGGCTTCGCCCGGCGCAGGGAGGGCGCGCTGCGATTCGGATCGGCGGGGAAGTCGCTGATGGGATGGGGACTGCTGGCGATCGGCCTGCTGGTACTCACCGGCGGCGACAAGTGGCTCGAAACCTTGCTGCTGGATCACGCCCCGGATTTCCTGATCGAGCTGACCACTCGCTTCTGACCCGGCAGAGCAGGCCACTGGGGCACGACTATTGAGAGCTTCGCGCAGCTACCTGGCCGTCATTCTGCCGGGCCCGCTGGGAAGTCTGGCCCGGCGCGGTGCGCCGGTTATTGATGGCCGGCTATTCGGCGCTGGCGCTGGAGATCGATCCGGACACCCTGGAGCCGCTGCCCGGGCCGCTCGCGCAGGACAGCAGCGAAACAGGGCCGAGGCTGCCCGGGCTCCGCTATGCGACCGGCGACTGAAAGAACGGATCAGTCGTTGAAAGGAAATAGCGTGGCGAACTCAGCTGCAGAAAATGGAGTCCATTTCCGGCCCGCCAGGAGCGAGGATCTGCCCGCTATCGTGCAAATGCTCGCGGATGACCCCCTTGGATCAAAGCGTGAAGACAATTCGGGCCAGTTGGCTCCTTGCTATCAAGCCGCATTCCAAGCCATCGATGCGGACCCGAATAATGAGCTCATTGTCGGGGTGCATGACGACCAGCTCGTCGCCGTATTGCAAATTACTTTCATACCCAATCTTAGCCACCAGGGAGGGTGGCGCGCGCGCTTGTCGAAGGGGGCCGAGTCTTGAGCTCGTTTAGGTCGTCGGGCATTGGTCGCTCACTGCTGGCCGAGGCAATCAGCCGTGCCCGCCAGAGGGGCTGCATCATGGGCCAGCTGACGACCGACAAGTCGAGGCCGGAGGCCCTGCGCTTCTATGCGAAACTCGGCTTCGTGGCATCTCACGAGGGAATGAAACTCTAGCTGTGAATTGGCGATGCGGCGCCCTTGGTGGCGCCAAAGAGAATCAGCCCTTCACGGCCAGCGATCGCCGGTACTCATCCACCGGCATGCCCCCGATGCCCCAGTCCTCGGTGGCGACCTCGTCGATCACGACGAAAGTCGTCGCAGGATTCTTGTCCAGCACTTGGACGAGCAGCTCCGTCACTCCCTTGATGAGCCGGGCTTTCTGATCCGGCGTGACGCCTTCGCGGGTGATCTTGATGTTGACGTAAGGCATGTTAGTCCTTCGACATTTCAATGATCTGAAACACCTTTGCGACGATCTGCCATCGGCCATCGACACGCAGCAGGGACAGGAAATCCACACAATCCCGGTTGCCGATCGAACATCGCACCTTGGCGGCAGCCGTATTGTCGCCGGCAACTTCAATGCGATCGATCTGATCACGGCGCCGCTCACCGCGCGCTGCCGGCGACTGCCGCGCCGCCACCACCGCCGAGTACTCATCCATGCTTCGAAACAGCGGTGGCGATTCATCGGCGGTCGCATAGATTGCGTACGGGTGGAAGACGCGCCGCAACCTGTCGGTGTCGCTAAAATGAAGTGCACCGAAGTAATCGGCGAGCACCTCGGTGATTTCCTGCAGGGCCGCGCTCACGCTGCCGTTTCCGTGCTGATCAGCCCCTCCTCGGCCAAAGCAGCGCGAACTGCCGGGCGCTGCGAGATCCGCTCGACGTAGGCCGCCAGGGCCGGCCACGCCGCGAGATCCATGCCAATGTGAGCAGTCCAGCTGAGCACCACGAACAGATAGGCGTCGGCCACCGAAAAGTGGCCGCCAAGAGCGTATTCCCTGCCATCCGCAAACTCGAGCTCGACGTTGTCGAGGCGCCGCGCCAGCGTGGCGTCCGCGCGTGTCTTCGCCTCGCCCTCCGGGGCTCTTGCTGAGAAATACGGGCCAAAGGCCTTGTGCAGCTCCGAGGAAGTGAAATTCATCCACTCCTGCAATCGAGCCCGGGACAAGGTGGCCGGCGCAGGCGCAAGGCCCGCTTCAGGATGAAGATCGGCCAGGTACTGCAGGATGGCCGGGTTCTCCGTGAGGACGACACCAGGCTCGAGCTCGAGCGCAGGCACATAGCCCTTCGGGTTGATGGTGCGGTAGTCGGAGCCGTGCTCGGTCAGGCCGGCCGCAGTGTCAACCCGGACGGATTCAAACGTCTCGCCGAGTTCCTTGAGGACGATTCGGGCTGCGAGGGAGCAGGCTCCGGGCTTGTAATACAATCGCATAGTCGCATTCTCCGGTGATAAAACAAAAGAAATTGAGTCGCGGCGTCATGGCGGTCAATTCGCCGCATCGATGATGCGGAACGCCGCCTCGAGGTAGGGGCGCGCCAGCAGGGTCACGGCAGGCTCGGCAGTGCCATCATCGAAGCGGTCGATCCGCAAGTAGCCGATCCGCGAGTCACTCGAGCCTCGCACGACATGCCAGCGGAAGCCCGGGCGTTCCGGCGGCCAGAATGCACGCTCGCGCCTCACGTCGAGTTCCCGCGTCCGGCCGTCGCATCGTTCCACCGGCATCGTCACTGTGCTGCCCAGGTCACCTTGCAGCGCATCGCGTGGCGTCAGCAGCCGATCACCGGGGCGCAGTCCGCGACGATTGGCATCGGAGAGCAGCGCCACCTCCGTCACCGTGAGCCCTCCGAGGGCGAAGTGAATTGGTCCAGTCGAAACGCCGTGGATGTATTTTCCGGCATGGTATTGCACCCGTATATGCCTGTAAATCCGGCTTTTGTGCCCCATATTGATTAAATCGTCAGCTTGGCGCCGGGCGGACGGCGCACGCGCCGCCGTCGGGAGTCGTGTTGGTTTCCTCGCTCGAGCAACCGACCAGCCACGACCCTGAAATTCTCGGGATCGATCCAGGCTCGAACGCAGGCCGCCGGTCACTTGTTACATCGTTGCGCCCGCCTTTCCCGGAAAGAACTTCCGCCGGAAATACAGGCTGACGTGCACCAGGCCGATCAGCACCGGCACCTCGACCAGCGGGCCGACCACGGTCGCGAAGGCGATCGGCGAGGTGATGCCGAACACGCCGATGGCCACGGCGATCGCCAGCTCGAAGTTGTTGCCCGAAGCCGTGAACGCCAGGGTCGCGGCGCGCGGGTAATCCGCGCCGATTTTCCAGGCCATGAAAAAGCTGACGAGGAACATGATGGCAAAATAGGCGCTCAGCGGTATCGCGATCCACAGCACGTCCAGCGGCTGGTTGATGATCCGCTCGCCCTGCATGGAGAACATTACCACGATCGTGAACAGCAGCGCCGCCAGGGTAATCGGTGAAATTCTCGGGATGAATACCTTGTCGTACCAGTCGTGGCCCTTCAGCGGCACCAGGACCAGTCTGCTGAGGATGCCGGCGGCGAAGGGAATCCCGAGGAAGATCATGACGCTCCGGAAAATCTCGCCGATGCTGACCTCGACGACCATGCCTTCCAGCCCGAACCAGGGCGGCAGCACGGTAATGAACACCCAGGCGTAGAAGCCGAAGGTGACGATCTGGAAGATACTGTTGAGCGCCACGAGGCCGGCGGCGTATTCAGTATTGCCCTTGGCGAGCAGGTTCCACACCAGCACCATGGCGATGCATCGCGCGATTCCCACGAGGATCAAACCGACCATGTACAGGCCCCAGCGGTCATCGGGGCCGAACACGGCCGGCGCGATGAAGCCGAAGAACACGACGGCGAGCACGAACATCAGGATCGGGCCGACGATCCAGTTCTGCAGCAGCGACAGGCCAACGATCCTGACGTCCGCGAACACCTTCGGCAGCAGCTCGTACTTCACCTTCGCCAGCGGCGGATACATCATCAGGATCAGGCCGAACGCGATCAGCAGGTTGGTGTGCTCGCCTACCGTCAGCGCGTCATTGAAGCGCTCGACGCCGTCCTGGAACAGGTAACCGAACAGCACGCCGAGTCCCATGGCGACGAAGATCCAGAGCGTCAGGTAGCGGTCGAGGAAAGAGAGCTTCTTGCTGAGAGCTTGTTCCATGCGCGGGTTGCCCCTTGCGGCGATTCAGTCGGCAGCGGTGCGCTCGAGGGACTCTGGCAGAGTCTCGACAAAGGCACGAATCTCATCGCGAACGCGCCGATAGTGGCCGAGCGCCTTTTCAGGATCCGTCTCGGCCTTCGCCAGCCGTGGCGGATCGTCGAAGCCGACATGGACGACCTTCGCGCCGCCCGGGAAAATCGGACAGGTCTCGTGGGCATGGCCGCACACGGTCACCACGTAGTCGAACTTGAGGTCGGCCAGGTCGTCGAGCGTCTTGCTGAAGTGGCTGGCGATGTCCACGCCCGCTTCGGCCATGACCTTCACCGCATGAGGATTCAGCCCGTGTTTCTCGATTCCCGCGGAATAAGGCTCGATCCGGTCACCCTTGAGATGCCGCGCCCAGCCCTCGGCCATCTGGCTGCGACAGGAATTTCCCGTGCAGAGAAACAGGACATTCAGCTTCGCGCGTAGCATGCGGTCCACTCCTCGGGGGCCGACTCGCAAACGCTTGCCAGCCTGGCCGCGTCTGCGGTGATGACCGAGTCCTCGTCCAGCGAGCGCGATACCCAGCGAATTGCTTCCCGCACCGCGGGCGGCGCCCCGCGCTCGGCGAGACGGTAATAATGCCAGCGGCCGTCCTTGCGCATTTCCACCAGCCCGGCCTGGCGCAGCAGGTCGACATGCCTCGACACCGTCGAGGGCGCCAGCTCGAGCAGCTCGACGAGCTGACACAGGCAGACTTCACCGTCGCGCAGGCTCAGCAGGATGCGGAGCCGGCTCTCGTTGTCGAGCGCCTTGAGGATGGCCAGCAGGTCTTGCATACGGCGGGGACTCTACTTCGTCATTTGTCGAAGTGACGAATTATAGCCCGTAACCCGCGTCAAGCAAGCCGGCGACACCACGCCGACTCAGTGACTCGGCGGCAGGCCCCCGGCGCCGAAATACAACGGTGCGCCGAAGCGATCACGACCGAAAGCCTCGATCGCCGCCTGGCCGGACGGGCCCGCCAGGAAATCGAGGAAGCGGGCCGCCAGCGCCGCCGACTCACCCCCAGGCGCGAGCAGGCCGTGGTAGGCGTTGTCGAGTCGTGGGTCGCCCGAATGCAGCAGCTCGAGACCGGACAGCTCATTGCGCAGCACAACCCAGGTGCTGCTGTCCGTCAGGAAGTACTGTCTCTCGGCCGCGGCCCGCCGCAGGCTGGCTGCCATGAACTCCTTGCTCTCCGCGTACGCCGGCCAGTCTGGGACAACCCCCGCCGCCGCCCACAACGCGAGCTCCTGGCGGTGGGTGCCCGACTGGTCGCCGCGCGACAGGAACGGTGCTTTGGCCGCCGCGATGCGCCGCAGCGCATCGAGCGCATCCGTCGCGTTGCGGACCGCGGCCGGGTCCTCCGGCGGGCCGACGAGATAATAGGCATTGCCGCCGAGCGGCGTCCGCTGTGCGGCCCAGCCGGCGGCGATAGCCGCGCGCTCGGCCTCCGGCGCATGAACCATGACGAGATCGACCTGCCGCTCGCGGAGCATAGTCAGCGCGGCGCCGGAGCCGGCCTTGATCCACGCCAGCCGGACCGGCTCCTCGCGGCTGAACTCGGTGGCGAGGTGCTCGATCAGGCCGAGCTCCCCCGGGCTGCCCGTGGCCAGCCGCAGCAGCGGGCCGTCCGTGCCATAGACCGCCTCGGCTTGCAGTGCCGAAGCGGCAGCCGCCGGCCCGTCGGCCAAGCCGACCAGGCCGGCGACTACCATCACCAGGATTCCTTGTCTATCGGGCAGCGACCTCATGCCGATGGACCTCGATGCTGTTGAGCCAGCGCACGTGGCGCCCGCAGCGTGACGTGTCACCCGCGGAGAGCAGCGCGATCTGGCCCTCGCGGACGCCGAGTGGCTCGCCGTTCTTCTCGTAGAACACGAGGATCTCATCGCCCACCGGCGTATTGCGGATCTCGTGCAAAGAGAACACCACCGGGTAGTTGTCGGTGGCATTGACGACCACGTACATATAGTTGTGCGAGTGGCGCACATCGTCGTCGACCTGCGCAGCCTCGAGGATGTCCCGCAGCAGCACACCCCGATAGCCCTCGGCGACGTACTTGACCCGGTCGGCCGAGCAGCGCATTGCGGTCTCGCCGAACTCCGTCACCGGCATGGCCTGCAAGGCCTCGACATCGAGCACCAGCGGATTCTTGACCAGGCCGCCGACCGTGACCGTCGTGCTGACGAAGTCCTCATCGTTGGCTTTCTCGTGCGCTGCCGCGCCGCAGGCCAGCGTCAACGCGATCGTGATCGCCGCCAGTTTTATCGATTGCATGGCTCACTCCTTAAACCGGTATTGAAGATTCATGTAGTACTTGCGGCCCGGCTCCGGGAAGCCCTCGTCGTAGGCGTAGTCCTCGTCCAAGAGGTTGCTGATGCCGAATTCCACTGCGAAGTCGCTGCGCAGCAGCCACGAGCCCCTGAGGTTGGCCACCGTGAAACTGTCAACGCCGCGCACGCCGGTCGACTCGCTGATGCGCTCGTCCTCATAGGCCACACTCGCGATCAGCTCGAGGGTATCGATCGGCCGGTAAGACAGGTAGGCAAAGGCCTTGTGCCGCGGCGTGTCGATCGGCTTGACGTCCGGACGCGTCTTGTTCTCGCGATCGAGGTAGGTGTAGTCAAAATGAAGGTCAAGCGACGGCGTGATCGCGTAATCGAGGTAGACCTCCACGCCCTGGTTTTCCTGCTCCTCGATGTTCTGCGGCTGGCTGCACGGCGGGTTGGCGCACAGGTTATCCGCAATCGCAACGGTCTGGATGGCATCATCCAGAGCGCTCAGGAACAGGGCCGCGCCGTACTTGAACCGGCCGTGTTCGCGATCCACGCCGACTTCGTAGTTCGTCGAAGTCTCCGCCTCGAGATCCGGGTTCGGCAGCGCCGACCCGAAGCGTCCGGAGAAACGGTTGCTGATCGTCGGGAAGCGGGTCTTCCGCCCGATCGTGATGTGCGTCGAGGTCGCATCGTCCAGGTCGTGGAACAGCCCGAGCTGGACGTTCGGCGCGGAGTCGCTGCCGGTCGGAAACGGCGAGATGTTGCCGACCGGATCCTTCTGGTCGGCCCGGCGACTTTCCTGGTAATTCCAGCTCGCGCCGCCGATGAAGGTCGTCGCGTCGCTGATCGTCCAGGTGTCCTCCACGGCGACCGAAGTCGTCAGGTCGCCGAACTTCTCCCACGGCTCGCCGACGTCGTCCTGTTCGTTGTGGAAGTCCCGCTTGATGCTGGCGGCGACTTTCAGGAAGTGGCTTGGCCCGAGGTCGAAGCCAAGCTCGGCGCCGGCGCCCCAGGTGTAATCGTCATAGGTGCTGTCGAACGCGAAGCCGCGGTTCTGGGTGGTGAACGTGGCGTCGTCGAATGACTGCAGCAGGTTGTAGAACTCGTCGTAGTAGGCGCGCAGGCGCAGGTAGTGGCCGCTGCCGAAGCTGGTTCGCGACAGGAAGTAGAAACTTTCCTTGTCGTAGTCCGGCCAGCGCCAGAAGCGCTGCGCGACGTTGAACTGCCCGCCGTAGGGCGGCACGCCCTTCTCGCCGTCCTGCTTGAAGTAGGCCAGTGAATATTCGTCCGTGGCGTTCGGCGTGAAACCGACCTTCAGGTTCACGGACGTGTCCTTGGCATCGGAGTTGACGCGCCGGGTGCCGTTCTCGGCGCCGCCTGGCGTGTAGTCATCCGAGACACGGAAATGATCACGGTCGAGCACCGAGGCGCCGCCCTGCAGGTACCAGGTGTCCTGGTTGGTGCCGAAATTAGCGGCGGCCCGATAGACGTTCTGCACCCAGTTGTCGTCGAAGCCGACACCGGCCAGCACGTCGCCCTCGAAGCGCTCCGTCGGCCGCCGGCTGACGAGGTTGATGCTGCCGCCGAGGGTGTTCGGCCCATACAGCACCGAGGTAAACGCCTTCGTGACCTGGATCTCGGAGAGTTGGAAGGTCGTGAAGCGGCCGAGATCGATGCTGCCGTTGTAGGGCACGTAGACCGGTATGCCGTCCATGAACAGCGGGATCTGGCGCGAATCGAAGCCGCGGATGAACACGACCCGCTCGTTGCGGTTGCCGATGTTCTCGATCATGACGCCCGGCAGCAGGTTCACGGCATCGGTGACGTTGTAGAGATCGTGCCGGCGCATGTCCTCGATGGTGATCCGCTCGACGCCTGGAAACTCGACATCGAGATCGTCCGGCCGGGCCGTGACCTCGACGACCCCGAGGTCGAAGCGGTCCGACGACGCTGTGGACGCAGCCTGGTCAGCGAGCGCCTGGCCGCCCATGCCGAATACCAGGCTGGCCGCGACGACCCGGCATCCAGCGCCAATGGTGGACGGCCCACCGGTGCCAACTCTGCCGGCGCGAGAGTTCTGCAGAATGTCCATATCGATCCCCCTGAGGCATTGTTCTGGTTGTACGTAGCGCAGTCGCGCACCATCTGTTCCTCGCCTGCAGTGTCGTGTCGGTTGAGGTCGTCGAAGCCAGCACGATGAATCGATCCTGGGCCTGCAACGGCATGGCGGCGCCGAGGCTGCAGCACAGGATGACAAGGGCGGACAAGCGGATTCTCATGGGGTTGCACGCTCCGTGTCGCAACGCTGGAATAGGGATTGTGCTGCATGAGCCGGCCTGTGGTAGAAATCTACCGCCAGTCGAGTAAATGAGACATACTGGAAACACAAAACAGCATGAACAATTTGCCGGAGCACCTGACGACCGCGGAGGTCGCGAACTATCTGCGACTCAAGGAACGCAAGGTCTACGACCTCGTGCGGCAAGGGAGCATCCCCTGCGTCCGGGTCACGGGAAAGTTGCTGTTTCCGCGCCAGGCAGTCGACTTGTGGCTGATGAACCACCTGGAGGGCGACGAGCTCGGCACTGCGCCGGCGCCACTCGTGCTGGCCGGTAGCCAGGATCCGTTGCTCGACTGGGCGATCCGGGAGTCCGGCTCAGGGCTTGCGCTGCTGTGCCGCGGCAGCATGGACGGGGCTTCGCGTCTCGTGGAAGGCCGGGCCATGGTGGCGGGCGTGCACGTGCTCGATCCGACCAGCGGCAGCTACAACCAGCCGCAGTTACTGGGCCTCGGCGGCATGCGCGACCTCGTCGTCATCCACTGGGCGGTGCGCAGCCAGGGCCTGCTGCTTGCTGCCGGCAATCCGCAGGGCATCCGGGGGTTCGCGGACATCGCCAGGCCCGGCCTGCGCATCGCATTCCGGCAATCCGAGGCCGGCTCGGACACGCTGTTCCGGTGGCTGCTGAAGCAGCACGGCATGGAGCACGACCAGCTGAGGCTGGCTTCACACCCCTGCCTGACCGAAGACGATCTCGCACTCGCGATTCGCGAAGGCGAGGCCGAAGTCGGCCTGGCCATCGAGGCCGCGGCTCGCCGCCACGGCCTTCACTTCATCCCGCAGCACCAGGAGGAGTTCGGCCTGGCGCTGCGTCGCAGGAACTACTTCGGGCTGCCCATGCAGCTCTTGCTCGAGTTCGCGCGCGGCGCCCGGTTCAGCGAACGGGCGCGGAGCATGGGCGGCTACGATGTGTCGCGGCTTGGGGTGGTTGCGTACAACGCGTGAGCGGCAGCCTGTAGCGCCGCGCTCGCTCAATCTGCGCCGAGTATCACCTCGGATGCCTTGATGATCACGTGCACGCGCTTGCCCACGGCGATTCCCAGGTCCGTGGCCGCGTCCGTGGTGATCATCGAGGTGACGGTATTGCCGCCGCCGATGTCCACGATCACCTGGCTGTTCACCGGCCCCGACTTGATATCGATGACGGTTCCCTTCAACACGTTACGGGCACTGAGCTTCATGGCGACTCCTGGTTACTTGCGCAAATCAAAACCGAAAGACTCCGCGTAATCCTCATCAAGCAGGTTCTGGGCCCACGCGAACAGCCGGAGTCTCTCCCCCTAGAAAGCATGCGAGACCACCATGTTGACGACCGTGCAGCTGTCGAGCTCCAGGGCGGTCGTCGGTGTCGTGCGCGACAGCGCATAGCTTCCGCTCATGCGCAGCACCTCGGTACGCAGCCGGGTTCCGCCTGCAAAGTCATAATCGCCGGCCAGGGTGTACTTGTGTCGTGGCCGATTCTGCAGCTTGGTCGTATCGACGCCCGGTGACCGGTTCTCGGAGTCGAGGTAAGTATAGCCGAGCGCCAGCTGGAGCGGCTCGACGGGGCGGTAACTGCCGGTCAGCTCCAGGCCTTGGAAAAGGTACTCGTCCATGTTCATCGTGGGATTGTCCCCGATGCGTTCGATGAAATCCCTTGCGTCCCTCCGGAACAGGGCCCCAGGCGCCCGAGCCCGGGCCAGCCCGCGCCCCGGAACTCAAACAACAGTAACCAACGGTCCGTAGCCGGCCAGGGCGGCGTCGTTCGTCACCAGGATCATCGGCTCGAGAGTAGCCTGGGCAATCAACAGGCGGTCAAACGGATCCTTGTGAAGCGGGGGTAGCCCGGCTACCCCGGCAGCATGCTGGCCGGTGATCGGCAGGTGCTTGAAGCCGGCAGGCTCGATCGCGGCGAGCACCCTGGACGGCTCCGCCTTGAGCTTGCCGAGCGCCGACTTGATACTGATCTCCCAGATCGATGCTGCGCTCACGTAGACCTCTGCTTCGACGATCCGCTGGCGAGCCGCTTCAGGCAACCGGCGTGGTTTGGCAAGCGCCCACAGGAGCAGGTGCGTGTCCAGCAGGATGCGCACGACTATCGACCCTCGAAGTCTGCGAGCACCTCGTCATCAAGCGGCGTGTTGAAATCGTCCGGCACCGTGACCTGGCCCTTTAACGAGCCGAGCCTCTTCGGCTGCGGTCCAGCCTGCAGGGGGCTCAGCCTCGCCATGGGCTTGCCGGCTTTGGCGATGATCACCTCGGCGCCTGCCGCGACCTCGTCGACGATCCTCGAGAGATGAGTCTTCGCTTCGTGGATGTTGACTGTCGTAGACATTTTGCGAACCTTGTTAGTTGAACTAAGTTTAGTTCAACTGAGCTTTCGAGGCAATCGGGTTCTCATCGAGATATTCGAAACCCTCGATGCTCACGAAGTCCTCGACGCCCTCTTCCGCAATTGCCAGTCGCACACCGTGCCCCTCCCAGGTCTCGCGGCGTTCGACACCAGAAGAAGCAGTCGGCAGCGCCCGATACGGCTCAAACTTGAAAGGTGCGGCTTACCGCCCGGGAAGGCGAGCGTGCCCGACCGGCACCCCGGTCAATGCCTCACTCAATGCAACCAGCCGGGCACGCGCGCCGGCATCGGCGGGCTGGGGATCGTTCGGCGCCACGGGCTTGCCCGCGACATAGAACGCGCCGGGCTCGAGGCTGGGACGGGTGATCAGCCCCATCACGTGGTCGCGGCCCTCGGCGACGGTGGTGCGGGGCGGGATGCCGAGGCTCTCGACCATGGTGGTGTTCATCAGCGTGGCGGGGTGCAGGGAAATCATCGTGATGCCCTCCGCGGCGAAAGTCGGTGCAAGTTCGACCGTCATGCTCACCTGCGCCAGCTTGCTCTGGCCGTAGCCGCGGGCATGGGCGCCGGGTTGCTCCAGCATGACGTCGTCGAAGTCGATTGGGTGCGCGCTGCCAGAGGCGACGTTGATCACGCGCGACGGCGCCGCCGCAGCCAGGTTGGGGCGCAGCGTGTTCACCAGCACCCAGCCCGCGAGGTAGTTCACGGCAAACTGCAGCTCGTAGCCGTCGGCGCTGGTGCGGCGCGGCTGGTCGCCGGTAAAAGCAATTCCCGCGTTATTCACCAGCAGGTCGAGCCTGGCGTAGTCCCTGGCGATGGTGTCGGCGAAATCGCGCACGGCCTGCATCGACGCGAAGTCGGCGGCATAGAAGCGCGCCGAGCCCTTGCCCGCGGCCTTGATCTCCTCCACGACCGCCTGGCCACGTTCGGCGTTGCGGCCATGCACGATGACGTGGGCGCCATCGGCAGCCAGGGCCAGGGCCAGTTCGCGTCCCAGGCCATCGGTCGAACCCGTGACCAGGGCGGTCTTGCCGTCATAAGACAGGGGCCCGGCGATGTCCTGTGCCCGGGATCCGGGCGACCAGGCGGTAGCGGCGGCGAGCGCCAGCAGCGAGATCATGGGCAGGCGCATGGTTGTTCTCCTTTCTAGGCAGGATAGCCGGTATGCGCCGCGGGTTCACCGACCGGGCCGTCGAGGGCTTGCCCGGACTGGTCGGAATACATAAAATCAAACTGCCTCTGAATTTCATGACTACCATGCACAAGATCACTGCCACTGAGCTGGCCCGCAATCTCCGGGCGGTGCTGGACCGGGTCCGGGAATCGGGTGAGGCTTGCATCGTCGAGCGGGGCGGGCAGCCGGTCGTCCAGCTCTCGCCCACGCCGGGCGAGCAGAGCGCCGAGCAGGCGCTGGCCGACCTGTATCGCACCTTGTCGCCGGAAGCTGCAGAAGGGTGGCTGGAAGACGCTCGCCGCGGCAGCCGGACCCTCGACGACGAGCTGCGTGATCCGTGGGCTTCCTGATCGATACCTGCATCTGGATCGATGTCGAGCAGGGCCGGCTTGGCCCGGCCGACGTGTCCGCTTTCACGGGAGACGCGCCGGTCTATCTGTCGCCCGTCACGCTGGCCGAGCTGCGGCTCGGCATCGAATTGACGGCGGATCCCGGGGTGCGCCAGAAGCGCCTGGCCACCTATCGACGCATGACCCGCAAACCCTTGCTGGCGATCGACGCCGATACCGCGGACGTGTTCGGCGAGATCGCCGGCCTGCTGGCCAAGGCCAGCGGCCGCGCTCGTCGCACCCGCGTCCAGGACCTGTGGCTGGCCAGCCTGGCGATCCAGCACAGCCTGGGCCTGGTCACGCGTAACCCGCGAGACTTTGCAGATATCCCCGGTCTCGACGTGGTGATCATCGATCTACCGCGCTGATCGATTCGCCGCCGCTCGAGAGCCCGAATCTGGATCTACGGGGTGCAGGGTGCGGCCCGGGTACCGTGTAGATCAACCGAAGAAGCAGGTCAGACACCAAACCAAGGTGGCGCCTCCCCTCGACGTGGCCGGTTCAAACGCCACCACGGCTGTTCAACCGCCGTATGACTTGAACAAGCATGCTATTCACCTTGGGAACAACATGGACACGTCTGAGGGAATCCGACCTCCGGAGAATCCGGCGGAGTTCCTCTTGTAACATTTCGGCCGCTCATTGCGTCAATGCAGGTGTAATCGTCGCGCACCAGTCCGTTGCGCCCGGCTCTGCACCGGGGTGACGGTCGGGCGCATTCCGAATTCAATAGACGGCTCAAGAGACACCCGCATGAACAGCGCTGCCCGTTGGCCCCGCTCAAGTCACACTCGGATGCGTTTGGGATGGCTACCACTGCTCTTGTTGTCGGCGGGCAACGTGGCGGCACAAGCGGGCAGCTGGGAAACAAACATCCTCCGGGACGCATTCGGCTACCAGGCTGACACGCCGAGCGATGTCCCATGGGACGAAGTCATGCAAGGCTGCGGTCGACGTGACTGCATCCCCTCGATTGATGATCCCCGCTTCGTCGCAGCGGGCGATGCAAATTTCCTCGCTGATGAAGACATCGTCATGGCGCTTGAAATGAATGGCGAGGCGCGCGCTTACCCCGTGACCATCCTCAACTACCATGAGATCGTCAACGATTTCATTGGCGGCCGGCCGGTTGCGGTCACTTATTGTCCGCTGTGCGGCTCGGGCCTGGTCTTCGAACGGACCTTTGAAGGTCGGGCGGTGGAATTCGGTGTTTCCGGGCTGCTGCGAAAAAACGACCTGATCCTGTACGACCGGGCGTCAGAGTCCCTCTGGCAACAGATCACCGGCCGGGCATTCGCCGGCCCGCGGCGCGGTGAGGAACTGCGCACGGTGCCGGTGACGATGACTCGCTGGGGCACCTGGCGGGCAGTTCACCCTGACACCCGTGTGCTCTCGGTCGACACCGGCTTCGATCGGCCATATGCCAACAAGACGCCTTACGGTGACTACGACAGCAATGACAGATTGCTGTTCCCGGTCGCCCTGGATCGCCGCCTGCATCCCAAGACGGTCGTGTACGGCGTGGAACTCGACGGCGCTTCCTTTGCCGTCACCGAGCGGGCGCTCACGCGGGAGAAAAGCATCGAACAGCGCGGCGCGCCGGGATTGGCGTGGCAACTGACCGATGCCGGCCATGTCGCTGTCCGGCGGCTGGACAGCGGCGAGCCTCTGGTGGCGCACCGTATGTTCTGGTTTGCCTGGTTCAGCTTTCACGTCGATACGGTGCTTTATGACGGCACCGATGGCAACTGACAGCCGAGTCAATTGGATCGTCATGAAGTTGGCAGCGCCATGCTGAAATCATTCAATGCTCAGCTCAAGCAGAACATGGTCGCGATCATCAGCCTGGTGCTCGCCATCCTGAGCCTGTCGTACAACACTTGGCGTAATGAGCTCACCGAGCACAACCGCAACATTCGCCAAGCAGGTTTCGAGATGCTCATGACCCTGGGTGAGGTTCATCAAATTGTATTCTTTCTGCACTATGACAAGGACGAGGTCCGGGGCAACCCCCGGCTCGGGTGGGCCAAGGTGCTGCTTGTTGCCGACCTCGCCGCGATCATGCCGGACTCGGTTTCTGCATCGGCAGAGTCGCTGACTGCGACCTGGGGCGTTGACTGGCCGGCGCTTGGTAAGGACGAACTTGCTGCGCAGCGGGTTTCACACGCCGTAGATGCGGTCCGGAAAGCCACGCTGAATGAGCTGGCAAGTCTGAAATGAACTGACCGGGGCCGACGACTATCGGCTGCACTAAACGTGCTACGAGTGGTCGCTCAATGATCATCGACAAGGGCATTGACATGAACGCGATACTAGAATCCGCGGCGCTGAAACAGGTCCGCCATTATTACGGCGAAGTGCTGAAGTCCAGCCGTGACCTGAAGACCGGCGCCTGTTGCGCCTCGGAAACTCTGCCCGAGCACCTGCGAGGCCTGCTCGCCAATGTCCATGCCGAAGTGCGGGATCGATTTTATGGCTGCGGCGCACCCCTGCCACCAGCACTCGATGGCTGCGTCGTGCTTGATCTGGGCTGCGGCTCCGGACGGGACAGCTATCTGTTGTCACAGCTCGTTGGAGAGGAGGGTCAGGTCATCGGTGTCGACATGACCGCGGGGCAACTGGCCGTTGCGCACCGTCACCTGGGCTGGCACATGAATCGCTTCGGTTACCGCCGGCCGAACGTGCACTTCGTCGAGGGATTCATCGAGGACCTCCGGACTGCGGGGATCGCCGACGATAGCGTCGACGTCGTGGTCTCGAATTGCGTGGTCAACCTTTCGCCGGACAAGGGAAGGGTGTTCGCCGAGATGTTGCGTGTGCTCAAGCCCGGCGGGGAATTCTACTTTTCGGACGTATTCGCGAGCCGGCGCATCCCGCGCGCCCTGCAAAAAGATCCGGTCCTGCGCGGTGAGTGCCTTGGTGGCGCGCTGTATCTGGAGGACTTTCGCCGCATGATGTACCAGGCCGGCTGCGCCGATGTGCGCGTGGCAAGTTCCAGCCCGGTGCCGCTGCTCGATCCAGAAATCGAACGCAAGATCGGCTTCGTCAAGTTCCGCTCGCTGACGATGCGCGGATTCAAATTGACACTCGAGGATCGCTGCGAGGACTACGGCCAGGTCGCGACCTACCTCGGCACGATCGAGGGGCAGCCGCACGCCTTCGCTCTGGATGACCATCATCGGTTCGAGCGCGACCGTCCGATGACCGTGTGCGGCAACACCGCGGATATGCTCTCCGTCTCGCGTTACGCGGAGCACTTTCGAGTTACCGGCGACAAGCAAACACATTTTGGCCTGTTCCCATGCGGACCCGCTCGCGACGTGGCGGGGACAGCCGTCGAATTACCCCCATGCTGTTGAAGAAATTCCAAGACATTTCGGGAGCAAGGCCGGAGCCCCATATCCATGCGTGACACCCTGCCTCTGCTGATGAGAAACGGCGACTTTCCGGCGATCGAGCGTGATCGCCTTGAGACGTTGCAGATGAACCTCGGCTACCTGTGCAATCTGAGCTGCATCCACTGTCATGTGAACGCGGGTCCGAAGCGCACGGAGCTCATGGATCGCGACACGATGGAGATCGCACTTGTCGCCGCAGAGCGTTGCGGCGTACAAACTATCGACTTGACCGGCGGCTCGCCGGAGATGAACCCACATTTCCGCTGGCTGGTGGAGGCCGCGCGCAGTCGCGGCCTGCACGTGATGGATCGCCTCAATCCCACCATCATCGAAGAGCCCGGCTTCGAGTGGGTAGCAGGTTTTCTCGCGGCCCACAATGTCGAGGTTATAGCGTCGCTACCTTGCTATAAGGAGGAGAACGTGGACCAGCAGCGCGGTGACGGCGTGTTCGAGTCATCGATCCGAGCCCTGCGAAAGCTCAATTCGCTGGGCTACGGTCGGGCGGGCACGGGCCTGGTGCTGAACCTGGTTTACAACCCGAACGGCGCCTACCTGCCGCCGCCGCAGGCCGGGCTGAAAGAGGACTACAAGCGGCTCCTCGGTGAGCGATTCGGCATCGTATTCAATGAGTTGTTCGCGCTTGCCAACATGCCGATCAAGCGCTTCGGTTCGTGGCTGCTGTCGAAGAACGAGTTCGACGACTACACTGCAATGCTGCGCGATGCACACCAGGCTGCGAACCTCGACGCGGTCATGTGCCGGTCACTGCTGAGTGTCGACTGGCAGGGATACATCTATGACTGCGACTTCAACCAGATGCTCGGCATACCGGCGGGCGGCAGCGGGCGGCGGCACCTGCGGGATCTCATGGATTGGCCCTTGCCACAGCAAATTGCAGTAGCACGCCACTGCTATGGGTGCACTGCCGGCCAGGGTTCCAGTTGTGGTGGCGCGCTGAAATGAGCTGGGCCGCGTAATGAGCCAATCGATCGAGACATCCGAATCGGATTCGCCGGAGCGGTGGCGGATCAGCATCCGCACACTTGCGCCGCCAGGCACAAGGCTGGCGAGATGGCTGGGGTTGATCGGGCCGGCCGTCGACAGGTTGCTCGGTATAGCCGCCATCGATGCGATATACCAGAGCAACAATCTGGAAGGGTTGCCGCCGTTCGACTTCTCCAGCGCCTCGCTCAGAGCGATCGGTGCCTCGGCGCAGCCGACACGAACGCTGGTGGAGGCCGGAATTCCCACCGAAGGGCCCTTGCTGATTGTCTGCAACCATCCCTTTGGCGCCATCGAGGCCCTGGTGCTCGCTGATGCCTTGCGGGGCATCCGTCATGACGTACGGTTCCTGGCCAACGCCGGACTGCGCGTCTTCCGCGAGCTACATCCGCTGCTGATTGCCACCAATCCCTTGCGGGTCACGCAAAAGAACCTGTCATCCATTCGCCGCTGCGAGGCGCACCTGCGGGCGGGCGGCGTACTGGTCCTCTTTCCCGCGGGCAAGGTCTCATTTCACCAGCGCGACAAGCGCCGCATCACTGACGGCCCGTGGAACCGACTGGTCGGCCGGCTGGCACTCGCAACCGGCGCGCCGATCATGCCGATCTTTTTTCACGGCACCAACAGCGGGGCTTTCCATACCCTCGGGCGCCTCTGGGACCGCTCGAAGCTTTTCCTGTTGCCGCGGGAGCTTCTGCGGAAAAGTGGGCACAGCATCCGCTACAGCGCGGGTGCGCCCATCCCGGGGGCGGCCGTGCGCCACCTGGACGCACGGGGCGTGACGGCCTACGCCCGGCTCATGTGCTATGCCCAGGACTTCCCGTGCAATCCGGCCCGCGCGCCATCGTCTTCGCAACTGGAGCAGCTGGCGCCGGCGGGCGATGTGGTGCACATCGAGCAGGAAATCGACGCGCTGCCCGGACCGCAGCACTTGCTCGAGTTCAAGAACTTCTGCGTGGGCTACGCGCTGGCGGACCAGGCGCCAGCGCTCATGGCCGACATCGCACGGGGACGCGAGCGCGTATTCCGGATGCATGACGAGGGCAGCGGGCGACCGCTGGACAGCGACGAGTTCGACCGCAGCTATGTGCAATTGTTCGTCTGGGACCGCGCGGGACGGGGCCTGGTGGGCGCGTACCGCATGGGGCGGACCGACCTGCTGCTGGCGCAGACCGGTCCCAGCGGCATCTATCTGTCCCACATGTTCGATTTCGGGCCGGAATTCCATGACCCCGCAGCGCCCTCGCTCGAGCTCGGCCGGTCGTTCATCGTGCCTGAGCACCAGAAAAGCTTTCATGCGCTGTACCTGCTCTGGCAGGGAATCGGTCGTTACCTCGCGGCTCATCCGCAGTACCGTCGACTCTACGGAACCGTCTCGTTGTCGCGCCAATACGACGAGCGCGCCGTGGCCATGCTATGCGATGCCCTAGTCGAACCCTCGATGGACGTGCGGCCCCGCCAGCCGCTCGCCAGGACGATTCATCCGGAGTGGCGTGATTACCGGGCTGCCGTCGGTCGCCCCGATCTCGCGACGCTCTCGGCCATGGTGCGGAGCCTGGATGCAGACGGCAAGAACCTGCCGGTGCTGCTGCGGCATTACATGAAGCTGGGCGCGCGCTTCCACTGCGTCGGCATCGACCCGAACTTCAACGACACGCCCGGCCTGCTGCTGTCTGTCGATGTCCCGGCGCTCGGCCCGAAGATCCTGGGAACGTTTCTCGGGCCGGCGGCTGATGACTACCTGGCCTGGGCCGGATGAAGCACAGGGTTTCCCAGCTCATCGAGATCCTGCAGCAGGGCAGTTCGCTCGTGGACAGCATGACCGACCTGCATTACTGCGTCGGCGACGATGACCCGTGGGGCGGATCCGTTGGTGCACACCTGCGTCACATCCTCAACCATTGCCACAGTTTCCTGGCAGGGCAGGAAAGCGGCCGGGTCAACTATGATCAACGCGTTCGCGGCACCATTGTCGAACACGACCGCAGCGCCGGCATGGAGGCCATCAAGCAGACCTGCGCCGCATTGGCTGCCCGGACAACGGCACGCGCGCTGGAGGTTTTCGTGGCTGGCGAGGGAGGCCACCCCGACGCGTGGGTACCGAGTTCGTCGCGCCGCGAACTCGAGTTCCTGGTGAGCCACACGATTCATCACTACGCGATCATCGCCAGCATCTGCCGCGCCCAGGGCGTGGACGTCGCGGTGGACTTCGGCGTCGCGCCGTCGACGATACGATACCGTACCGGCCTGGACGTTCCGCGTGCCGGTTGAGACAAGACAGTTGGACAAGCCGTTCAATGCGCCTGATAGTCGCGTGGGCCGCGCGGTATTCAGATTCCTTGGCTGGCTGGAGCGACGAATCGCCGGCGCCTCGTTGGTCGGTACGACGGCATTTTTCCCGGACTCACTGTTTCCATGGGTGCAGCCGCTCAAGGCAAACTGGCGCGGAGTCGAAGTCGAGGCGGCGCGGGTGCTGCTGGAGCGGGCGAAGCTGCCTTCGTTCCAGGACATTTCCAGGGAAGTCGGCTACATCACCGATGACGATCGCTGGAAGACGTTCATGTTGCTGGGCTATGGGCTGCGGTCGGAACCGAACCTGCGTCGCTGCCCGGCCACCGCGGCGATGCTGGAACGCATCCCCGGCGTGAAAACCGCATTCTTTTCGATACTCGAGCCGGGCAAGCGTATTCCACCCCATCGTGGCCCATACAACGGCGTGCTGCGCCTGCACCTGGGGCTGGTGATCCCGGCGGAGCCGGAGCGCTGCTGGCTGCGCGTGGCTGATGAGCGACGCCACTGGCTGCCCGGCGAGGTGCTCATCTTCGACGACTCGCTCGAGCATGAGGTGCACAACGACAGCGACGAGGTACGCGTGGTGCTGTTCGTGGATTTCCTCAGGCCCTGCCGGGTGCCGGTGGCCTGGCTCAACCGGCTGGTCGTGTACCTGGCCCGTTTCAGCCCGATGGTGCGGGCGGCGCGGCGCAACCAGGAACGATGGGAGCGCGCGCACTACGCGTGAGACACGTCCGCTGGCACGGGTGGCGCATCGCCCTGATGCTCGGATCTTGCGCCTGCAGACACCGCCGTGCTGATTCTTCCTGATATGTAACAAACGCCGCGCAGGACCGTCTTTTTACCTACGGCCCCTCAGGCCACGCGGGCCACGATTCGTGTCGAGGATCGGCCGGCCTGACCGCGAAACGTCGAAAGCAACCGAAGGTGACAATCATGAAACACAACGCTCGAATCACTAGTGCCCTGATCGCCGGCATGGCCCTCGCCATGGCCAGTTCCGCCATCGCCAAGCCGAACGACGGCCTCACGCTGGTCGAAAACGCTCCCGAGAAGGCGCGCGCGGCCTTTACTTCCTGGATGTCGGGTGAGCGCGTGCGGGGTCGAAAGGACAAGTGCTACGGCATTGCCCTGGCGGGCGAGAACGACTGCAAAGCCGGTGCGGGCACCAGTTGCGAGGGCACATCGACAATCGATTACCAGGGTAACGCCTGGACCAACGTACCGCGCGGCACCTGTGAGTTCATCATCACGCCAGAAGGCCCCGCGTCGTTGTCAGCCCTGGATCGCAACAATCCCTGAGACCTGAGCGACTGAGACGATGACGCACGCCGAACGAGCGCCCGTGTCCCGGATGGCCACTGCGACTTCTTTTCGGGATCTGGGGGCAGGTGTCAGCCTGAAGCCCCAGCACTTTGCCGAAGCGGCGGCCTGCGACAGGCGGGGAGTGTGGTTCGAAGTACACCCGGAGAACTACATGATGGCCGGCGGGCCGCGGCTCGCCGGCCTCGAGCAGGTCGCGGCGCGTCATCCAATCAGTTTTCATGGTGTGGGCGCCTCACTGGGCGGCCCGGACCTGCCCGCGGCCGACCATATGGCCCGGCTCGCGCAGCTGATGCGGCGAATTGAGCCTGCGGTGGTGTCGGAGCACGCGGTCTGGTCCACTCACGCCGGCACCTACTTCGCGGATCTGCTGCCATTGCCCCGGACGAGTGTGGCGCTGGCGGCGCTCGTGCGGGGCGTGGACAGCTTCCAGGCGGACATTGGCCGGCGGATTCTCCTGGAGAATCCCAGCAACTACCTGGCGGTACGAAGTGAGATGGACGAAGTGGACTTCTTGCTGGAGGTGGCCAGGCGCTCGGGCTGCGGACTATTGCTCGACGTCAACAATCTCTACTTGTCGGCACGCAACGTGGGCGTTGATCCGCACGCATACATCCGCGCCATCCCACTTGACTTGGTGGGCGAGATCCATATCGCCGGATTTCAATCGGATCCCCAGTTCGGCGATCGCTTGCTGATCGACAGCCACGACAGCGGGGTCGCTGCGGGCGTTTGGCAATTGCTGGACTTTGCCCTTGCCCACCTGGGTCATACCCCGGTTTTGCTCGAACGCGACGCCAATATTCCACCCTTCGACATGCTGCTGGAGGAATCCGGCCGGGCCGACCTTGCGCTGCAGAAGGTCCACCCGAGGCACAACGACAATCATGACCGAATGCTCGCTTGACGCCCAAGGGCGGGATTTCTACCGGGGCCTGGGCGATTTTATTCGCCACGGGGACCCCGGCGGCCTCGGTGAACTGTTCCAGCGAGGCTTTGACCCGACCATCGCCGCCATTTATCGCAACGGCTTCTACCGCAGTTGCCGGGAGGTTCTTGTCCATACCTTTGCCAGTGTTCACCAGGTCCTTGGCCATGACGTTTTTGCCATGCTGGCTCGCAATTATGCTGACCAGCATCCGCCGCCGCAGGGCACGCTCACGGGCTACGGGCAGCACTTTCCCGAGTGGCTGGCGATGCATGTCTACCCGCCTCAAGCAGGGCTGACCGCCATGGCGCAGCTGGACCGGGCCTGGATCAACTGCCTTCATGGCCAGGACGCCGCCCCCCTCACTGGGCAAAGCCTGCCAGGGTTGCTGGAGCGAGGCGCAGATATCGCCCAATTGCCGATATCCTTGCTGCCGAACGCCCAACTCATCGACACCACCGTCGAGGCATTCGCATTGTGGAGCGACTTCAAGCGCGGCAACGAGATTCAGTGGCCGGGTGACGCAATTACGACGGAGCCAAACGTCGTTCTGATGTGGCGCCCTGAGATGACGGTCTTCGCGCGCTCATTATCTGCCGGCGAATACCTTTTCTTGAGCGAAGTGGAACGGTGCCACTCCCTGGATGGCGCCAGCACAGCGGTGTTGAACTCAATCCCTGGATTCGAACTGGCAGGCCACTTTGCAGAGTTGCTGAATAATGGCGTCCTGCAAGTGAACGAACAGCCCACACCTGAGCAAGGAATCGAGCGATGACAATCGTGGCAAGTGCTGCTTCTTTGTATGGACTCGTGGCGCGCCGAACCGAACACTGGCTGGCGCCGCTCGCCGGGCTCTTCCTGAGACTGGCCGCCGCCCAGGTATTTCTCAGCTCTGGACTCTCCAAATGGAACGGCTGGTTTGACTTCAATGAGCAAAAATACGACCTGTTCCTGTACGAGTTCTTCTGCCCTGATCCGGTCCGTCCCGGCGCGTTGTTGCTGTGCGACCCGGAGACCATGGACTACGTGGATGGCTCGGCAATTGTCAGCTTAATCGAAAGTCTCGCACTCACGGCGGGCGTGGTCGAAGTACTGTTGCCCGTATTGCTTATCATCGGCTTGTTCACCCGCTTTGCCGCGCTTGGTCTGATCGGCATGACCTTGTTTATTCAACTTGCGGTGTTTCCCAGCTGGAGCCATTGGTGGAATCCCGCCGTGTGGTGGTTCGTCGCGTTGTTCGCCGTGCTGGCCCGGGGACCGGGGAGCTTGTCCCTCGACCGGATATTCGGGCTTGAGAAAGCGCCAACGGCATAAGCCCGTGTACTTACGGCGCCGTCTCGGCCCAGGGTATCAGGGCGGGATCGAAGCCGTTGGCCAGCGTCGGTTTGATGATCTGGAAATACGGCGAAACGTCGAAGTCGCGCGGCGTGAACAGGCTGTGGTGTCGGATCCGGAATATCTCCTGTTCGTTGAAGCCGTGCCAACTATCCATGCAGCGCAGGTGCTCAACTTCCGGCAAGATGGGATAGTTGACAGACTGGAATGCAAGGGCGATCAGGGATGAACAGATGGCCCGCGTCGGATCGCCGCTGCCGAATGCGATCATTCGGCGGCGCCAGCGCTGCGGCACGGGCGGTGTGGGCAACAGGTACCTCGCCAGGTCGACAATATTCCTGATGTCATACTGGTGCCCGACGCGCTCTGTCGCGTAACACACCACGGCTTCTATTTGCGCCTCGCTGAGGCCGACCGGGCGGCAGATGCGCGTATGCATCCCTGCATAGAGCT
>CAYWYS010000008.1:92005-101940 GCA_964462675.1 uncultured Thioalkalivibrio sp.
GCGCGGCGTGCGACCAGGTCGACTGGGTGAGATAGCGGATAGCGGTAGCAAAGCGGCTGGTGCCCTCCACCAGCAATACGTCTCCCTTGCAGAGAGTAGCGGCAAGCTGGGACGCGGAACTGGTGGAAATACTGAGGGCGCGATCGCGCGGCCTCGCCAGGTACGCAGCAAGCCAGCGGCCCACTCGAGTTCTCAAGGACGCCATGCCAGGACAACCTCTGACTGCCGCATGCCGCATTGAGTGCTGCGACGATAGACGGTAAGACTATCGGCCTCGTGCGCGGGTTCCCGATCTTGTCAGGCAATCATCTTCGGACTCTGCGGTCATGGCCCGCGAAGTAGGTCCAGACATCGACGACATCGAAGGCGAGGGTTTCTCATTGGGGTCAGGTCTTTCAGTCCCTGCTGAGCAGAAACTGCAGCAGGTTGTCCTGGAAACTGATGTTCGTCGCAAGCCGGTCATGCTCCTCGCACAGAAAGATTGAGCCGACGACAGGAAAGAAACTCCAGGGGTGGCGCGGCACCGCCGGGTCCAGGGTTTCCCGGGCGAGCAGCGAGGCCTTGGTAACGCGCTGATCGCCCGGCTCCAGCATCAGGCGATCGTAGTCCACGCCGGGCATCGGCTGCCGGATGTCACCCGGTCTGAGTCGCGCCACGGATTCGCCGCGCAATTCCTCGATGACGATACGAGCCGGCGTCAGGTGACAGTCCCCGCCAAAGGTCATCATGGTCCATGGCACGCGCTCCAGCGGGATGGTCAACGACCAGACGAAGCGACGGGCACGCTCCAGATTGTGATGAAACGCCGATTGCAGCAACGCCAGGTGCGCCTCACCCTCCTCGTCGGAAACGAATTTCTTGCGCACGCGCGCGCGAACCTTCTCATCGAAGATCGACCATTCGAATCGTCGCCAAATGACGACGTCGAAGATGTCTCTTTCCAGTGGCACGCCACGATGATTCAGTATCCAATCATTCAGCGGGTGCGGAAAAACCTGGTACAGACTGGGGAAGGTCGCCATGACCTCGGGTTGAATCCTGCGAAGCCCTACGCGCTCGCCGACGATGAACGCATGCAGGGAACTGACCGAGCCAAGATTGGGCGTGCCGAGCAAGGCAACGCGGCGCACGCGGCCCTCACCCCGATAGGTGAGCGGAAAGTCGTTGCCGTCGAGGACGTCCGTCGGACCGAAGCGCATGTAGTAGCGGGCGATCAGCCCACCCATGCTGTGGGCGATGATATCGACCTGCAGATCAGGATCGCCGTAATCGACTCGGATCTGCTCGATCAGCGCGTCGAGCTGCGCCACGGCGCGGAGATTGTCGTGCCGCCAGTCATAGGCGAACTCATAGTAATAACGGCGCCCGGGCGTGACGCGCTCCCCTGGCCTGCCCCGTTGATACTGCCCTGCGCTCTCGAGGATCCGAATAATGGAAGCGTAGTAATCCCGACCGGCGACCCGATCGGTGAGGCCATGCGCCACCAGGCCGTCATCGACCGACTCAAGCGTGACGGCATCCACCGACAACGCGAGGCTTTCACGCCCGGCCAGAAACGCGCGCCAGCCCTTCCCCGGCCATTGCTCCGTACCGTCGGCATCGACCAGGCGCGAGCCCATAATCCCCGGAATCAGGATCACTGGCGGCTGGTCGACAGTCGCGCCGCTGCCCTCGTACAGGCGCTCGAGGTCCGGCGCGACGCCGGTCGCGCAGCCCGCCAGAGCCAGCACTCCGAGCAACAGCCAGCGCATCACACCTTGTAACCCTCCACTTCCTGGTCACTGTAGGCGACCCCAAGGCCCAGCGCGATGCGGTTGACGAAGTTGAAATACGCCACGATGAGGTTGACCAGCAGGATATTCTCGTCGGCCAGCCCCGCCTCGCGCAATGCGCTGATGTCGGACTCCGACACTTCGTGTGGTGTCGTGGTCAGCTTGATCGCGTATTCCACCATGGCCCGATCGGTGCGCGCCAGGAACGGCTGCAGCGCATTCTCGCGCAACGTGGCCAGCTGTTCCTCATCGCGCACATAGCGGGCGAGCGCCTCGGCGTGATGAGCGACGCAATAGCCGCAACGGTTGGCTTGCGACACGGCCACGGCAACCAGTTCACGCTGGCGGCGATTGATTCCGCCCGGACCGAACATGATGCCCATGTAGAGGTCCAGGTGGTGGCGCAATGCCGCCGGGCGCAGGCTGTGCACTTTCAGGATGTTCGACACCTTGCCGCGCTTTTCCCGCAGTTCGGCATAGAGGTCGGCGATCTCACCCACCGCCGTGGTTTCATCGACTTCGCGAATCCAGCTCATCGTCCCACCGTCCAGAGATTGTCCAGGTCGCGCAGCAGGAACAATGCAATGCACGCGGCGAGCATCGGCCATGCGGCGAAAAACAGCAGGTTCGGTCCCTCGAATGGCGCAAGGTACTGGCGGAACGAGGACAGCGTCGAGACAGTGTGCATCGCCAGCACTGCACCGTAGGTCCAGAATCGCCACGCGCCGGCCAGAAAAGCAAGCACCACCAGGAGCTGGATGACACCGATGACGTAGAACACCGGCTCACCGAGGCCCGGCAGGGCGTAGAACGCACCGAATACGCCGGCAGCGTGCTCGGGCCTCAGCAGCTTGTCGACGGACCAGGCCAGCATGACGATCGCGACGCCGACGCGGAGCAGCAGGAGTGAAACGGGCAGGCGATTGACGGCTTTGGACATCAGGACGCACTCCGGGTTCAATGATGCGTATTGCATTTTGTACCAAGTGGTACTAATTTACCAGCCATGACCGCAGGCCGTCCCCTCGAGTTCGATCCGGACGCAGCGCTGGCAGCGGCCATGAGGCTGTTCTGGTCGCAGGGCTACGAGGCCACCTCGCTGCAGGACCTGCTTGGCCGCATGGGCATCGCGCGGAGCAGCTTCTACCAGGCGTTCCACAGCAAGCGTGCCTTGTTCATTTCAGCTGTGGAGCGCTACCGCGATGGCCTCGTGGCGGATTTGCGCGACCAGCTCGCCACGTCGGAATCCGGTCTGGCCTTCCTTCGCAACATGCTCGCGTCGGTGGCCGACGACGCGCGCGGCAGGAATCAGCGCCGGGGCTGCCTGGTGTTCAACTCGGCCGCCGAGTTCGGCCAGTCGGACACGCAGGTCGCCGCGACGGTCGCCACCAGCATTGATGCGTTTGCATGCGTATTTGCCGATGCGGTCCGGCGTGCCCAGCGCGAGGGTGACATTGATCCGGGCCATGACCCCGAGCGCCTCGGCCGTTACGTGGTGTGTTCCATGAGCGGCCTGCGCACCCTCGCCAAGGCCGGCGCCAGGCCGCGCGAAATTCTCGATCTTGCGGAGATCTCGATCTCCGCGCTGAACTGACCAGGAGCATATTGTGAAATTCAACGTATACACCATCGAAAACGCCCCCGAGCGCTCCCGTGCCACGCTGGAAGGTGTCAAACAGGCCTACGGCTTTGTGCCGAACCTGTTCGGCGTGTTCGCCGAGTCACCGTCTGCAGTACAGGCATATGCCGCCATCGGCAAGGCCCTGCAGAACGCTGGCCTGACCGCGATCGAGCAGCAGGTCGTATTCCTGAGCGTGAGCGCCACCAATGGGTGCAAGTACTGCGTTGCCGCGCACAGCACCATCGCCAAGGGCGTCAAGATGCCTGACGATGTCCTGGCCGCGCTGCGGGCACAGGAAGAGCTGCCGGATGCGCGACTGCAGACGCTGTCTGAATTCACACGCGCGGTCATCAGTCACCGCGGCTGGGTGCCTGACGAGGACCTCCAGGTCTTCCTGGATGCCGGCTTCGAACGTCGCCACGTACTCGATGTCCTCACCATCATCGCCATGAAGACGTTGAGCAACTATACGAATCATATCGCCGAGACCCCGCTCGATGATGCGTTTTCCGCCCAGGCCTGGTAGCGATTTGTAAGGAAATTCAGCCGTGCAAAGCCGTTGTCGTTCTGACCTTCTTGCGCTCGCGCTGTGCCTGTCAGTTCTCGCACTGGTCACGGGCTGCGGTGGGGGTGGCGGTGGAGGCGCGCCGCCTCCCGGCGGCAACCTGCCGGTTCCGCAGCCCGAGTTCCGCTCGGAGGGATTGAGCGGCCTGATTGTCCTGGGTATCTACCAGCACGGCGACCGACTATTTGCCACAACCGACGATGGACTGTTTGCCAAGGCGGTGGGCCAGGACAGCTGGCAGTTCGTCGGACTGGACGACTTCCTGATCGAGGACCTGGTCATCCTGGATGAGCAGCATATGCTCGCCGCGGTCGTGTTCGAGCCGGACCCGCTCGTTTTCCGAGACGCGAGGTTATACGAGACAGTCAACGGTGGGGCGAACTGGCTGCCCGTGGACAACGACTTCGGCGGCGGTTTTCAGGAGAACATCGGCATCTGGGCCCTGCATTACGATGCCGTCGGCGGACGGCTCTACGCTGTCGGCCAGGATGCGCTGGCCGTGTCGGAGGACGTCGGGCGGTCCTGGGAGCTACTGGCCGGCGTCTGGGACGGCTTCGACCCGCCGCAGAGCGCGGTGAACCTGAACGCGGCAAGAAACGAGGTTTGGTTCGGTGGCGCAAGCGCCATCGAACAATTGAAGCTCAGGCGCCACGACCTGGGCAGCGGCGAGACGACCACCTTTGACTGGTCCCTGCTGCCCTCGCCTGCAACAATCGAAGGCATTACCTTTGATCCGACCAACCCTGATCGCATCCTGGCCTCGGGCGAGGGCGGCATCCTGCAAAGCATGGATAATGGTGCGACTTGGTCGCGCCTGCTGGGCGAGCGGAGCGCCCGCTTCTACTTCGATACACCGTTGGATCCCCAGGACCCACAGGTCATCTACACAGCAGGTTGGCTGAAGGAGTTCGAACTGCCCCAGCCGCTGATCCTCGAGGTGTCCCGGGACAGCGGCGAGACGTGGACCACGTACGCGCTCAACGATCCCGGCCTGTTCGGCGGCGCCTGGAGCATTCGGGCAGTCGTGGAGGATGGCCGGACAGTCCTGTACGTCGGCCTGTTCCGCGGTGGCATCATGAAAGTGCTGCCTCCGGCCTGAGCAGGCGCGGCCTCGATGAAGAGATTCCGGTCATGAGCAAGCACCCTTCGCCACCAGCCCGCTACTCGGACCTGCGCGCCGTGTTCATCAACACGACGTTGAAGCCTTCGCCCGAGCTGTCCCACACGGAAACGCTGATGAAGGTCTCGCAGGGCATCATGAAAGCGCAGGGGGTGTCCGTTGAACACATCCGCGCGGTCGACCATGTGCTGGCACCGGGAGTACAGCCGGACATGACCGCGCATGGCTTCGCGCAGGACGACTGGCCCGGCATTTTCGCAAAAGTGAAGGCGGCCGACATTCTGGTCATCGGCACGCCGATCTGGCTGGGCGAGCGATCCTCGGTCTGCACGCGCGTCATCGAGCGCTTGTACGCCCAGTCCGCGCAGCTGAACGACAAGGGACAGTACGTCTACTACGGCAAGGTCGGCGGCTGCATCGTCACCGGCAATGAGGACGGCATCAAGCACGTGGCCATGGGCGTGCTATACGCCCTGCAGCACCTGGGCTACACCATTCCGCCGCAGGCCGATGCGGGCTGGATCGGCGAGGCCGGACCGGGCCCCAGCTACGGCGACCGGCGGGACGACGGCAGTTTCGTGGGCTTCGACAACGAGTTCACCCAACGCAATACGACGTTCATGACCTGGAACCTGCTGCACATGGCGCGAATGCTCAAGGATGCGGGCGGCATACCCGCACACGGCAACCAGAGAACAGAGTGGGAAGCGGGCAACCGCTTCGATCATCCGAACCCGGAATACCGCTAGAAGGCCCACCGGTCATCCAGTAACGGCCGTCGCCGGGCGTCGAGCGCCAGCACCGCACGGGCAGTGAAGACGACTCCCGCGCCGACGATGCCGAGATTGAGTCCCAGCAAGGTTCGCTCCACGCTGCCCGCGACGAGCACCATGGAGCCGCCGTACAGGTCTCGGATTGCGTAAGCCAGCTGGAAGCCGTACGTTGCCCCTCCCCCAGGCCAGCCACAAGGTAAGCATCCCGATCATGGAGTTGGTTGCGAGCTGCCAGACATCGTACAGGCGCATGCGATGGTACGGGCCGGATCAGATACGGCGTGTGGCCACCCTCACCTCGACAGACTGACCGTGCCGCCGTGCGAAATCTGCAACAAGGTTTCCGCGTCAGTCGAACTGCAGCGCCCCGAAGGTGCAGTCCTCCGGCCCGAGGTAGCCGAACGGGCAGGTGTAGGTGCCGAGAAACAGCAGGTCGGGACTCATCAGCGCGCCGGCGATTCCCTCTTCACCCCGGGAATCGAGGTACTCGCCACGGTACATCCCGAAGTCCGTGTCCAGCACGTCGAACCACAGGGTCGCCGCGATGCCGCCCGCTTCGGTGGTATCACAGCGCCCCGCGCCGCACAGCGCCCAGGCCTGCCAAATGTTTAAGGAACTCCAGCCCAGCCGCGCATGGCGACCGCTCCAGTGGCCATTGAGGTCATCGAAGAACCAGCCATGGCGCCGAACCAGTTGCCGTCGAGACCGAGATCCGGTCCGGCGCAGCGGTACTCGACCACGATGGTCTCGCTGTCACAGCCCGCCAGCGCGAGCAATGCCAGCAGCATGGTGCCGATTTTGAGTTGTGCAGGCATCTCCGTTCCTCCGCAATGGCCGGGCATTGCTCTCGGGAACAAAGTCTAGGGAAGCGAACCTGAACGGCAGGTGAGCGAAGCTCAGCCACCCTCGGCCCGCCGCCGAATGTTTGCCAGCGGCATCCCAAGCTTCCGATTTGCTGAGCTATCCTCCGGGGCGTTGTATCATCGCCGCCAGATGCGAGGAGGAACGCCCATGAACAACCGTACAAACCGCGTGAGCCCACTCGTTTGCGTGCTCGCGATGTTTCTCGGCACCGCCCCGGTCGCAGCAGACGTGACCATCGAGGAGAAGCTGCGGGTTGAGGGCAGCGGGCTCATGAGCATGATGAACATGAACGGCACCAGCGTCACTCGTATCGCCGGTGATCGCGCGCGCACCGACATGGACATGCAGATGGAATCCCGCATGATGCGGATGGTCGGCGGCTTCGGCCCCACGGCCGAGATCGTCAGGCTTGACCAGGAGCGGATGATCAGCCTCGATCTCAATGACCAGACTTACTCGGAGGCGACTTTCGCAGAGCAGCGCGCCGAAATGGAACGGGCCATGGCCGAAATGCGCCAGTCCCAGCAGGCGCAGCAGCAGGGCATGTCCGGAATCGACGAATCAGAGTGCGACTGGTCGGAGGCCACGGCCAGCGTCGAGCGCAGCGGAGAAACCGCGACCATCGCCGGCTATCGCGCCGAGCGGCTGCTGCTCACGTCGAGCCAGTCCTGTCGAATCCCGGAATCGGGCGAGGTGTGCGATTTCGGCATTCGGCTCGAGCAATGGATCGCGCCGGAGTTCGAGAGCGGGTCCGAGGTGATGGGTTTCTACCAGGAATTTGCCAGGCAGATGGGCCTGGACACCGTGGGTTCACGCGGTTTCACCGAGCGCGCGGAAATGATGTTCGGCGGATACAAAGGCGTCTGGGAGACGCTGGCTGCGCACATGCAGACGCTGGAGGGCTATCCGGTCAAGTCGAGCATTTCGCTGGCCATCGGGGGTCCCCAGTGCGAAAGCATAAAGCAGCTGGGATCCATGGGCAGCGCCACTTCCGGGCTGGGCCAGGCCATCGGCGGCGCGCTTGGCGGCCGGCTGGGCGGAATGCTCGGACGCAAGCGGGACGACTCGGCCAAGCCCAAGGCGCCGGACGCGCCCACCGATAGCATGGTGTCACTCATGACTATCAGTAACGAACTGGTCTCGGTCAGCCGCGGTGCGGTCGGCGCCGAGACCTTCGAGGTTCCGGCCGGCTTCCGGCCCGTGGCCCGTTGAGAGGCTGACGCGATTCGAATCGGCCGCCGCGCGGAGACTGACAACGGTCACCTCATCATTGCTGTCGAACTGCAGCAGCAAGCCATGCTGGCTGCACAGGCGGTGCACGATGGCAAGCCCGAGCCCAAAGCCCGCGCTGCCTTCGCGTCGCGAGAACGGCTGGTGGATTGAGCTCCTGAGGCCCGCGGCGACGGGGTGACCGTGATTGGCGATGCACAATCCGCGCTCGTCCATGTCGATACGCACTTCGCCCGCCTCGCTGTGCGAGAACGCGTTGCCGACGAGGTTCGAAAGCAGGATGTGGAGGACCGGCGCTGGCACAGCAAGGGTGGCCTCGGCCGGAACCCGGACATCGACCGTAACAGGCTTGTGCTCTATCAGGCCCGATTGCTCCACGACCACGCGCTCGACGATCGGCAGGACGCGCGCGGGCGCCCGCGGCCCGGCCGTGTGGTCCTCGCGCGCCAGCGCCAGCAATGTCGTTATGGTCTGCTCCAGCTGGGCAGCGGACTGGAGGATGTGTTCCACGTGTCGGCGCGCGTCTTCACCCAGACCGGGTTCGCCGGCGAGGCGCTCTCCCGCGCTGCGTATCACGGTCAGTGGCGTGCGCAACTCGTGACTGGCATCGCGGGTGAATTCCTGCTCGCGGGCGACAAAGGCACGAACGCGCCGTAACAGTGCTTCCAGCCCCCGGGCCAGCACGCCGACCTCGTCATCGGGAAATCGCCCCGGAAGGCTGTCGGGCAGCTCACCGGGGCGCATGGATTCGACCGCGGCGGCGAGCCGCTCCATCGGCGCCGCAGTGCGACGCGCCAGCCAGTAGGCGATCAACAAGGCGAATGCGAGCACGACAGCCGCCGACCAGACGAGCAGCCGGAACACGCGGTCGCGCATCGGCCGAACGACCAGCTGGGCGCTGGTTTCCGCGACCAGCCACGCGACCCCGGCGGTGGGCGCCTCGAACCGGAGCACGTGGTAATGGCGGCCGTCCTCGCCGGGAAACTCCGTCCGCAGCGGGGACGCGGCATAGGCCGGTCCGAGGTCGCCCGGAAAAGTCCCGGGCTCGAGGTGCAAGCGAATATGCGCGCTGCGCGGCTCGCTCCATCGGCCAGTGATCGCATGTTGTTGCCGCTGAAAACGCGCTTCCTCCGCGAGCTGGGCATCAAAGAAGCGATCCTCCACCGTGTACATGAAGGCGACGGCGTACAGTGCAAACAAGCCGGCAACGCCCAGCGTAAAGCCAGTGAAAACCAGCATCATGCGCCTGTGCAGCCGGCGGTGTGGCGCGCTCATTCGTCTGCATCCAGCCGGAAGCCGACGCCATGCACGGTCTTGAGCATCGGCGTGGCGAACGGCTTGTCGAGGGCCAGGCGCAGCGAGTACAGGTGCGAGCGCAGCGGGTCCGAAGGGGGTGGGTCATCGCCCCACAGGGCCTGGATCAGTTCAGAGCGCGTCAACGTTCGCGGCCACGCTTCGGCAAGGGCCAGCAGGATACGGAACGGCGTCTGGTGCAGGTCCAGCGGCTGGTCATTGCGCCTGGCCAAGCCCTGCTTGCGATCAATACAGAGGGAGCCGATGCGAAACTCGTGCGGGAGTCCCACCCGATGGCGACGGGACAGCGCCAGGCAGCGCGCGAGCAACTCGTCACCGGCGAACGGCTTCACGAGGTAGTCGTCGGCGCCGGCTTCAAAGCCGCGCAGCTTGTCGGGCAATGTGTCGCGGGCGGTCAGCATCAGGATCGGGACATGGCGGTCACATTGCTCGCGGATCGCCTCGCACACCCGCAGGCCATCCAGTCCCGGCAGCCCGAGGTCGAGGACCAGCACGTCCGGGGGGTCTGCGAGGGCCAGCCTGAGCCCAGTGCTGCCATCGGCGGCGAAGTCCGCGCGATGGCCATGGGATTCCAGCAGGGATGCAAGCGACAGGCGCAGCCCGGGACTGTCCTCGATGACGAGAATGCGCAGTGGCGCCGGGCTCATGTTCGGTCGATGCGTTCCATAAGCTGCCT
>CAYWYS010000009.1:0-98776 GCA_964462675.1 uncultured Thioalkalivibrio sp.
CAAAGAAAAGCCCGGCGCAAGGCCGGGCTTTCAGCCAAATCTGGAGCGGGAAACGAGACTCGAACTCGCGACCCCAACCTTGGCAAGGTTGTGCTCTACCAACTGAGCTATTCCCGCGTCAGGACGCGCAATTCTAAGGCCTAAGGGGATGCTGTCAAGCTCTGCCCCGGCCGTCGGCGCTGCCCGGACCTCAGCCGTCCCGGAGGTGCGGCCAGGCCGCGAGCAGGTACTTCCACATGGACCACAGCGTCAGGATCGCCGCCGCCAGCAGGAAAGCATAGCCGATCTCGAACATCGGGATGAACCACAGCTTCATGCCCCACAGCATCATGATCAACGCCGTGATCTGCGCCGTGGTCTTGTACTTGCCGATCCCCGACACCGATACATGCTGCCGCCCGCCGAGTTCCGACATCCACTCCCGCAAGGCGGATACTGCAATCTCCCGACCGATGATGACGGCCGCCGGCAGCGCCACGACGAAGCCCGGATGCTTGGAGACCAGCAGCACCAGCGCGGTCGAGATCATCAACTTGTCGGCCACCGGGTCGAGAAACGCGCCGAAGGCCGAAGTCTGGTCGAGCTTGCGGGCAAAGTAGCCGTCCAGCCAGTCCGTGATGCCCGCCAGCGAGAAAATGATCGCCGCGGCCGGACCCGACCAGCTGTACGGCAGGTAGAACACCAGCACGATCAGCGGGATCAAGATGATCCGGATCCAGGTCAGGGTATTCGGAATATTCAGCATTGCTGGCCTGTGCCGTCAGTCCGTGGGATGTAGTGCGTCGTAAATTCTCTGCGCCAGGTCGCGGCTGATGCCCTGGACCCTGGCGAGATCCTCGACGCCGGCTGCAACGACGCCCTGCATACCTCCGAGTTCGCCCAGCAGCTGGCGCCGGCGTTTCGGCCCCAGCCCGGCAATGCCCTCCAGCGGACTGACTCGGCGCGCCCGCGCACGGCGCTGGCGATGGCCCGCGATCGCGAAGCGATGGGCCTCGTCACGCACCTGCTGCACGAGATGCAGTGCCCCGGAGTTCCTCGGCAGTATAAGTGGCGCGGCCTGGCCGGCCAAGAACAGGCGCTCGAGCCCCGGGCGGCGCGTCGGGCCCTTGGCGATCGCGGCCAGCTCGACGCCGTCGAGCTGCAGCTCGTTGAGCACGGCCTGCGCCTCGGCCAGCTGGCCTGCGCCGCCATCCACCAGCAGCAGGTCGGGCATCGGCGCCTCGCCCCGTTTCAGCCGGCTGTAGCGCCGCATCAGGGCCTGGCGCATGGCCGCGTAGTCGTCGCCGGCAGCGACGCCCGAGATGTTGAAACGCCGGTAATCGGACTTCAGCGGTCCCTCGGTCGTGAACACGACGCAGGAGGCCACCGTGGCCTCGCCGCCGGTATGGCTGATATCGAAGCACTCGATGCGCCGCGGCGCTTCCTCGAGCCCGAGCGCCTCGCCGAGCCCCTCGAACTGGGCCGTGAACCCGGCCGTGCCGGCGATCCTGAGTTCGAGCGCCTGGCGCGCATTCTCCGCGGCCATCTCGAGCCAGCGCGTCCGGGGCGCTCGCACCCGGTGCCGTACGGCGACCTGGCGCGCCATCTGCTCGGACAGCGCGCGTGACAGCAGCGCCTCGTCCTCGATCGGCAGCGCGGTCAGGATCTCGGCCGGCGGGCTGCCACCGAGATAATGCTGGGCGACGAAGGCGCCGAGCACCTCGGCCAGCCCGGTGCCGGGCGCCGCGCGCGGGAACCAGCTGCGGCTGCCGAGCATCCTGCCGCCACGGATGAACATCGCGGCGACGCAGAACAGCCCGCCCTGCTCATGGACCGCCAGCGCGTCGGCTTCCAGCGCGCCGGCCTCGCCGCCGACCGCGGACTCCTGGATCGCGGCGAGGCGCCCGATCTGGTCTCGATAGCGCGCCGCCTCCTCGAACGCGAGCCGCCCGGCAGCAGCCTCCATGCGGCGCCTGAGATCCGCCTTGATCTCGTTGCCGCGGCCCTCGAGAAACCGGATCGCGTGCTCGAGGTCGCGCCCGTAGTCCTCGGCCGAAATCAGTCCCACGCACGGCCCGGAGCAGCGCTCGATCTGGTACTGCAGGCATGGCCGGCTGCGATGCGCGAAGTAGTTGTCCTCGCACGGCCGGATGCGGAACAGGCGCTGCAGATCACGCAAGGTTGCCCGCACGGCGGGGACATTGGGATATGGCCCGAACAGCCTTCCCGGCACCCGTTGGCTGCCGCGGTAGAAGGACAGGCGCGGAAAGGCATGCGAGGTGTCGAGCCGGATGAAAGGAAAGCTCTTGTCGTCCTTCAGCAGCACGTTGAAGCGCGGCCGGTGCGCCTTGATCAGCGTGTTCTCGAGCACCAGCGCTTCGGCCTCGGTGCGCGTCACCGTGACCTCGATGGCGCGCACCTGGCTGACGAGAAAGCCGGTCTTGCCCGGGCGCGGCGTGCCGCGGAAATAGCTCGACACACGCTTCTTCAGGTCGCGCGACTTGCCGACATAGAGAATATCGCCGTCCGCGCCAAGCATCCGGTAGACCCCCGGGCGATGGCCGAGCCCGCGCAGCACCGGTCGCGGGTCGAAGCCATCCGGCTCGCCATGCACCACGCCGTCATTCGCCGCTCGCCGTGTGCTCACGGCCGCGCGCCCGCTCCGGCGAGCCTCGCCGCCCGCGATGCGACCTCGAAGAACATCTCCGCGGTCAGCCGCCGGGTCTGGGTGTTGTAGCGGCTGCAGTGGTAGGAATCGACGAGCCGCGGCCCGTCACCCAGGTCATGCTCGGCCCCATGCGCGAAGGGGTGCGCGGCGCGCCGCTGCCCGAGCGCGTCGAGCACGGCATCGTGCGCGATGCGGCCCAGCGCCAGCACCACTTTCGGCTGCCCGCCGGCGAGTTCCGCGGCCAGCCAGCCCCGGCAGGCGCGCACCTCCGCGGGCGTGGGCTTGTTGGCCGGCGGCAGGCACTTGACGGCGTTGGTAATGCGGCAGGCGTACAACTCGAGGCCGTCGTTCAGCGACAGCGAGGCGGGCCGGCTGGCAAGCCCGAGCCGGTGCAGGGTTTCGTACAGCAGGATGCCGGCGTGATCGCCGGTGAATGGCCGGCCGCTGCGGTTCGCGCCGTGCATGCCCGGCGCGAGCCCGACGATCAGCAGCGCCGCGTCGGCGGGACCGAAAGGCGATACCGGCGCGCAGTGGTACCGGGGGTACGCGGTGCGCAACTCACCGAGAAAACCTGCGAGCCGCGGACAACGCGCGCAGCCCGGGTCGAACCAGCTGTCGGGATAGGCCGCCGGTGGCCGGATCGTTCTTGACACGCAACCTCATTTATCAGAGATAACTGACTGTAATTTATCCTATTCCATCATATGCAGGATCACGGCATCGCCGAAGCCGGTCGTACCGACCAGCTTCGCGCCCGGCACCAGTCGCTGCAGCTCCTCCTCGACGGAGCCCTTCGTGTCACCGGCCTTCGGCTTGCGGATCGCTTCGCGCAGGCGGGCCAGATCGAAGGTCAGCTCGCCGCTGGCGATGGTGCGCGCCACGCCGCGCATGATGCTGTCCGCTGCTTCGCGCCAGCCCAGGTAACGCAACATCATTTCCGCGGACAGGATCAGCGAGCCCGGGTTGACCCGATCCTTGCCGGCAAAGCCGGGGGCCGTGCCGTGCGTCGCCTCGAACACCGCGACGGCATCGCCGATGTTGGCCCCCGGGGCGATGCCGATGCCGCCGACCTGGGCAGCCAGCGCGTCCGAGATGTAGTCGCCGTTGAGGTTCAAGGTCGCGATGACGTCGTAGTCCTCCGGGTTCAGCAGGATCTGCTGCAGGAAGTTGTCGGCGATGACGTCCTTGATGACGATCTCGCGCCCGGTGCGCGGATTATTGAATGCCAGCCACGGGCCGTCGCCGAGCTCGGTGGCGCCGAACTCGTCGCGGGCGAGCTGGTAGCCCCAGTTGCGGAACGCGCCTTCCGTGTACTTCATGATGTTGCCTTTGTGGACCAGCGTCACGGAGCTGCGGTTCTCGTCCACGGCATAGTTGATGGCCTTGCGGATCAGGCGCTGCGAGCCTTCCTTCGAGACTGGCTTGATGCCGAGCCCGGAGCTCGACGGGAAGCGCACCGCGTGCACGTTGAGCTCGTCCTGCAGGAACTTCATCAGCTTCTGCGCCTCGGGTGACCCGGCGGGCCACTCGATGCCGGCGTAGATGTCCTCGGTGTTCTCCCGGAACACGGTCATCGAGACCAGCTCGGAGTCCTTCATCGGCGTCTGCACGCCAGGGAAATAGCGGATCGGCCGGACGCAGGCATACAGGTCGAGGCGCTGGCGGATCGACACGTTCAGCGAGCGGAAGCCGCCGCCCACCGGCGTCGCCAGCGGTCCCTTGATGGACACGATGTAGCGCTCCAGCGCGTCGAGCGTTTCCTCGGGCAGGAACTGGCTGCCGCCGTACAACGACGTCGCCTTCTGGCCGGCATAGACCTCCATCCAGGCGATCGCGCGCTCTTTGCCGTAGGCCTGGCGCACGGCCGCATCGACCACCTTGCGGGCCACCGGCGTGACATCGATACCGATGCCGTCGCCCTCGATGAACGGAATGATCGGCCGCGACGGGACGTTCAGCGTGAAGTCGGGATTCCCGGTGACGGGTTCACCGCCTTCCGGAAGTCGGATATGGTCATAGTGCATGGGGTGCCTTCCGCGTCGGAGCCGCGCATGCCTGCCCGGCATGCCGGCCAAGCGCGAGAGCGCATTATCCCCGTCCCTCCGGGGCGACTCAACCTTGGCCCCTGGATCGAGCGGCATCAAAAAGGGCCCCGGCGGCAGCGCCACCGGAGCCCTTGAACCACGGCCGACGGCAAGCTTCAGCCGGTCTTTTCGAACTGCTCCGCCTCGGTCGAGCCCGCCAGCGCGGTGATCGAGGACTGGCCGGCCGTGACGACCTGCGTGACGGCGTCGAAATAACCGGCGCCGACTTCGCGCTGGTGCTTGGTCGCCGTGTAGCCGTCCTTCTCGCTGCCGAACTCAGCCTCCTGCAGCTTGACGTAAGCGGACATCTGCGATTCGCGGTAGCCCTTCGCCAGCGTGAACATGCTGTAATTCAACGCGTGGAAGCCAGCCAGCGTGATGAACTGGAACTTGTAGCCCATCGCCGCCAGCTCCTTCTGGAACTTGGCAATGGTCGCGTCATCGAGGTGGCGCTTCCAGTTGAACGACGGCGAGCAGTTGTACGCCAGCAGCTTGCCAGGGAACTGCTTGTGGATCGCCTCGGCGAACAGCTTGGCCTGGCCGAGATCGGGCACCGAGGTCTCGCACCACACGAGGTCGGCCAGCGGCGCATAGGCGAGGCCGCGCGAAATTGCCTGGTCGAGCCCGGCCTTGACGCGGTAGAAGCCTTCCGAGGTGCGCTCGCCGGTCACGAACGGCGCGTCGCGCTCGTCGATATCCGAGGTCAGCAGGTTGGCCGCATCGGCGTCGGTGCGCGCCACGACCAGCGTCGGCACGCCGCAGACGTCGGCCGCGAGGCGCGCGGCTGCGAGCTTGCTGACGGCCTCGGCGGTCGGCACCAGCACCTTGCCGCCCATGTGGCCGCACTTCTTGGCCGAGGACAGCTGGTCCTCGAAATGCACGCCGGCCGCGCCGGCGTCGATCATGTCCTTCATCAGCTCGAAGGCGTTCAGCACGCCGCCGAAGCCGGCCTCGGCATCCGCGACGATCGGCTGCATCCAGTCGATGCTGTCGTTGCCCTCGGCATGGCAGATCTGGTCGGCACGCAGCAGGGTGCGGTTGATCTTGCGCACCACGGCGGGCACCGAGTTGGCCGGATAGAGCGACTGGTCGGGATACATTTCGCCCGCGAGGTTGGCGTCGCCGGCGACCTGCCAGCCGGACAGGTAGATCGCGTTCAGGCCGGCCTTGACCTGCTGCATCGCCTGGTTGCCGGTCAGCGCGCCGAGCGCATTCACAAACGGCTTCTCGTGCAAGTACTTCCAGAGCTTCTCGGCGCCCTGGCGGGCGAGCGAGTACTCGATCTCCACCGTGCCGCGGAGTCTCAGCACGTCTTCCGGAGCATAGGGCCGGGTGACGCCCTTCCAGCGGGGATTTTCTTTCCAGTCCTTCCTGAGTTGTTCAGCCGACAGGCGTGTCATCGCGCGTTCCTCTGTAAATGATTTCCCCGGGCTCCGTCAGTCGATGGCCTCGTAGGCCACCAGCGTCAGGAAGTCCATGCAGTGCTTCTCGCCGGTGATCCGGTCCAGCAGCCCGGCTGCCTCGCGGTAGTTTCCGGCAGAGAAGGCCTCCTCCCCAACTTCATCCTTGATCTTGGCCAGTTCTTGCTCACGAATCTGTTCGTACATTGCGTAAGTCACCTTGCGGCCGTCGTTCAGTACGCCCTGCGGGTGACGGATCCACTGCCACACCTGGGCGCGCGCGATCTCGGCGGTCGCGGCATCTTCCATCAGGTTGTGCAGCGGCACACAACCGTTGCCGCCCAGCCAGGCCGCCATGTACTGGATGCCGACCGAGATATTGCTGCGCAGGCCCGCCTCGGTGATCTCGCCCACCGGCACCTTCAGCAGGTCGGCGGCGCCGACCTCGACGTCCTCGCGCAGGCGATCCAGCTGGTTGGGCCGCGGCATGTGCTTGTCGAAAATTTCCATCGCAATCGGCACGAGCCCCGGGTGCGCCACCCAGGTGCCGTCATGACCGTCGCCCGCCTCGCGCTCCTTGTCGGCCCTGACCTTGGCGAGCGCCGTCTCGTTGGCCTCGGGGTCGCCCTTGATCGGGATCTGCGCGGCCATGCCGCCGATCGCCAGCGCGCCGCGACGGTGACAGGTGCGGATGACGAGCTGCGAGTACGAGCGCAGGAAGTGCGTCGTCATCGTGACCTGCTGCCGGTCCGGAAGTGTAAACTCAGGAAAGTTCTGGAACTTTTTGATAAAACTGAAAATATAGTCCCAGCGGCCGCAGTTCAGGCCGACGATGTGCTCGCGCAGTTCGTGCAGGATCTCGTCGATCTCGAAGGCCGCGAGGATCGTCTCGATCAGCACCGTGCACTTGATCGTGCCGCGCGCCAGGCCCAGCGCGTCCTCGGCGTCGCGGAACACCTCGGCCCACAGCCTGGCCTCGAGGTGGTTCTCGAGCTTCGGCAAGTAGAAATACGGCCCGGACCCGATGGCGCGGGTCGCGCTCGCGTTGTGGAACAGGTACAGGCCGAAGTCGAACAGGCCGCCAGGCACTTCGCGGCCATCGACGTGGACGTGCTTCTCGAACAAGTGCCAGCCGCGCGGCCGCACGAACAGCGTCGCGACCTTGTCGTTCAGCCGGTATTGCTTGCCCTCGGGAGACGTGAAGCTGATCCTGCGGCCGACCGCATCGCGCAGCGCGATCTGGCCGAGCACGAGGTTGTCCCAGGTCGGCGTCATCGAGTCCTCGAAGTCCGCCATGAAGACCTTGGCGCCGGAGTTCAGCGCATTGATGATCATCTTGCGGTCGACCGGGCCGGTGATCTCCACGCGGCGGTCGCGTAGGTCGGCCGGGATTTCGCCGACGCGCCAGTCGCCTGCCCGGATGGCCGCGGTCTCCGGCAGGAAGTCGGGCATCCGGCCGGCATCGATCTCGGCCTGGCGGGCCTTGCGACGCTCGAGGAGCTCGGCCACGCGCGGACCGAACTTGCGGCTCAGCGCGGCAACGAAGCCCAGCGCCGGCGGAGAAAGAATGGCCTCGTAGCCCTCGCGGATGGGGCCGAGAATCCGAACCTCAGGGTCCTTCCGGGTGCTGGTCATGGGCTTGCCCTAGCGATTTTTCTGCACCGCGTCATATTAGTGCGCGGTGGCGGTCAATGCAAAATCACGGGGCGCCCTGCGGCCGGCAGCGCCCCGCACCGCGCGCTAACCAGCCCCGCCCCCCGGCGCCGCGCGCTCGCTGCGCACGAACTCGAGCTGGCCGCGATAGGTGCCGAGGTTCGGATCGTCCTCGGCCGCTGCCGCAACCGCCCGGGCAAAGGCCTGCTCGGCCTCGGCCAGTCGGCCCTGGCGCCGCAGCAGCCGGCCATGCGCCGAATTGAAGCGCGCCGCCTGCTCCGGAAACGTCGTGACGGCCTCGCGGGCACGCACCTCGGCATCCGCGAGCAGCACGTCGTGCGGATCGCGGAACACGAGGTAGAGATAGTTGGCCAGTGCATTCGGATCACCCGTGAGGTAGGCCGCCTCGATCAGCTCCATGGCTTCGTCGTGACGGCCGAGCGAGAGCAGCGACCAGACCCGGGCGTATACATAGTCGGCATCACTTCGCCCCGCGGGGAACTGCTCGGCCCACGCCGCGAGCTCCTCGAGCGTGCGCCGGTGATCTTTCTCGATGCGCTGGGTCGGCTGGATGATCGATTGCAACGCGACCTGTTGCCGCTCGTCCGTGGACAGCTCGTCGCGCAGCATCAGCGACTGGAACACGCGCCGCGCAGCGGCCGCGTCGCCGGCCGCGAGGAATGCGTCGGCCAGCCCGCGCATGGCTGCCACGTCGTTGTCCGTGCGCAGCCTGGCGCGCGCCTCCTCGATGGCGTCGTGGCCGGCGGCCGCGCGCTCGAGCCGCGCCATGTAATCGGTCGGAAACCCGACGATCGCGGTGACCTGCCGCGCATCGCCCAGCCGCCGGTCAGCGGCCCTCGGGCTCAGCAGCAAGGTTGTCGGCGTGCCGAGGAACCCGAGCCCCTGCTGGGCGAGAAAGCTGGCGTCCGGCTCGTCGTATCCAAGCACCTCGAGGACGACCCAGTTGTCGGTCAGGGCGGCGATGTCCCGTGCCTCCGGGTTGCGCAGCAGCGTGCGGTCGAGCTCGATGCAGCCCGGGCACCAGTCCGGTTGCGTGATGACCACCATGATCAGCTGGTCGTTCGAGACAGCCTCGGCCAGCAGCCCGCCGATTGTGTCGCCAGACCATTCGGCAAAGCGCACCGCCGCCGCCGCAGGGGCAGCCAGCAGCAACAACGCCGCTGCCAGGGTTATCGTTCGCAACCGCATAGGCACTCCCGCTTGTTTCATGGGCCGCTCAGCGGCCACGCAGCTCCGCGATGCGCATCGCCAGCTCGAGCGCCTGCTCGTAGTTCAGGCGCGGATCGACCTGGGAAAGATAAGCCCGGGTCAGATCGCTCTCGGTGAGGCCGCGCGCGCCGCCGATGCATTCCGTGACGTCGTCGCCGGTCAGCTCGAAGTGCACGCCCCCCAGGTAACTGCCCATTTCCTCGTGGATGCTGAAGGCCTGCTCCACCTCGGACAGGATGCGGTCGAAGCTGCGGGTCTTGATGCCGCTCGCGGTCGTCTCGGTGTTGCCATGCATCGGGTCGCAAACCCACAGCACGGTGGCGCCGGCCGCCCGCACCGCCTCGATCATCGCCGGCAGCCGCTCGGCGATCTGGGCGGCGCCGAAGCGATGGATCAGCGTCAGCCGGCCGGGCTCGTTGCGGGGGTTGAGGGTCTCGATCAGGCCCTGCAGCCACTCTGTGCTCATCCCGGCGCCGACCTTGACCGCGATCGGATTGGCAATGCCGCGGAAGTACTCGATATGGGCGCCGTCGAGCTGGGCCGTGCGCATGCCGATCCACGGATAGTGGGTCGACAGGTTGTACCAGCGCCCGCGGCGCTCGATGAAACGCGTCTGGGCCTGCTCGTACAGCAGGTGAAGCCCCTCGTGCGAGGTGAAAAAATCGATGCGTCGCGTGCGATGCACCGGCTGGCCGGAGATGAACTCGAAGAAGTCCATCGAGTCGGTGATGCTCTTGACGATCTGCCGGTAGGCCTTCTCGAACGGCGTCGAGTGCGCGAAGCCGATGTCCCAGTACTCGGGGTGGTGCAGGTCGGCGAAGCCGCCCTCCGCCAGCGCGCGGGCGAAATTGAGCGTCAGGGCTGCGCGCTGGTAGCCGACCAGCATCAGCTCGGGATCCGGCGTGCGGTCGGCAAGCGTGAAGCCGTTCCGGTTCACCAGGTCGCCGCGGTAGCTCGGCAGCGTCTGGCCGTCGCGCGTCTCGTCGTTGGCCGAGCGTGGCTTGGCATACTGGCCGGCCATGCGGCCGACGCGGATGACCGGCTTCTTGAGGCTGTGCAGCAGGACGACGCTGACCTGCAGCAGGATCTTGAGCTTGCGCGCGATCTGGTCGGAATTGCAGTCGTCGAAGTTCTCGGCGCAGTCCCCGCCCTGGAGCAGGAACGCCTCGCCCCGCTGGGCCCGCGCGATTTGCTGCTGCAAGGCCTCGACTTCCCAGGACACGACCAGCGGCGGCAGCGTGCTGAGCTTTGCGATGACCGCGGCGACGGCGTCTGCATCGGGGTAGAGGGGCTGCTGGCTGGCGACCTTGCGTTGCCAGCTGGCGGGATGCCAGTCGAGTTGGCGCGGGGTTGAAATCATGCCGCCATCCTACCGCGCAATGACGCACCGCAAAAGCCTGAGCATGGCTTCGGCTGCTGGCGCCGCCGAAGCCGACCCGCGATAATGGGCGATTGACTGCGAGCCCACCGGCTTCACGACCGGGCTCGGCGCTTGTTTTCCGGGCCGGTCGGGCGCGCCGTGCCAGCTTTCGGAGCATCCCAATGCATCGTTTACTGGTTCTCGGTGCCGGCAAGATCGGCGCGCTGATCTCCGGGCTCCTCGGAGAATCCGGCGACTACCGGGTCGACCTCGCGGACCTCGACGGGGCGGCGGCCGCGGCCGTCGCCAAGGCGCATGGGCTCGACAGCGTGCGCCCGTGGCAATTCGACGCCACCCAGGCCGATGCGCTGGCCGCGCATCTCGATGCCCACCCCGTGGATGCAGTGATCTCCGGGCTGCCGTACTTCTGCAACCTGCCGGTGGCCGAGGCCGCGCGGCAGCGCGGGATGCACTATTTCGACCTGACCGAGGACGTGGCCGTCACCGAGCAGGTGCGGCGCGTCGCCGCGGGCGCCACCACGGCCTTTGCGCCCCAGTGCGGCCTGGCGCCGGGCTTCGTCAGCATCGCGGCGAATGAACTCGCGAAACATTTCGACGAGGTCCACACGGTCAAGCTGCGGGTCGGCGCCCTGCCCCAGCATCCGAACAACGTGCTCAAGTACTCGCTGACCTGGTCGACCGACGGACTGATCAACGAGTACGGCAACATGTGCCGCAGTGTCGAGGACGGCGTGGTTATCGACGTGCTGCCGCTCGAAGGCCTGGAGGAAATCGAGATTGACGGCACGCTGTACGAGGCCTTCAATACCTCCGGCGGCTTGGGCTCGATGGCTGAGTCCTGGCACGGCCAGGTCCACGAGATGAACTACAAGACGATGCGCTACCCGGGCCATTGCAACCAGATGCGCCTGCTGATGAACGGCCTGAAGCTGAACCACGACCGCGGCACGCTCAAGCGCATCCTCGAGAACGCGGTGCCGCGCACGCTGCAGGATGTCGTCGTCGTCTATGTCTCGGTCACCGGCCTGCAGGACGGCGAGTTGCGCGAGGAAAACTACGTCAACAAGGTCTACCCGCAGGTCATCGCCGGGCGGCTCTGGTCGGCGATCCAGGTCACGACCGCGGCGGGCGTCTGCGCCGTCGCGGACCTCGTGATCTGCGACCCCGACGAGCATCGCGGCTTCGTCACGCAGGAAAGTTTCAATCTGAAGGATGTGCTCGACAACCGCTTCGGCCGGTTTTATGCGCACGGCGGGACCAACGAGGTCTCGGCGCGCATGATTGCCACCGGCGGCGTCGGGCACCAGCGACTGAAGGGAGCATGACATGCAGGACATCCTGAACAGCCTGGGCCTCGGCGCGGAAAATTCCGGGGCCTGGGCCGGCAGCCGCGCGCTGCCGGGCCGGGGGAAGACGATCTCGTCGATCAACCCGTCGACCGGCGAGATCATCGCCACCGTGCGCAGCGCATCGCCGGACGAATACGACGACATCATGACGGCTGCCTGCGTCGCCTTTCACCTGTGGCGGGCGCTGCCGGCGCCGCGTCGCGGTGAAGCCGTGCGACGCTGCGCGGAAGCCCTGCGGCGCCACAAGGACGCGCTCGGTAGCCTCGTGAGCCTCGAGATGGGCAAGATCAAGGCCGAGGGCGATGGCGAGGTCCAGGAAATGATCGACATCGCCGATTTCGCCGTCGGCCAGTCGCGCATGCTCTACGGCCGCACGATGCACTCCGAGCGCCCCGGCCACCGCATGTACGAGCAGTGGCATCCGCTCGGCGTGGTGGGCATCATCAGCGCCTTCAATTTCCCGGTCGCCGTGTGGAGCTGGAACGCGTTTCTCGCGGCCGTGTGCGGCGACGTGTGCGTCTGGAAGCCCTCCCCCAAGACGCCCTTGTGCGCCATTGCCGTGCAGAAAATCTGCAACGAGGCGCTCCGCGACGGCGGCTTCCCGCCGATCTTCCACCTGTTCCTCGAGTCCGACGTGGCGATGGCGGAGGCCTTTGTCGATGACCCGCGCGTGGACCTCGTGTCGTTCACGGGCTCGACGGCCGTCGGCCGCAAGGTCGCCGCGCGCGTCGCCGCGCGGCTCGGCAAGACGCTGCTCGAGCTCGGCGGCAACAACGCGATCATCGTCGACGAGCGCGCCAACCTGGAGCTGGCCGTGCCGGCCATCGTGTTCGGCGCCGTCGGCACCGCCGGGCAGCGCTGCACCACGACCCGCCGCGTGCTCGTGCACGAGAAGCTGTTCGATGAACTCGCCCACCGCCTCACGCATGCGTATCAACAGGTCAAGATCGGCGACCCGCTCGAAGCCTCGACCCTGATGGGTCCGCTGATCGACGCGGACGCCGTGCTGCGCTACGAGGCGGCGATCGAGAAGGTCATCGCGCGAGGCGGCATCGTGCTGACCGGCGGACACGTGCTGGACCGGCCGGGCAACTTCGTGCAGCCGACGATCGTCAAGGCCAGCAACGAGTGGGACATCGTCCAGGACGAGACCTTCGCGCCGATCCTGTACCTGATTCCCTACCACCACTTCGACGAGGCGATCGCGCTGAACAACGGCGTCAGGCAGGGCCTGTCGTCGGCCATTTTCACCGACGACCTGCAGGTGGCCGAGCGTTTCCTGTCCGTCGCGGGCAGCGACTGCGGCATCGCCAACGTCAACATCGGCACTTCGGGCGCGGAGATCGGCGGGGCGTTCGGCGGCGAGAAGGACACCGGCGGCGGCCGCGAGGCCGGCTCCGACGCGTGGCAGGCCTACATGCGGCGCCAGACCAACACCATCAACTACAGCCACGAGCTGCCATTGGCCCAGGGTATCCGCTTCGATCTCGGCGGCTGAACCGGCCCTTGCGCAGTTGCGCCCCCGGCGCGCCCGCCGGGTACGCTTCCTTTTGCCAGAGCGTCACGGACGGCGTGCGCGAGGGCGTCAGGAGCTTGTTCGAGCGCTGAGCCGCGGCGCCCGGCGGGCGCCTACGCTTGCGGTTCGCGCGCGGCCAACGCCTCGAAGCGGTTCAGCTCGCGGTTCTTGCGCACTTGGTCGTGGCGGAAGACCTGCCCGCTCATCGCGATCCAGACGCCGGGCGGACAGGTCTGCGCCGCGGCGACCGCCATGCCGAGGTTGAACAGCGCATCCGAGGCCTGGAACCGCGCCGGGCTCAGCGCGCCGGTCAGCACGATCGTCTTGCCGGCGATCGCCGCCAGTGACCGTGCCGTGTCCACCATCGTGTCCGTGCCATGCGTGATCACGACGCGGCGCTCGGTGCGCGCGGCGACCGCTGCACGGATCGCCTCGCGGTCGGTGTCGGTAAGCTCGAGGCTGTCCTTGCGCAGCAGCGGAATGACTTCGAAATCGAAATTCGCGCCGCTGTCGCGGAGAATCTTGCCGACCACGGTCTCGCCGACCTCGAAGCGACTCAAGGCGTCGAAGTAGACTTTATCGATCGTGCCGCCGGTGGTGAGGAAAACGATACGCATCGCGTATTCCGCTGCTGCTTCGCCGTGTTTCGGCCAGCAAGTATAGCCGCATGCCGGGTTTGTCTGGCGCTGCCCCCGGGCTGTGGCTAACATGTAGGCATGAACACGCTGCGCGCCGTCATCATCACGATGGCCTGCCTGCTCGCGCTCGCGGCCATCGGCCGCGCTGAGTCCCCGGCAGGCCAGGACCCGGGACCGGGACGCGGCCTGCTGCTCGAGATCAACGGCGCCATCGGCCCGGCCACCAGTGACTTCATCGTCCGCGGCATCGAGAGAGCGGCCGCGGAAAACGCGCGCCTGGTCATCATCCAGATGGACACGCCGGGCGGCCTCGACACGGCGATGCGGGACATCATCAAGGGCATCCTGGCTTCGCCGGTGCCGGTCGTCACCTGGGTCGCGCCGAGCGGCTCGCGCGCAGCCAGCGCCGGCACTTATATTCTCTACGCCAGCCACATTGCGGCGATGGCGCCAGCCACGAATCTTGGCGCAGCCACGCCGGTGCCGGTCGGCGGCGGCGCGCCGGCTGCGCCGGACGACAAGTCGCCCAGGCAAGACGCCGACGAAGAAGAGGCACCCGCCGAGGCCGCGCCGGGCCGCGGCGGCCCCGAGGCGAAGGCGATCAACGACGCGGTCGCCTACATTCGCGGACTCGCCGAGCAACGCGGCCGCAATGCCGACTGGGCCGAGAGCGCCGTGCGCGAATCGGCCAGCCTGACGGCGGAACGCGCCGTCGAGAAGAACGTCGTCGACCTGATCGCGGCCGACATGAGCCAGCTGCTCCGCGACATCGACGGCCGCACCGTGACGGTGTCGACCGGCGACGTGGTCATCCGCAGCGAGGGGGTCGTCGTCGAGCGCGTGGCGCCCGACTGGCGCACCGAACTGCTGGCGGTGATCACGAGCCCGACGGTCGCCTACATGCTGCTGCTGGCCGGCATCTACGGGCTGATCTTCGAAGGCTACAACCCCGGCGCGATCCTGCCCGGCGTGGTCGGGGCGATCTGCATCCTGGTAGCGCTGTACGCCTTCCAGGTCCTGCCGGTGAACTACGCCGGGCTCGCGCTGATCCTGCTCGGAATATTCCTGATGATCGGCGAGGTGTTCATGCCGAGCTTCGGCGCGCTCGGCATCGGCGGGCTGGTCGCCTTCGTGGTCGGCTCGATCATCCTGATGGACACCGACGTGCCAGGCTTCGGCATTGCGAGAGGGCTGGTCGGCTCGATCGCGCTGCTCGGCGGCAGCGTGGTCATGGCCATCATCTGGTTCGCGGTCAAGGCGCGGCGCCAGCCGATCGTCAGCGGCCGCGAGGACATGATCGGGGCTCCCGCGCTGGCGCTCGCAGATTTCCAGGGGCGGGGCCAGGTGCGGGCGCATGGCGAGCTCTGGACGGCCGAATCGTCGACACCGGTCCGGCAAGGCCAGGCACTGCGGATCACGGACATGCACGGACTCATCCTGACGGTCGAACCGCAGGAATCGAAGGAGAACTGAGATGGCTGGCTATTTCGGAATGCTGTTGCTGGGCGGTCTCGTGCTGCTGCTGTTCAGCGCGATCAGGATCCTCAAGGAATACGAGCGCGGGGTGATCTTTCAGCTCGGGCGCTTCTACAAGGTCAAGGGACCCGGCCTGATCCTCGTGATCCCGGTCATCCAGCAGATGGCCAAGGTCGACCTGCGCATCGTCGTCATGGACGTGCCATCGCAGGACGTCATCTCGCAGGACAACGTCTCGGTCAAGGTCAACGCGGTCGTCTATTTCCGCATCGTCGACCCGGAGCGCGCGATCATCCAGGTCGAGAACGTCTTCGAGGCGACCAGCCAGCTCGCGCAGACGACGCTGCGGTCAGTGCTCGGCAAGCACGAGCTGGACGAAATGCTGTCGGAGCGCGACAAGCTCAACACCGACATCCAGAACATCCTCGACGAGCACACCGACAACTGGGGAATCAAGGTCACGAACGTCGAGATCAAGCACATCGATCTCAACGAGAGCATGGTCCGCGCCATCGCGCAGCAGGCCGAGGCGGAGCGCGCCCGGCGCTCGAAGGTCATCCATGCCGAGGGTGAAATGCAGGCGTCCGCCAAGCTGGTCGAGGCGGCCGAGCAGCTGGCCACGCAGCCGCAGGCGATGCAGCTCCGCTACCTGCAGACGCTCAGCCAGATCGCCAACGAGAAGACCAACACGATCGTGTTCCCGTTGCCGCTCGACCTGATCGCGCCGCTGATGGAGAAGCTCGCGGCGCCTAAAAACCCGCCGCAGGACTAGCCGGCCGGAGGCGGCGCGAGCCACGCGACCGACAGCGCGCCGGGCCCCAGCCGCGCGCCCATCGTCGCGCTCATGACCGCGAGGTGCAGGTCGATGCGCGCCGTGGCTGCTTGCGCTTCCAGCGACTGGTACGCCGGCATTTCGCGGATGATGCGCGGGTCGCCGCCGAAGCTCAGCGCGACCACGGGTGCGCCGAGGCCGCGCTCGATCGCCGCCGCGACTCGCGACAATGCGTCTGCGCAACCGCCGCGGAAGCCGCGCGGCCGCGCGAGGATCCGCCGCTTGCCCCCGGCCAGCTCGATGACCGGCTTCAGGTCGGAGATCCTCGCCCGCAGGTAGTCCACGCTGCCGAGGCTTGCGCCATTGCCGTCGAGCCCGCGCCGCCGCAGGTACCAGGGATCGCCCGGGACCAGCAGGCAGCTGATGTGCGCCGCCTCGTCGCGCAGCACGCGGCGCATCTGGTCAAAGCCATGCTGCTGGTCTTTCAACAGCTGCAGCGCCCGGCAGGCGGCGATCGCCTCGCCGGCGCAGATCGAGCCGCTGTCGAGCACGCGCAAGGCGAAGCTGCCCGATCGCTCGCCTTCCTCGCGGCGCTCATGGTACGACTGCAGGATCGCATAGGACGCCTCGGTGGCATTCTGGAAGGTGGCGCTGAATTCCGCGCCGGCGCTGATCACCAGCACCCGGTCGAACGCCAGCACCAGGTCCCGCAGGAAGATTTCCTCGATCTCGAGGGCGCTGCTCGCGGTCGAGCGCGCAGCCATGCCGCGGTCGGACAGGAACCGGCGGAAGAACATCATCGTCTGCTCCGGCGCCCGCTCGTCGAGCCAGGTCCGGTCGTCGAGGTCGAGCCGTGACGGCAGCACGCGAATGCCGTGCTCCTCGATCTGCGCGCGCGGCAAGTCGCAGGAAGCCTCCACTACCAGGCCGATACGCATCATGCTCGCTTGCTCAATGACATGCCGGGATTGTCGTGGCCGCTTTGCAGGCGCGTCAATCCGGCGCCGCGAGCCCGGCGCGCAACTCGCGCACCCGCTGCCATAGCGCCTCCAGCCTCGCATGCGACACCTTCTCGCCGACCCCGAGCTGCTGTGCAAACAGCGATACGCGGTATTCCTCCACCATCCACCGGTAGCTGGCGAAGGCCGCCGCAGCCGCGGCGCAGGACCAGTCCGCGGCGCGCCCCTCTGCAAGCCTGCGGCAGTGGGGCGCCAGCTCGAGCACCTGGCGCGCCTCGCCCTTGCCCAGCGCAAGTCGGTCGATCCGCAGCAGCACGGCGCGCAGGTAGCGCGGCAAGGCCAGCAGCCTCGCGCTCGGCGTGACGCGCAGGAAGCCGGGAAAAACCAGCGCCGAGAGTTGCTCCGCGATGTCCCCGGCGGCCTCCCTGGCGGCCGGCCCGGTCAGGCCTTTGGCAAGGCGCGCCGCCACCAGGTCGCGGAGCTCGAGCGTCTCCGCGAGGACCTCGAGAAAGCGCTCACCCTCGGGCACGATGCGTCCCCGCCCGGCGTCCAGCACCCGCCGGAATGCCTCCGCATCGCCTGGGAGCTCGCCGTCGGCGGCCAGGAACACGCCTGCAAACGCGGCGGCGGCGGCGTCATCGGCCAGGTCCGCGCCGGCGGCGAGCCCCCGGCCGCGCAGGATCAACGCGCGGTCTGAGCGGGCGCGCTGCAACAGGCTGCGGTGCTGCTGCGGCAGCGCCAGCATGAACAGCCTGAGCACGCCGAGCCGGCCCGCCCGGGCCGCGGCCTCCGGCGTCGGGAACAGGCGACACGAAACCGCGGTGCCATCGTCCTGGAGCGCCGGGAACAGGCGCTGGCGCGTGCCGCCATGCACGAGCTCGACATATTCCGGCACCGCGCCGAAACGCCAGTCGCGGAAGCCCTCGCCGGCCCACCCGGCCGCGGCGCCTCCCGCCACGGGACCCTCGCCGGCCGAGAACTCGCGTTTCAGTTGCGCGAGGTCGCGCGATGCCGCGAGCAGCTTGCCATCATCGCCGAGCAGCTCGACACGGAAGCGCTGCCACGGCTCGAGCTCGAGGCCGGCCCAGGTCTCCGGCTCGACCTCGATCCCGGCGGTCTGCCGCAAGGCCTCGGCGAGGGCCGCGCGCAACCTGCCATGCCCCGGTCGCAGCAAGGCGAGGCAGGCACGGGCATGATCCGGCACCGGCACGATCCGCCGCCGCAGGGCTTTCGGCAAGGCGCGCAGCATGGCGACGATCTTGGCCTCGAGCCAGCCCGGCACCAGCCATTCGAGCCTGTCTTCATCGACCAGCGGCAACAAGTGGCGCGGCACACTGACGGTGACGCCGTCATCCTCTGCGAGCGGATCGAAGCGGTAACGCAGGGGCAGCCGATTGCCGGCAAACTCGAGGACGTCCGGGTACGCCGTCGGCGCCGGCAACGCGGCGCCGGTCAACAGGTCCTCGAGTGACATGAGCAGCAGCCCCGGTTGCGCCTGCTCCGCCTTGCGCCGCCAGCGCTCGAAGGCGGGCGCCGAGCAGATGCCGGCCGGCACGCGTTGCTCGTAGAACGCGGCCATCGTCTCGTCGCCGGCCAGCAGCTCGCGGCGGCGCAGCTTGGCCTCGAGCACCTGCACCTCGTCCACGAGGCGCCGGTTCGCGGCCAGGAACTGGCCGCGCGTGCGCAGCGTGCCCGCGGCCAGCGCTTCCCGCACGAACACGCGCCGCGCCGCCGCCGGGTCGACCCGCGCAAAGTCCACGCGCCGGTCGGCCGCCAGCACGAGACCGAACAGCGTCACCTGCTCGCGGGCCGCCACGAAGCCGCGCTGCGGCTGCCAGTGGGGATCCGACCAGCTGCGGCGCAGCAGGTGCTGCCCGGCGGACTCGATCCAGGCCGGCTCGACCATCGCGGCCATCCGTCCCCAGACGCGCCCGGTCTCGACCAGCGCCGCGACCACGACCCACGGCGGCGGCCGGCCGCTCAGCGTCGAGTCCGGAAACAGCCGGAAGCGCAGGTTGCGCGGGCCGCGGTACTCGCCTTTCTCGTCGAGCCGCCCGATGTGCGACAGCATGCCGGCCAGGATCGCCTGGTGGATCGCCGCGTAGTCCGCCGGCGCCTCGTTGGGACGCATGCGCATCTCGTGCACGATGCCAACCAGTTGCCGGTGCACGTCCTGCCATTCGCGCAGGCGCAGGTAGGACAGGAAATTCTCGCGGCACCAGCGCCGCTGGGCGCTGCCGGACGCATGCTGACGCTGCGCCTGCCAGGCCTCCCACAGCTGCAGCAGCGACAGGAAATCCGAGCGGCGATCACGAAATGCCGCGTGGCGCTCGTCTGCCGCCCCCGCGGCGTCCGCGGGGCGTTCGCGCGGATCCTGGATCGACAATCCGGCGGTGATCACGAGCAGCTCCCGCAGGCAGCCGAGTTCGCCGGCGGCGAGCAGCATGCGCGCGAGCCGCGGGTCGACCGGCAGGCGCGCCAGCAGGCGCCCGAGGCGCGTGACCTGCCGCTGCTCGTCGACGGCGCCGAGTTCGCGCAGCAGGCGATAGCCGTCGGTGACGAAGCGGCTGTCCGGCGGGTCGAGGAACGGAAAGTCTGCGATCGCGCCAAGCCCCAGCGTCTCCATCTGCAGGATCACGCTGGCCAGGTTGGTGCGGCGGATCTCGGGATCGGTGTAGGCCGGGCGCGCGTCGTGATCCGCCTCGTCATAAAGCCGGATGCAGACCCCTTCCGCCTCGCGGCCGCAGCGTCCGCGCCGCTGTCGGGCGCTGGCCTGGGAGATCGGCTCGACCTGCAGGCGCTGGATCTTGGAGCGATAGCTGTAGCGGCTGATCCGGGCGAGACCGGAATCGACCACATGGCGTATCCCCGGCACCGTCAGCGAGGTCTCCGCGACGTTGGTGGCCAGCACGATGCGCCGCCGCCCCTCGCGGCGAAATACGCGGTCCTGCTCGGCGGCCGACAACCGGCCATACAGGGGCAGCACCTCGACGCCGGGCGGATGGTGCTTGCGCAGCGCCTCGGCAGTCTCGCGAATCTCGCGCTCGCCCGGCAGGAACACCAGGATGTCGCCGCTGCGCGGCATGTCCGGCCCGCTCAGTTCGTCGACGGCCGCCAGCACGCCATCGACCAACTCGCCCTGCTCCGGATCGTCCAGCGGCCGGTAGCGCACCTCGACCGGGTGGGTGGTGCCGCCCACTTCGATGACCGGCGCACCGCCGAAATGCTCCGCGAAGCGCAACGGCTCGATCGTGGCCGAGGTGATGATCAGCTTGAGGTCGGGACGGCGCGGCAGCAGCTGCTTGAGGTAGCCGAGCACGAAATCGATGTTCAGGCTGCGCTCGTGAGCCTCGTCGATGATCAGCGCCGCATAGCGCGACAACATCGGGTCGCTGCGGATCTCGGCGAGCAGGATGCCGTCGGTCATCAGCTTGACGCGGCAGTCCGGCCCGGTGTGATCCGTGAAGCGGATCTTCCAGCCGACCAGCGCCTCGCCTGCCGGGCCGAGCTCTGCGGCGATCCGGGCCGCCACCGAGCGCGCCGCGATCCGGCGCGGCTGCGTGTGCCCGATGATGCCCCCGCTTGCATGGCCCAGTCCGAGGCCCAGGCAGATCTTCGGCAGCTGCGTCGTCTTGCCGGAACCCGTCGCGCCGCAGACGATGACGACCTGGTGCGCCCCGATCGCCGCGGCAATAGCCTCGCGCTCCGCCGAGACCGGCAGTTCGGGGGGGAACACGAGACGCGGAAGACCCGGCAGGACCTCCCGCTCAGCGCCCGACACCGGCTTCCTTGGCCTCGTTCCAGAGCCGCTCGAGCTCGGCCGCGCCGGCCTCCTCGGGCCGGCGCCCGTCCAGCGCGAGCCGCGCCTCGATGGCGCGGAAGCGGGCCTCGAACTTCAGTCCGGCCCGGCGCAACGCGCCCTCGGCATCGATGTCCAGGTGTCGCGCCAGGTTCACCACCGTGAACAACAGGTCGCCGAGCTCCTCGTCGACTGCTTCCGGCGCAACGCCGCGGGCTGCGATCGCGGCCTCCAGCTCGCGCGTCTCCTCGGCCAGCTTGTCGAGCACCGCCTCGGCATTCGGCCAATCGAAGCCGACGCGCGCGGCGCGGCGCCCAAGCTTCTGGGCGCGCGCCAGCGCCGGCAAGGCGACCGGCACGCCGTCGAGCGCCCCTTGGTCACGGGCGGTGCGCTCGCGCGCCTTGTGGGCCTCCCAGGCCTGCGTCTGGGCGCCGGCGTCGGCCACCTCGGCGGTGCCGAACACGTGCGGGTGGCGGCGGCGCATCTTGTCCGCCAGCTCGCGCGCGACGGTGTTGAAGTCGAAAGCGCCCTGCTCCTCCGCCAGGCGGGCATGGAACACGACCTGGAACAGCAGGTCGCCGAGCTCCTCGCGCAACGCGCCGAGATCGCCGCGCTCGATCGCGTCGGCGACCTCGAAGGCCTCTTCCAGCGTGTACGGCGCAATGGTCGCGAAAGTCTGCTGGATGTCCCAGGGACAGCCGTGTTGCGGGTCCCGCAGCCGCGCCATGACCTCGAGCAATGCCTCGAGGTCGCTCACAGCTCCTCCTCGAGCAGCGTCTCGCGGAAATTGACCAGCATCGCCGCGGTCGCGCCCCAGATCAGGTGCGGCCCCCAGGGCAGCTCGAAGTACGGCAGCTTGACGCCAAGGAAGCGCTTGTGGCGCAGCTGCATGTTGCCGGGCTCGAGCAGCACCGAGAGCGGCACCTCGAAGGCCTCGCTGACCTCCTTGCGATCCAGCGCCAGGCTGAAATCCGGCTGCACGAATCCCACGACGGGAGTCACTGAGTAACCCGTAATCGTCAGGTAGTTCGACAGGTAGCCGGCGACCTCGACCAGCTCGGGCCTGAGGCCGACCTCCTCCAGCGCCTCGCGCAGCGCCGCTTCGCGCGGCCCCGGGTCCGACGGGTCGAGCCGGCCGCCGGGAAAACTGACCTGGCCCGCATGCTGCCGGAGTTCCGGCGCCCGCACCGTGAACAGGACCGTCAAGCCTTCGGGCCGCTCGACGATCGGCAGCAGCACGGCGGCCGGCACCGGCCGGCGCGGCCGCAGCCGCTCCAGGCCGGCCGGCAGGTCGCCCGGCAGGCCGGGTATGCGGTAGACATTCGGCGGGGCTGGCCGCGTGCCCGCCAGGCGCCGGGCGATCAGGGCCTTCACTTGCGGATGCCGCCCTCCGTCAGCGCCGCGGGATCCAGCAGGCGGGCCAGTTCCTCGTCGGACAGCATCGTCATCTCGAGCGCCACCTCGCGGATCGGCCGGCCCTCGGCGTAGGCCTTCTTGGCCGTCGCTGCGCCGAGCTCGTAGCCGATCACCGGGTTGAGCGCAGTGACCAGGATCGGGTTGCGCGCCAGCGCCTCGCGCATATGCGCCTCGTTCACCTTGAAGCCCTTGATCGCCTGGTCGGCAAGCTGCCGCGCGACCGCGGCGAGCAGCCGGATGCTCTCCAGCAGGTTGTGCGCGATTACCGGCAGCATGACGTTCAGCTGGAAGCTGCCGGACTGGCCGGCGATGGTGATCGTCGCGTCATTGCCGATGACCTGGGCCGCAACCATCGCCGCGGCCTCGGGAATCACCGGGTTGACCTTGCCGGGCATGATGCTTGAGCCGGGCTGCAGGGACGGCAGCGCGATCTCGCCGAGGCCCGCGAGCGGGCCGCTGTTCATCCAGCGCAGGTCGTTGGCGATCTTCATGATGCTGACCGCGACAGTCTTCAGTTGCCCGGACAGCTCGACGGCCGTGTCCTGGCAGCTCAGGCTCTCGAAATAATCCTCGCTGGCGCGGAACGAGACCCCGGTGCGCTCGGCCAGGCGCAGCGCGAATCGCGCGCCAAACTCCGGCGGTGCGTTGATGCCGGTGCCGACCGCGGTGCCGCCCTGCGCGAGGCGGGTGAGCCGCGGCAGCGTCGCCTCGAGCCGCGCGATGCCGAGCCGTACCTGGGTCGCCCAGCCGCCGAGCTCCTGGCTCATGCGCACCGGCATGGCGTCCATCAGGTGGGTGCGCCCGGTCTTGACGATGTCGTGGCACGCCTGCGCCTTCGCCTCGATCGTCGCGGCGAGATGCTCGAGCGCCGGCAACAGCTCGCCCGTGAGCTCGAGCGCCGCACTCGCGTGGATCGCCGTCGGGATCACGTCATTGCTGCTCTGGCCCATGTTGACGTGGTCATTCGGGTGGATGGCGCGGCCGGCCAGCCGCGAGGCCAGCGCGGCGATGACCTCGTTGGCGTTCATGTTGGTGCTGGTGCCCGAGCCGGTCTGGAACACGTCCACCGGGAAATGCTCGAGATGCTGGCCGGCGGCAATCGCGTCGGCCGCCGCACGGATCGCCTCGGCCACCGGCGCGTCGAGCAGGCCGAGATCCTGGTTGGCCGCGGCGGCCGCCCACTTGACCAGCCCGACGGCGCGGATGAATTCCGCCGGCATCGGCCGGCCGCTGATCGGGAAGTTCTCGACCGCCCGTTGCGTCTGCGCGCCCCACAACGCGTTCGCGGGCACCCGCAGCTCGCCCATGCTGTCTTTCTCGACGCGATATTCCTGCTGAGCCATCGACCCTCTCCCGTGACAGGGAAGCGGCCCGGGAGGGCGCGCTTCCGGCTTGATGAAAATCCGCACGCGTGAACCGGCCGAGATGCGCCCTCCGGCGGGCGGTTCAGGGCGTCATCTGCGTTGCGGTATGATGCCGCAATCCTAACATCTTCGGCGCTTTATCAATGGATACCTCACCCTTGACGGCAGTCTCGCCGGTGGACGGACGCTACGCCGGCCGCGCGGCCCGGCTGCGGCCCGTTTTCAGCGAGTTCGGCCTGATCCGTTACCGGGTCGCGGTGGAGGCTCGCTGGCTGCTGGCGCTGGCCGACGAGCCCGGGATCATCGAACTCGACCCGGTCGAGGGCGCACCGCGCGACATGCTCGAGCAACTCGCCGCCGGCCTGACTATCGAGCAGGCGGTCCGCGTCAAGACGATCGAGGGCAAGACCAATCACGACGTCAAGGCGGTTGAATACTTTCTCAAGGAACAGCTTGCGCCGGCCGACCCGGATGGGCGGCTGCGCGAGTTCTTCCACTTCGCCTGCACCTCCGAGGACATCAACAACCTGGCCTATGCGCTGATGCTGCGTGATGCGCGCGACGGCGTTCTCGCGCCGGAGCAGAAGGCGCTGGCCGCGGCGCTGGCTGCCCTGGCCGAGCGCCACGCGCACGTCCCGATGCTGTCGAGGACGCACGGCCAGCCGGCGTCGCCGACGACGCTGGGCAAGGAATTCGCAAACTTCGCCTGGCGCCTCAGGCGGCTCGGCAGGGGTTTCGCTGCCGTCGAGATCCTCGGCAAGATCAACGGCGCGGTCGGCAACTACAACGCGCACCTCGCGGCTTACCCGGACGTCGACTGGCCGTCGCTGTCGCGGCACTTCGTCGAGTCGCTCGGACTGGGCTGGAACCCTTACACCACGCAGATCGAGCCGCATGACTGGATCGCCGAGTACTGCCACGCGCTGGCGCGCTTCAACACTGCGCTGATCGATCTGTGCCGCGACCTGTGGGGCTACGTCTCGTTGGGCTACTTCAGGCAGCGGCTCGTGGCCGGCGAAGTGGGCTCCTCGACGATGCCGCACAAGGTCAATCCGATCGATTTCGAGAACGCCGAGGGCAACCTCGGCATCGCGAACGCGCTGCTCGAGCATTTTGCCGCGAAGCTGCCGGTGTCGCGCTGGCAGCGCGACCTGACGGACTCGACAGTGTTGCGCAATATCGGCGTCGCGCTCGCCCATTCGCTGATCGCCTATGGTGCGGCGATGAAAGGCCTGGAGCGCATCGAGCCGGACCCCGCGCGCCTGGCGGCCGACCTCGATGCCAACTGGGAAGTGCTCGGCGAGGCCATCCAGACCGCGATGCGCCGCCACGGCCTCGAGAATCCGTACGAGCAGCTCAAGGCCCTGACCCAGGGCCGCCGCGTCGATGCGGCTGAATTGCGACAGTACATTGCCGGCCTCGGCCTGCCGGAGGAAGTCCGGCACCGCCTGCTGGAACTGACGCCGGCCAGCTACACGGGCCTGGCGGCCGAACTGGCCCGCGATCTCTGACAGCGCCGGAAACACGCCGCCGATGAATCTCGACGACATCAGTGTCCGCCTCGCCGACTGGTCGATGGACGAAGCCGCCCTGCGCAACGTCCGCACGCGCGTGTTCGTGCAGGAACAGTCGGTGTCTGAAATCCTCGAGTGGGACGGCCTCGACGAGCTGTGCGTGCATGCGATCGCCGAGACCCGGGCAGACGGGGTCATCGGCACCGGCCGGCTGCATCCCTCGGGCAAGATCGGCCGCATGGCAGTGCTGGCCGCCTGGCGCGGCCGCGGCGTCGGCGCCGGTATCCTGCGGCGGCTGCTCGAGGCCGCGGCGCAGCGCGGGCTCGAGGAGGTCTACCTGCACGCGCAGGTGGCGGTGGTGGGCTTCTATGCCCGGCTCGGCTTCGTCGCGGAGGGGCCTGAATTCGAGGAGGCCGACATTCCGCATCGCCTGATGCGGCTGCGGCTGCCGCAGGGCGGCGCGGACGAGGCCGGCGAGGTCACCGGCACCCGGCGGCTGCTGAGCGGCAAGGCCGAGTTTGCGGACGCCGTAGGTGAAGTCGCGTCCTTCGCGGCACGCTCGCTGGTGATCTTCACGCCGGACCTCGAGCACGGCGTGTACGACAGCAGCCGCTTCCTGGAGGCCGTCAAGCGCCTGGTGCTGTCGCGCAGCCACGCGCGCATCCGGGTGCTGATCAGCGATCCCACCCGGGTCCAGCAAACTGCCAACCGCTTCCTGCACGTCGGTCGGCGGCTATCGAGCTTCATCGAGTTCCGCCACTTGTCCGACGCCGGCCAGAATCGCGGCGATGCTTTCATGATTGCCGACGGCTCGGCGATCGTCTATCGGGCCATCGCCGAGCGCTGGCAAGGCCTCGCCGACAGCTACGAACCGCGCATGGCGCGCCTGTACCTCGGCCATTTCGAACAGCTGTGGCAACTGAGCGATCCCGCCTACGAGTTGCGCGAGACCCGCCTCTAGGCTGCAGGGGCCCGCGACGCATGGCGGTCGTTTGCCGCTAACATATGCCACATGAGTCGCGAGCGCATCATTGTCGGCATGTCGGGCGGCGTGGATTCCGCCGTCGCCGCGCTGCGCCTGCTCGAGGCCGGCCACGAGGTCCAGGGCCTGTTCATGAGCAACTGGGCCGAGGATGAGGAAGGCTACTGCCAGTCGGCCGAGGACTTCCAGGATGCGCGCGCTGTCTGCGAACTGCTCGGCATCCCGCTGCATCGCGCGGATTTCTCGCGCGAGTACCGCGACCGGGTGTTCACCGCCTTCCTGGACGGCTACCGCGCCGGCGTCACGCCGAATCCCGACGTGCTGTGCAACCGGGAGATCAAGTTCGGCAAGTTCATGGAACACGCGCTGCGCCTCGGCGCGGCGCGCATCGCGACCGGCCACTATGCACGCACCGACGGCTCCGGCCGGCTGCTGCGGGCCGTCGATGCGGCCAAGGACCAGACCTATTTCCTGCACGCGGTGCCGGCGGCGGCGCTGGCCCGGACCGTGTTCCCGATCGGCGAGCTGCTGAAGCGCGAGGTGCGCGCGATCGCCAAGGCCAACGGGCTGCCGAACCACGCCCGCAAGGACAGCACCGGCATCTGTTTCATCGGCGAGCGGCCGTTTGCGGAGTTCCTCGCGCGGCATCTCGACGACGAGCCCGGCGAGATCGAGGGGCCGGACAGGCAAGTGCTCGGCCGCCATCACGGCCTGAGCCGCTACACGCTGGGCCAGCGGCAGGGACTGCGAGTCGGCGGCATCACCGGCGCTGCCGAGGCGCCGTGGTACGTAGCCGGCAAGGATCGGTCGCGCAACGTGCTGCTCGTCGTCCAGGGTCACGACCATCCGTTGCTGTTCAGCAGCTGTCTCGCGGCCATCGCGCCGCACTGGGTCGCCGGGGCCGCCCCGCCGCTGCCGCTGAACTGCACGGCCCGGACACGCCACCGCCAGCCCGACCAGCCCTGCCGTGTCGAGGCTGCCCGGGACGGGCGGCTGGCGGTGCGTTTCGAGTCCGCCCAGCGCGCGCTGACGCCGGGGCAGTTCGTGGTGTTTTACGCCGGCGAGGCGTGCCTCGGCGGCGCCACGATTGCGTCGGTCGCCCCGGCCACCCCGCTCCCCGTCTCCCGGGATATTTCCGTCTCGGCCTGAGCCGGTTCCGCTATAATCACGGGCTGGCCACGCCAGGCTGGCCCGCACGGGCCAGCGCGCTCTCAAGCCATTCCGGAGGAATCATGAAGGACACGGTCGACGCGCGCTCCGCGCTGCAGGTCAACGGCAAGGAATACCATTACTGGGCGCTGCAAAGCCTCGGCCGGGAGCGCGTCGCGCGGCTGCCGTTCTCGCTGCGTATCCTGCTCGAGAACCTGCTGCGTCACGAGGACGGCGTCAATGTCACCCGCAAGGACATCGACGCGCTGCTCGAATGGAACCCGAAGGCCGAGCCCGACACCGAGATCGCCTTCACGCCGGCGCGCGTGATCCTGCAGGACTTCACCGGCGTCCCCGCCGTCGTCGACCTCGCCGCGATGCGCGACGCCGTCGTCAAGCTCGGCGGCCGCGCCGAGACGATCAACCCCCTGTCCCCGGCCGAGCTGGTCATCGACCATTCCGTCCAGGTCGATTCATTCGGCGCCCTGGACTCGCTCAAGAAGAACAACGCCATCGAGTTCGAGCGCAACAAGGAACGCTACAGTTTCCTGCGCTGGGGCCAGGACGCCTTCGACAACTTCAAGGTCGTGCCGCCGAACACCGGGATCGTCCACCAGGTCAACCTCGAGTTCCTCGCGCGGGTCGTGTTCGATGTCGAAAAGGGCGGCCGGCTGCTCGCCTATCCGGATACGCTGGTCGGCACCGATTCCCACACGACGATGATCAACGGCCTCGGCGTGCTCGGCTGGGGCGTCGGCGGCATCGAGGCCGAAGCCGCAATGCTCGGCCAGCCGGTCACGATGCTGATCCCGCAGGTCATCGGCTTCCGCCTCAAGGGCAGCCTCGCCGAGGGTGCGACTGCCACCGACCTCGTGCTGACCGTGACCGAAATGCTGCGCAAGAAGGGTGTCGTCGGCAAGTTCGTCGAGTTCTTCGGCGACGGCCTCGCCAACCTGCCGCTGGCCGATCGCGCGACGATCGGCAACATGTCACCCGAGTTCGGCAGCACCTGCGCGATCTTCCCGATCGACGGTGAGACCATCCGTTACCTGAAGCTGTCCGGTCGCAGCGCCGAGCGCATCGCGCTGGTCGAGGCCTACGCCAAGGCACAGGGCCTGTGGCGGCATGACGGCCAGCCCGACGCCGAGTACACCGACGTCCTCGAGCTGGACCTGGCGTCGGTGCAGCCGAGCATCGCCGGTCCGAAACGTCCGCAGGACCGCATCCTGCTGAGCCAGGCCAAGCAGACTTTCCTGAAGCACCTGCAACCGATCCAGGCGGCGCGCGCGTCGAAGCCGGATGGCGCGCAGGGGCGCTTCGAGGGCGAGGCCGGCGACGCCTCCATCGGCAATCCGGCCTCCTCTGCCGCAACGGGACTCGGCAGGGTCAAGCGCGGCACCGAGGAGTTCGTCGTGCGCGACGGGGCAGTGGTGATCGCCGCGATCACCAGCTGCACCAACACCTCGAATCCGGCCGTGATGATCGCCGCCGGCCTGCTGGCGCGCAACGCCGCGGCCAAGGGCCTCAAGGTCAAGCCCTGGGTCAAGACCAGCCTCGCGCCGGGATCGCGGGTTGTGACCGAGTACCTGCAGAAAGCCGGGCTGCTCGACGATCTCGAAACGCTCGGCTTCAACGTCGTCGGCTACGGCTGCACGACCTGCATCGGCAATTCGGGCCCGCTCCCCGAGGACATCGCCGCGGCCATCACCCAGCACGACATCGTCGGCACCTCGGTGCTGTCCGGCAATCGCAACTTCGAAGGCCGGATCCACCCGCTGGTGCGCATGAACTTCCTCGCATCGCCGCCGCTGGTGGTTGCCTATGCGCTGGCCGGCAACCTCGACGTGGACCTGCTCAAGGATCCGCTCGGCCAAAATGCCGCCGGCCAGCCGGTTTACCTGAAAGACGTCTGGCCGAGTTCCCGCGAGATCCAGGATACGGTCATGGGCACGCTGGACTCCGGCATGTTTCTCAGCAGCTACGGCAGCGTGTACGACGGCGACAAGAACTGGCAGGGCCTGTCGGTGCCCGAGGGCGACATCTACGACTGGCCCGAAGACTCAACCTACGTCCGCAATCCGCCCTATTTCGAGGGCATGACGATGGCGCCGGAGGCGATCAAGCCGATCAGCGGCGCGCGGGTACTCGCCGTGCTCGGCGACTCGGTGACGACCGACCACATTTCGCCGGCCGGCAGCATCGCCTCGAACAGCCCGGCCGCCAAGTACCTGGTCGGCAAGGGCGTGGATCCGCAGGACTTCAACTCCTACGGCTCGCGGCGCGGCAACCACGAGGTCATGATGCGCGGCACCTTCGCCAACATCCGCCTCCGCAATGCGCTGGCCGGCGGCGTCGAGGGCGGCTGGACCAGGCACCTGCCGACCGGCGAGATCATGTCGATCTACGACGCGGCGATGAAGTACCAGCGCGACGGCACACCGCTGGTGATCCTCGCCGGCAAGGAATACGGCTCCGGCTCGTCGCGCGACTGGGCCGCGAAGGGCACCAAGCTGCTCGGCGTCGAGGCCGTCATCGCCGAGAGCTACGAGCGCATCCACCGCTCCAACCTGATCGGCATGGGCGTGCTGCCGCTGCAGTTCCGGGACGGCGAGAACGCCGCCTCGCTCGGCCTCGACGGCACCGAGACCTTCAAGATCGAGGGGCTGGGCGACGGCGGCGCGCGCGAGGTCAAGGTCACCGCGGCGCGGGACCAGGGGGCGCCGATCGTGTTCACGGCGCGGGTGCGGATCGACACGCCGAAAGAACGCGAGTACTACCAGCACGGCGGCATCCTGCACTACGTGCTGCGCCAGCTGGCCGGCGCCGACCAAGCCGCTTGAGTCCCGGGACGCAGATCGCGTCCGACGAGCTGCCGCTGCTGGCGGAGCGCCTCGGCGCTTGAGCGCGTCCCTGCGCGCCGCGCTCGGCCCCGGCCTGCTGATGGCCGGTGCGGCCGTGGGTGTGTCGCACCTCGTGCAGTCGACTCGCGCGGGTGCGGAGTATGGCTTGTTGCTGCTCCCGGTCGTGCTGCTGGCCTGCCTGTTCAAGTATCCGTTCCTCGAGTTCGGGCCCCGCTATGCCGCCGCGACCGGCGAGAACTTGCTGATCGGCTATCGCCGTATCGGGCGCTGGGCCCTCGGCGTATACTGATGGCGGCACTGGCGGTCTCGACGATCGCCGCCGTGCTGCTGGCGCTCGGCCGCCAGCCCGACTGGTCCGGGCTCAGCGGCATCACCGAGGCGCCCCGCCTCCTGACCGCCGGCGGCTTTGCCTTCCTGCTGGCGCTGGTCGGCTGGATGCCGATCCCCATCGAGGTCGCCGCGTGGCACTCGTTGTGGACGCGCGAGCGCGCCCAGCAAACGGGACAGTCGCCGAGCGTGCGCGACGCGATCCTGGACTTCCGCATCGGCTTCATCGGCGCCACCGCGCTGGCGTGCGCCTTCGTGCTGCTCGGGGCGATGCTGATGTATGCCAGCGGCCTGCGCTGCGCCGATTCGGCCGTGGGCTTCTCCGCGCAGCTGGCCGTCAGCGCCGGTGCCCTCCTGATCCTGCAGCAGGCCGGGGCCGCCTTCCCCCGCCTGATCGATTTCGCCACGACGCTCTCGTTCCTGTCCGCGCCGTTGCGGGCCTGGATCACGCTGCGCGCGGTGACCGGTCTGCACATGCCGCTGGCTGCGCGCCCCGGGCGCAGCCTGCTCACGCTGGCCTGGCTCAGCCTGCTGTTCGGGATTGCGTTCTCAGTCGCCTGGCTGGCCTGGCTGCTGATCGACTGACGGCCGGTTCGCCGGCGGCAGCGCCGATCAGGCCGGGTCGTGATTCAGCCAGGCCGGTACAGCGCGCCACGCGTCTCGCAGGCGCCGGTCGAGCAACTCGAAATCCGGGTCGAGCGTGGCCACCAGCCGCCAGAACTTCGGCGAGTGATCCAGGTGCCGCGTGTGGGCGAGCTCGTGCAGGAACAAGTGCCGCACCAGCGCGGGCTCGATAAACAGCAAGGCGCAGTTGAGGCTGATGGTCCGGCGCGCGGAACAGCTGCCCCAGCGCGACCGTTGGCGTCGCACCGTGGCGCCCGCATAGGGAAGCGCCGCCTCTTCGCTGACCGTCGCCAGCCACGGCAACAGCGTGGCGCGCGCCATCGACATCAGCCAGGCCCTGAGACGCCGGCGGCGCCAGTGCGCGTCCTCCGGACCGCTCAGACTCAGGCGATATTCACCTGGCTCGACCTGCGCGGCGAGCCGCGGCCTGCCCGGCAGGTACTCGACCTGCCAGCGCTGGTCGAGCGCTGCCAGCCGGATTTCTGTCGGCGGCGCGAGACCCAGTTCAGCATGCGTTGCCCGGAATCCGCCGCGCGCTTTCTCGATCCAGGCCGCATTGCTGCGCACGAAGCGCTCGATGCTGCGCTCAGCCGCGCGCAGCGGTGCGACCACCTCGACGAGGCCGTGGGGAAACACCCTGAGCGCCAGCCTCTTCGCGCGCGCGCTCCTGCGCACCACCACGGCCTGCTCGCCGCCGAACAGCGCAAGCTGGTCGGCCCGTGCGCTCACAGCGCCGCCGCGAGGCGCGTCGCCTGGTCGATGGCCCGCTTGGCGTCGAGCTCCGCCGCTTCCAGCGCGCCGCCGACGAGACTCACGGCCAAGTCCCGGCCGGCAAGCTCGTCGGCGAGCACACGCAAGGGCTCCTGGCCGGCGCAGACGATGACGTTGTCGACCTCGAGCAGGCGCTCCGTGCCGTCCACGCGGATGCGCAAGCCGCCCGGCTCGACGCCGAGGTACTGCACGCCTGCAAGCATGTTGACGCCGCGGCGCTGCAGGCCGAGCCGATGGGCCCAGCCGGTGGTCTTGCCGAGGCCCCGACCCGGCTTGCCGGTCTTCCGCTGCAACAGCCAGATCTCGCGGCCCGAGGCTGCTGGACGCGGCTCGACGCCCTCGACGCCGGCCCGCGCGGTCAAGCGACCGTCGATGCCCCATTCTTCGTTGTAGCCTGCGACCGGGTCTTCTCCGGCGTGGCCATGCGCGAGAAAGGTGGCGACGTCGAAGCCGATGCCGCCGGCGCCGATGATGGCGACCCGGCGGCCGACCTCGCGCCGGCCCAGCAGCACATCGATGTAGGACAGCACGGAGGGACGGTCGAGCCCGGAGATCGGCGGCGTGCGTGGCACGACGCCGGTCGCGATGATGACGTGGTCGAATCCGCCCGCGGCAAGCTCATCGGCCGTCACCGCCCGCCCGAGCTTGACGCTCACGCCGCTGGTCTCAAGTCGCCGCCGGAAGTAACGCAGCGTTTCGGCAAACTCCTGCTTGCCGGGCACGCGCCGCGCCAGCTGGAACTGCCCGCCGATCTCCGGCGCCGCCTCGAACAGCGTCACGCGGTGGCCGCGTTCCGCGGCCGTCGTCGCCGCGGCCAGCCCGGCCGGGCCGCCGCCGACGACTGCGATGCGCAGCGCGACCGCGGCCGGCTCGATCACGAGCTCGGTCTCGTGGCAGGCGCGCGGGTTGACCAGGCAGCTCGAGCGCCGCCCCGCGAAGGTGTGATCCAGGCAGGCCTGGTTGCAGGCGATGCAGGTGTTGATCTCGTCGGCGCGGCCCTCGGCCGCCTTGCGAACGAACTCCGGATCGGCGAGAAACGGGCGGGCCAGGCTGACCATGTCGGCCTCGCCGCGCGCCAGGATGCCCTCGGCGACCTCCGGCGTGTTGATGCGGTTGGTGGCGACGACCGGCACCGGCAGCGCCTCGCGCAGGCGGGCCGTCACCCAGGCGAACGCGGCGCGCGGCACCAGCGTCGCGATCGTCGGGATGCGCGCCTCGTGCCAGCCGATGCCGGTGTTGATGATCGTCGCGCCGGCGGCGGCCACGGCGCGGCCGAGCCTGACGACCTCGTCCCAGTCGCTGCCGCCATCGACGAGATCCAGCGCCGACAGGCGGTAGATGATGATGAAATCCGGCCCCACGGCTTCCCGCACGCGCCGCACGATCTCGATCGGGAAACGGCAGCGATGCTCGAAGTCCCCGCCCCACTCGTCCTGGCGACGATTGGTGCGCGCAGCGATGAACTCGTTGATCAGGTAGCCCTCGGAGCCCATGATCTCGACGCCGTCGTAGCCGGCCTCGCGCGCCAGCGAGGCGCAGCGGGCGAAGGCCCGGATCTGGGCCTCGACGCCCCGCGCGCCGAGGCCGCGCGGCTTGAACGGCGAAATCGGCGATTTCAGCGCTGACGGCGCGACCGCGAGCGGATGGTATGCATAGCGCCCGGCGTGCAGGATCTGCATGCAGACCCGCCCGCCAGCGGCATGCACCGCGGCGGTGACCAGGCGGTGCCGCGCCAGCTCGCGGCGCGCCGACAGCTTGCCTGCAAACGGCGCCACCCAGCCGGCGATGTTCGGCGCGATACCGCCGGTCACGATCAGCCCCGCGCCGCCAGCCGCGCGCTCCGCGAGGTACGCCGCGAGCTTCGGGTAGTTGGCAGCGCGATCCTCGAGCCCGGTGTGCATCGAGCCCATCAGGACGCGGTTCGGCAGCGTCGCGAAGCCAAGATCGAGCGGTGCGAACAGATGCGGGTAATGAGCCATGGAGCGTCCCAGCGGAAACCGCCGCGACTATAACCGCACACGGGCCGCGCGCAAAACGCCGGCGCCGCCCAAGCGCGGCGGTGCTTGATGTACCATTTGCGCTACTCCGGAGGATGCAATGAGCCGCATATCGATCACAGATTACGCTTTCCTGTTGACCGAGACGGCCGACAGCCCGCGTCACGTCGGCTCATTGCAGATTTTCCGGCCGCCGGCGAATTACACCGGCGACTTCGTCGGCGAGCTGATCGACGAGCTGCGGCGCCACCAGGTCGGCAGCCCGTTCAACCAGCGCCTCAAGGTGACCCTGACCGGCATGCCGCAGTGGATCCCGGACCGCACATTCGACCTGGACTACCATGTGCGGCGTTCGGCGCTGCCGGCGCCCGGCAGCCGCCGCCAGCTGGCCGACCTTGCCTCGCGGCTGCATTCGTACATGCTGGACCGGGGGCATCCGCTCTGGGAACTGCATTTCGTCGAGGGGCTCGACGACGGCTGTTTCGCGGTCTATACCAAGATCCACCATGCCTATTGCGACGGCGCGACGCTCGTCCGGATGGCACTCGGTGCGCTGAACACCGATGCGCGAGACCCGCTGGTGCGCGCTTTCTGGGAGATGGGCGAGAGCGAGTCCGCCGGCCACCCGGATCGGGACATTCGCGCGGCGCTGGCCGGCCTCGGCAGCGGCCTGAAGTCGGCGCTGGTCATGGGCAAGGAACTCACCGGCATCGCCGGGAAGATGGCGCTCGATCGGCTCGGCTTCGCCAAGTCGCCGCTCGAAGTGCCGTTCACGGCGCCCCGCACCGCGCTGAACGGGCATATCACGCGCGCCCGCCGCATCGCCGGCTGCAGCCTCGAGATTGCCCGGCTCAAGGCCGTGGCGCGTTCGACCGGCACGACGCTGAACGATGTCGTCGTGACGATCTGCGACATCGCGCTGCGGCGCTACCTCGCGCGCTACGCGGAACTGCCCCGCGGCCCGCTGGTGGCGCAGTTGCCGGTCAACCTGCGGCGCCAGGGCGAGACCTCATCGACCAACATCCTCGGCATCATTCCGGTGCGGCTCGCCGGCGTCAGCCGCAATCCGCTCAAGCGCCTCAGGGAGATCCATCATTCCTGCGCGGAAATGAAAGACGCGCTGTTCGCGATGTCGCGCGAGACGGTGATGGCCTACACCCTGCTGATCCAGGGCGCCGCGGTCGTCGGCGACGCACTGCACGTGTCGCAGCTGGCGCCACCGGCGGGCAACATACTGATCTCCAACCTGCCCGGCTCGCACGTCAAGCTTTACCTGCGGGGCGCGCAGCTCGAGGAGGTCTTCCCGATTTCCACGATCCCGCCGGACATGGTCATGAACATCACGGTGTTCAGCTACGCGGGGACGATGTTTTTCGGCATGATCGCCGGCTACGAAGCGGTGCCGCACCTGCCGGAAATACGCGGCTACATCCACGAGGCGCTGGATACGCTGGAGCACGAGGTGGCGGCCGTGCTCGCTGCCTCGCCCGAGGCCGATCCGCACGCTGCGGCCGGACCGGCCGGCGCGATCGCCGGCAGCGGCAAGGATGCCGACGCGTCCGCGGCGCGCGCTGCGGCGAAGCGCCGCGCGCCGAAAGCGGCCGCGCGGAACAGCAAGGTCGGCGGCAAGACGGGCTCGATGCGCCGCGCAGCCGCCAGCAAGAAGACTCCCGCCTGATCGATATCGGCGTCAACCTGGCACACGACAGCTTCGACGCCGATCGCGCCGAGGTCATCGCACGCGCGCGGGCGGCCGGCGTCGACCGGATGATCGTGACCGGCAGCTCGCTGCAGTCCAGCGCGGCCGCGATGGCGCTCGCGCGACAGGACCCGGCGCTGTACGCGACCGTCGGTGTGCATCCGCATCATGCCACTGAGCTGGCGCCCGGCCATGTGCCGCAGCTGGCCGCGCTGGCCGCGCAGCCCGGCGCGGTGGCGATTGGCGAATGCGGCCTCGATTTCTTCCGCGATTTTTCGCCTCGCGGCCAGCAGGAAGAGGCGTTCCGGCTGCAGCTCGAACTCGCAATACAGACCGGCCTGCCGCTGTTCCTGCACCAGCGGGATGCGCACGAGCGCTTTCTCGGCATCCTCGACGAGTGCGGCGCGCGCATGCCCGCCGGCGTGGCGCACTGCTTCACCGGCGGTCCGGCCGAGCTCGCCGACTACCTCGACCGCGGGCTGCACATCGGGATCACCGGCTGGCTCTGCGATGAGCGACGCGGGGATGCGCTGCGCGAGGCCGTGCGCTACCTGCCGCTGGACCGCGTCATGATCGAGACCGACGCCCCCTACCTGCTGCCGCGGGACCTCGAGCCGAAGCCCCGCAGTCGTCGCAACGAGCCGATGCACCTGCCGCACGTCCTGCAGGCGCTGGCGCGGCTGACAGGCCTCTCTCCGGAGCGGCTGGCCGAGGCGACGACGCGCAATGCCGAGACGCTGTTCCGCCTCTAGTACAATGGCGGCCTGCCAATGCCGCCGACACGGAGCTTTTCGATGGATAACGCCAAGGTCCTCGCCTTCACCGATCGCATCTGGGACGAGAGCATCGTCCCCACGCTGTGCGATTACGTCAGGATCCCGAACAAGTCGCCGAACTTCGATCCGGACTGGGAGCGCCATGGCTACATGGACCAGGCCGCGGAGCTGCTGGCAGACTGGTGCCGCAAGCAGCCGATCAAGGGCATGTCAGTCGAACTCGTGCGGCTCGCGGGCCGCACCCCGATGCTGTTCATCGAGGTCGCCGGCCAGAACGACGACACCGTCCTGCTGTACGGCCACCTCGACAAGCAGCCCGAGTTCGACGGCTGGAGCAACGGGCTGACGCCGTGGGAGCCGGTGATCCGTGACGGCAAGCTCTACGGCCGCGGCGGCGCCGACGACGGCTACGCCGTGTTCGGCTCGCTGACCGCGATCCGTGCATTGCAGGAGCAGGGCATCCCCCACGCCCGCTGCGTGGTGCTGATCGAAGGTTGCGAGGAGAGCGGCAGCTTCGACCTGCCCTACTACATCGAGCACCTCGAGGCGCGCATCGGCACGCCGACGCTGGTCGTCTGCCTCGACGCCGAATGCGGCAACTATGAGCAGCTCTGGTGCACGACCTCGCTGCGCGGCAACCTGGTCGGCACGCTGAAGGCGGCAGTGCTGACCGAGGGCGTTCACTCCGGCGGCGCCAGCGGCATCGTGCCCTCCAGCTTTCGCGTCATCCGCCTGCTGCTGGATCGGCTGGAGGACCCGGCGACCGGCACGTGCCGCGTGCCGGAGCTGGCCGGCGAGATTCCGGCGGCGCGGCGCGAGCAGGCCAAGGCCGCCGCCGGCGTGCTCGGCGAGGGCGTCTACCGGCGCTTTCCGTGGGCCGGGGCGACGCGCCCGGTCGCGACGGACACCGTCGAACTGGTGCTGAACAATACCTGGCGCCCGACCCTGTCGGTGACCGGCGCGGCCGGCATGCCGGCGATCGGCTCGGCCGGCAACACGCTGCGGCCGTGGACCGCGCTGAAGCTGTCGTTCCGGCTGCCGCCGACGCTTGACCCGGCACTCGCCGCCGCGGCCGTGAAGCGAACGCTGGAGACCGATCCGCCGCTCGGCGCGCTGGTCGAGTTCGAGGTCGACTCCTCGATGGGCGGCTGGAATGCGCCGGCCGTCGCACCGTGGCTCGAGGCGTCGATGCAGGCGGCCTCGCAGGCCTTCTTCGGCAAACCGGCACTCTACATGGGCACCGGCGGCAGCATTCCCTTCATGGGCATGCTCGGCGAAAAATTTCCCGGCGTGCAGTTCCTGGTCACCGGAGTGCTCGGGCCCAACTCGAATGCCCACGGGCCGAACGAATTCCTGCACATCGCGAAAGGCAAGCGCATCACGGCTTGCGTCGCGCGGGTGCTGGCCGATCACTTCGGCCGCGCCAGGGCAGCGGACGCAGCCTGAGCCGCGGCAGGCGGTCAGACCGGCCGGGAGGCCGCCTTCAGGGCCCCCCAGGCCGCGCGCAACTCGGGCCCGGGTCCCTGGCGGTCGCGTGCCGGGAATGCAGTGACGAGGTCTTCGGCGAGCAGCACGCCAGGCGGCCTCTCGCCGGAGATTTCGACCGGGCCGAACATCAGCACCCGGCCGTCGACCGGCACGCGCGGCGCGAGCGCATGCACGGCGTGGCGCCGCGCCTGCATGCCCGGCAGCGGGTTGCGCAACACCGTGCGGCGCGCGCCGTCGAGCACCGTCCAGCTCTCCAGCTGGTCGCCCCAGAACAGCGTGCCGGTCAGGCGCCGCACCTCCAGCACGAGAATGCCGCGCGGCGTCAGCAGTGCCAGGTCGAGGTGGATCTCGCCGTCCACGTCGTCCGGAATGACGACGTCCTCGAGTCGCTCCCACGCAATCCGCCCGAGCAGATAATCGAGCGTCCGGCGACGTTGCCTGCGCCACACCAGCAGCGCGCCGACGAGCCCGCAGGCGACGAGGCCGGCTGCCACGATCAGCCACATGCCGGGTGGCGGCGTCACGGCGATCCGCCGGCCGCAGCCTGGCGGCGCAGTCGTTCGCGGGTCCTGAGGCTGTCGATCGTGAACACCGCAAGGCCGCTCCAGATCAGCACGAAGGTCACCGCCCACGCTGCCGTAAACGGCTCGGCGTAGACGAGCGTCGCGAGCAGGAAGGTCAGTGTCGGGGCAAGGTACTGAAAGAAGCCGACCGTGATCAAGGGCAAGCGCTTGGCCGCCTCGGCAAACCACAGCAACGGCAGCAGCGTCACCGGCCCGGCCAGCACCAGCAGCAGCGTCGTGCGCGTGTCGCTGCCGAACGAGAATTCGCCGCGCGCGGCGAACCAGCCCAGGGCGATCAAGGCCAGCGGCGCGAGCAGCAGCGTCTCGACGAACAAGGCCGCCAGCGGCGGCAAGCCGAGGCGTTTCCTGATCAACCCGTAGAAGCCGAAGCTGAAGGCCAGCGCCAGCGAGATCCACGGCAATCCGCCGAGTTCGAACGCGAGACTGAGCGTGCCGGCCGCGGCCAGCGCCACCGCCAGTGTCCGGCCGCGCCCCAGCCGCTCACCGAGAAACAACATCCCGAGCAGCACGTTGACCAGCGGGTTGATGTAGTAGCCAAGGCTCGTGGACATGACCTGGTCGTTGACGACGGCATGGATGTAGATCAGCCAGTTGGTGCTGACGAGCGCAGCGGTCAGCGCCAGCGCGCGCACCGACGGCGCGCTGCCGAGGGCGGCGCGCACCGCGGGCCACGCCCGCGTGAAGCCGACAAACACGGCGCCGAACAGCACACTCCACAGGACGCGATGCGCCAGCACCTCGACCGGCGGCACATGGCGCAGCAACTTGAAATAGATCGGGCTCAGGCCCCAGCAGGCGAACGCCGCAATCGCAAACGCCGATCCCGTGCGTGCATCGCTCGGCACCCGCTCACGGCCTCGCGACGATCCGGGCGCCGGGCGCATCCGGATTCGAGATCCACACTTTGCTCGCCACACCGGCGGCCGTGAAACTCGCCTGGAACGCCGCCGCAACGGCCGCGGCGCGCGCCGCGGGCACCCACGCGAACACTGCCGGACCGCTGCCCGACAGCGAGCCTCCCAGCGCGCCGGCGGCGCGCGCCGCCGCCAGCGCCTCGCGGGCGCCGGGAACCAGTTGGGCCCGCTGCGGCCAGATGATCTCGTCCTGCAGGCAGCGCGCGACCTGCGCGAGGTCGTTCCGCAGGCAACCGGCGACGAAGCCCGCCAGCCACGCCGACTGCCGTACCCAGCTCGCCAGCGGCACCGTCGGCGCCAGGATGGCGCGCGCATCACGCGTGCGCACCTCGAGATCCGGATGACACAGCACGCAGTCGACGCCCGTCGGCACCGGCAGGCGCGTGCAACGCATCGGCTCGCCCGGCTCGGTCAGCACGAGGCCGCCAAGCAGCGACGCGGCGGCGTTGTCCGGATGACCGGCACCGCTGGCCGCGTTCTCTCCCTCGAGCGCATAGCGCAGCAGCGTCGAGGTGTCCAGGGAAAGCCCCCAAAGCGCATTGGCGGCGACCACCGCCGCGACCGCGGAGGCCGCCGAGCCACCCATGCCGGAGCCCAGCGGGATGCCCTTGTGCAAGGCGACCTCGAGACCGCTGCGGATGCCATGGTCGGCGGCGATCCGCAGCAGCGGACGAGTGGCCGAGTTGGACTCGGGATCCCGGGGCAGATCGGGCAGCAGTCCGCTGATTTCGGTGAAGACGACGCCCGGCCGGTCGCGATGCCGCAGGCTGACTGAATCCCCGACGCCGGCGATGGCGTGGCCCAGCACATCGAAACCGACGCCGACATTGCCGACCGACGCGGGTGCAAACGCGGTGACGCTGTCCATAGCGGCTTCCGGGAAGTGGATCGAGGCCATGCAATTTACCAGCAGTCTGCCGGCCGGGAAAAAAAGAACCCGCCTCTGGGGCGGGATCAAGTCGCGGGGGATTATTGCTTGTTGATCTACAACCGTCCGCGAGTGCCGGAGACATTAACCCGGCGAGCGACTGTTTGCAATGTAGCGCGGTCAAGCTCTCAACTTTTGCGCCGAACTCCGGCAAGATGGGACCCTCGGCAGATGGAAAGCACCATGGCGACGACCGCTCCAGACACTCCGCCCCCCGCCGCGCCCGAATTGGCGCGCGATGCCGCGCCCGTGGACCTGGATGCGCCCGAGTGGTTCCTGAACCGCGAGCTGACCTGGCTGGCCTTCAACCGCCGCGTGCTGAACGAGGCCCGGGACCCGCGCACGCCGCTCCTCGAACGGGTCAAGTTCCTCGCGATCGTCAGCTCCAACCTCGACGAGTTCTTCATGAAGCGCATCGGCGGCCTGAAGCAGCAGCTCGGCGCGGGCGTGCAGGAGCTGTCGGTCGACGGCCGCAGCCCCGAGCAGCAGTTGCGCGAGTGCGAGCTCGAAGTGCGCGAGCTGAAGGAGCGCAAGGACCAGCTGCTCCACGAGCTGCACGGGCTGCTTGGCGAGGCGGGCATCCGCCTCAGCCGCTACTCCGAGCTGGCCGAGGCCGAGCAGGGCGTCGTGCGGGCCTGGTACCTCGAGAACATCTATCCGCTGCTGACGCCGATCGGCATGGACCCGGCGCATCCCTTCCCGTTCATCTCCAACCTGTCGCTGAACCTGCTGGTCACGGTCAACCAGCCGCCCGGCGCTCGCGGGCCGCGACTCGTGCGCATCAAGGTGCCGGTCGGCGGCGGCATTCCGCGCTTCATCAGGATCGGCGACGAGGCCCATTTCGTGCCGCTCGAGGACGTCATCGCGCACAATCTCGACCAGCTGCTGCCGGACCTCGAGATCGAGCGCTGGGACCTGTTCCGGGTGACGCGCAATGCCATCGTGGAGCGCTACGAGGAGCAGGCCAACGACCTGCTGCAGGTCATCGAGGCCGAGCTCAGGGACCGCAAGTTCGCCCCGACGGTCCGGCTCGAGGTCAGCACCGGCATGCTGCCGGTGCATCGCGGCATGCTCGCCGCCGAGCTGGGCCTCGACGAGGTCGCCGACACCTACGAGGTCGACGGGCTGATGCAGCGCCGCGACCTGCTCGAGCTGCTGGCGCTCGATCGCCCCGACCTCAAGGACTCGCCGCATCACCCGATCGAGCACCCGAAGCTCATGGACGCGCCGAACATCTTCCACCTGATCCGCGGCAGCGGGCCGATCCTGCTGCAGCACCCCTATGAATCCTTTGCGACCTCCGTCGAGCGCTTTCTCCGGGAAGCGAGCCAGGACCCGAAGGTGCTGGCCATCAAGATGACGCTGTACCGCACCGCGCGGAAGTCGAAGATCATCGAGTACCTGATCGATGCCGCGGAGAACGGCAAGCAGGTCGCGGTCGCCGTGGAACTCAAGGCGCGCTTCGACGAGGAAGCCAATGTGCGCTGGGCGAACTCCCTCGAGGAAGCCGGCATCCATGTCTCCTATGGCGTCATCGGCCTGAAGACCCACTCGAAGGTGATCTTCGTGCTGCGCCGGGACTACGACGGGCTGCGCCGCTACGCGCATCTCGGCACGGGGAACTACCACGCGGGCACGGCCCGGCTCTACAGCGACCTCGGCCTGCTGACCAGCGACCCGGTGCTCGGCGCCGACCTGACGGAGTTCTTCAACTTCCTGACCACCGGCTACATCGCCAACCGCCGCTACCGCAAGCTGCTGCCGGCGCCGACGGTGCTGAAACGCGCGCTGCTCGACCGCATCGAGCGCGAAATCGCACTGCATCGACCGGAGGACCCGGGCCGCATCCAGTTCAAGACCAACGCGCTCGAGGACACCGCGATCACGCGGGCGCTTTATCGCGCCTCGATGGCCGGTGTGCAGGTGGACCTGATCGTGCGCGACAGCTGCCGGCTGCGCCCGGGCATTCCCGGCCTGTCGGAGAACATCCGCGTCATCAGCATCGTCGGCCGCTTCCTCGAGCACTCGCGCATCTACTATTTCCGCAACGGCGGCGCCGAGGAGTATTTCATCGGCTCGGCCGACTGCATGACGCGGAATCTCGAGGCGCGCGTGGAGACCATCGTCCCGGTCGACGACCCGGAGTGCCAGCGGGCCCTGCGGGAGATTCTCGATGTCCAGCTGGGCGACCGGCGCAGCGCCTGGGATATGCAGTCCGACGGCAGCTACGTGCAGCGGCAGCCGGGCGAGGACGGCGACACGCGCAGCGCGCAGGAAGTGCTGATCGCACTCGCCCAGAAGCGCGCGCGGGCCAGCGGGCGCAAGAAGCTGCACGGCCGCGGCAAGCGGCGCCTGCGGCCGGCCCTGTAAGCGCTTCGGTCGCTAGAAATCCATCAGCATATTGGCGTTGCGCGCCAGCTTGTGTTTCTCGCGCTCGGTGCGATCCCGCAGGCTGGCAAACAGCGCCTTCTGCTCCGGCGTGCCGCTTTTCGCCTCGAGCCGGGCGTAGAGCCGCTCGAACCACTCCGCAGCCTCGAGCCCGATGTCCAGCAAGCGGGCCGGCGACGCGTCGGGCTGCAGCTCTTCCTTCAGCAGCTTGCGGATCGCCGAGTCGTCGATCGTGAACGGATCCCATTCCTTGAGCGAGGGATCGGACGAGTCATGCGCGAAGCTGCGCACGGCCTCCGCCAGGTTGGTCTCGCGCGTGCTCATGTAGTCGAGCAGCATTTTTGAACGTCGCTCGGGCACGCGTGCGCCGAGCTCCGTGTAGGCCCGCGCGATGTCCTCGTGGAAGCGCTCCACGAAACCGAGGACTTCCCTGGTCTGGTCGAATCTCATCGTTCGCTCTCCCTGCTCAACTGGCCTCCAGGGCCATGTCCTGGAATGCCCGCAGGATGTCGCGCAGGCTGATATTGCCCACCACGCGATTGCCCTTCATGACCGGCATGCCGCGATAGTAGAACTGCCCGTCCCGGCGGAACAGGCGCGCGACGTCCATGATGCTGTCGTCCACATCGACCGTCTCGAACTCGACACACATGTAATCCCGCACTTTGCCGCCGCGCGAGCCGTGATAGCCGGCCTGCATCGCGCCCTCGAGACAGTCGGTCTCGGCCAGCACGCCGACGAGGTTGCCGAGCCGATCGATGACCGGGCCGCCGGAGATGCCGTTGTCGACCAGCTGGCCGACCGCCGCCAGGATCTCCATCTCCGGCGAGAACTGGATCAAGTTGCGGGACATGTAGTCGCGGACCGTGACGCCCATGGCTTATTGCCTCAGTGCGCCGCGCGACGCCGCGCGCATGGCCGGCGGCAAGCGCCGCCACAATCCGAATCGACGCCGGCGACCCGGTTGAGACCGCCGCAACTGCCCTCGATCCTTCGCCGGCCGAACATCACGCCCACGGACATCGCCGCGATCGCCGTCGCGAACAGCAGGAATGCAAACAGGAAGGTCGCCATGCCGTCAGCCTCCAAAGTCGTCGAGCAGGATGTTCTCCTTCTCGACGCCAAGATCGGAAAGCATCTTCAGCACCGCCTGGGTCATCATCGGCGGCCCGCAGATGTAGTACTCGATATCCTCCGGCGCCGGGTGGTCGCGCAGGTAATGATCGTACAGGACTTCGTGGATGAAACCCGTGTGCCCCTGCCACTCGTCCTCGGGCAGCGGATCGGACAGGGCGATGTGCCAGCCGAAGTTCTCGTGCTTGCGCGCGAGTTCCTCGAACTCCTCGTGGTAGAACATCTCGCGCCGGCTGCGCGCACCGTACCAGAAGCTCATCTTCCGGTCGCTGCCGAGTCGCTTCAGCTGGTCGAAGATGTGGGCGCGCATCGGCGCCATGCCCGCGCCGCCCCCGATGAACACCATCTCCGCCTTCGTGTTCTTTGCGAAGAATTCACCGTATGGCCCTGAAATAGTTACATAATCGCCTTCTTTCAGGCCGAAAATGTACGAGGACATGATGCCCGGCGGAACGCCGGTGGCGCGCGGCGGCGGCGTCGCAACCCGGACGTTCAGCATGACGATGCCCTTCTCCTCGGGATAGTTCGCCATCGAGTAGGCGCGCATCACGGGTTCTTCGACCCTCGACTCCAGCGCAAACAATTCGAAGCGCTCCCAGTCGTCGCGGAACTTCGCGGGGATGTCGAAATCCTGGTACTTCAGGTGATGCGGCGGCGCCTCGATCTGGATGTAGCCGCCGGCGCGGAAATTCAGGTCCTCGCCTTCCGGGAGTTCCAGCACGAGCTCCTTGATGAAGGTCGCGACGCTGCGGTTCGAGCGCACGCGGCAGCTCCAGCGCTTGATGCCGAATACCTCGCGCGGCACCTCGATGCGCATGTTCTGCTTGACGACGACCTGGCAGGACAGCCGCTCGCCGGCAGCCGCCTCGCGCTTGTTGATATGCGAGGTCTCGGTCGGCAGGATCACGCCGCCGCCTTCCTGGACCTTGACCTTGCACTGGCCGCAGGTGCCGCCGCCGCCGCAGGCCGATGCGACAAACAGCTTGGCGTCGGCCAGCGCGGCCAGCAGCTTGGTGCCGACTGGGGCGGCAATCGTCTTCTCGTCGTTGACGAGGATGTTGATCTGCCCGGTTGCGACCAGCCGAGAGCGCGCCGCCAGGATGATGAACACCAGCGACATGACGATCGCCGTGAACAGGAAAACGCCGAGGCCGATTTCCAGCATTTCGCGCCCCTAGAGCTGGATGCCGGAGAAGGCCATGAACGCCATGGCCATCAAGCCGGTCGTGATGAAGGTGATGCCGAGACCCTGCAGGCCGTCGGGCACGTCGCTGTACTTGAGTTTTTCGCGGATGCCGGCGAGCGCGATGATCGCAAGCGCCCAGCCGACGCCGCTGCCAAGACCATAGGTGACGCTCTGGGCGAAATCGTAGTTGCGCTCGACCATGAACAGGCTGCCGCCGAGAATGGCGCAGTTCACCGTGATCAGCGGCAGGAAGATGCCGAGCGCCGAGTACAGCGCCGGGAAGAACCGGTCGAGGGTCATCTCGAGGATCTGCACCATCGCCGCAATGACGCCGATGTAGGTGATCAGCCCGAGGAAGGACAGGTCCACATCCGGCAAACCGGCCCAGTCCAGCGCGCCGGGCCGCAGCATGAACTGGAAGATCAGGCTGTTCGCGGGCACCGTGATCGCCTGCACGACCACCACGGCCAGGCCAAGGCCGATCGCAGTCTCCACTTTCTTGGAAACGGCCAGGAAGGTGCACATGCCAAGGAAAAACGCGAGCGCCAGGTTCTCGATGAAAACCGCGCGCAGGAAAAGTCCGACCAGCCCTTCCATCAGAGTGTCTCGGTCCGGTGGACGACGTGAATCTGGTACTCGCGCTTCTCCACCTGGGCCGGCTTCCAGGCGCGAATCGCCCAGATCATCAGGCCGATGATGAAAAACGCCGACGGGGCCAGCAGCAGCAGCCCGTTCGGCACATACCAGCCGCCCTCAGTCACGAGCGGCAGTATCTCGATGCCGAACAGCTTGCCGGAGCCGAACAGCTCGCGGATGAACGCCACCACCAGCAGCACGGCCGCATAACCCAGGCCATGGCCGAGCCCGTCCAGCACGCTGGGGACGACCGGATTGCTGGAGGCGTAGGCCTCGGCCCGACCGAGCACGATGCAGTTGGTGATGATCAGGCCGACGAACACCGACAGCTGCCGGCTGATGTCGTAGGCGTAGGCCTTCAGGAACTGGTCCACGAGGATCACCAGCGAGGCGATGATCGTCATCTGGATGATGATGCGAATGTTGCCCGGCATGTGGTTGCGGATCGAGCTGATTGCGGCGCTCGAGGCCGCGATCACGAAGGTCAGCGCAAGCCCCATGATCAGCGCAGGGATCATCTGGGTCGTCACGGCCAGCGCCGAGCAGACGCCGAGGACCTGCAGCGTGATCGGGTTGCGGTCCACGACCGGTTCAAAGAGGATCCTGCTCGCGCCGCTCATACGCCCTCCTCCGGAAGCCTTGCCAGGAACGGCCCGAAACCCTGCTTGCCGAGCCAGAACTGCACCATGTTGCTGACGCCATCGGCGGTCAGCGTGGCGCCCGACAGGCCGTCGACGGACCACTCTGCCCACTCCGAGGCCGGGTCCACGCTGCCGCGGACGACCTGCAAGCGGACCTCGCCATCCGGACCGAACACGCGCCGGCCCGGCCAGCGGTCGAGCCAGCGCGGGTTCTCGATTTCGCCGCCGAGCCCCGGCGTCTCCGCGTGCTGGTAGAAATTCAGCCCCAGCACCGTGTTGCCGTCGCCCGACAAGGCCAGGAAGCCATACATCGTCGACCACAGGCCACGACCGTGCACCGGCAGGATAATCTTGTCGATGCGTCCGCCGGACTCGACCAGGTAGACCTGCGCATAATTCGCCCTGCGCCCGATCCCGGCAATGTCCTCCCACGGCGGCAGCGCGCTGCTCGTGGCGGGATTGCGCGCGGCGATCCCCTGGTCGAAGGTGCCCGGGTCGAATGCATCGCTGAAGCGCCCCGTGTCGAGCTCCACCAGCCGCGGCTGCACGCCCTGGAACAATTCCTCGACCGGGCGGCCCGGCACCATCAGCCCCGCGACCTCGAGGATGCGCTCCTTGCGCGCGAGCTCGACATTGCGCACCTGCATCGGCTTCAGCAGCACCGCCGCAGCGGACACCAGCACGGAGCAGACCAGCGACAGCAGAATCGTCACCAGCAGCATCTTCTGGACGCTGTCGTTGGGCATCGAGGCCAGCCGCGCCACGAACCCGGCCGGACGCTGTTCGAGTTGCTCAGACATACCTGCGCTGCCTCTTGCGCACATTCGCCTGCACGACGAAATAGTCGATCAGCGGCGCAAACACGTTGGCCAGCAGGATCGCCAGCATGATGCCCTCGGGGAACGCCGGGTTGATGACGCGGATCAGCGCCGTCAGTACGCCGATCAGGACGCCGAATATCAGCTTGCCCTTCGAGGTCATGGCCGCGCTGACCGGGTCGGTGGCCATGAATACCATGCCGAACGCGAAGCCACCGACCAGCACGTGCCATTGCCAGGAGAGCGCGTGATAGGGATTCGATTCCGGGCCCGCGAATGCATTGAACAGCAGGATCGTGCCGACCATGCCGGCGAATACGCCGAGCATGATGCGCCACGACGCAACCCGCGTGTACAGCAGAAATACCGCGCCGATCAGGCAGGCCAACGCAGACTCGGCGCCGATCGTGCCGGGCAGGAAGCCCATCCACGCGTCGTACAGCGTATAGCCGGCGGCCTCGATCGCCTCGAGCCCGCCTTGTGGCGCGAGCGCCAGCGGCGTGGCGCCGCTGAAGCCGTCCACGGCGACCCACACGTCGTTGCCGGAATTCTGTGCCGGATAGGCGAAGTACAGGAAGGCGCGCCCGGTCAGCGCCGGGTTCAGGAAGTTCTTGCCAGTGCCGCCGAACACTTCCTTGCCGATGACCACGGCAAAGGTGATGCCGAGCCCCACCTGCCACAGCGGAATCGTCGGCGGCAGAATCAGCGTGTACAGCATCGAGGTAACGAGGAAGCCCTCGTTGACCTCGTGGTTGCGCACGATTGCGAACAGCACCTCCCAGAAGCCGCCCACCGCCAGCGTCACGATGTACACCGGCAGGAAGTACAGGAAGCCGTGCCAGAAGCAGGCCGCGACGCTGCCGGGGTCGTAGCCGATCCCCAGCCCGGCCAGCACGCTGCCGCGCCAGCCCTCGGCGGCGCTCAGGCCCATGTCGGCCATCGCCAGGTTGGCCTGCAGGCCGATGTTGTACATGCCGAACAGCGCGCAGGGCAGCACCGCGAGCACGACATAGGTCATGACCCGCTTCAGGTCGATGCCGTCGCGCACGTGCGGCGCGCTGGGCGTCACGTCCCGCGGCGTGTACAGCAGCGTGTCGACCATCTCGAAGAGGGCGCCGAACTTCTCGAAGCGCCCGCCCCGGATGAACATCGGCTCGATGCGGTCCAGCAGTTTGCGCAGCCCCATCAGCCTTCCTTCTCAATCTGTTCGAGCCGCTCCCGCAGCACCGGGCCGTAGTCGTACTTGCCCGGGCAGACGAAGGTGCAGAGCGCGAGATCTTCCTCATCGAGTTCCAGCGCGCCGAGCCGCTGCGCGTCGTCCGTGTCGCCGACGACGATCGCCCGCAGCAACTGGGTCGGCAGGATCTCGAGCGGCATGACGCGCTCGTAGGAGCCGATCGGCACCATGGCCCGCAGGCTGCCGTTCTGGCTGGTCGTCAGCGCGAAGCGCCGCGTCGCCGGGCTGAGGCTGGACAGGAAGGCGCGCGTCACGGAGACCTTCTCGCCGCCCGGGCGCAGCCAGCCCATGAACTCACGCTGCCGCCCCTCGCCGAGCACCGTGATCTGCTGGTGGTAGCGGCCCAGGAAAGCCGCCCAGCCCACCGCCCGATAGCCCGACCAGACCGAGCCGGACAGCACCCGGCACTCGATTTCATCCTCGATCTCATCGGCGACCAGCGGCTCGATGTGCGCGCCGAGACGCGTCCGCAACAGCCGCGGACGCTTGACGGTCGGGCCGGCCAGCGACACGACGCGCGTCGGATCGAGCCGGCCCGTCGTGAACAGGCGGCCGATCGCGATGACATCCTGGTAACCGAGGTGCCAAACCGTCCGGTCGGCGCCGACGGGATAGAGGAAATGGATATGGGTGCCGACCAGGCCCGCCGGGTGCGGACCGGAGAATTCCACCACCTGCAGGGTCTCAATCCCGTCCGGCACGGGCAACTCGGCCCCTTCCGCCTTGCAGACGAAGGTCGCGCCCGACGTCAGCCTGGACAACACGGCGGCACCGTTGACGAAATCTTCGGCTGCTTCGCGCACCACGACCACCGGGTCCGGCGCCAGCGGGTTGGTGTCCATGGCATTGATGAACAGCGCGTGCGGGCTCGTCGACGGATCGGGCACCTTGCTCCACGGCCGCGTGCGCAACGCACACCAGAGGCCGGATCGCGTCAGGTTCTCGATCACGAGGTCGCGGTCGAGTGCCGGCAAGTCGCCGGCCGGCCAGTGCCGGAAGGTCTCTTCCGCTTCACCTTCGAGCGTGATGATGACCGATTGCAGCGCTCGCCGCGCACCGCGCCGCACGGTCGTGACGACGCCCGCGCCGGGCGCTGTCACCGTGACGCCGGGCCGCCGCCGGTCGCTGAACAAGGGCTGGCCGAGGCGCACCTTGTCGCCTTCCTGCACATGCATGGAGGGCCTGAGATCGAGGTAGTCCCGCCCGAGCACGGCCACGGACGCGACGGATCGCGCCGGCTCGATGGCCTGCTGCGGTTCCCCCTTGATCGGCAGGTCAAGACCGCGACGAACTCTGATCCGCATGCGGGGCCTGTCTGTTAGTAAATCCCACGCCAGCACACATCCTGGCGCCCGATGAATCTCAGCGGAGAAGTATAACTGAAGCACGCGTTACGGGGAGCGCCGTGCCGCCTTGCGGCAGCGAACGAACGGCGGCGGCTGCCGCGCTGGCCGCCCCGGACACCTCAGTCGCCGGCGACCGGCAGGTGGGTGAAGCCCTCGGGCGAGCCCAGCCCGAGCCGGTCGCGCCGCGCCGTCGGCGGGCTCTGGACATAAAGCCCCAGCAACTCCCCGAGCGATTGCAGCGCCCTGAGGTGGCAGCGCTCGTAGCCATGCGTGGCGTCGGTACCGAAGCAGACCAGCGCCGTGCGGATGTCGTTGCCCGCCTCGATCGCCGAGGCGCTGTCGCAGCGATAGTGGCGGAACACGTCGCGCTGGTGGCGGATGCCATGGTCCTTGCACAGCGCGAGCAGCTTGTGGCTCAGGTGATAATCGAACGGCCCGGCCGAGTCCTTCATGCAGATCGTCACGCCGAACTCGTCGCCCGCCTGCACCGGCGCCACCGGCCCGGTGTCCACCGTGACCATTTCCGCGACGTCCCCGTGCAGCACGGCGGAGGCGCCCGAACCGACTTCCTCGCTGATCGTGAACAGCAGGTGACAGTCGACCGGCAGCGGCGTCTTGCTTTCGACCAGCGCCTTGGCGACGGCCAGCACCGTCGCGACGCCACCCTTGTCGTCGAGATGCCGGGAGTTGATGAAACCGGAGCCGGTGATCTCGGGCTGGGCATCCACGGCGACGAAGTCGCCCCGGTTCAAGCCCAGCCGCAGCAGGTCGGCACGCTTGAAGCACTCCTCGTCGAGGCGCAGCTCCACGCAGTCCCAGCTGACCGGCAGGCTGTCGATCTCGAGATTGTAGGCGTGGCCGGAGGCCTTGACCGGCAGGATCGTGCCACGATAGCTGCGCTCGTCGGCGTACACGGTCACGCGCGCGCCCTCGGCGAAGCGGCTCGACCAGGTGCCGATCGGCATCAACTCGAGGCGCCCGTTGTCTTTCAGGCCGGCGGTGATGGCGCCGATCGTGTCGAGATGCGACACGATGGCGCGGTCCGGGCTGCTTTGTGCACCCTTGAGGTCTGCCCGGATGGCACCGCGGCGGGTGATCTCGGTCGGGATGCCCAGCGACTCCAGCCGGCGCAGCGTGTAGCGAACCGCCTCGTCGGTGAAGCCGGCAGGGCTCGGTATGCGCAGCAGCTCGACCAGCACTTCCAGGAGGTAGTCGAGATCAATCGCCAGTGGTCGCATCGCTCACCTGCACGGTCTGGGGAAACAGGAAATCGACGAAACGCTCCGCCGTGGGCTGCGGCTCGTGGTTCGCCAGGCCGGGCCGTTCGTTGGCCTCGATCAGCACATACTCCGCGGCGGCCGGATCCGGCACGATCAGGTCGAGCCCGACCACCGGGATCGCGAGCGCCCGCGCGGCCTGCTCGGCAACGCGCCGCAAGGCCGGCGAGAGCTCGGCCGTGACATCGTGCAAGGTGCCACCGGTGTGCAGATTGGCTGTCTCGCGAACCCTGAGCACCTGGCCGAGCGACGGGATGTCGTCGAGCGCGACACCTTGCCGCGCGAGGCATCGGCGCGTCTCGTCGTCCAGCGGAATGCGGCTTTCTCCACCGGTTGCGGCGGCGCGCCTGCGGCTCTGCTTCGCAATCAGTGTCCGCACGTCGTGCCGGCCGTCGCCGGTCACTTCGGCCGGCCTGCGCAATGCGGCCGCCACCACCCGGTAATCGATGACGATGATCCGCAAGTCGTCGCCCGTGGCGAACGACTCGAGGATCACGCGCTCGCAAAGTCCCGCTGCCGCGTCGACGGCCGCGCGCAGCTCGTCAGCACCCGTGATGCCGACCGCCACGCCGCGACCCTGCTCGCCGCGCGCCGGCTTGACGACGATGCGGCCGTGCTCGGCGAGAAACCCCAGGTCCTTTGCAGGATCGCCGCCCACCTGCTGTGCCGGCACCCGCAGGCCCGCCTCGGCGAGCACCTTGCGCGTGATCCGCTTGTCGTCACAGCGGCTCATCGCGATCGCGCTGGTCAGCTCGGTCAACGACTCGCGACACGTGATCCTGCGTCCGCCGAAGCTGAGTGCGAAGTAGCCCTCCGCCGGGTCCAGGAGTTCCACGCCGATGCCGCGGCGGCGCGCCTCTTCGACGATGATCCGGGCATAGGGATTCAGCGAGTCATAGTTGTCCGGGCCGACGAACAGCGGCTCGTTGATCGCGTTCTTGCGCTTCAGCGAGAACACCGGCACGCGCTCGAAGCCCATCTTCTCGTACAGCGCGATCACCGCCTCGTTGTCGTGCATCACGGAGAGGTCCATGAATGCGCGACCGCGCGCGGCGTAATGGTCCGCGACCCAGGCAACCAGCGCGCGGCCGATGCCCGGTTGTGCGGCCTGCGGATCGACCGCCAGGCACCACATGCTGGAGCCCTGCTCCGGATCGCCGAAGGCGTGCACGTGGTCCACGCCGGTGACCGTGCCGATGATTCGGCCGGTGTCCTCGTCCTCCGCGACGAAGAACGACAGCGTCCGCGACTTGCGCCGATCCAGCACGAATTCCGGATCCGGCGGCACCATGTGGCGGCTGCTCAGCAGCCGATAGATCGCCTCGGCATCGGCCTTGTTGTGCAACCTGCGCACGCGGAAACCGCGCGGCTGCACGCGCGCGGGCCGATAATTGAAGAACCACAGCCGATAGGTGTGCGACGGATCGAGGAACAGCTCCTGCGGCGCCATCGCCAGTACCACGTGCGGGTCGCGCAGGTACAGGCCGATATCGCGGCGCCCCGGCTGCTCATCAAGCAGCGTGCGCGCCAGCGCCGCGCTGTCGCCGAAGGTGTGCGCGAACACGAGTCGTCCCCAGCCACAGTCCACGACGGCATTGGGCTCGAGCTTCGTGCCCTTGTGGCTCGGGTCGCTGTCGCCGAAACCCCGCAGCGTCGCGGAGCCTTGCCGCTCGAGCCGGTGACGCGAGCGATCGCCGGGCGCTGACAGGTTCTTGCCGCTGCGCTCCTTGCCCTCGGCAGGCCCTCTGGCAATCATCTTCTTCATATCCCGTGGGTCTGCAGCCACAGTTCGAGCACCGCCAGCTGCCAGAGTTTCGAGCCGCGCAGCGGCGTCAGGTGTTCCTCCGGCGCGCTGAGCAAGCGCTCCACGTAGGCGTCACGGAACACGCCGCGCGCGCGCGCGGCGCGCCCGGTCAGCGCATCCCGCACCATCGCGAGACTCTCGCCGCGCAGGTACTTCAGCGCCGGCACCGGGAAATAACCCTTCGGGCGGTCGATGACGTCGTCGGGAATGATCCGCCTGGCCGCGTCCTTCAGCACGCCCTTGCCGCCCTGGGCCAGCTTCAGGCCCGCCGGGCACCGCGCCGCGAGCTCGACGAGCTCGTGATCAAGAAACGGCGTGCGGGCCTCGAGGCCCCAGGCCATCGTCATGTTGTCCACGCGCTTGACCGGGTCGTCGACGAGCATCACCGTGGTGTCGAGGTGCAGCGCCTTGTCGACCGAAGCCTCGGCCCCGGCCGAGTCGAAATGCTGCGCGACGAAGTCGCGGCTGAAGTCGGCCGAGACGAGCCCGGGCTCGATCGCCTCGGCGAACTCCGCATGATCTCGGTCGAAGAACACGCGCGCATAGTCGCCCACGGGATCAATGCTGTCTTGCAGCGGCGGGTACCAGTGGTAGCCGCCGAACACTTCGTCCGCGCCCTGTCCGCTCTGCACGACCTTGACGTGCTTCGATACCTCGCGCGACAGCAGGTAGAAGCCGATGTTGTCGTGGCTGACCATCGGCTCCGACATGGCCGCAAGACAGCCGGGCAGATGTTGCAGCAGCGTGCCCGAGTCGATGAAAACCTGGTGATGATCCGTGCCGAAGGTGCGCGCGACCAGGTCGGAGTAGCGGAACTCGTTGCCCTCCTCGGCGCCCACGTCTTCGAACCCGACCGTGAAGGTGCTCAGGCGCGGCACGCCTTCCCGCGCAAGGAGTCCTGTGATCAGGCTCGAGTCCAGCCCGCCCGACAACAGCACGCCGACCGGCACGTCACCGGCCAGGCGTCGGCGAACCGCCGTCCGCATGGACTCCAGCACTGCCTCTTGCCACTCCTCCGCGCTGCCTGGATCGTCTTCACGAGCACCGAACGGCAGCGACCAGTACCGCGCCTGGGCCACGCGGCCGTCAGGCTCGACGCGCATCCAGCTGGCTGGGGGCAGCTTGCGCACGGCTTTGAGGAGAGTCCGCGGCGCCGGCACCACAGAGTGAAAGCTCATGTAATGGTGCAGCGCCACCGGGTCCAGGTCGGTCGCGACGCAACTGTCCCGCGTGAGCGCGGGCAAGGTGGATGCGAAGCGAAAGGCGTTACTGTCCCGCGTGTAGTACAGCGGCTTGATCCCGAGGCGGTCACGAGCGAGAAACAGCCGGCCGCTGTCATGCTCGAGGATGCAGAACGCGAACATCCCCTTGAATCGCTCGAGGCAGGCCTGACCCCAGGCATCGAAGGCCTTGAGGATCACTTCCGTATCGCTGCGCGAGAAAAAGCGATAGCCGGCGCGGCTGAGTTCCGCGCGCAGCTCGTCGTGGTTGTAGATGCAGCCGTTGAAGACGATCGTCAGGCCGAGTTCCTGGTCCCGCATCGGCTGTGCGCCGCGCTCGGAAAGGTCCACGATGGCCAGCCGGCGGTGACCCAGCGCCACCGGCCCTTGCGCCACGAGGCCGTCGTCATCCGGCCCGCGCACGCTCATCAGGTCAAGCATCCGTTGCACGCGGCCCGGATCGGCCGCAGCGCCGTCGAAGCGCATCTCGCCGGCGATTCCACACATCAAATAAACTCCTTTCGGCCCGGGCCCGATGGCCGCGTCCGGCATTCCATTCATCCAGGGAGGACCAGTCTCTTGCGGCGGGCGCCCGGCCCTCGACCGGGCGGTCAGGGCGATTCCGGCGGGGAATCAGGGCAGTCCAAAGTGGTCTGGTCCGGCGCGCCCGGTCGGCGTTGGCGCCGCGCAGGCATCGGTCTCCAGGTCATGTTTCCAGGTTCGCAAGGGTAACACAATCGGACTATTGTTTCCAATCAAAGGGTTCCAATCATGTCTTCGCGTAACTTAGGAAATGCAGCCCCGTCGGTCTCGTCCCGGCGCGACGGCACCGTCACGATCGTTGCGCTCGAACGGCCCACGGTGCGCAACGCCGTCGACCCGGCGACGGCCATGGCGCTCTATGAGGCAATGCTCCGGTTCGAGGTCGACGAGCAGTCCAGCGTGGCGGTGCTGACCGGCTCCGGTGAGTGCTTCTGCTCTGGCTTCGACCTGAAGGCGCTGGCTGCAGGCCAGGCCGAGAGCTGGCTCGGGCAGCTGCACTTCGGCGAGACCGGCGAGCCTGCACTGGGCCCGATGGGTCCGACGCGGCTCAGGCTGTCCAAGCCCGTGATCGCTGCGATTTCCGGGCCCGCGGTCGCCGGTGGCATGGAACTGGCGCTATGGTGCGACCTCCGCGTCATGGACGAGGACGCCTGGATGGGCGTGCTGTGCCGGCGCTGGGGCGTACCTCTGATCGACGGCGGCACCGTGCGCCTGCCGCGGGTCGTCGGCCTCGGGCGTGCCCTCGACCTGATCCTGACCGGTCGGCGCATCGACGCCGCCGAGTGCCACGCGATCGGCTTGTGCGATCGCCTCGTCGCGCCGGGCCAGTCGCTCGACGCGGCGGTGGCGCTGGCGCGCGAGTTGTCCGCACTGCCCCAGGCATGCCTGCGCAGCGATCGGAACGCGGCGCGCTGCGGCATGCTGGCCGACGAGATCCAGGCGCTGCGCGCGGAGTTCCAGGCGGGCACCGCGCTGCTGCGCAGCGAGGCCCGTGCCGGTGCCGCGAGATTCGCGGCTGGCGCCGGCCGCCACGGCAGCGACGCCGAGTGACGGGGCGCCGTGCTCAGGCGGCGCGCTCGTCCTCGTAGCGATGCCGCGCCAGGTCGCGCGCCAGCACCACGCGCTCTTCAGGCGAACGCGGCTCGTCGGCGAACGGATCCATGACCCGGATCCGCCGCTGCAGGCCGTCCTGGTTTGCGATCTGGACGTTCAGCCCGGGCCGCGCGTTGAGTTCCAGCATCAGCGGGCCGCGCTCCGCGTCGAGCACGATGTCCGCGCCGAGGTAGCCGAGCCCGGTGAACTCGTAGCAGCGCGCGGCCATCTCGAGAATCTGCCGCCAATGGGGAATCGTGCGCCCGGAGATCGTCGCGCCGGTGTCCGGATGCTCGTCCACGACGATATTGCCGACACCGACGGCGGGCAGCGTCATGCCGGTGCAGACATCGATGCCGGCGCCGACGGCGCCCTGGTGGAGATTCGCCTTGCCGTCCGACTGGCGCGTCGGCAGGCGCACCATGCACATCAGCGGGTAACCTCGATAGACGATGACCCGCAAGTCCGGCACGCCCTGGTAGCTGACTTCCTCGAAGATCGGGTCGAAGCGCACGCGATATTCGACCATGACCTTGTCGGGCAGGCCGCCAAGGCTGAACTGCCCGCTGAGCGCATTCGTCAGGTGGTGCTCGAGTTCCTCCCAGTCGAGCAGCCGGCCGCTGCTGGTCCGGTAACGGTTCTTGCGGCGATCGACGATCACGAGAATGCCGTCCCCCTGGCTGCCGTGTGCCGGCTTCAGCACGAAGTCCTGCTTGTCGGCGATGATGGCCGGCAGCTTGCGAATCTCGTGGGGCGTTGCGATGGACCCGTACAGCTCCGGCACTGGCACCCCGTGACGGAGAGCAAGCTCCTTGGTCAGCAGCTTGTTGTCGACGATGGGGTAATTGCGGCGCGGATTCAGCGCCATGATGAAGTCCGCGTTGCGGCGGTTGATGCCCATGACGCCGGCCGCGTTGAGTGCCCGCCAGCGCCGCCAGATCACTTGCCGGGCCCTGCAAGCGCGCGAAAACGCACCAGCTCAGTGAGCCGGTAGCCCGTGTAACGGCCGAGCAGCAGGATCAGCGCGAGCAGCACCAGCAGCGTCTCGGGGAACACCAGCAGGAAGAACTTGACCTCGGGCGTGATCATGACCACGTAGATCAGCGCGGCGGCGATCAGAGTGCCCAGCCCCTCCTTCATCGCTTCCGCCGGCCCGCGCTCCTCCCAGATGATCGACATGCGCTCGATGGTCATCGCGATGATGACCATCGGAAACAGCGCGATCGACAGCCCGATCTCGATGCCCATCCTGTGGCTCAGCACGCTGATCAGCGCCATCAGCAGCACGACCACGGTCAGCACTGCGGCCAGTCGCGGCACCAGCAGCAGCCTGAGCCGCTCGAGATAGAAACGGATGGACAGACCCACCGAGACGATCAGGATGAACATCACCAGGCCGGACAACAGCCTGGTCTCCCGGAATGCCATGGCCACCAGCACCGGCATGAAGGTCCCGAAGGTGCTGATGCCCACGACATTCCTGAGCAGCACGACCAGCAGCGCGCCGAGTGGCACCAGCAGGAGGATCGAGTAGACCCCCTGCGTCGGCAGCGGCAGGTCGAGCAGCGAGAATTCCATGATGCGGGGGTGCTGCCGTTGCGCCCTGAGCTCGGCAATCCGCAACGCGTCCTCGATCGTGCGGCGCGTCGAGAAACTCAGCGAGGGTGCGCGCCCGCCCTCCAGTTCCATGACCGGGGCCGGACTCCACGACCACACGAGCAGGTTTGCCGGCAGGCCCTGGGTACCGTCGAGCGGGTCGAAATACAGCCACTCGCTGCCATTGTGAACGATGATCCAGTACTCGAGCTCGACATCCCGGCGATCCTCACCCAGCCTCAGCGCCTGGATGATCTCCGCCGGGATGCGCGCGGAGTGCAGGATGCTGACCACGAGCTCGGCGCGCGCCAGCGCGTCCGGGCTGTCGCCGAGCAACAGCCGCGCCTCGCCGTCGGAATTGTCGACGACGCGCACCGCGGCCGCCGCGAAGGTGGCGATGTCGGCGGACTCCTGCCGCGAACGGGCGACCAGTTCCTGCAGCGCCATCGCGTAGGGCTCCTCGAGCTGCGGCACCGTCGGGAACGGCGGCGAGGGCAGCGGCACCCGGGTCACTTCTCCCGGGATCAGCGTCGCCCGGTAGTACAGCGCCTGCTCGCCCTCGGCGCGGCGCACGGCCCACATCGCTCGCCGGCTGCCGTTGCTCTCCTCCATCGTCAGGCCGTAGCCGCGGGACACGAACTGCTCGTCGAAGATCACGAATCCGGGCGGCCGGGCAGGCAATTGCAGGCTCGCCTTGACCGGGCCGGTGCGCGCCCTGCTGAACGCCACGCGCGTCTCGACCGTCCATGTCTCGGACACCCGGTCCATGTACGCCGGGAAGCCGAGCACGTGCCACTTGAAATAGAACAAGCCGCCGCCGGCTGCCGTCAGCAGGCAAACGAGCACCAGCAGGTGGCGCATTCTCACTCGATGAACTCCGAAAGGTCACAGCGTGGCCTGCTCGTGAAGCTGAGGTCCGGGTCGACGATGATCGCGCCGCGCATCGCGCTGCGACCGACGAGCAGCGGGTAGATGAAGTCGGTGCGCGGCGTCAGGTTCACCTCGACGCGCTGCATCAGGTGGCCGATGCACAGCCACATCTTGATGACCGGCCGCTGCACCGGCGGGCCGTTGTGCTGACGAATGCGAACCGTGCGCGCCAGCTCGCGCTCGAGCGTGATGAAGTTGCCGGTCTCCGGGTCGACGACTTCGAAACGCACGTAGCGGTCGCCGCCGCGCCGAAAGCGCTGGATGTTGTGCGCATCCAGGGAACTGGTCTCGGCGCCCGTGTCCAGCTTGGCTTTCACGCTGAATCCCTGGTCGGAGATGATGACGCGCTCGACGTATCCGAAAATCGTCCTGCTGGTCGGATTGCTGCGCTCCTGCGCCAGTGCATCAACCGGCCAAGCGCCGGCCCCGGCCAGCAGCAAAATCGAAACAAGGGCTTGTCTGTATCTCAACATCCGTCCACCGATGTCGCGCCCTGACACCCAGGGCAGGTCCGTTCCGCATTATACGGGCCGGCAAAAAAAATCGGCGTCGGGCGTAGATGGTGGGCCGCCTGGGACTCGAACCCAGAACCAACAGGTTAAAAGCCTGCTGCTCTACCGATTGAGCTAACGGCCCGCGCGCTCCCCAGCCTGCGGGTCTTTCGTGGGCGCGACAGTTTAGCCGATGCGGGCTAGTCGCGGTATCGCGTCGGATCCGGCAGGCCCGCGTCCGCAAACCCGGCGCGCCGCAGCCGGCAGGCATCGCAGCGCCCGCATGCGGCGCCCTCGTCGTCGGCCTGGTAGCAGGACACCGTCAGGCCGTAGTCGACCCCCAGCGCGGTGCCGCGGCGGATGATCTCGGCCTTGCCGAGGTGGAGCAGCGGGGCACGCAACTCGAGCGGCCCGCCCTCGATCGCGCGCCGGGTCGCGACTGCGGCCAGGCGCTGGAAAGCGTCGATGAACTCCGGCCGGCAATCCGGGTAGCCGGAGAAATCGACGGCATTGACGCCGATGAACAGCTGGTCCGCATCCAGCACCTCGGCCGCGCCCATGCCGAGCGCCAGGAATACGCTGTTGCGCGCCGGCACATAGGTCGAGGGAATGCCCTGGCCCGGGGATTCCGGCACCGGGATGCTGGCGTCCGTCAACGCCGAGCCGCCGATCGCGGCGAGGTCGATGCCGATGACCCGGTGCGAGGCAGCGCCCAGCGCCCGGGCCACGCGCGCAGCCGCGGCCAGCTCCGCATCGTGGCGCTGGCCGTAGCGAAAACTCAGCGCATGGCACTCGAGGCCTTCCGCCCGGGCCAGCGCCAGCACGGTCGCCGAATCGAGCCCGCCCGACAGCAGCACGACGGCGCGCCGTGGCAGGGACTCAGCGTCCGGGCTCATCGCCCCACAGGATCTTGTGCAACTGCAGCTGGAAACGTACCGGCAGCCGGTCAGCCAGCAGCCAGTCGGCCAGCATCGCCGGCGCCAACCGGCCCCAGCAGGGCGAGAACAGCACCTCGCAGCGCGCCGCGAGCTCATGCTCGGCCACGAAGGTCCGGGCCCAGTCATAGTCTGCGCGATCGCAGATCACGAATTTCGCGTAGTCCACCGGGCGCAGCAGCCCGAGATTGGCAGGGAGGTTACGCGCCATCTCCCCGGATCCGGGCGTCTTGACGTCCATGACACGCCGGGCGCGCTCGTCCAGCACCGCCATGTCCAGCGCGCCGCTGGTCTCGACGGACACCAGCAGGCCCTCGTCGCACAGCCGCGCCACCAGCGGGGCGCAACCGGGCTGCGCGAGCGGCTCGCCGCCCGTCACGCAGACATGCCGCGCGCCGAACGCCCGGACTTCCCCGAGCACGTCTGCAATGGATCGTTGCGTGCCGCCGTGGAACGCGTAGGCCGTGTCGCAGTAGCCGCAACGCAGCGGACAGCCGGTCAGGCGCACGAACACCGTCGGCCAGCCGACGCTGCCCGCCTCGCCCTGCAGCGAATGAAAGATCTCGGTGATGCGAACGCGCTGGTCGGCCGGCAGCGCCTCGCGAACGGCGGTGGCCATCGTCGGGCTAGCGGCGCTCCGCGCGCATCCGGTCGAGACGCTGGCTGGCGAGCCGCGCCGCAGTCGAGTCGGGGAAACGTTCCACCACCGCCTCCAGCGCGGCCCGCGCCTCGCTCCAGCGCTGCAGCTCGTACTGGCAGAAACCCACCTTGAGCAGCGCATCGGGCACCTTGCGCGAATTCGGGAAGTCGTCGAGCACGACCTGGAACGCCGCCAGCGCCGTCTCGAACTCGCGATTCACGTAGTGCGTCTCCGCGAGCCAGTACTGGGCGTTGTCGCGCAGATCGCTGTCGGGGAACTCGACGAGGAATTGCGTGAACGCGGCCTCGGCCTGCGGATAACGGCCCTGGCGGAGCAATTCCAGCGCCGCCTGGTAGTTTGCCCGGTCATCGCCGCCCGGCACGGGCAGCGCGCCGACGACCGGGCCGCTCGCACCGGGCGTCACCGGCTCCGTCGCGTCCGACAATGGCTCGCCGCCGCGCGTGCGACGCTCCAGCGACTGCAAGCGCTGGTCGAGGTCGAGGTACTGGTCGCGCTGGCGCGTGGCCGCGCCCTCGCCCTCGAACTGCAGCGCGTCCGTCGTGCCGCGCAGTTCGCGGACTTCGTTCCTGAGCGTCTCGAGCTCGGTCGCGATCTGCAGCAGGCTCTCGTTGCGCACCACCCGCTCGATCGAGCCGACACGATTGTCGAGCTCATCCAGCTTCAACAGGACCGGATCCTCCTCGGGCGGCAAGGCGCACCCTGCCCCGATCAATCCGGCCGCCAGCAGCGCCGCCGCCAGGCGCAAATGCTTGGTGTTGTTCATCGCAGGTAAACGATCTCCACGCGGCGATTCATCGCCCAGGCTTCCTCGTCGCTGCCGGTCACGGCCGGCCGCTCCTCACCGTAACTGACGGTGCTGATCTGCCCCGCGCCGACGCCCTGGAGCATCAGCGCGCGCCGCACGGCCTGCGCACGACGCTCCCCGAGGCCGATGTTGTACTCGCGCGAGCCGCGCTCGTCGGTGTGGCCCTCCAGCCGCACCTGCATGTTCGGGTTCGCCGCAAGTTGCGCGGCGTGCGCCGCCAGCGCCTGCGAGTAATCGGCGCGGATCGCCGCCGAATCGAAGTCGAAGTAGATCGTGGTCTGGCCGACCAAGGCCGCCGGCGTCTCGCCCGCGCCGAACTCACCGAATTCGCCGCCGACGGCGCGGCCGTCGCCGTAGAGATCGTCGCCCGGCAAGGGCTGCGTGGTGAAACCGTCATCCGCCCCCATCAAGTCACCCGCCGCGTCGTCGGGCTTGGTCTTCTTGGCGCAGCCGGCGATCAGCACCGCGCTGACGAGCAGGATCGCGAGTTTTTGCATGGACATGACAATTCGTTCCTCGTGGAGCTTGTTGAGCGACGCACCTGATCGCGCAGGTGCACTATGTTAACCGTTAGCGCGCGCGCGCGTAAGGCGACCAGACCGGCTCGCGGACATCGCCTTCAGTGGCCGCGATCCGCTGCTGCACGCGGCCATCGGTCGATACCGCGGCCAGCACGGCACGTCCGCCGGCCCGCGTGGCGTAAATGACCATGCTGCCGTTGGGAGCGAAACTCGGCGACTCGTCCTCGCGCCCGTCGGACAGGACGCGCAGCGTGTTGCGCTGCATGTCCACGAGACCGATACGGTAATTGCCGCGGTCATTGTGCACGACAGCCAGCGTCTGGCCGTCCGGGGACACCCGCGGCCGGGCATTGTAATTGCCCTGGAAGGTCACGCGCTGCGGGTTGGCGCCGTCCAGCCCGACCCGGTAGACCTGCGGGCCGCCGGCACGATCGGAGGTGAAATATATGCTGCGGCCGTCCGGCGCCCAGTCCGGCTCGGTGTCGATCGCTGGATGCGTCGTGAGCCGCTTGAGCTCCTTGGTGGCGAGGGTCAGCACGTGGATATCCAGGTTGCCGTCGCGTCCGCCGAGCACCATGGCCAGCCGCGACCCGTCGGGCGACCACGCCGGCGCGCCGTTGATGCCGGGCGCCGACGACACGATCTCGCGCCGGCCGGTTGCCAGCTCCTGGACGAAGATCGACGACCTGCCCGTCTCGAAGGACACGTACGCGATGCGCCGGCCGTCCGGCGACCACGCCGGCGACATGATCGGCTGCCCCGATTCCGCAATGACGCCCGGCCGGGCGCCATCCGCATCCGCGAGCCAGAGCCGATAGCGCGGCTTGCCGCCGGCGCGATCGACGGTCACATAGGCGATGCGGGTCGAGAAGATTCCGGGCACGCCGGTCAACCGCTCGAAGATCATGTCGGCAATGCGATGCGCCGCGCCGCGCAGGTTGTCGGCCGGCGCCGGCAGGCTGTAGCCCATCAGCGGCTGGCCGCGAAACACGTCGAACACGTGGAACTCGATCTCGTAGCGGCCCGCTGCAGCGGGCTTCAGCCTGCCGACGACGACGATGTCGGTCTTCAGCAGCCGCCAGTCCTCGAGCCTGACCTGCTCCGGCCGGGTCGGCTTGGTGACCATCTCGCGGCGATCCATCGGCGCAAAGCGGCCGCTGAACGCGAGATCGGCGGCGATGACGGCAGCGACATCGACAGCGGGTGCCGCGCCCTCGCCCTCGAAGCCAAACGGGACGACGGCGATCGGCACCGCCTCGCTGACACCGCGCGTGATCTCGATGCGCAGCTCCGCATTCGCCGCAGAAACCGCGAGCAGCGCCAGCACGCCGAGCAAGAGTGTGGAAATTCTGTGATTCATGTGTCCGGTCAGTCCTGGGGTTTGAAAACAAAAACGATACTGCGCTCGAACAGCGCCGGATCCGTGGGCCGCGGCAGCGGCGAGGCGCGCTCCACCGCGTCTACAATCGAGCGACGCACTGCGTCGTCGCCATTACACCGCAGGATCTCGGCGTTAACCACCTGCATGCCCGGGATCAGGCTGACGCGCACCTCGCATTCGAGCCCCGGGCGCGCCGACAGCGGCGCGTTCCAGTGGCGCGCGACCTGGTCCTCGATGGCGGCCAGCCAGGCGCTGTACTCGCTCGATCCCTGCAGGCTCATGCGCCGCTGCTCCGACTCGATCTGGCGCGCCAGCTCGGCCTCGCGCTCCTGCTGCGCGCGCGCCGCCGCGGCCTGCCTCGCCGCCTCCTGCCGCGCAGCCTCCTCAGCCTTGCGGCGCGCCTCCGCCTCGGCCTGCTGGCGGGCCTCCGCCTCGCGCCGCTGCTGCTCGGCCTCGCGCGCTTCCTCCACCTTGCGGGCCTCCTCCGCACGGCGCGCCTCCTCGGCCTTGCGACGCTCTTCTGCCGCGCGCTGCTCGCGTGCCTGCCGCTCTGCCTGCGCCTGCTGCGCGGCCTCGGCCCGGGCGCGCTGCTCCGCTTCCTCGCGCTCGCGCCGGATGCGAATCTCCGCCTCGCGCTGCCGCTCTGCCTCCGCCCGCTGGCGCGCCTCCTCCTGCTGACGCCGCAGCTCGGCCTCGCGCGCCTGCGACCGGCGCTGTTCGACGCCGCGCAGATCAGCCTCGCGGACCGCCACGGCCTGCACCGGCGCACGCTCGCCCGCTGCATTCATCGGCACCACCGGACGGCCGGGCAAGGCTACCACGAGCACGGCCGCCAAGGCCGCGTGCATGACGACGGCGATCAGCAGACCAAGGGCGTGCTCGCGGGCAAACTCCAGCACCGGCTATCTCCGGCCCGGCGGGGGCAATTCCTCGGGATCCGTCACCATGCCGATCTGGCCCGCGCCCGCGTCCTGCAGCACCCGCATCGCCACCGCCACCTCGCCGTAGCTCGCGCGCGCGTCGGCGCGCACCAGCACGGGGCGGTTGGGCTCGCGGCTCAGCACGGCGGCGGCGCGCTCGATCGCCGTGTCGACGTCGATCGGCGTTTCCGGCTCGACCAGGTTCAGGTACAGTCGGCCGTCCTTGTCGACCGACACCACCAGCGCCTCTGCCTCGAGATACTTATCCGGGTCCATCGGCGCCGCGCCGATCTTCGGCAGCTCGACCTCGATGCCCTGCGTCAGCAGCGGCGCGGTCACCATGAAAATGATCAGCAGCACCAGCATGACGTCGATGTAGGGCACGACATTGATCTCGCCCATCAGCCTGCGCTTCTGCCGGCCCTTGGCTTCCACCTCAGGCCTCCACGGTGCGGCGCGCGTGGCGCGCATGGCGCTGCAGGATCGTCGAGAACTCCTCCATGAAAGTGTCGTAGCGGCTCTCGAGGCGGCCGACCGTGTCCGCATAGCGGTTATAGGCGATCACGGCGGGAATCGCGGCAAACAGCCCCATCGCGGTGGCGATCAGGGCCTCGGCGATACCGGGCGCGACCATCGCAAGCGTCGCCTGCTGGACGTTACCGAGCGCAATGAAGGAATTCATGATGCCCCAGACGGTGCCGAACAGGCCGACATACGGGCTGGTCGAGCCGACCGTCGCGAGCATCGCGAGGTTCTGCTCGAGGCGGTCGGACTCGCGCATCTGCGCGACCAGCATCGCGCGGCGCGAACCCTCGACGATCTGGCTGGCCTGCAGGTCCTCCTGCTTGCGCAGCCGGCTGAACTCGCGGAACCCGGCCTCGAAAATCCCCGCCATGCCGATCACCGAGGTTTCGCGGCTCGACACGCGCCGGTAAAGCCCGGTCAGGTCGCCGCCGGACCAGAACTCTTTTTCGAAGTGGTCCGAGTTCGTGCGCGCCTCGCGCAGCACGCGCCGCTTCTGGAAGATCACTGCCCACGAGGCCAGCGAGGCCAGCAACAACACCAGCATCACCAGCTGCACGACGAGGCTGGCGTCCAGGACCAGGCGGACGATTGACATATCGGTCTGCATGCAGGGTTACTCCGGAAAGAGATGCGTGGGCAGGGCCCGCGGTCGCAGGGTGTCGGCATCGAGGCACGCAGCTGTGACCGACGCGGTACAGAGCAGTTCCCCTTCCGGCCCGCCCCGGTGAATGGCCTGGCGGAACTCCATGCTCGCGCGCCGCAGGCGCAGCAGCTGTGCGGTGACCGTGAGCTCGTCCTCGAAACGCGCCGGCCTGAGGTAACTGACGGCCACCGCAGTGATCGCAAACAATACACGCAACTCCTCGAGCAGGCGCGTCTGCGAAACGCCGAGGTGCCGCAACCACTCGCTGCGGGCCCGCTCGAGGAACTTCAGGTAATTGGCGTAATAGACGACGCCGCCAAGGTCGGTGTCTTCATAATAGACGCGCACCGGCCAGTGGAACGGTGCTGCAATCCGCGCGTTCATGTCAGTCCTGCTCCTTGCCGCCCTGTTCGAACAGCGAGATGGTTTCCGGGTCCAGCACGCGCGTCGGCGCGGGCAGCCCGAAGTGCAGGTAGGCCTGGCGCGTCGCCATGCGGCCGCGCGCGGTGCGCATCATCAGGCCCTGCTGGATCAGGAACGGTTCGACCACGTCCTCGATCGTGCCGCGCTCTTCGCCGATCGCGGCCGCCAGGCTATCGACGCCGACCGGGCCGCCGTCGAACTTCTCGATGATAGTAAGCAGCAGCCGCCGGTCCATGACATCGAAGCCGCGCGGGTCGACATCGAGCATGTCCATCGCAGCGGTGGCGACCGCCGCATCGATACGCCCGTCGCCCTCGACCTGCGCAAAGTCGCGCACCCGCCGCAACAGCCGGTTGGCGATGCGCGGCGTGCCGCGCGAGCGACGCGCGATCTCGTGCGCGCCGGCCGGATCGAGCGGCGTGCCGAGAATCCCGGCCGAGCGTGTCACAATGCGACCGAGCTCCTCGTCGTCGTAAAACTCCAGTCGTTGCACGATGCCGAAGCGATCCCTGAGCGGCGAGGTCAACAGGCCGGCGCGCGTGGTCGCCCCGACCAGCGTGAACGGCGGCAGGTCGATCTTTATCGAGCGCGCGCCGGGACCTTCGCCGATGATGATGTCGAGCTGGAAGTCCTCCATCGCGGGATACAGGATTTCCTCGACCACCGGACTGAGCCGGTGAATCTCGTCGACGAACAACACGTCGCGCGGCTCGAGGTTCGTCAGGATCGCCGCGAGGTCGCCGGGACGCTCGAGGACCGGGCCGGAGGTATGCCGCAGGCTCACGCCGAGTTCATTCGCGACAATGTGCGCGAGCGTGGTCTTGCCGAGGCCCGGCGGGCCGAAGATCAGCACGTGATCCAGCGCCTCGGTGCGCTGGCGCGCGGCCTTGATGAAGATCTCCATCTGCCGGCGCACCGAGGTCTGGCCGACGTAGTCCGCAAGCAGCCGCGGGCGAATCGCGCGATCGAGCGCCTCGTCCTCGCGGCCCGCCGCCGCAGTCACCAATCGGTCATGCTCGATCATCGCCGCCTACCTCGCCGCCGCCTGGAGCGCTGCCCGGATCAGTTCCTCGGTCGATTGCGCCTTGCCCTCGACGAGCTTCAGCAGGCGCTGCGCCTCGGCGGGACGATAGCCGAGCGCGACCAGGGCGCCAAAGGCCTCGTCAGCCGGCGCGCCGGAGTCCCCGGCCGGCATCGCCTGCGCCAGCGGCGAACCGACCTGCCTGAGCCGGTCGCGCATCTCGACGATCAGCCGCTCGGCGGTCTTGCGGCCGACGCCGGGGATGCGCGTCAGCGACGCGACGTCCTCGGTCTGCACGCAGCGCGCGAATGCCTCGACGCTGATGCCCGACAGGATCGCCAGCGCGATCCGGGCGCCGACGCCGCTGATTTTCAGCAGGCTGCGGAACAGCTGGCGCTCCGCCTCCGTTGCGAAGCCGAACAGCACCTGCGCGTCCTCGCGCACCAGCAGGTGCGTCAGCAGCTGCACCGGCTGCCCGGTCTCCGGCAGCTGGTAGAAGGTCGACATCGGCGCCTCGACCTCGTAGCCGACGCCGCCGACCTCGATCAAGAGTTGCGGCGGCTGCTTGCCGGCCAGCGTACCTTTCAGGAAGCCGATCATCCGCCCGCTCCGCCGAGCGCGGCGCGCAGCGCACGGCCCGTGCGCAACTGCGCATGGCAGATCGCCACGGCGAGCGCGTCGGCGGCATCGGCCGCCAGCGGTCCGCCCAAGGACAACAGGCGGCGCACCATGTGGGCGACCTGCACCTTCTCCGCGGCGCCGCTGCCGGTCACCGCCAGCTTGATCTCTCGCGCCGCGTACTCGTGCACCGGGACCTGGTGGAGAAACGTGCCGCACAACGCCGCTGCCCGCGCATGGCCAAGCTTCAACGCGCTGTCGGCATTGCGGTTGATGAACACGCGCTCGATCGAAATCTCGTCCGGCCGGTACTCCTCGACCAGCCGGGCGGCGCCGTCGAAGATTATCCGCAGCCGCTCGGCCAGCTCGCCGCCGCGCGTGCGGATGCAGCCGCTGGCCAGGTAACGCAGCGCAGCGCCCTCGACGGCAATCACGCCGAAACCCGTGACCTGGGAGCCGGGATCAATGCCGAGAATCTTCAGCGTCCCGCTCATGTCGCGCTGCCCGGCAAGGCCTCAGGCCTCCGCCAGCACATCGTCCGACAGTTCCGCGTTGCTGTAGACATCCTGCACGTCATCGAGATCTTCGAGCATCTCGAGCAGCTTCAGCACCAGTGCGGCGTCGTCGCCGTCCACCGGCACGCCGGTGGCAGCGCGCATCGTGACCTCCGCGTCCTCTGGCTCGAAACCCGCGGCCGCCAGCGCATCGCGCACTGCCGCGAAGCCGGCCGGCTCGGTAATGACGTCGAAGGAGCCATCCTCATTGGCTACCACATCCTCGGCGCCGCCCTCGAGCGCCGCGTTCAGCAAGGGCTCCTCGGCCGTGCCTGCCGGGAAGCTCAGCACGCCGCAGTGCTGGAACAGGTAGCCGACACTGCCGTCAGCGCCGAGATTACCGCCGCACTTCGTGAACGCGTGGCGCACCTCGCCGACGGTGCGGTTCCGGTTGTCCGTCAGGCATTCGACCAGCACGGCGACGCCGCCCGGCGCGTAGCCCTCGTAGCGGACCTCCTGGTAATCGTCGCCGGCGCCCTCGCCCGCGCCACGCTTCAGCGCGCGCTCGATCGTGTCCTTCGGCATGCTCGCGGCCTTGGCCTTGTCGATCGCGAGCCGCAGGCGGGGGTTCATGGCCGGATCCGGGTCGCCGGCGCGCGCCGCGCTGGTGATCTCGCGGATCAGCTTGGTAAAGACCTTGCCGCGTTTCTTGTCCTGGGCGCCCTTGCGATGCTTGATGTTCGCCCACTTGCTATGGCCTGCCATGGAATCCCCGGGGATTGGAAAAATCCCGCGATTCTAACGCCGCTGCTGAAAATCCGTCCACGCAGCCTCAGAACCTCAGGCGGAGTCCGACATGCATGCCGGTGTCCATGGTCACGTTCGGGCTGTCGTCGAAGTTCGCGTAGATACCGCGCAAGCCGAGGTAGACCTGGCCCTCGCGCAACACGCTGTACCCCGCCCAGGCGTTGTACTCCCAGTACTTCGTGACGTCGCTGAAGCTCATGACATCCGGCGCGTAGTAGAGGCTGCCGCCGACGACAAAGCGGTCGTAACCGGGGATGGTGTACCTGACAAAGCCGCCGATCGGTATCGCCTGGCCGCTGTCCCGCCCCTTGGCATCGGAATCGATGCGCAGCAGTCGCCCGCCGAGCCCCGCGACCACCGGGTTGCGTCCACCGGTGGCAGCCCCCGTCAGGTGCAGTCCCGCGCCGTAGACATCGCCGCGGTCCTGGTGATGAAACCAGGTGCCGTCGACGACGAGATTGTTCGACAGGTCGAACTCACCCGTGACACGGACCGCGTCATTGTTGATATTGAGATCGATCCCGTGCGCGAAAGCGGCCGGGGAAAATGCCAGCAGCGCCAGGAGCGGCAGACAACGTCTGTGCATGTTACCTCCAGATTTACATGAATAAAAGTTCGTTAGGTGCGGTATTATATACAAAATTCTGTATGAGGGACATCGTGAATTCGTCCCCTGACGAGGCCGCAAGCCAGGCGCACTCACTCGCGAGTGCCATCGAAGAAGCCCGTGCGCGGGCCCGCGAGGGCCACGAGGCGGCAGCGGCCCGCGGACTTGCGATCGCCACGCTGCTGGAGGAAATCCGCGCCGAGCCCGAGATTCGCGCAGCCGCTGTACTTTACCCTTTGACGGAGTCCGGCGCGATCACTGCCGAGGCCGTCGAAAAGCGCTTCGGCGCCACGATGCGCCGGCGCGTCGAGGAGTTGCAGCGCCTCGGTTCGTTTGGCCTGCCGAAGAACTGGCGCCCCGGTGTGCCGCTGCCCGCGCCGCAGGCCGAAACGCTGCGCAAGATGCTGCTGGCGATCGTCGCCGATGTGCGCCTGGTGCTGGTCCGGCTGGCCGACCAGCTCGACAGGCTGCAGCGCGCCAAGGACGGCGACGCGGAGTCGCTGGTGCGCGTCGCCACCGAAACACGCGAGATCTTCGCGCCGCTCGCGAACCGGCTGGGCATCTGGCACTTCAAGTGGCAGATGGAGGACCTCGCCTTCCGTTACCTCGAGCCGGAGACTTACCGCGGCATCGCGCTGTATCTCAAGGAGACACGGGAGAACCGCGAGGCGCGCATCGAGCAGGTGCTGCGGGTGCTCCATGATGAGTTGCAGAAGGCAGGCATTCACGGGGACGTCGACGGGCGGCCGAAGCACATCTACAGCATCTGGCGGAAGATGCGCCGCAAGCGGGTCGGCATCGAGCAGGTATTCGACATCAGCGCGGTGCGCGTGCTGGTTGACACGGTGCCGGAGTGTTACGCGGTGCTCGGCCAGGTGCACAGCCTGTGGCCCTATATCGCGGGCGAGTTCGATGACTACATCGCGAACCCGAAAGGAAACTTCTACCGCTCGCTGCACACCGCCGTCATGGGCCCGGGCAACGAGCCCCTCGAGGTGCAGATCCGCACGCGCGAGATGCATGAGCACGCGGAACTCGGCGTGGCGGCGCATTGGCGCTACAAGGAAGGCGGTCGCGGCGACCCGGCCTTCGAGCAGAAGATCAACTGGCTGCGGCAGCTGCTGACGCCGGGGGAGGATGCGGAAGCCGATCGTGACCTGCTCGACCAGCTGCGCACGGAAATCTTCGAGGACCGCGTCTATGCATTCACGCCGGCCGGCGACGTCGTCGATCTGCCGGCCGGGGCGACGCCGCTCGATTTCGCCTACCAGGTGCACACGAACATCGGCCACACCTGCCGGGGCGCGCGGGTCAACGGCCGCATGGTGCAGCTGACACACCCGCTGAAAAACGGCGACAAGGTCGAAATCTTGACGGCGAAGAACGGCCGGCCGAGCCGCGACTGGCTGCTGCCGCAGGCCGGCTACCTGGTCTCGCCGCGCAGCCGCAGCAAGGTGCGCGCGTGGTTCCGCCACCTCGACCAGGACCAGAATCGCCGCTCCGGGAAGCAGACGCTGGACAAGGAGATCGCGCGGCTCGGCGTCACCGTCAACCTCGACGCCGTGGCGAGGCGCTTCGGCCTCGGCAGCGTCGAGCAGCTCTGGCTCGCGATCGGCGCCGGCGACCTGACGCTGCCGGCCGTCATCGCGGCCTGCGAGCGGGAAAGTCCGCCGCCGCCGCCGCCGCGGGTCACCGAAGAGGTGCAAGTCAAGGCGCGACGCCCGACCTATACCGAAGCGGCCGTGTCGATCTCCGGTGTCGGCGACCTGATGACGAACTTTGCCCGCTGCTGCCGGCCGCTGCCCCCGGAACCGATCGCGGGCTACATTACCCAGGGCCGCGGCGTCTCGATTCATCGCGCCAATTGCAAGAACCTGCTGCGGCTGCAGTCCGAGCACCCGGAGCGCCTGATGGCCGTGGACTGGGGTGGGCGCGAACAGGCCAGCTACCCGGTCGAGATCGAGGTCGAGGCCTGGGACCGCACCGGGCTGATCCGCGACATCTCCGCGGCCCTCGCGGACGAGAAGATCGACATCAACGCGATGACGACGCGCACCGAGCGCGCCACGCATGTCGCCACGATCGACATCATCGTCGGCATCGGCAGCCTGGAGCACCTCAGCCGATTGATGCACCGGATCGGGCGGCTGCCGAACGTCACCTCCGTCCGCCGCAAGGCCTGAGGGCCAATTCGGGGTCAGATACCCAATTCCGAATGGAATTGGGTATCTGACCCCGAATTTTCTAGCGGTTGATACCGTGCAGTGCCTTGCCGTCGGTTGCGAGCGCGGCCTCGTGGATGACCTCGGCCAGCGTCGGGTGCGCGTGCACCGTGCGCTGAATGTCCTCGATGCTTGCCTGGAACTCCATCGCGACGACCAGTTCGCTGATCAATTCGCCGGCCAGCGGGCCGATGATGTGCGCGCCGATGATGGCATCGTCACGCTTGTTCGCGATCAGCTTGACCATGCCGCCGGCCTGCTCCATCGCCTTTGCACGGCCGTTCGGCGCGAACGGGAAGGTGCCGATCTTGTAGTCGATGCCCGCCTCCTTCGCCTGCGCCTCGGTCTTGCCGACCCAGGCGATCTCGGGCGAGGTGTAGATCACCGACGGGATGACCTCGTAATTGACCTCGGCGATCTTGCCGGCGATCAGGTCCGCGACCATGACGCCCTCCTCGGTCGCCTTGTGCGCCAGCATCGGGCCGCGCACCAGGTCGCCGACCGCCCAGACATTGGGCACGCCGGTGCGGCACTCGTGGTCCACCTTGACGAAGCCGCGCTCATCGATTTCGACGCCTGTCCCCTCCGCCAGCAGCCCCTCCGAGCAGGGCCGCCGGCCGACGCAGACGATGACCTTGTCGACGGTCAGCTCGTGGCCGCCGTCCTTGTCCTCGTAGCTCAGCGTGACGCCTTTCTTGTTGGGCTGCGCGGCCTGGACCTTCGCGCCGAGCCTGATGTCGAGCCCCTGCTTCTTGAACTGGCGCTGGGCATCGCGCGCGATCTGCTCGTCGGCCATCCACAGGAACCTGTCCATCGCCTCGAGCACCGTGACCTTGGCGCCGAGGCGTTGCCAGACGCTGCCGAGCTCCAGCCCGATGACACCCGCGCCGATGACGCCGAGCGTGCCCGGCACCGCGTCGAACTCGAGCGCGCCCCAGGAGTCGACGATCTGTGCGCCGTCGAACGGCACGCTCTTGAGCTCGATCGGCGCCGAGCCGGCGGCGAGCACCACGTGCTTCGCCTCGAGGGTCTTCCTGTTGCCCTCCGGGTCCGTGAACTCGACCTTGCCGTTACCGAGAAAACGGCCGCGCCCCTGCAGGCCGGTGACCTTGTTCGCCTTGAAAAGCTGGCCGATGCCGCCGGTGAGCTGCTTGACGATGCCGGCCTTGCGCTCCTGCATCTTCTTCAGGTCGAGCTCGATGCCACTGGCCTTGATGCCGTGCGCGCCGAATTCCTCGTGCGCGCGATGGAACAGCTCGGACGACTCCAGCAGGGCCTTCGACGGGATGCAGCCCGCATTCAGGCAGGTGCCGCCGAAGGCGCGGCTGCCGTCGTAGTTCTGCCAATCGTCGATGCACGCGGCCCGCAGGCCGTTCTGCGCGGCACGTATCGCTGCCGGATAGCCGGCGGGCCCGCCGCCGATCACGATTAGGTCGAAGCTGTCGCTCATGATGTCACCCGGTCGGTAAATTGCGTGTCCGCCGGTCCGCGCGGCCCGAAGGCCCGGCGCGGCCGGCCGCGGTTCAGAGCTGGATCAGCAGGCGCGCGGGATCCTCGAGGCTCTCCTTGATGCTCACCAGGAACTGCACGGCCTCGCGCCCGTCGATGATGCGGTGATCGTAGGTCAGCGCGATGTACATCATCGGCCGGATCCTGATCTCGCCGCCGACGGCCATCGGCCGGTCCTGAATCTTGTGCATGCCGAGGATCGCGCTCTGCGGCGGATTGATGATCGGGGTCGACATCAGCGAGCCGAACACGCCGCCGTTGGTGATCGTGAAGGTGCCGCCGCTGAGCTCGTCGACGCCGATCTTGCCATCGCGCGCGCGGCCGGCGAAATCGCCGATCGAGCGCTCGATGTCCGCGAAGCTCATCAGGTCGGCGTCGCGCAGCACCGGCACCATCAGGCCGCGATCGGTCGATACCGCGATGCCGAGATCGAAGTAGTCGTGGTAGACGATGTCGTTGCCCTCGATCGAGGCGTTGACGACCGGGAACTTGCGCAGCGCCTCGATGGCGGCCTTGGCGAAGAAGCTCATGAAGCCGATGCGCACGCCGTGCTTCTTCTCGAAGCTGTCGCGGTAGCGCTTGCGAATTTCCATGACCTCGCCGAGATCCACCTCGTTGAACGAAGTCAGCATCGCCGCGGTGGCCTGCGCGTCGACGAGCCGCTCGGCGATCCGGGTGCGCATGCGCGTCATCGGCACGCGGCGCTCCTCGCGCGCGCCGCGGACCGCGGCAGCCGCAGCCGGCGCCGCGGGCTTCGCCGCCTGTGGTCTGGCGCCGCCACCCTTGGCCGCCTTGCCGGCGTCCCGCTGCTCGAGGAAGCCCATGACGTCGCCCTTGGTGATGCGTCCGTCGCGGCCGCTGCCGCGGATCGCCCCGGCATCGAGATCGTGTTCCTCGACGAGACGCCGCACCGCCGGGCTCAGCCGCCCTGCGGCCTTGCCGGGCTCGGTGTCCTCGTCCTCGTCCTCGTCCTCGTCCTCGTCCGCCGCTATCGCGGCGGCAGGTTTTGCAGCCTCGGCGGCTCCCGCCTGCGGCGCTGCGGCCGCCGCGCCTGCCTCGAGGATCGCGAGGATCTCGCCGGCCGTCACCGTGGTCCCGTCGGCAATCCGGATTTCCTTGAGGACCCCGTCGGCGGGCGCAGGCACCTCGAGCACGACCTTGTCGGTCTCGAGATCCGCGAGGTTTTCATCGCGGCTGACCTTGTCGCCGGGCGACTTGTGCCACGCGACCAGCGTCGCGTCCGCCACCGACTCGGGCAGCTGCGGCACCTTGACTTCGATGCTCATGCTTCTTTCCTGATAGCTTTCTTACGGGTGGCGCGCCGGCCGACGGACTCGGTGCCGGTCAGCGCCGCGTTGACGAGCGCCTGTTGCTGCTGAACATGCAGCTGGTAGAAGCCGGCGGCCGGCGCCGCGGCGCCCTTCCGGCCGGCATAGAACAGCTGGTGTTTCACGTGCAGTGCTTCCTGCAGGCGGTGCCGGATCTGGTACCACGCACCCTGGTTCTGGGGTTCCTCCTGGCACCAGACCACATCCTCGAGGGCTGGAAAATCCTCGATCAAGGCCGCGTAGCGGCGGATCGGGAACGGGTACAGCTGCTCGAGGCGCACGATCGCCACCTGCTCCAGCTGCTGCTCGCGCCTCGCCTCGAGCAGGTCGAAGTAGACCTTGCCGCTGCACAGCACGAGACGGGTCACGCGCGCGGGGTCGATCGGGTCGATCTCGGGTATCACGCGCAGGAAGCGTCCCTGCGAGAGGTCTTCCAGCGGCGACACCGATTGTTTATGGCGCAGCAGGCTCTTCGGCGTCAGCACGATCGTCGGCTTGCGGAAGTTGCGCACCATCTGGCGGCGGATCAGGTGGAACATCTGCGCCGGCGTCGACGGCACGACGACGGACATATTGTGTTCGGCACACAGTTGCAGGAAGCGCTCCAGGCGCGCCGAGGAATGCTCCGGGCCCTGGCCCTCGTAGCCGTGTGGCAAGAACAGCATCAGGCCGCAATAGCGCCCCCACTTGGCCTCGCCCGAGCTGATGAACTGGTCGATGACCACCTGGGCGCCGTTGACGAAATCGCCGAACTGTCCTTCCCAGATGACCAGCGTGTCGGGATTGGTCGTCGCATAGCCGTATTCGAAGCCCAGCACCGCCTCTTCCGACAGCAGCGAGTCCGTCACGACGAAGGGTCGCTGGTCATCGGCCAGCCGCGTCAACGGAATCCAGGGCTCCCGCCCGCCCTGGTCATGCAGCACGGCGTGGCGATGAAAGAAGGTGCCGCGACCGCTGTCCTGGCCGGTCAGCCGGACCGCGAAGTTCTCCGTCAGCAGGCTCGCATAGGCCATCGTCTCGGCGAAGCCCCAATCCATCGGCAGCTCGCCGGCCGCCATGCGCGCCCGATCGGCCATGATCCGCTCGACGCGCGGATGCAGCTTGATCTCGGGCACCGAGGTGATTGCAGCGGCGAGCTGCGCAACGCGCTCGCTGCCGATCCGGGTGCGCACCGGCTCGCTGAAGTTGACCTCGTCGAAGCGCGTCCAGTCCACGGTGAACTTGTTGCCGACGAAGCCCAGCGAGCTGGAAACGACCCGTCCCTCGTCGAGGCCCTGCCGGTAGGCATCCACCATTTGCTGCGCTTCCGCCGCGGTGACGATGCCGTCCGCCGCAAGGCGCTCTGCGTAGCTGCGCCGCACGGTCGGGTGATTGCGGATCACGCCGTACATGGCCGGCTGGGTGGCGGCCGGCTCATCCGCCTCGTTGTGGCCGTGACGCCGGTAACAGACCAGGTCGATGACGACATCCTTGCGGAAGCGCATGCGGTAATCGAAAGCCAGCCGGCCAATCATCGTGACGGCGTCCGGATCGTCCGCGTTCACGTGGAAGATCGGCGCCTCGATCATTTTCGCCACGTCGCTGCAGTGCGGCGTCGAGCGCGCATCCTGCGGTTCGCTGGTCGTGAAGCCGATCTGGTTGTTGCAGATCACGTGCACGGTGCCCCCGGCGGCGAAGCCGCGGGTCTGCGACATCTGCAGCGTCTCCATGACGACGCCCTGGCCGGCGAATGCCGCATCACCGTGCACCAGGATCGGCAGCACGGCCGCGCCATCGGCATCGCCGCGCCGGTCCTGCCGGGCGCGCACCGAGCCGATCACGACCGGATTGACGATCTCGAGGTGGGAGGGATTGAACGCCAGCGCGACGTGAATGTTGCCGCCCGGTGTGCTGATGTCCGAGGAAAAACCGAGGTGGTACTTCACGTCGCCGGAACGGCGCTGGACCAACGGGTCATAGGCGCCCTCGAATTCCGAAAACAGGGCCTTCGGCGGCTTGCCGAGCACGTTCACCAGCACGTTCAGGCGCCCGCGGTGGGCCATGCCGATGACGACCTCCTGCATGCCCTGGGTGCCGGCCTGCTGGATGATGTCGCCGAGCAGCGGGATCATGCTGTCGCCACCCTCGAGCGAAAAGCGTTTCTGGCCGACGTAGCGGGTATGCAGATAGCGCTCGATGCCCTCGGCGCCCGTCAGGCGCTCGAGGATGTGGCGGCGCTCGCCGGCCTCGAGCCTTCCGCCGGCCGCCGCCGCCTCGAAGCGCCGCTGCAGCCAGAACCGTTCCTCGGTATCCGTGATGTGGCCGAGTTCTGCGGCGATCGTGCCACGATAGACATGCTCGAGCTTCGCGCGAATGGCGCGGAAGCTCAGCCGGTCTGCGCCGCCGAATGCGGCGGTCGCGAACACCTTGTCATCGTCGGCGGGCCCGAGGCCGTGAAACGCCGGGTCGAGCTCGGGCACGGGCTGGAGCTCGGTCAGCCCGAGCGGGTCGAGCTTGGCCAGGCGATGGCCGCGCAGCCGATAGGCCTCGATCAGCCTGAGCACCGCCGCCTGCTTGTCGAGCAGCTCCGCCGGGATTGCCGCACCCGACCGGGCCGCGCGCGGTTCAAGGGCGCGTGCCGCGAAATCGCGCTCCACCGGGCCGCGCGGAATCTCCCCGCCGCCGTCGGCGATGCTGTCGAACCACGCGCGCAGCCCGGGATCGACGGACCCGGGATTTTCGAGATATTGCTCGTACAGCCCTTCGATGTACGGGGCATTGCCACCGAACAGCGGGCTCGATGCGTAGCGATCCTGCAGCGACTTGCTCATGGGGTCCTGGGGCGGGGCCTCGAAACTTTGGCGCGAGGCCCCGCATTCTAAGCGAAGCGACGGGTCGTTGGAATGTAAGCCCATGGTCCGACGAGCAATTCGAGGACGCACGCAGGCATAATCATCCGCAGGCTGCGCGGGCACCGCCGGTCCGGCAGCCGGGCGGGGCTGGCGTTGGCAGGTGGAGTGCGCCGCGATGCGAAGACTGTATCTCCCGTTCCTGGCGCTGCTGGCGTCGGTTGGCCATGCTGACGGGCAGGACTATCTGCCCGGCGACCATGGGCTGCGCTACGTCGGGCACGAGGGCATCGTTCCAGTGACGGTCGAGATCACGCTGCAGGCGCGGCCCGACGGGACGCTGGATTACGCCCAGTGGGTCGCACCGCGCGGCTGGGCCAGCTGGTTCGGGCAGCCGGCCGTGACGCGCACGCACCTGCAGTTCCGCGATGACTTGCTGGTGCCGCTCGGCTACGACGCCGGCCAGGGCGAAGCGGCGCCGCCCGCCGGGCTGGCGACGGGATCCCTTGACGCGCTCGCCGTGCGCCTGCGGGCGCGCGCCGACATCGCGCGCGGCCTGCGGCACGCGGAATACGCGGTCTGGAAGGGCGGCGCCGGGCTCGAGACCTGGGTCCTCGAAGTCGGCGGCGCCGAAACCGTGCAGACACCGAACGGCGCGTACCAGGCGCTGAAGTTCAGGCTGGGCTCCGAGCACGCGTGGATCGAGGGCTGGTCCGCGCCGCTGCTGGTATTCCACTTCGTCAAGCTCGTCAGCTGGCAGAACGGCAAGAAGATCAGCGAGCTGAGCCTCGACGACAAGCAGCTCTAAGGCCGTTCCGGTCAGAGCGCCCCGCCGGCACGAAGCCGGCGCCTACAGCGCGCCGAGCTCGATCCGGTCACCCGGCTGGGGGATCGCCACGGCGGCGCCGGTCTGCGCCGCGAGCAGCTCCGCGAGGCGCGCCCGCGGCCCGTCTTCGCCGTGCACCAGCCAGACCGGCGGCACGTTCCGGAAGCCGCGGTACCACTCGATCAGCGCCTGCTGGTCCGCATGGGCAGAGAAGCCGCCGACGGTGTGCACCGTCGCCGCCACCCGAATGGCCTCGCCCCAGAGCCGGATATAGGCATTGCCGTCTACCAGCTGCCGACCCACCGTGCCTTTTGCCTGGTAACCGACGATCACGATGTGGCATTCCTTGCGCCAGACGTTGTTTTTCAGGTGATGGCGAATCCGGCCGCCCTCGCACATGCCGCTGGCGGCGATCACGACCAGGCCCGAGCGCACCCGGTTCAGTGCCTGTGATTGCTGCGGCGTGCGCGCGAACTCGATGCGCTCCGCGAGTCGATTGCTGCCCCGCCGCCATGCCGCGATCGCCTCGTCGTCGTGCAATTCGACGTACTTGGCATAGAGCTCGGTCGCCTGGATCGCCATCGGGCTGTCGAGGCAGATGCGCCAGTCTGCCAGCCCCCAGGCGTCGAACTGCTCGCCGAAGATGTACAGCAGCTCCTGCGTCCGCCCCACCGCGAAGGCGGGAATCAGCACGTTGCCGCCGCCGCCGCGTGCCGTTGCGAAGATGTCATGCATTTCTGCATACGACGCGTCCCGGGAGCGGTGGTGCCGGTCGCCATAGGTCGACTCGAGCAGCACCGCATCAGCCTCCTCGATCAACACCGGATCGCGCAGGATCGGCGTGTTCGGCTGCCCCAGGTCGCCCGAGAACACGAGCTTGCGCGTCGCGTCGCCCTCGCTGAGCCAGAGCTCGACGATCGAGGACCCGAGAATGTGGCCGGCGTCCCTGAAGCGGATGCTGATTCCTGGCAGGATTTCCCGCTGCTCGTCGTACTTCAGCGCGCGAAAGTGTCGCAGCGCGCGCCCGGCGTCATGGCGGGTGTACAGCGGCTCGATCGGCGCGAGCCCCTTGCGGGCACGCTTGCGGTTCTCCGTCTCGGCGTCTTTCTCCTGCAGGTAGCCAGAATCCCGCAGCAGGATGTCGCACAGCTCGGCGGTCGCCTGCTGCGCATGAATCTCGCCCGTGAAACCCTCGCGGACCAGCAGCGGCAGGCGGCCCGAGTGATCGATGTGCGCGTGACTGAGCACGACGGCGTCCAGCTTGCCGGGTTCGACCGGGAACGGCGCGCGATTGAGCTGCTGTTCCCGCGGGCCGCCCTGCACCAGGCCGCAGTCGAGCAGCACGGTCCGGCCCGCGCATTCGACGACATGACAGCTGCCGGTCACGCGGCCGGCGGCGCCGTGGAAGGTCAGTCGCACCGTCAGGCCAGCCGGCTATTCGTGCGGCAGCGGATAGACGGCGGGCCCCGAGTAGAACTCTGCGAGCGAGTCGAGATCCTCGTCCGACAGCGCCTTGAGGCGCGCATCCATCGCGTTCAGGCCCGAGGTCCGGCGGCCCTGCTGGAAATCCTCCAGCGCCGTGCGCAGGTACACCTTGCGCTGGCCGCGCAGCATGCTGGCGTCGTCATACGGGTCGGAGCCGAGGTTCGTGTGGCAGACCTCACAGGTGCGCTCGTGGATCGCCCGGCCCCGGAGCGCCAGTTCGGGATCGTACGGATCCTGGTGCTTGGCGAACGGCTGCCGCGAGTACCAGTACGCCAGCAGGTCCATTTCCTCGTCCGACATGGAGCCGACGACATCGCACATGCTCATGTCGGGGCAGCGACCGTCCTCGCTGCACTCGCTCTTGCGGCAGGGGCGTGCGCGCGCCCGGTAGTTGTAGAGCGCATTCTCGATGACGTTCGGCGGCAATCCGTGAATCGTCGGCACGCCGGGAAACGGGCTCGGCCCGGTTTCTCCATGGCACATCGCGCAGAGCGGCACGACCGGCGGCGCCTCGTGTGCGACGGCGGCCAACGGCGCGCACAACAACGCGGCGAACATCGCGATGAGCTTCGGTACGACTCTGGGCATGATCGACTTCCTCCGGTGACAAGCTAGTGCTGGCGAGGGCTGGCGTAGAACTCGAGCAGCGCAACGATTTCGGTATCCGAGAACGAAGCAAGCATGGCATGCATGGCCGCGAACGCGACACGGCGCTCCAGCTGGAAATCCTCGATGGCCCCGAGCAGGTAGGCCTTGCGCTGCCCGCGCAGGACGCTGGCAGCATCGGCGGCGGCCGCATCACCATCGTCGTGGCATTGCCGGCACTGGGCGGCATGCAGCGCGCCGCCGAGCGCGGCGTCCCACGGCTCGCCGGCGGGCACGAATGGCCGGCTCGCGTACCAGCGCGCAAGCCCCGCGATATCCTCGTCGGTCAAACCCGCCGTGGCACTGCAGCAGTCGGACGCGGGGCATCCCGCATCGCCGGCGCAGTCGACCTCGCGACAGGGCCGGATGGTTGCGCGGAAATCGTACAGGGCGTTCTCGAGCACGCCCTGCGGGAGGCCATGGATGGTCGGCACCGCGGCATGGGGGCTGGGCGCCGCAGCGCCATGGCACGCGGCGCACACGCGCGCCTGTGCCGGGGATTCCGCAGCAGAGGCCGCGGCGACGACGGGCAGCAGCGCAAGCAGCACCGGCGCAGCCCGGAAGCCGAAGTTCATGATTGCGCACCTCCCTGTCCTGCGTGGAAAGTAGCACAGGGCGTGCAATCGCGCCCAGCCGGCGCTGGCGCGCGTGCCGGTGAATGGCGCCCCGGGCAGGAATCGAACCTGCGACCTACCGCTTAGGAGGCGGTCGCTCTATCCACTGAGCTACCGGGGCCGCAGAGGGCGCCGTATTGTGCCACCGACGCCGCGCGGCTCACAAACCGGCAGCAGCGCCGGCGGGCCGCGCGCCCGGCATGGCCCGCCGCAGCCGTTCACGATAGGCGGCCGGACCCACGCCGGCGCGGCGGACGAACACGCGCCGCAGCGTCTCGGCGCTGCCGAAACCGCAGCGGGCGGCGATCTGCTCGACGCTTTCATCGCCCTCCTCGAGCAGCTGCTGCGCCGCTTCGAAACGCAGCCGCTCGACGAACTTCGCCGGAGTCATGCCGAACTCCTCCTGGAAGCAGCGGCCGAAATGCCTCGGGCTCATGTCCGTTCTTTCCGCGAGCGCGCTGATGGAGAGGTCGGCAGCGAGGTTGTCCATGACCCACACGGCCAGGCCGCGGAACCGCCCCTCCGCCGCCAGCGACTGGGCCGCGAGCCGGGCACTGTGCTGAGACTGGCCGCCGGGACGCTTGAGGTACATGACCAGCTGGTGGGCGACGTCCAGTGCGAGCTTCCGGCCCCAGTCCTCCTCGAGCATCGCCAGCGCCATGTCCATGCCGGCAGTAACGCCCGCCGAGGTCCACAAGCTCCCGTCGCGCACGAAGATGGCATCGGCTTCGATCCGCGCCGTCGGCGCCAGCTCGGCCAGGGTCCGCATGAACGCCCAATGGGTCGTCGCGCGCCGGCCATCCAGCAGCCCGGCGCGGGCCAGCAGCATCGCCCCGGTGCAGACCGAACCGTAGCGCCTCGCGGACGGGGCCTGTTCCGCAAGCCACTCGACCAGCTCATCGTCCGCCAGCGCCGCCCGCGTGCCGACGCCCCCCGAGACCAGCAGGGTGTCGATCTCGCCAAGCTCGCGCCAGCTGCATTCGGCCACCAGTGCCAGCCCGGAAGAGCTGCTCAAGGGGCCCGCGACGCGGGCGGCCAGCATGACGCGATAGGGTTCCACCACGGCGCGGCCCTGCTCGAGCAACAGCCGCGAGGCGCGCGCAAACACTTCCAGCGGGCCGGTGACGTCGAGCACCTGCAGCCCGTCGAAGCCGATCATCGCGATGCGACGGGTGGTTTCCATCGGGCTGTTCAGCATCAGATTTCCTTGCCGCGCGGTCGGGCCGAATCTTGCCACGGTCGGCGGCCTTGTCCACGCCCGCCCGATGTCACCATAATGCGGCAACGATGTGAAACTGGAGGGAAGGTGGTGGAGCCGATCGGAATCGAACCGACGACCTCCTGGGTGCGATCCAGGCGCTCTCCCAACTGAGCTACGGCCCCACGAGAAGCCGCGCATTCTATTGCATGGATATCCTGGTCCGCAACGCCGAGGCCACCGACTGGGCGACGATCGCCGAGTTCAACCGTGCCCTGGCCGCCGAGAGCGAAGCCAGGCAACTCGATTGGGAAACGCTTTGCGGCGGGGTTCGCGCCGTATTGGCCGATCAGAACAAGGGCCGTTATTTCATCGCCGAGCACGGCGGCCGGATCGTCGGCATCACGATGATCACCTATGAATGGAGCGACTGGCGCGACGGCTGGATCTGGTGGATCCAGAGCGTCTACGTGCACCCGGACAGCCGCGGCCAGGGCGTGTTTACCCGGCTGTACCGGCACATCGAGGCACTCGCGACCGCGGCCGGTATCCGCGCCATCCGGCTCTATGTCCTCGAGGAGAATGCGCGCGCCCGGGCAACCTATGCGAAGCTCGGCATGCAGGGCACCGGCTACGTCGTGCTCGAGGCCGGCGAGGCCCATGGTGACTGACCCGACCGCCTGCGGAGAACACCGATGCTGAAAGCTGGCGATCGCGCCCCGGACTTCCGCCTGGCCGACCAGGACGGCCGCACGATCACGCTCGGGCAGCTGCTGGAGGGCGGCCCGCTGGTGCTGTATTTCTACCCGGCCGACTTCACGCCCGGCTGCACGAAGGAAGCCTGCACGATCCGCGACATGCACGACGAGATCGCCGCCGCGGGTATGCGGGTCGTCGGCATCAGCCCGCAGGACGCCGACAGCCACGCGCGCTTCCGCACGCGTTTCGGCTTGCAGTTCACACTGCTGGCGGACCCCGGCAAGACCGCCGTCAAGGCCTTCGGGGTGGATGGGCCGCTCGGCATCGGCGTGCGCCGGGCGACTTTCCTGATCGGCGCTGACGGCATCATCCGCGATGCAGTGCTCGCCGACCTGCGGATCGGCCTGCACGAGGAGTTCATCCGCGCCGCGATCGGCGCTGCCGGGGCCTCAGGAAAACAATAGCTCCAGCGCCATGCCCGCCCCGGCGGCGAGGCCGAGCACGGCCAGCATGCTCCAGCGGGCCCGCAGCAGCAGGACGAGTGCACCGACCGCGAACAGCAGTGCCAGCGGATCGAGCGACTCGGGTCCCGGCACCAGCAACCGCAACGGCCCGAGGCGCGTCTCGTCCACCCGCGCGAACAACACGTGCAGCGCAAACCACAGCGACAGGTTCAGCACTGCGCCGACGACGGCCGCCCCCACCGCCGCCATCGCACCGCCGAGCTTCGGCCAGCCCAGCAGCCGGTCCACCCATGGTGCGCCGACGAAGATCCACAGGAAGCACGGCGCGAATGTCGCCCAGGTGGCCACCACGCTGGCCAGCAGGCCGGCGATGACCGGGTCGAATGGCGCGGCGTCGCGCCATGCGGCCAGGAACGCGACGAACTGCAGCACCTGGATCAACGGGCCGGGCGTGGTCTCGGCCAGCCCGAGGCCGTCGACCATCTCCGCCGGCGACAGCCAGCCCTGGGACTCCACGGCGTGCTGGGCCACGTAGGCCAGCACCGAGTACGCGCCGCCGAAGCTGACCACCGCGACCTGGCTGAAAAACAGGCCCAGCTGGCTCAGCAGGTGCTGGGGCCCGAGCAGCAACGCCAGCGCCGCCAGGGGCCCGAGCCAGGCGGCCAGGCCGATCGCCGCGGTCGCGATCGTCCGGGCCGGGCGCACCGGCAACGGCGCGGCAGCCGCATCGGCGCTTCGGTGTCGCGCCAGCCAGAAGCCGAGCGCCGCAGCACCGAGGATGACCAGCGGAAACGGCAGCTGCAGGAAGAACAGCGCGACGAACGAGGCCGCCGCGATGAAGCCGAGCAGGCGTCCCTGCAGCGCCCGGCGCCGGAGCCGGTCCAGCGCCACCAGCACGACCGCCAGCACCGCGGCCTTCAGGCCGAACAGCAGGCCGGTCAGCGCCGGCGCATCGGCGAATAAGACATAGACGAACGACAACAGCAGGATCGACAGGAACCCGGGCAGGATGAACAGCAACCCGGCCACGAGCCCGCCGCGGACGCCGTGCAGGATCCAGCCGAGATACGTGGCCAGCTGCATCGCTTCGGGACCAGGCAGCAGCAAGCAGAAGTTCAGCGCGTGCAGGAACCGCCGCTCGTCGATCCAGGCCTTCTCCTCGACGAAGATCCGGTGCATGACGGCGATCTGCGCCGCGGGGCCGCCGAACGACAGCAAGGCGACTCGTGCCCAGGCGTGGGTGGCCTCGCCGAAGCCGGGCGCGGTCAAGGCATACTGCCGCTGCAAGTTGATGACTCCTGTGGAATCAAGGCGGCGATTTTAACCGAAGCCGCAGACGAGGCTGAGGAAAACCCGCATGGCCCGGCAGGCCGGCAGGGTGCAGGATGAACGGACTGACGCTGGCTTGCCGGAGGCCCGACCATGAAGTCATTGCTGGTGCTGTACATGAGCCGGGGTGGCCACACCGCGCGCATCGCGCGCCGGATCTGCGACAGTGCCGTCGCCGCGGGCGGCCTGGCGGAAATGATGGACATCAACGAGGCGGTTCACGAGGGCGTCGACTGGAACCGTTACGACGTCGTGGCGCTCGGCGCGCCCGTGCTGTACGGGACCTACGACAAGAGCGTGTTCGAGTTCATCAAGGCCAACCAGTCGACGCTGGCCTCGAAGCCCGCCAGCTTCTTCAACGTCTCGGTCGTGGCGCGCACGCCGGAGAAAGCCACCGTCGAGGGCAACCGCTACATGCAGAAGTTCCTCGAGCTGTCGCCATGGAAGCCGAAGGATCTCAAGGTCATTGCCGGCAAGGTGGACTACCCCTCCTGGGGCTGGCTCGACACGATCATGATCCAGATGATCATGAAGTTCACGCACGGCCCGACCGACAAGACGGCAGTCATCGACTACACCGACTGGGACGACGTCGAGGCCTACGGGCGTCACCTGTTGACGCTGGCATGAGCGCGCCGCTCAGGCATAGCCGATCCTGACGGCGATCACCAGCGCGACGGCGCCGGCGAGCAGCAGTTTCAGCAGCAGCGGCCACGCGAAGCGGAACCAGCGGTCGTAGGGAATGCCGACGACGCCGAGGATCGCCATCAGCACGACGTTGGTCGGAATCAGGATGTTCGAAAAACCGTCGCCGAACTGGAAGGCCAGCACGCTGACCTGCCGGCTGATGCCGACGATGTCGCCGACCGGCGCCATGATCGGCATCGTCACGAAGGCCTGGCCGCTGCCGGACGGCACGAACAGGTTGATGACCGACTGCACCAGCATCATGCCGACCGCGGACAGCTCCGGCCCCACCTGCTGCAATGGTAGCGAGACGCCGTGCACGATCGTGTGCAGCACCCGGCCGTCCTCGAGAATCACGCCGATGCCGCGCGCGAAGCCGACCAGCAGCGCCACGGTCGCCAGCGCCGACGCGCCGGCCGCGAACTGCTTCGCGATCCCGTCGGCGCCAAGGCGGCCGACGAACCCGGCAACCAGCGCCAGGCCGAGCCACACGGCGCCGACCTCGACCAGGTACCAGCGCAGGACCAGGATGCCATAGACGATCCCGGCGAGTGCCAGGCCGGTCAGGCCCAGGATCACCAGGTGCCGCCAGGTGAACCCGGGATAGTCCTCGGGCGCCGCCCGGTCGACCTCCTCGAGGTCGTTTACCAGGCTGTTGGCAGGATCGGCCTTGACGCGCTGGGCATAGCGCCAGGTGTGGTGCACGCCGATCGCGACGAACGGCAGGAACAGCGCCAGCCGGAAACCGATCCCCGAGCCGGGCTGCAACTCGGCCACGCCCTGGGCGACGAGCACGGTATACGGGTTCAGCGTCGCCACGCCGTAGCCGATGCAGTAGCCGCCGATCATGATGCCCATCGCCGTCATGGCGTCGAGTCGCATGGCGACGCACAGCGACACCAGCATCGCGGCGAACGGGATGTACTCGGTCGACACGCCGAGCGTGCCGGAGCCGAGTGCAAACACGGCGAGCCCGAGCGCGATCAGCAGCGCCGGGCTGTGGCCGATGGTCCGCAGGATCGCGCCGAGCAGGGCGTCCATGGCGCCGCTGGCGCGCAGCACGGCGATCGTGCCGCCGACGATCAGCAGGAAGAAAATGATCAGCTGCGCGTCGGCCAGCGCGCGCGGAATGGCCGTGAACAGAATCCAGGGCGGCAGCCACACCCGCTCTTCGAGCACCGCGTAGCTGCCCGGGACGACCACGGCCCTGCCCTGCTCGTTGAGCACGGTGTCGAACTGCCCCTGCGGCAGCGTCCACGTCATGAGCAGCGCGATGATCATCATCGCGAACAGCAAGGCCAGCGTGTGGGGCACGCGCACCGCTAGTAGCGCAGGGTCAGCAGCCGAGTACCGCGCAGTCTCGAATAGCTGACGATCCAGAGCCCGGAGTAGTCCGCGTCATCGATGACGCCGATCGGCGCGCCCAGGCCGTCCGCAATCACCGGAATCGTGTTGCTGTGGCCGACCACCAGCACGACCTCGCCGCGGTGCCGCCATTTCAGCCGCCGCAGCAGGCGCTTGTGCTCCGCCGCCGCGAAGATCCGGATCGTGGCCCCGGTCGCGGCCGCGACCGGCGCTGCGGTCTCCTGCGTGCGCCGCGCCTCGCTGACGTAAACGTGGCTAAGCCCGGCGTGCGCGAGCAGCTCGGCGAGGCGCTCGGCATGGGCCTGGCCAAGCTCCGACAGTCCCGGGTCATTCGCCACCGGCAGGCGTTCCGCGTGCCGCACCAGCACGATCGTCGTGCTGCCCCACGACGTCACCAGCCATCCCGCGACCAGCACCAGCCCCAGCAGCGAACCGATCACGATCGCCAGCGGCGTGTAGAGCGGCCGGCGTCGCAAGCCGCGATGGTCTTTCTTCAAGCTGTCCACCTCAGCGCCCTCCCTCGTCCTCGCGCTCGGCGTCATGCCCTTCGCGGCGTTCCTCGACGACAAGATACTCGCCCTCGATGACGTCCGCGCGACCACTGCCGCCCGGCCGACCGGGCCCGGGTCGCTCGCCCCGGCCGAAGGCCTTGTCGAGCTGGCGCCGGGCCCACCAGACGCGCACCGCCAGCACCAGCATGCCGACGGTGAATAAGCCGAGCGCGGCGAGAAAGAATATCGCGCCGAGAAATGCCGCCGACACCAGCAGGATCACCGCGCCGATGCTCAGCAGGATGCGCGCAATGATGCCCGGACCGCCGTTGCCGCCGGATCCCGGGCCGCCCAGCTGAATCCTGACCTGTTGCATCCTCGTCCATCGTGCCTGCCTGGCTACACTCTCCGCGATCAGGCGAGGTGGTTCAAGCCTGTCTTGTCCCGCAAGACTTGAATCACGAGCTGGTTGCAACGAAAGTGACGCCTGGTGTGATCGCCCTGTTGGCCCGCCTGCGTCGGGCGGGAGGAGCCAGCGCCACCATGTCTGCTCGAACCGTTGTCACCGTCTCTGCGCTCGTCCTTGCCGTGCTCGCAATGCTGGCGGTCTACGGGCTCAGGCAGCCTGCCGCTGGCGACGCCGTGCAACTCGAGGCCGCCACGGCCCTGCCGCAACCGCGGGCATTAGATCTGCAGAAAGTGCTCCTGAGCGTCGATCCGCTGCGCGACGACCCCGCCACGCTGGCCGCGTACGTGGGGCACTTCGGCACGCGATTCCTTGGAGTCACCGGTGAGCCGGCCGAGATCGACAGGCTCATGGCGGGCCTCGGACTGGCCTACATCAAGGTGCCCGGCGCGGCTGGCAGCCACACCGTCGACCACTCCACGGCGCTGGCCCTGGTCGACCCGCAAGGACGGGTGGCGGCGTATTTCCGGCCGCCGTTCCGTGCCGATGCGATGATCTCGGACCTGGCCGCGCTGGCCGGGTCTGCACCCTAGCTCCGCCGTCCGGCCGCCGGCACGAGGGTGCGCAGTCGGTCGGCCGCCGCCACGCCGCGCTCCGGCTCGTTGGATGCTTCGACCGCGTGGATGTAGAGGTGCAGCGCCCCGGGGTGGTCCGGGTTGCGCGCGATGATCGGCGCGTTGCACCCGGTCCCAGGCGGCCAGGGCATAGGCAGGATCCATGCCGGCGTTGACGTGCGGACCGAGCACCAGCGCGGCGCCCCACCAGCACATCGCACAGTCCGGGTCGAGCTCAGTCGCCCTGAGGAAGGAGCGCTCGGCCGCATCGTGGTTGAAGCCGTAGGTCAGCGCGAAGCCCTGGTCGAACCAGCGCTGCGCCTCCGGGTCGCGGGTCGACACCGGCTTGCGGTAATCGCCGAGGCCCTCGAGCATCGTCGCGCCGACCGGCGCGAGGTCGGCAAGTGGCGGATTCGCGGGCGCCTCGCTGCACCCCTGCAGCATGGCCAATGCCCCCGTGAGAGCAAGGACGAAGGCAAGGGAGCGCTTTATCATCGCGGTCCTCTTGACAGGTAGCGTGGAAGGAATTGATACATAGTTCCCGTGCACTGGATTGTCCACCGTGCGGCACAACAACCGTCGCGCCGCAGCATGCCGTCTTGGCTTGTGGCAAACTCTGCGCCGGCCCGGAGAGGTGGCAGAGCGGTTGAATGCACCGGTCTTGAAAACCGGCAAGGTGGCGACACCTTCGAGGGTTCGAATCCCTCCCTCTCCGCCACTTCAGTCCCTGAGTGGGCACTCTGGCTACGCCACCATTCGCCACGAGCGTCTGGAGCAGCCGGGACTTCGATCCGATGATCCGCACTTCGCCGTCACTGACCTCAACGCGCTGGGCGAGCGCGCGAAGATGGTCGCGGCGATAACCACCCCCTTCAAGGCGGATATGCCGCCGCGCGGTTTCGGCGAAGGTGCGCACCATCTGCGGGGTAATGGCCTTACTGCCGGAGTTCTCAAGCATGGCCTGGGCGCGCTCGGCATCGGCCTTCGCCTGATCGCGGATGGCCTTGAGGCCGTCGATGCGGTCCTTGAGCGCCGGGTCGTTCAGGTCGGCGACGCCCGCCTCGATGGCGTCGTAGAGGCGCTTCAGGCGCGCTTCGGATTCCGCCGCACGCCTGTTCAGTTCGCCAATGTGCTCATGCTGTCGCTCGGATCGCTCCTGCCGCCGGTCGAGCACTGTGGCGAGGATCGTTTCCAGTCTTTCGGGCTGGAGGAGACGGTCTTCGAGATGGCTGGCGACAAGATCGTCCAGCTTTTCCATCGGCACCGCCATGCCTTCGCAGCCGGTCGGTCCCTGCCGGGCTTTGGTCGAGCAGGCATAGTAACGGTATCGCCCGCCCTTGCCGGTGCGTATGGTCATGGCGCCGCCGCACTTCGCGCAATGGATCAGACCTGTGAGCATCGTCGGGCCGCTGATGATGGCGGATGGCGTCACCATCGGGTGCCGGGCTTTGAGCAGCGCCTGACCGCGTCGAAGGTTTCGCGCTCGATGATCGGCGGAACCGGACCGACCACAATCTCGCTGACTGGCTTCAACTCCTTGGACTTGGATCGCTTGTTGAACTCGTGCTCGCCAATGTATGTCCGGCGCGTGAGGATGCGGTGGACTTGGCCGATACCCCAGCGCCCGCCGTCGCGGGTGAAGCGGCGATTGCGGTTGAGGTGGCTGACGATGTTCTTCACGCCCATCTGTCCGGTCGTGCCGTCGCCTTCCAGGGCGAGCCGATAGATCAGCCGCACGGTGTCGGCGTGCAGTGGGTCGATCTCCAGCTTCTTCTTGACCTTCGCGCCGCGCTGCTCGGCCGCGACGACACGATAACCGATGGGCGGTAGAGAGCCGTTCCAGAAGCCTTGCCGCGCATTCTCCTTCAATGCCCGCATGACGTGCTTGGCGTTTTCCTTCGACTGATATTCGTCGAACAGCGCCATGATCTGCCGCATCATGACGTGCATCGGATCGTCGCCCATCTCCTGGGTGATCGAGACGAGCCGGACGCCGTTCTTCGCAAGCTTCCTGACATAGAACTCCAACTCGAAATGGTCGCGGAAGAAGCGGCTGAACGAGTGGACGATCACCACATCGAAGGACGCCGGCTTCGACGTGCCTGCCTCGATCATGCGCTGGAACTCAGGGCGGCGGTCGTTGGTCGCCGACGCGCCCGGCTCCACATAGGTTTCGACGAGCTGGTAGCCGCGCGAGGCGCAATAGGCTTCCCCCTGGCGCTTCTGATCGGGAATCGAGACATCGTGCTCGGCCTGCCGCGCCGTCGAGACGCGCAAGTAACGGGCGGCGCGCAGCGGAATTGTGGAAGCGGGAGCGGTCATGCCCGGTCTCCTTTTTTGGTCGTGCCGGGCAGTGCGTGTCCGGTAAGGGGAAGGATTAGTTCGATGCGGTCGCAGAGCAGCGTGGGGACAATCTTTCGCCCACGGCGCTCGATGCGGACGATGCCGTAGCTCGCCAGGCTGTGAAGCGTTCGCGACAGATTGGGCTTGGCTCGCCCCGTCAGTTCGACCAGTTCATCCAGGGATTCAGGTGCGCGCTCCGCGATCAGACGCAGCATTGTGCGATTGTCTGCCGTCAGCAGGCGCGCAAAAGACTCCGTTGACGGAAACCACACGGCGGGATCGCCGGGCATGGCCTTGCGGCTTTCGCCAGCCTCTCCGATTCCGACTTTCAGAGCGGGCATCGTTTGTCCTCGTGCGTTTACGAGAACAAATATTATCATCACAAGACAACTATTCAAGCGCCAATCGGGCATCCCACCGTCAATCGCCGGGGCCGGACAACTCATCGAACGAATCGCCGAACCATTGCTCGAACACCTCGATCTCGGCTTCCGTGACCGGAACGGCATCGGGCCAATCGTCGATGACGGTCCATGTGGACAGGTCATGTTTCGGCGGCCTGCCGAGGAACGGCCACGGATAGCCCAACAGCTCCTCAAGCTGCTCCGATGCTGTCGGCGGTATGGTGCGTCTGCGACGCGGCGCGGCGTCTGCCCGGTCAGTCATCGAAGTCGGGCTCGCTTCGCGGACGCCACGCTACGGGGTTGGCGACCCAGCGATTGATGTCGGATTCCCGCCAGCCCGCGCCGTTGACGCTGATCCTAATCTGGGGCGGGAACGTGCCCTCGGCGATCTTGCGGTAGATGGTGGACCGGGACAGCCCGGTGCGGGCGAGAACGGTTTTCATGCGGACGATACGGTCTGCTACGAGCATGGCTGCGCTGCCTCCTGCCGGGTGTTTCTGACGATTGCAGAGACCAGACAGAGCGATGATTTGTTTATGTCCAATAGATTTTTGGCGGTCGTAGTAGTGCGGCGTAGAGGCGGCGGAAAATAGGATAGTTCTACAGTCCGATACCCCGGCCTCTGCCGAGGTCGATGCCGTGCGTGAAGGCGAGTTCCAGTCCGAGTCGGCGGCCTGACTCGAACGAAATGCCGAGGTCTCTCTTGCGGCCTTCGAGGACGGATTCAAGCTGCGGATCGCGTTCGAGGCTCTTCGCCATGTCGCCCATCGCTGACCGCGTTGCCCTGTAACCGGACATGTCACCCGCCTGGTACTGGCGCTGGCTGGCGCGGTCCAGCCTCTGCCAGCTCTCCACGAAGCGATCCGCACGAATCTGCGGATCGGTGCGCAATTCGGTTTCGAGTTGTAGGGCGCGGATGGCGCGGGTGGGGTTGCCCGAAGCGGCTTCCAGGGCGAGTTCCGGGTTCTTCTTGTAGGCGGCTTCGGCATCGTGCGAGCCATAGGGCCGCACCTCCTCGAAGACCTTGCGGGCCTCCTGCAATTCCTCCACCTGCTCCGGGCTGGCCTTGCCGCCCCGCTCCTGCGCCTCGAAGATCGCATCCACGGCGCGGGCATGGCGGATGAGTGCTTTGGTGCGGGCGCGACGCAGCGCCGTTTCCGGGTCTTCCGCCACCTTCCTTTCCGGCGCTGCCCTTTCCGGCTCCCGTCTGCCATCGGCGGACAGGCGCAGGCCGTCGAACATGCCGCGCACCTTCTCCGGCACGACCTTGCGCACGATCTCGGCGACACGCTCGCGGAAGGTGATCCCGCGCCGCTCTGCATAATCCCGCGCCGGATCAAGCCGCTCGTAATCCGTCGCCATGTCCTTGGCGCGGTCGCGCGACAGGGTGCGGACAAGCCTGTTCTCGTCCGCGAAGTCGTCATGGCCATAATGCAGGTCCATGCCGTCACGATGGCGCGACAGGGCGACATAGCTGCCGTGGGCGTCCAGGCCAGGCGCCGCCAGAACATAGATGCGGTCCACGGTCATACCCTGCGCCTTGTGAATGGTCGCGGCATAGCCGTGGTCGATGCGGTCATAATCCTTGAGGTCGAACGAGACGCTGCGTCCGTCGTCGGTGCGCACGGACATGGATCGTTCGCTGACGTGCTCGATGGTTCCGAGCGTGCCGTTCTTCACGCCAAGGCCGCGCTCGTTTTGCAGGAACATGACGCGATCTCCGCTGGCGAAGCTGCGCGCACCGCGTTCGACTGTGATGCGCACGTCATCGCCGAGATCGCCGGCGGCCCGCATCCGTTCGCGTGCGGCCTCGTTGAACGCGCGCACCTCGTCGTTGGTGTGGGTGAGGATGATCCGGCTCTGGTCGGGCGACGCCTGCCGGTCGCGGTCCCAGCGGTCGATCAAATCGTCTCGCGCCTGTTCCCGGGTGGGGGCTGTATGCACCATGCCATGCGTGTCATAGGCATGGATCGCGTCGCCCGTCCGGCCGCTCGCCAGGTCGCGCGTGGCGTCGCGCTGCCAGTCCCCGCGCTCGCGGCGCACCTCGCTGATATCTGCGCCGCCGTGGCGTTCATGGATCGAGCGGAAGGCCGCGCCTGCCTCGATGGATTGTAGCTGCTGCGGATCGCCGACCAAGACGACTTTTGCACCGGCCTCGGCCGCATGGGAAAGCACCCGCTCCAACTGCCGCGTGCCGACCATGCCAGCCTCGTCGATCACCAGCACATCGCGGCTGGTGAGCATGTCGCGCCCGTTCTTCCAGCCATGTTCCATGCTGGCGATGGTGCGGGAGGATATGCCCGATCCGCCTTCGAGGTTTTCCGCCGCGATGCCGGAAAGTGCAGCGCCCCGAACTTGATAGCCTGCGGCCTCCCATGCCTCGCGCGCAACGCCGAGCATGCCGCTCTTGCCCGTTCCGGCATAGCCGACGACAACGCCGAGATCGCGCCCGTCCGTGACATGCGCCAGCGCATCGGCCTGCTCGCCGGACAGGACAAGGCCGCGCTGTTCGGCACGGGCCAAGGCCATATCGCGGTGCGCGTCGTTCACTTCACGGCGCTCGCGCTCCGCCATGAGTTCGGCGGCACGGTGCAGACGCTGTTCGGCCTCGATCATGTCGCGGGTGGTGAAGCGGTCCTCGCCGCGTCCGTCCGCGCCGAGTTCGACCAGATCGGGCGAACCGCGCATCGCGCTCGTGACCGCGTTGAACTGATCGATGCCGTCGCTGTGCCGGTGCGCGAACTTCGCCATGTCGCGGCGCGTGAAGGTCGATTGCTGCTGCGTGATCGCGTCCAGGGCAATGCCCGGATCGTCAATGATCCGCGCGCCGTTGTCCCGCGCGATCTCTCGGTGCAATTCGGCACGATCTGCGGCTTCGATCCCTTCGCCCTCGATGCGTTGCGCGGGCGCGCCGATCTGCGTTTGCGGCTCAAGGCCGATGCCCTGCGCTTCCAGACTGCGATGGTCGATGCGCGCGTCGATGTCGAGTTCGGCCAGGCGCTCGTTGGCAAGCTTCGCCCAGCGCTCGCGCCAGCGCTCGACCATCTCGGTGCGGTTCCAGTCCCGAGCCTTCGGGCCGAAGCCATTTTCGTCCACGGATCGCATGGTGAGCATGACATGGGCATGGGGCTTGGGCGTCCCGTCCTCGGCCATATCCCAATGCACATTGAGGTCGGCGATCATGCCCTGATCGACAAAGCTCCGCCTGCACGAAGTCGCGGGCGAGTTCGATGCCCTGCGCCTGCGTCATCTCGCGCGGAAGAGCGAACTCCACCTCGCGGGCAAGCTGCGCGTCCTTCCTGACCTCGAAGGCTTCGACATCGTTCCAGAGTCGTTCGCGGTCGCTCCATTGTTCGGGCGCATCCTCCGGCAGCATGACCTCGGAGTGGACGACGCCGCGCTTGTTGGAGAAGTCGTGGCTGCGCTCAAGCCGGTCGTCGCGCAACCGCGAGGCCGAGCGGTAGGCGGCGGACGCCACCGCGCTGGAGCCGGCCTTGCGGCCGATGACCTTGACGTGAAGATGATAGATCGCCATCGCGATCCGAACATCAGCACGGCGAAGCGCACGTCGGAACGACGTATAAGCGCGCCCTCGAAACTAATTTCTCGGGAAGACCCGCGCCGTTTCAGCCCGTCCCGGCAACCTTACAGCATTGAGGCAGGCGCTCAACTATCATCGCTCCATCGACAGCTTATGGAGACGACGATGCGCAAGCCACGGGACTTCGACGCCGAACTGAAGTCGCTCGAAGACAAGACGCGAGACCTGAAAGCCCGCAAGGTGCAACAGCTCGGCGAGCTGGTCATCTCGACCGGCGCCGACGCCCTCAGCGCCTGACCGCAACGCTGGCAGCGCTCAACCGCAACCGGGCGGCGCGGGCGCGACATGACATGCGTACTTGACAGGTCGACCGCCGCAAGCGCACGCGCCAACTGATGGAACTCGGCGGCCTCGTCGTCAAGGCGGGCATCGTGGAGCTGACGAGTGACGACCGCGCCGTGATCTTCGGCGCGCTGCTTTGGATGGCCGATAAGCTCCAACGCGATCAGGGCGAACATGCCCGTGGCGTCTGGACGACACTGGGAAAGATGGCGTTCGATAAAGCTCCGCATCGGGATGGGTAAGACAACCGGCGACGGCTGCGTGAGCGTGGAAGCGGTTTATTGCGTCGGCCTGTGCATCACCGGTAAGGTCGTTGTCGTTGATTCTGCCCCTCTAGCAGGCCTTTGCTGTAAGATCACCAAGCTGCTGAAAAACTTCGAGCCCCCTCGCGCCACAGGCGATGGAGCGCCGATGGATCCGAAGCTTGACTCGACGAAGTAGCCGACCGCCCCGTTCGCGGCGCGCTCGCAGTTATCATAGCTTGTCGGCTCTCCGAAGGTCAGGATGGTCAGGCATGGCGTCCTGACGTTCAGTGCCGGGAAGATCTCGGCTCACTCGCCGCTGCCGTTCTGATCAATGGGCGGCGCGCCCGGCACCGCGATCAGCAGACTGCACGGGGCGTGCGCGAGTAGCGAAGCACCGGTAGAGCCTCCCCACCATCGCGCAAAGGTGCTCTGCTCACGGTGGCCGACAACGATCAACTCCGCGCCAACCTTGCGCGCTAGCCGGCCGATTTCTTCCGCCGGATTGCCGACAGCAAGACGGGATTCGACGGGCAGACCCGACGCCAGCAAGATCTCCGCGGCCTTGACGAGGATCTGTCGGACTTCCTGGTACTCGCGCTCAGGCAGGTCCGATGGCGCTGCCGCTTCCGCGAGCGTGATGCCCAGATCATGGGCGACGACGGCAAGAAGATAGACGCGGGCCTGGCAAAGCCGGGCCAGTTCGGCGCCCTGGTCCAGTGCCTCGCGCCCCTGTCGGGTGCCGTCATAGGCCAGGAGGATCGTCCGGTACATCGTGGTTCTCCCTGTCGTTTGCGATGGGACGGCTTGCGCGACCGGCCTCTGGAAGGTCGGCGAGATCCCTCGACATTCAATAGATAGCTACTTATTATGACCCTATCGTATTCAGGCAGGCAACGGAATGGCGAAGCCTCTTAACATTCAGGAACAGTTCGGCCTCTGGCTCGGCATGGTCGCACGGTTGTGGCGCGCCGAGATCGACCGGCGGCTGGCCGCGTTCGGCCTGACCGAATCCCGCTGGCTGACATTGATGCATCTCTCGCGGCTGTCCGAGCCGGTAACCCAACGGGAGTTGGCGGAGTCGGTCGGGGTGCAGGGGCCGACGCTGGTACGCACTCTGGACTGGCTTGAAGCCGAGGGGCTGATCGAACGCCGGACAGTCTCGGCCGACCGCCGCACCAAATCGGTACACCTGGGGGCGGCGGCCGCACCCGTTCTGGAACAGATCGAAGCGGTGACGGCGGCGGTCCGGGCGGAGATTTTCTCCGGCGTGGCGGAAGACGACGTGGCGATCTGCGTGCGGGTCTTCGAGCAGCTCGCTGCCAAGCTGGGCGGCGCGCCAAGGGCGCTGCGGCGCGCGGAGGAAATCCGGATGGACGGGTAAGCCATGGACCAGGATGTGACCCGCCTTGAACGCCAGCGCGAGGTTGCGGAAACCGGCCCCTCTCCACGCCACGGCCGTTCATGGCGGCTCTATGGCGCGATCCTGGCGGCGCTGGTCGTTCTCGGCGGCGGCGGCTGGTGGCTTTACCAGCAGTTTACGCATGTCTTCGTCAACGATGCCCGCATTGCGGCCGATGTTGTCGCCATAAGCAGCCGGGTGCCCGGCTGGATCACGGCATTCGATGTGATCGCCGGCGATGCCGCCGAGAAGGGCCGCGTCCTGGTCCGGATCGACGAACGGGAAAGCCGGCTTCGTGTTCAGGCGTTCGACGCGCAGCTCGCCGGGATCGTCCGCCGCCGGGCGGAAATCGAGGCCCGAATCGCGCTGACCGACCGCCAGACGACGAGCCGGATCGCTGCCAAACAGGCAGCGGTAAGGGCTGCGGAGGCCGCGCTGGCCGCGGCGGCGGCGCAACGCGATCTTGCCAGACAAGACAATGATCGGGCTGAGAAGCTGGCGCCGAGCGGCGCCATCACCCGCGCGCGCCTGGACCAGACGCGGGCGGCGCTGGAGACGGCAAAACAACAGGCGTTGAGCGCGCAGGCCGACTTGGAGAATGCCCGCGCCGCCCTTGCCGAGGCCGAAGCCGCGCGCGAGGAACTCACAGTGCTCCGCACCCAGCTCGCCGAGCTTGGCCCGGAGGAAGAAAGGCTGCGCGCAGAAAGAGAGCAGGCAGCGCTCGATCTCGGCGACCGTATCATCATGATGCCGTTCGACGGTGTAGTGGACCAGGTGTTCGTGGACGAAGGCGAGTACGTCACGCCCGGCCAGCGCCTGCTGATGGTGCATGACCCGGAGCGCGTGCGCGTCGAGGCGAACGTCAAGGAGACCGACATCCGCTTTTTCCGGCCCGGAAAGATCGTCACGATTACCGTGGATGCCTTGCCGGGGCGGCGCTTCGAGGGCACGGTCGCGCGCGTCGGGCAGGCTGCCACCAGCGAGTTCGCCCTGCTGCCCAACCCCAACCCGAGCGGCAATTTCACCAAGATCACCCAGCGTTTGCCGGTACGCATCGCGGTCGCGCAAGACGGCGGTGAACTCAAGCCCGGCATGATGGTGGAACTGGAGGCCACGGCAAGTGACTAGCGCCCCACGGCCGGACAGCATCGAGGGGCTGTTCGCCCGCTTCGGCCCGTCCTATCGCTGGCTGGTCACGGCGACGGTGATGATGGGCACGATCGCGACCATCCTGACCGCCACCATCGTCAATGTGGCCCTGCCTGACATCATGGGCGCCTTCGGCATGGGTCAGGACAAAGCGCAGCTCCTGTCCACCGGCTTCCTTGCCGCGATGACCGGGACCATGCTGCTCAACGCCTGGATGGTCGAGACCCTCGGCCAGCGCGCGACCTTCATGCTGGCGGTCACGGTCTTCATCATCGCCTCCATCATGGGCGGGTTGGCTCCGGCCGAGGGCGTGCTGATCCTGGCCCGCGTCCTTCAGGGCGGCGCGGCCGGTATCCTCCAGCCGCTCGCGATGCAGACGATCTTCCTGGTCTTCCCGCCCGAAAAGCGCGGCTCGGCTATGGGCATCTACGGCATCGGCGTGGTGCTGGCCCCTGCCATAGGCCCGACGCTGGGCGGCATCATGGTTGATAGTTTCAGCTGGCGCTACGTGTTCTTCATAGCCGTGCCGTTCTGCCTCATCGGCCTGTTCCTGGCCACGCTCTTCATGCCGGGGCGCGCGGCCTCCGGGCCGCCACGCAAGTTCGACTGGATCGGTTTCGGGCTGATGACCGTCTTCCTCGTCACCTTGCTGAACGGCTTGTCGAACGGGCAACGCGACGGCTGGATGTCCGACACCATCCTGAGCCATTTCGCCATCGCCTTCGTCACGGGCATGGGATTCCTCGCATGGGAACTGCGCACGCGATCGCCCATGCTCAATCTCAAGCTCTTCGCCAACCCGGTCTATGCGGCGGCCTCGGTCGTGGCCTTCATCTTCGGAGCGGGGATATACGGCTCTACCTATCTGGTGCCGCTCTTCGTGCAGACCATCCAGGGCTACACACCGACCCGCTCGGGCCTTCTGCTGATGCCGGCCGGCCTGATCCTGGCTGTCGTCTTCCCGGTCGCCGGTCGCCTCAGCGACAAGACACCGGCCTATGCCACGGTCATGTTCGGGCTGGCGGTCTTCGCGCTGTCGTCGTTCCTGATGGCCGGGGTGGATACCAACACCTCGTTCTGGCTGTTCGCCTGGTGGATCATGCTGGGACGCATCGGGCTGGGCTTCATCATGCCGAGCCTGAACGCCGGCGCCCTCAAGGCTCTGCCGATGACGCAGCTGGGCCAGGGCTCCGGGTCGATCAACTTCGTACGGCAGTTGGGCGGCGCGTTTGGGGTCAATCTTCTCTCCATCACCCTGGAGCGCCGCTCGCAGCTCTACGTGGACAGTTTCACGGCGGCGCAACACGCGGGCAATAGCGCGACAGCCGAGGTCCTGCACCAGGTCAGCGGCCTGATGGGGCAGGCCGGCGTGCCGGAAGCGATCCGGCAGGCCGGAGCAATGAACTATCTCGGCCGCATCATCTACAGTCAGGGCAACATGCTGGGCTTCCGGGACTGTTTCTTCATCGTCAGCGCAATCTTCCTGGCCGCGCTCATCCCGGCGCTGATGATGCGCCGGAGGTCTCGCCCGACGGTGCCCGCCGATGCAGCCGGGCCCGGAGCGGCTTATTCAAAGGGTGCGCCCTCGCCAGCCGGCTGAGGGTCGGGCACGATCACCGAACCCTGCTGTTGCGAGCCCTGCTAG
>CAYWYS010000010.1:0-44868 GCA_964462675.1 uncultured Thioalkalivibrio sp.
AGATCCACATCATCAACCTCGAGAAGACCCTGCCGCTGTACATCAAGGCGCAGGAGTTCATCCGCAAGCTGGCCACCGACGGCGGCAGCGTGCTGTTCGTCGGCACCAAGCGCTCGGCGCGCGAGTCGATCCAGCGCGAGGCCGAGCGCGCGGGCATGCCCTTCGTCAGCTACCGCTGGCTAGGCGGCATGCTGACCAACTACAAGACCGTCAAGCAGTCGATCAAGCGGCTGTTCGAGCTCGAGGCGATGGCCGAGGACGGCACCTTCGAGAGTCTCTCGAAGAAAGAGGTGCTTGGCCTGAAGCGCGAGATGGAGAAGCTCGAGCGCAGCCTCGGCGGCATCAAGAACATGGGCTCGCTGCCGGACGCGCTGTTCATCATCGATATCGAGCACGAGCGGATCGCCGTGGCCGAGGCCAACAAGCTCGGCATCCCGATCGTCGCGATCGTCGACACGAACTGCTCGCCCGAGGGCATCGACTACGTGATCCCGGGCAACGACGACGCGATGCGCGCGATCCAGCTGTACGCGGCCGGGATCGCCGACGCAGTGCTCGAGGGCCGGGCCTCCGTGCCGGAAGTGCCGGCCGGCGAAGATGACTTCGTCGAGGTCGACGAGGGGGCGCCGCGCAAGGCCCCGCGCAAGGCCGACGGCGGCCGGGCGCGCGCGCCGCGCAAGGCCGTCGAAGCCGCGCCGGCCGAGCCAGCCGAGCCGGCCGAGCCGGCCGCCGGGGACACGCCTGCCGAGTGACGATGCCGGACACTGCTGCGGCGCACGCCGCAGCAGTGTCGCCCATTTTCGAGGGACGCTGCCGGCGCGCACACCGCGGCCGCCTCCCCATGCCGAGGAATTGAGCGATGAGTATTTCCGCAGCCCAGGTCAAAGAACTTCGTGAGCGCACCGGCGCGGGCATGATGGAGTGCAAGCGGGCGCTGGTCGAGACCGGCGGCGATCTCGAGCTGGCGATCGAGCACATGCGCAAGCAGGGGCTCGCCAAGGCCGACAAGAAGGCCGGCCGGATCGCGGCCGAAGGCCTGGTCGTCCTGACGAGCACGCCCGACCACCGCCGCGCCGCGGTTACCGAGGTCAACTGCGAGACCGATTTCGTCGCCGGCGGCGACGTGTTCCGCGACTTCGCCCGGCGCGTCGGCCAGCTGGTGCTCGACACGCGCCCCGCCGACCTCGAGGCACTGCTGGCGACGCCGCTGGACGGTGTCAGCGTCGAGGAGACGCGCCGCGGCCTGGTCGCGAAGATCGGCGAGAACATCAGCGTGCGGCGCTTCGAGGTCGTCGAGTCGGACGGCATCATCGGCAGCTATCTGCACGGCACCCGGATCGGCGTGCTGGTCGCGATCGAGGGCGGCGACGAGAGCCTGGCGCGCGACCTCGCGATGCATGTCGCGGCCTCGCGGCCGCAGTACGTCGACGAGCGCCAGATCCCCGGCGATTTTCTCGCCAAGGAGCGGGAGATCCTGATCGAACAGGCCAAGGGCGAGGGCAAGCCCGCCGAGATCGTCGCCAAGATGGTCGAAGGCCGGCTGCGCAAGCAGCTCGCCGAGATCACCCTCGTGGGGCAGCCGTTCGTCAAGGACCCCGACCTGAAGGTCGGCAAGCTGCTGGCCGACCATGGTGCGACCGTGCAGGGCTTCGTGCGCTTCGAGGTCGGCGAGGGTATCGAGAAGAAAGTCGATAATTTCGTCGCGGAAGTCATGGCGCAGGTCCGCGGCGGCTGAGGCCCGCGGCATGGCGATTTCCGATCTCGCTGTCCACGGGTCGCGGCGCCCGCAGATGAGGTAAGCTTAAGGGCCCCGCGGACTGCGGGGTTCTTTTTTGCGGCAGGCTCTGCCAAGGCATTGATCGCAGGGGGCGAGATGACCCGGAAAATTCCGAAACGAATCCTCCTCAAGCTCAGCGGCGAGGCGCTCCTCGGGGGTGTCGATTACGGCATCGACCCGGACGTGATCAACCGCATCGCGAGCGAGCTGCGCGACGTCCGCGAGCTGGGGATCCAGGTGGCCGTCGTCATCGGCGGCGGCAACATCTTTCGCGGCGCGGGCCTCGCCCAGGGCGGCATGGACCGGGCCACCGGCGACCACATGGGCATGCTGGGCACGGTCATCAACTCGCTGGCGATGCAGGACGCGCTCGAGAAGCTCGGCGTGCACGCCCGGGTCATGTCGGCGATCAAGATCAACGAGGTCTGCGAGGACTACATCCGGCGGCGCGCGATCCGTCACCTCGAGAAGAGCCGCGTCGTGATCCTCGCGGCGGGCACCGGCAACCCGTTCTTCACGACCGACACGGCCGCCAGCCTGCGCGCGATCGAGATCAACGCCGACCTGCTGCTGAAAGCCACCAAGGTCAACGGCGTCTACTCGGCCGACCCGAAGCGTTTCCCGGACGCAGAGCGCTACACGCGCCTGACCTACGACCAGGTGCTGGACGCCCGGCTCGGGGTCATGGATGCCACCGCCGTGGTCATGTGCCGCGACAACGACCTGCCGCTGCGCGTGTTCAACATGCACAACAAGGGCGATCTGCTCCGGATCATCAACGGCGAGGACATCGGCACGCTGGTCACCAGGGCCGCCGATCCCGCCGCAGAAGCGTGAGAGGAAACGAGCATGTTGCAGGATATCTATAAAGACGCCGACCAGCGCATGGGCAAGAGCGTCGAGGCGCTGCGCGGCGAACTCAAGAAGCTGCGTACCGGCCGCGCCCACACCAGCCTGCTGGATCACATCACGGTGGAGTACTACGGCACCCACGTGCCGCTGAGCCAGGTGGCGAACATCGGCGTCGAGGATTCGCGCACCCTGACGATTACGCCGTGGGAGCGCCAGATGGTGCAGGTCGTCGAGAAAGCGATCCTGAGCTCGGATCTCGGGCTGAACCCGAACACGGCCGGCACGGTGATCCGCGTGCCGCTGCCGCCATTGACGGAGGAACGGCGCCGCGACATGGGCAAGGTCGTGCGCCACGAGGGTGAGAACGCCAAAGTCGCGATCCGCAACATCCGGCGCGACGCCCTGCACACCGTCAAGGAGCTTCTGAAAGAGAAGGAGATCACCGAGGACGACGATCGCCGCGCGCACGACGACATCCAGCAGCTGACCGACAAGCACATCGGGCTGGTGGACAAGGTCGTCGAGGAGAAGGAGCAGGAACTGCTCGAGGTCTGAGGCCCAGGGCCTTCAGGATCCCCAGTGAGCCGCCCCGACATGCCCGCCCACATCGCCGTCATCATGGACGGGAACGGCCGCTGGGCGCGGCAACGGGCGCTGCCGCGCCAGGCCGGTCATCGTGCCGGCGTCAAGACGGCGCGGCTGATCGTCGAGGCTTGCGCGAAACGAGGCGTCGGCGCGCTGACCCTGTTTGCTTTCTCGAGCGAGAACTGGCGCCGGCCGCGCCGCGAAGTCGGCGCGCTGATGCGCCTGTTCATCGAGGCGCTCGACCGCGAGGTCGAGGAACTGCACGCCAACGGCATCCGCCTCAGCTTCATCGGCGAGCGCGGCGGGCTTTCGCCGACGCTGCAGGGCAGGATGCACGCGGCCGAGGAGCGCACCCGGGACAATGACCGGCTCGCGCTGGTGGTCGCCCTGGCCTATGGCGGTCGCTGGGACGTCGTCCAGGCCGCCCGGGCGCTCGCGCGCGAAGCCGCCGCGGGACGCCTCGACCCGGACGCGATCGACGAGGCCGCCGTCGCCGGCCGGCTCGCGCTGGCGGGCCTGCCGGACCCCGACCTGCTGATCCGCACTGGCGGCGAGCACCGCATCAGCAATTTCCTGCTGTGGAACCTCGCCTACGCCGAATGCTGGTTCACCGACCGGCTGTGGCCGGACTTCGATGAGCGCGATCTCGACGCGGCGCTCGCGCGTTTCCGCGCCGTGGAGCGGCGCTTCGGCATGACGTCTGACCAGGTCGATCCCGCCGGGGAGGGGACCGCGTGCTGAAGGAGCGGATCATTACGGCCGCGCTGCTGGCGATCGCGCTGCTCACGGTGCTGTTCTTCGCGTCGGCCGACGTGGGCGTCGTGCTGTTCGGGCTGTTGCTGCTGGTCGCCGGCTGGGAATGGGCGGGACTTGCCGGGGCGCCGCGACCGGTGCATCGCGCGGCATTCACGCTGGCCGTTGCGCTGCTGATCGGCTGGCTGGCCTGGTGGACGCCGACCGGGCGCATGCCCGCCGCGCTGCTGTGGGTCCAGCTGTTCATCTGGGCGCTGGCCGCGATGCTGTTGGCGCGGTTCCCGGTACGCATCCCGCGCCGCATCGTGGCGCTCGCGGGGCTGATCATCCTGCCATTGGCGTGGCTGGCGTTCGCGCACATCCTCAAGACCCGTGCCTTCGGTGCACACTGGGTCCTGTTCCTGTTCCTGGTCGTCGCCGCGGCCGATGTCGGCGCGTATTTCGCCGGGCGGCGTTTCGGGCGCGTCAAGCTGGCGCCAAAGGTCAGTCCCGGCAAGACCTGGGAGGGTCTGATCGGCGGCCTGGCGATGGTCGCGCTGGTCGGGGCCGGGGGCGCCTGGTGGTTCGGCGTGCCGGCATCCGCGCTGATCGCGCTGGCGCTGGCCGTGGCCGGCATCTCGGTGGTCGGCGATCTCGGCATCAGCATGCTGAAGCGCAGCGCGGGCCTGAAGGACAGCGGGCAGCTGTTTCCCGGGCACGGCGGGGTGCTGGACCGCATCGACAGCCTGCTGGCCGCAATCCCGTTGTTCGTCGTGGCGCTGCACTGGCTGGTGGCACCTTGAACGGACTCGCGATCCTCGGCTCGACCGGCAGCGTCGGGGTCAGCACGCTGGACGTCGTGGCGCGCAATCCCGAGCGCTTTGCGGTGCGCGCGCTGACCGGCTGTCGCAACTGGGCGCTGTTGCTCGAGCAGTGTCGTCGCTTCCGGCCGGCGGTGGCGGTGCTGGCCGACCCCGAGGCCGCCCGGGAACTGGCCGCCGCGGTGGCGCGCGAGGGCCTGCCGGTGCGCGTCGAGGCCGGCGAGGCGGCGTTGCGCGCGGCCGCGGCGCGCGACGACGTCGCGTTCGTCATGGCCGCGATCGTCGGCGCGGCCGGGCTCTTGCCGACGCTCGCCGCGGCGCGCGCCGGCAAGCGCGTGCTGCTGGCCAACAAGGAAGCCGTCGTCATGGCCGGCGGGCTGCTGACCGAGGCGCTGGCGGCGTCCGGCGGCCAGCTCGTGCCGATCGACAGCGAGCACAATGCGCTGTTCCAGTGCCTGCCGCCGGGCGGCAGTGCGGACCCTGACGGTGCCGGTGTGGTCAGCCTCGTGCTGACGGCGTCGGGCGGGCCGTTCCTCGACACGCCCGTGGCGGCGCTCGACGCCGTGACGCCGGACGCGGCGTGTCGCCACCCGAACTGGGACATGGGCCGGAAGATCTCGGTCGACTCGGCGACGATGATGAACAAGGGGCTGGAGGTCATCGAGGCCTGCCGGCTGTTCGGCGTCGGCCCGGAGCGCGTCAGGGTCGTCGTGCATCCGGAGAGCATCGTCCATTCGCTGGTCGAGTACCGCGACGGCTCGGTGCTGGCGCAGCTCGGCAACCCGGACATGCGCACGCCGATCGCCCATGCGCTCGCCTGGCCGGAGCGGATTCCGTCGGGCGTCACGCCGCTGGACCTCGCGGCGCTGGGAACGCTGAGCTTCCGGCCGATCGAGCTCGAGCGCTTCCCGTGCCTTGCGCTGGCGATCGCGGCGGCCGAGGCCGGCGGCGCGGCGCCGATTGCGCTGAATGCCGCGAACGAGGCCGCAGTGGCGGCCTTTCTCGCCGGGAAGATCCGATTTACGGCGATCGCCCCGGTGATCGCGGCGGTTCTGGCACAATACACCGGGCCCGATCCGGGCGACCTCGAGGCGATCCTGGCGCTGGATGCCGATGCCAGGGGTGCGGCCGAGGATAAAATCCGGGAATTGGCACTCTAATGTCGCTGGTGGCGCCGAGCCGCCGGACGGCGGTTGTTCGCAGAGGACGGAATTGAGCGGAATCCTGACATCAGTACTCGCATTCATCGTCGCCATCGCCGTGCTCGTGGCGGTGCATGAATTCGGGCATTTCTGGGTCGCGAGACGCCTGGGCATCAAGGTGCTGCGCTTCTCGATCGGCTTCGGGCGGCCGTTGTGGCGCCGCGTCGGCGCGGACGGCACCGAGTACTGGGTGTCCGCGGTCCCCCTCGGCGGCTATGTCAAGATGCTCGACGAGCGCGAGGGCAATGTCGCGCCCGCGGACCTGCCGCAGTGTTTCAACAGCCAGCCGCCGTCGCGGCGCATCGCCGTGCTGGTCGCCGGGCCGGCTTTCAATTTCCTGTTTGCGATTGCCGCCTACTGGATCATGTTCGTCGTCGGGGTGCCGGCGATGAAGCCGCTGGTCGGCGCGATCGAGCCCGAATCGCCGGCCGCTGTCGCCGGCATGCTGCCGGGTGACCGGATCGTCGCAGTCGATGGCGCCGCGACCCGCACGATGATGGACGCCCAGCTCGAGCTGCTGAAAGCGATGGTGCCGGGCGGTCGCGCACGCCTCGAGCTCGAGGGCGCCGGCGGCGAGCGACGCACGGCAGAGCTCGAGTATCGCGGCGACACCCATGCCTTGACGGAACCCGGCGCGATGTTCCCGGGGCTCGGCATCGGCCTGTGGCGCCCGGAGATCCCGGCTATCATCGGCGAGCTGGTGCCGGACGGCACGGCCGCTGCCGCGGGCCTGGTGTCCGGGGACCGGGTGCTGAGCGCCGGCGGCACGCCGGTGGCTGACTGGGGCGCGCTGGTCGAATTCGTGCGCGCGCGCCCTGGCGAGACTGTCGAGATCGTCATCGAGCGCGACGGCGCGCGGCGCAGCATGGCGCTGTTCATCGGTGCCACCGATGACCAGGGCCAGCGCGTCGGCCGGATCGGCGCGGGCCCGCGGGTCGCGCCGGAGCTCTGGGATCCGGTGCGGACCGAGCAGCGCCACGGCCCGCTCGGCGCCGTCGGCGAGGCAGTCGCGGAAACCTGGCGGATGTCGGCACTGACCGTCACGATGATGGGGCGGATGATCATCGGCCAGGTGTCCGTCAAGAACATCAGCGGACCGATCAATATCGCCCAGGCCGCCGGCTTAACCGCCGCGGCCGGGCTGACCGCCTTCCTGAGCTTTCTCGCGATCGTCAGCATCAGCCTCGGCATCATCAACCTGTTGCCGATCCCGTTGCTGGACGGCGGGCAGATCGTTTACCAGGTCGTGGAGATAGCGAAGGGCAGCCCCGTGTCGGACCGCGCCCAGCTCGTCGGCCAGCAGGTTGGCATCCTGCTGCTGCTGATGCTGATGAGCTTCGCGTTCTTCAACGACATCGTCCGGCTGGCGGCGGGCTGAGGTGGGCGTGAGGTCTCGCTATCGGGCAACGGTCGCGGCGCTGTCCCTGTTGTGCCTCGCGGCCGGCGCTGCCGTTGCGCAGGAAGACCGCTTCGTCGTGCGGGACATGCGCGTCGAGGGCCTGCAAAGGATTTCCGAGGGCACGGTGTTCAATTACCTGCCTGTCGGGATCGGCGACCAGATCGATGCGGCGCGCGCCGCAGAGGCGATTCGCGCGGTGTTCGGCACCGGCCTGTTCTCCGACGTGGAGTTGCGCCAGGAGGAAGGCACGCTGGTGATTGTCGTGCGCGAGCGCCCGTCGATCCGCGAATTCACGATCACCGGCAACAAGGACATCAAGACCGAGCAATTGGAAGAATCGCTGCGCAACGTCGGCGTCGCGCGCGGCCGGACTTTCGATCGCTCGGTTCTCGAGGAAGTGCAGCAGTTCCTGGTCGACCAGTATTTCAGTCGCGGCAAGTACAGCGTCAGGGTCGACGTCGATGTGACGGACAACGAGATCGAGAACACCGTCGACATCGCGGTGAAGATCCGCGAGGGCGAGCGCGCCCGCATCCGCCAGATCGCGATCGTCGGCAACGAGGTGTTCAGCGACGAGGCGCTGCTGGACGAGTTCGAGATGCGCAGGCGTAACTGGCTGTCGTGGTACCGGCAGGACGACCGCTATGCGCGCGAGACGCTGGTCGGCGATCTCGAGAAGCTGCAGTCGTATTACATGGACCGGGGCTACGCCGGCTTCGAGGTCGAGTCCACCCAGGTGCAGATTTCACCCGACCGGCAGGGTATCTACATCACGATCAACGTGGCCGAGGGCGAGGTCTACCGGATCTCTGATGTTCGCCTGGCGGGCAACCTGATCGTGCCCGAGGAAGACCTGAAGCGCTTCATCCTGATGAAGCCGGGCGACACTTTCTCGCGGCGCCAGCTGACCCAGACGGCCGAGCTGATGACCTTCCGGCTCGGCGAGGAAGGTTATGCGTTCGCGCGCATCGATCCGGTGCCGTCGATGCCGGAAGAGGGCAATGAAGTCGCGGTGACCTTCTACATCGACCCGGGCAAGCGGGCCTACGTGCGGCGCATCCATTTTGCCGGCACGGTCGGCATCAATGACGATGTGCTGCGGCGCGAGATGCGCCAGCTCGAGGGCGGCTTCCTGTCGAACCGGGCCGTGGACCGCTCCGAGCAGCGCATACGCCGCCTGCCGTTCATCGAGGAAGTCAAGAAGGAGACCTCGCCGGTGGCCGGCAGCGAGGATCTCGTCGACATCGAATTCACTGTCAAGGAAGGATTGCCGGGCAGCTTCGGCGGCGGCATCGGATACTCCGGCCTGCAGGGCGTCATTTTCAATGCGAACTTCGTGCACACGAATTTTCTCGGCACCGGCAATCGCATCGAGGCCGACGTCAACACCGGCAGCTACAGCACGGTCTACCGGTTCACGCACACCGATCCTTACGTGACGCCGGACGGCGTCTCGCGCACGGTGTCGGCCTCGTACCGCGACATCACGCAGTTCATCTCCGGCGCCTCCGAATTCGGCACCAAGACCACGACGCTCGGGCTCGAGTACGGCTACCCGGTGTCCGAGTTCTCGCGCATTCGCTTCGGCGTGCAGCTGGCGGACTCGGAGCTGCTGACCAACAACGCGAGCCCGTTCCAGTCGAACCGCTGGGTGCTGCTGAACGGCGACTCGCGCGTCACCGATGTGCCCGGCGGCATAAGCCTGTTCCAGACCGACTTCGCCGCCTACGAGCTGCTGCTCGGCTGGTCCTACGACTCGCGTAACCGCGTGGTGTTCGCGGACCGCGGCGCGCGGCATCGCTTCGCGGCGGCCTATACCGTGCCGGGCAGTGACATCGACTACTACACGCTGCGCTACGACGTGCTGCATTACCTGCCGTTTCTCGGCCCCACCTTCCTCGAGTGGGGCGGCGAAGTCTCCTATGCGGACTCCCTCGGCGACACGACCGAGGTGGTGCCGTTCAAGCGTTACTTCGGCGGCGGCCCGGGGTCGGTGCGCGGCTTCCGCGAGGGCTGGATGGGACCGCGCGACACCAACAACAATCCCTACGGCGGCAACGTGCGGGTGTCCTCCCAGCTGGAGATGGTCATTCCGCTGCCGGGAGATATCGGCTCGACCACGCGGTTCAGTTTGTTCTTCGACGCCGGTAATATATTCTCAACCGACACGACGCCATTCTTCGACCCGCGCACGGGCGAGCCGCAGAGCTTCGATTTTTCGGCCTCCGATCTGAAGTACTCGTACGGCATATCCTTCCAGTGGATGGCGCCGATCGGAATGTTCAGTTTCAGCTATGGATTCCCGCTCAACGAGGAAGATTTCGACAGAGTGGACCGGTTCCAGTTTACGATTGGCTCGGCGTTCTGATCGCCGGGCCCGCAGCCCGCAAGGGCACAACACTTTTCACCAAGGAACGCGAACGAATGAATGCCATGACCCGTAGCCTGGGGGCGCTGCTGTTAGCCGCGCTGCTCGTCGTGCCTGCCACAGTCCTCGCCGAGAACAAGATCGGCGTGGTCAAGCTGAACAGGCTGTTCGAAGAGGCGCCACAGGCGCTGGCGCTGCAACGCGTGCTGACCGAGGAGTTTGCGCCGCGTGAGCGCGACATCCGCGCAAAACGCGAGGAGCTCGCCGGCATCGAGAAGCGACTGCAGGAGGCGGAGGGTTTCATGTCGGACGACGAGCGCCGCCGTCTCGAGCAGACTTTCCGCGATGGCCAGCGGGATCTGCAGCGCGCGCAGAACGAGTTCGTCGAGGACCTGAACCTGCGCCGCAACGAGCGGCTTGGGGATCTGCAGCGCCTGTTCATCACCGAGATCCAGGCCTACGGCAAGGCGCAGAACTTTGATCTCGTCGTTGTCGAGGGCTTCATTCACTCGAGTGATCGCGTCGACATCACCCAGCAGATCCTGCAGGTCCTGCAGCGGCGACACCAGGGCGGCTGAGCCCGGGCCGCCCGATGGAACTGAGCCTCGGCGAACTGGCGATCCGCCACGGGCTGGAGCTGCGCGGCGATCCGGACACGCGCGTCGCGCGCGTCGGCACGCTGCAGGAAGCCGGCCCGGACGCGGTTTCCTTCCTGGCCAACCCGCGCTATCGCAGGCATCTCGCGAGCACGCGGGCCGGTGCGGTGGTGCTCGAGGCCGCGCTCGCGGAACAGTGCGCGACGGCGGTGCTGGTTTCCCGTAACCCGTATGCGTCTTACGCGCGCATCGCGGCCGACCTGCACCCGCCGCCCGTGTTCGCCCCGGGCATTCACGCCGGCGCCATCGTCGATCCGTCGGCCGAGGTCGCGGCGGACGCCTGCGTCGCGCCTGGCGCGGTCATCGAGGCCGGCGCGCGGATCGGCCCGGGCGCATATGTCGGCCCGAACTGCGTCATCGGCGCCGGCACCGAGGTCGGCGCCGGCACCCGGCTCGTTGCCGGCGTCACGCTCTGCGGCGGCGCGCGCCTCGGCGCGCGCGTGATCGTGCACCCGGGCGCCGTCATCGGCGGGGACGGCTTCGGGCTGGCGCGCGAGCCGGAGGGCTGGATCAAGGTGCCGCAGCTCGGCGGCGTCAGCATCGGCGACGACGCCGAGATCGGCGCGAACACCACCGTCGACCGCGGCTCGATCGGCGACACCGTCATCGAGGAGGGCGTCAAGCTCGACAACCAGATCCAGGTTGCGCACAACGTGCGCATCGGCGCGCACACGGTGATTGCGGCCTGCACCGGCATCTCCGGCAGTACGACGATCGGCCGCAACTGCGTGATCGCCGGGGCGGTCGGCATCGGCGGGCACATCGAGATTCCCGATGGCACGGTGGTCACCGGCATGAGCATGGTCAGCCATACGATCCGCAAGCCCGGCGTATACTCGAGCGCCGTGCAGTTCGACGAGGCGGCCACCTTCCGCAGGAACAATGCGCGCTTCAAGCAGCTCGATCGCATGGCCAGGCGCATCGCGGAGCTCGAGAAGCGACTCGGGGTCAGCCGCGGCCATGCCGAGGATGCGCGGCCCGGCGGCGACGGCGACGGAGATGTGTCGAATGGCTGACGAAAGCGCGCTCGACCTGCAACAGATTCTGACTTATCTGCCGCACCGCTATCCGTTCCTGCTGATCGACCGGGTCATCGAGCACACGCCCGGCGGCGAGCTCGTGGCCATCAAGAACGTGACCTTCAACGAGCCGTTCTTCCAGGGCCATTTTCCGGGGCGGCCGGTGATGCCCGGCGTGCTGGTCATCGAGGCGATGGCCCAGGCGGCAGGGGTGCTGACCTTCCGCACGGCCGGCGTGCAGCCGACCGGCAAATCGACCTTCTATTTCGCCGGCATCGACAAGGCGCGCTTCCGTGCACCGGTCGTGCCGGGGGACCAGCTCGTCCTCAGGGCGCAGTACCAGCGCCGCATCAAGACGATCTGGTGCTTCCACACCGAGGCCACCGTGGACGGCAGGCGCGTCGCGTCGGCTGACATCATGGTTGCGCCGGAGGGCGGGCAGCAGTGATTCATCCAACGGCAATCGTTGCCGCCGGCGCGCGTATTCACGAAAGCGTCGAGATCGGCCCGTACGCCATCATTGGCGCGGGCGTCGAGATCGGCGCGGGCACGAGGATCGGTCCGCACGTCGTGCTCCAGGGGCCGACCGTCATCGGCCGCGACAACCGGATCTTCCAGTTCGCGTCCATCGGCGACGAGCCGCAGGACAAGAAGTACGCCGGCGAGCCGACCCGGCTGGTGATCGGCGATCGCAACACGATCCGCGAGTGCACGACCATCAATCGCGGCACGATGCAGGACGAGGGCGTCACCCGGATCGGCAATGACAACTGGATCATGGCCTATGTTCACATCGCGCACGACGTCGTCGTCGGCGACAACGTGATTCTCGCCAACTACGTCGGCCTGGCCGGCCATTCCCGGGTAGGCGACTGGGCGATCTTCGGCGGCTACGCGGGCCTGCACCAGTTCTGCCGCGCCGGGGCGCATTGCTTCATGGGCAAGTACGCCGGCGTCAGCCAGGACGTGCCGGCCTACGTCATGATCGGCGGTTCGCCGCCGCAGCCGCACGGCATCAACGCCGAGGGGCTCAAGCGGCGCGGCTTCAGCGCCGAGCAGATCGCGAACATCCGCCACGCCTACAAGCTGCTGTATCGCAGCGGCCTGAAGCTGGCCGAGGCGCTGACCGAGATCGAGAAGCTCGCCGCCACGCAGCCCGAACTGGAAATTTTCGCGGCCTCCATCCGGGACGCGACCCGCAGCATCGTCCGCTAGCCGGTCGGAGCGATGCCAGGCAGCACTCCGCAACTCGGGCCCGGGCGACCGGGTGGCCTGCGGGTCGGCCTGATCGCGGGCGAACCCTCCGGCGACCTGCTCGGCGCCGGCCTGGTGCGCGAGCTGCGGCGCGTCTACCCGGATGCGCGCTTCTGCGGCATCGCCGGCCCGGCGATGCTCGCGGCCGGCGTCGAGGGCTGGGTGCCGATGGAGCGCTTGTCGGTCATGGGTCTCGCCGAGGTCCTGCGCCACCTGCCCGAGCTGCTGCGCATCCGCCGCCAGGTCACCGCGCGGCTGCTCGCGCTGCGCCCGGATGTCGTCGTCGGCATCGATGCGCCGGATTTCACGCTCGGCGTCGAGCGCCGCCTGCGCGCCGCGGGCATCCGCACGGTGCACTACGTCAGCCCGTCGATCTGGGCGTGGCGGCCCGGGCGCGTGCACGGCATCGGCAAGGCCGCGGATCTCGTGCTTTGCCTGCTGCCGTTCGAGCCGGCCCTGTACGAGGCGCATGGCATTCCGGCGCGCTTCGTCGGCCACCCGATGGCCGACGAGATCCCGATGCTGCCGGACCGGGCGGCGAGCCGCGCAGCGCTGGGGCTCGAGCTGCCGGCCAGCGCACGCGAGCTGATCGCGCTGCTGCCGGGCAGCCGGCGCGGCGAAGTCGAGCGCCTCGGCGGCGAGTTCGCCGCAGCCGCGGCGCTGCTTGCGGCCCGGCGCCCGGGCGTGCGCTTCGTCGCCGCCATGGCCTCGACGGCGATCCGCGAGCGCTTCGCGGCCTTGCTGGCGCGCCATGCGCCCGGGCTGCCGGTGAAGCTGATCGACGGCCGCTCGCGCGAGGTCATGGCCGCGGCGGACTTCGTCATGCTGGCTTCGGGCACCGCGACGCTCGAGGCGGCGCTGCTGAAGCGGCCGATGGTGGTCGCCTATCGCGTCGCGGCGTCCAGCGCGCGGATCGTGCGCGGCCTCGGCATGATGAAGATCGAGCATTTCGCGCTGCCGAACCTGCTGGCTGGCGAGGCGCTGGTGCCGGAGTTGATCCAGGAGGCGGTCACGCCGCCGCGGCTCGCGACCGAGACCATGGCCCTGCTCGACGACGCGCCGCGACGCGCACGGCTCGCGACCCGGTTCGCGGAGTTGCACGTGCTGCTGCGCCAGGGCGCGGACCGGCGTGCCGCCGAGGCCGTGCTCGACCTGACCGGGCGCCTGCCGGAGCCGCTCGCATGAACGCTCTGCCGCTGTTCCCGGCGGCCCGCCTGGCCGGCGTCGATGAGGCGGGCCGGGGGCCGCTGGCGGGTCCCGTCGTCGCGGCCGCGGTGATCCTGCGCCCGGACCGCGCCATTCCCGGGCTGGCCGACTCCAAGGCGCTCGGCGCGGCCTCGCGCGCGGCCCTGTCGCGCGCCATCATGGAGCGCGCGAGCGCCTGGGCCATCGCCTGGGCGGACGCCGCGGAGATCGACTCGCTGAACATTCTCGCCGCCAGCCTGCTTGCAATGCGCCGGGCCGTCGATCGGCTTGGTGTCGCGCCGGACCATGTCGCGGTGGACGGCAACCGCTGCCCACGCCTGGCACGCGACTGCACCGTGCAGGCGGTCGTCGGCGGCGATGCCAGCGTGCCGGCGATCAGCGCCGCCTCGATCCTGGCCAAGGTATGGCGCGACGAGCACATGGCGCGGCTCGAACTGCAGTACCCGGGCTATGGCTTTGCGTGCCACAAGGGCTACCCGACGGCGGCGCACCGCGCAGCATTGCTGCGGCTCGGCCCGTGTGCTGCGCACCGGCGCTCCTTCGGCCCGGTCGCGCGACTGCTCGACGGGGGCGCCACATGAGCGCCGGCTTCGTTCACCTGCGGGTGCACACCGAGTACTCGCTGGCCGACAGCGTGATCCGCATCCCCGCACTGCTCGATCGGGTCGCGGCGCTCGGCATGCCCGCCGTCGGCGTGACCGATCTGGTGAACCTGTTCGCCATGGTCAAGTTCTATCGCGGCGCCCTGCAGCACGGCATCAAGCCGCTGGTCGGCGCGGACATCTGCATCGAGGAGCCTGCCGACATCCGCCAGCCGAGCCGGCTGGTGCTGCTGTGCCGGAATGCCGAGGGTTACCGGAGCCTGTGCCGGCTGCTGACCCGGGCCTACCTCGAGGGTCGGCGCCTCGGCCAGGTGCTGGTGTCGCGCGACTGGCTCGACCCCGAGGCTTGCGCCGGCCTGGTCGCATTGTCCGCGGCGCGCGAGGGCGACATCGGGCGCGCATTGCTGGCCGGGCGGCGCGACACGGCGGCCGAGTGCCTGGCATTCTGGCGGCACCGCTTCCCGGACAGTTTCTATCTGGAGATCCAGCGCACCGGGCGCGAGGGCGACGAGTTCCACGTCGCCGAGGCGGTCGCGCTGGCGGCGGCGACCGCTACGCCACTGGTCGCGACCAATGACGCGCGCTTTCTCGACGCGGCCGACTTCGACGCGCACGAGGCGCGGGTCTGCATCCACCAGGGCCACACGCTGAGCGATCCGCGACGCCCGCGCGACTACAGCGAGGAGCAGTACCTGAAGAGCGCGGCCGAGATGGCGGCGCTGTTCCCTGACCTGCCGGAGGCGCTCGAGAACAGCGTCGAGATCGCGCGTCGATGCAGCCTCGAGCTGACGCTCGGCGAGACCTTCCTGCCGGACTTCCCGGTGCCGGCCGGCGAGACCGCCGGCAGCCACCTGCGCGCCGAGGCCGAGGCGGCGCTGGCCACGCGCCTGCCCGCACTGCTCCCCGACGCGCCCGGCTGTACGGCCGCGGACTACCACGCCCGGCTGGCGCGCGAGCTGGACGTCATCTGCAACATGGGTTTCCCGGGCTACTTCCTGATCGTCGCGGATTTCATCCGCTGGGCGAAGCAGAATGACATTCCGGTCGGTCCCGGGCGCGGCTCCGGCGCGGGCTCGCTGGTCGCGTTTGTTCTTGGAATAACTGATTTAGATCCATTACGTTACGATCTTCTCTTCGAGCGATTTCTAAATCCTGAGCGCGTCTCGATGCCGGACTTCGACATCGATTTCTGCATCAATGGGCGCGATCGCGTCATCGACTACGTCGCACGCCGCTACGGCCGGGACAGCGTCGCGCAGATCATTACCTACGGCAGCATGGCGGCCAAGGCCGTGGTCCGCGACGTCGGGCGCGTGCTCGGACATCCCTATGGCTTTACGGACCGCATCGCCAAGCTGATCCCGTTCGAGGTCGGCATGACGCTCGACAAGGCGCTGGCCCAGGAACCGGAGCTGCGCCGCCTGTACGAGTCCGAGGATGAGGTCCGCGGGCTGATCGATCTCGCGAAATCGCTCGAGGGACTGGCGCGGAACGCCGGCCGTCACGCCGGCGGCGTCGTCATCGCGCCGACGGTGCTGACGGATTTCACGCCGCTGTACTGCGAAGAGGGCGGCGGGGCGCCGGTCACGCAGTTCGACAAGGACGACGTCGAGGCCGCCGGGCTCGTCAAGTTCGACTTTCTCGGCCTGCGCACGCTGACCATCATCGACCGGGCCGCGAAGCGCACCAAGCTGCTGCGCGCCGCGGCCGGCGAGCCGCCGCTGGATATGGCGCGCATCCCGCTCGACGACCCGAAGACCTTCGAGCTGCTGCGCGCCTGCCGCACTACGGCGGTGTTCCAGCTCGAGTCGCGCGGCATGAAGGACCTCGTCAAGCGGCTGCAACCGGACAGCTTCGACGACATCGTGGCGCTGGTCGCGCTGTTCCGCCCCGGGCCGCTGCAGTCGGGCATGGTCGACGATTACATCAATCGCAAGCACGGCCGGCAGGACGGCCCGATCGAGTATTTCCACCCGCTGCTCGAGCCCGTGCTGAAGCCGACCTACGGAGTGATCCTGTACCAGGAGCAGGTCATGCAGATCGCCCAGGTGCTGGCCGGCTACAGCCTCGGCGCGGCGGACCTGCTGCGCCGGGCGATGGGCAAGAAGAAGCCCGAGGAGATGGCCAAGCAGCGCTCGATTTTCGTCGAGGGCGCCGTGGCGCGCGACGTGGACCGCGGCACGGCCACGTGGATCTTCGACCTGATGGAGAAGTTCGCCGGGTACGGCTTCAACAAGAGTCACTCGGCCGGCTACGCGCTGCTGTCCTACCAGACGGCCTGGCTGAAGGCGCACTACCCGGAAGCCTTCATGGCCTCGGTCCTGTCCACGGACATGGACCACACTGACAAGATCGTCACGCTGATCGACGAGTGCCAGCAGATGGCGCTGGTGGTCGAGCCGCCCGACGTCAACGAGTCCGAGCACGCCTTCAACGTCGCCGGCCCGGGCCGGCTGCGCTACGGCCTCGGCGCCATCAAGGGCGTCGGCCAGGCCGCCGTGCAGGCGATCATCGGCGAGCGCGAGGCGCGGGGCCGGTTCGGCTCGCTGACCAGTTTCTGCGCGCGCATCGACCTGCAGCGCGTCAACCGCCGCACCATCGAGGCGCTGGTCCGCGCCGGCGCGCTCGACAGCATCGGGCCGAACCGCGCGACGCTGATGCAGCGCCTGCCGGGCGCGCTCGGGCGGGCGGAGCAAAGCGCGCGCGCCGCGGCGGCGGGGCAGGAGGACCTGTTCGGCATGGCGGCCGCGCCCGGCCCCGCGGCGGCCGTCCCGTTCGCCGACGAGGGCGAGCTGCTGCCGGAATGGAGTTCGGCCGAGCGGCTCGCCGGCGAGCGCGACACGCTGGGCCTGTTCCTGACGGGCCATCCGGTCGACGAGGTGGCGGGCGACCTCGCTGCGCTGACCACGGCCCGCATCGCCGAGCTTGCGGCCGACCGGCCTGCCGAGGGCGAGCGGGGCTACGGTATGGGCCGGCGGGACGCGGTCGTCGGCGGCCTGATCGTCGACATGCGGCGGCGCGGTAATCGCGTCACGCTGGTGCTCGACGACCGCAGCGGCCGGCTCGAGGTGACGATGTTCGAGGAGACCTACCAGCAGTGCCGCCATGTCGTCGCGAAGGACGCGATCGTGATCGCCGAGGGCAACCTGCGCTTCGATGATTTCATCGACGACTGGCGGCTGACCGCCAAGCGCGTCGTCGACCTCGACACGGCGATGGGGGAGCGCGCCAGGCGCCTGCTGCTGCGCTGCGACGACCCGGGGGCGGGGGGCTTCGTCACGGAGTTGCAGCGCGCGCTGGAACCCTTCCGTGGCGGGCGTTGCCCGATCCTGATGGTCTACAAGGGGCCGTCGGCCGCCGCCCGCCTGCAGCTGGGGGAACAATGGCGCATCCGCCCGAGCCTCGAGCTGCTGCATCGCCTCGGCGGCCTCGTCGGCGCCGCCAATGTGCGGGTGGAGTACGGTCCGCCCGGGGACACTGGTTGAGGGGGACGGGGACACTGCTCCTCGGAGCAGTGTCCCCTTTTTGCCCCCTCAACCAGTGTCCCCGTCGCCATCGCATATGCTAGCTTTACAAGCCTCTCCGGCCGGTCCGCGTTGCAAATGAACCTGAACTTCCTGGATTTCGAGCAGCCCATCGCCGAGCTCGAGGCGAAGATCGATGAGCTGCGGTTCGTGGGCGACGACTCGCAGGTGAATCTCTCGTCGGAGATTCGTCGCCTGAAATCGAAGAGCGAAGCCCTGACGCGCAACATCTTCTCGAACCTGACGGCATGGCAGGTCGCCCAGGTGGCGCGTCATCCGCAGCGACCGTACACGCTCGATTACGTCGAGCGGCTGTTCACGGATTTCGAGGAACTGCATGGCGATCGCAGCTACGGCGACGACGCGGCGATCGTCGGCGGCCTGGCGCGCTTCGAGGGTCGGCCGGTGGTCGTCATCGGCCAGCAGAAGGGCCGCGACACCAAGGCCAAGGTGCACCGCAATTTCGGCATGCCGCGGCCGGAGGGCTATCGCAAGGCCTTGCGCCTGATGCATCTCGCCGAGAAATTCGGCCTGCCGGTGATCACGCTGATCGACACGCCCGGTGCCTATCCCGGCGTCGGCGCCGAGGAGCGTGGCCAGAGCGAGGCGATCGCGCGCAACCTGCTGGAGATGTCGGGCCTCAAGGTGCCGATCATCGCCGTGGTCATCGGCGAGGGTGGCTCCGGCGGTGCGCTCGCGATCGGCGTCGCGGACCACGTGCTGATGCTCCAGTACAGCATCTACTCGGTCATTTCGCCGGAAGGCTGCGCCTCGATCCTGTGGAAGAGCGCCGACAAGTCGGCCGAGGCGGCCGAAGCGATGGGCATCACTGCGGAGAAGCTGTTCGATCTCGGGCTCGTCGACGAAGTCATCAAGGAGCCGCTCGGCGGCGCGCATCGCGATGTCGCGGCGATGGCCGAGACGATGCGCGGCGCGATCGCCCGGTACCTCGGCCGGCTCGACAATCTGCCGCTCGACCAGCTCCTGACGACCCGCTACCAGCGCCTCGTCAGCACCGGGGTGTTTCGCGAAGGTTGATTTCACGCTGGCGTGGCCACGGGCAACCCGGCACGGCTTAGGCTTGGCGCCATGACGCATTTTGACGCTGACGCGCTGTGGACGGTGCTCGACGCGTGGCCGGGCGGTGCGGCTGCGCGGCGCTACCGGGTTGCGTTCAGCGGCGGGCTGGATTCGACCGTGCTGTTGTGCGCGCTGGCGCAACTCCGGTCGCGGCTTCCCGGCGGCGCGCTCGCAGCGGTGCACGTCGATCATGGTTTGCACCCGGACGCGGCCCGCTGGGCCGCGGCCTGCGCTGCGCGCTGCGACGCGCTCGGCGTGCCGCTCGAGCTGCTGCATGTCGATGGGCGCGCGGCGCGCGGCGAGAGTCCCGAGGCGGCCGCGCGCGACGTACGTTATCGCGCCCTGCGCGCGCTGCTTGCGCCGGGGGAGGTACTGCTGACCGCCCACCATGCCGACGACCAGCTCGAAACGGTGCTGATCCAGCTGTTGCGCGGCGCGGGGGTTGCCGGGCTGGCGGCGATGCCGGCCGAGGCCGGCTGCGGCGCCGGGCTGCACCGGCGGCCGTTGCTCGGCTTCGCGCGCGCGATGCTGCGCGAGTGGGCGCGCGCGCAGGGTATCGCCGGGTGGCTCGAGGATCCGGCGAACGACGATCCGCGCTTCTCCCGCAATCACCTGCGCCGCGCGGTCCTGCCGGCGCTTCGCGCGCACTGGCCCGCGGCGGCGGCGGCCGCGTCGCGCTCGGCGCGGCACTGCGCCGAGGCGGCCCGCCTGCTCGACGAACTGGCCGCGCTCGATGCCGCGGCCTGCGCTGTCGGGGAGGCGCTCAGCGTGACGGCGATGGGCGCGCTCTCTGCGGGGCGCTGCCGCAACCTGGTGCGCTGGCAGGCGCGACGGCTGGGCCTGCCGACGCCCGACGAGCGTCGGCTCGGGACGCTGCTCGCGCAGCTGTTCGATGCCGCCGGCGATGCGCAGCCCGAAGTGCGCTGGCCGGGGGTCACGGCACTGCGCCACGCAGACCGGCTCTGGCTGATCGCCGAGCAACGGCTGCCGCCACCCGCGCCGCCGCTCGAGTGGCCGGACCCGCGTCAGCCGCTGGCGCTCGGCCCCGGGCTCGGCACGTTGAAGCTCGTGCCGGGCCGAGGCGGCGGGCTGCGCCCCGAGGCGCTCGCGGCGGCGCCGTGGCGGGTGGTGTGCCGCAAGGGTGGCGAGCGCCTGCGCCTGCCCGGGCGCGCGGGCAGCCGGGCGCTGAAAAAGCTGCTGCAGGCCGGCGGCGTGCCGCCCTGGTTGCGCGCGCGCATGCCGCTGGTCGAAATCGGCGGCACGCTGGCGGCCGTCGCGGGCCTGTGGGTCGACGAGGCGTGGTGGACCCCCCCGGAAACAGAAGGCTGGCGGGTGTCGTGGGAAGATTGCGCGCTGCCGGGCAGCGACGCCTTCATTGTCGGCGGACCCCCCTTCTGATAACCTGACTTCCCGTCGTTTCTCTCGCGCCGGCGGCGCGCCATTACCCCCGAACGGCGGTACTCCTGATGACTCGTTACGTCTTCGTTACCGGCGGCGTCGTTTCCTCGCTTGGAAAGGGCATTGCCTCTGCTTCCCTCGGCGCCATCCTCGAGGCTCGCGGCCTCAAGGTCAGCATGATCAAGCTGGACCCGTACATCAACGTGGATCCGGGCACGATGAGCCCGTTCCAGCATGGCGAGGTCTTCGTCACCCAGGACGGCACCGAGACCGACCTCGACCTGGGCCACTACGAGCGCTTCGTGCGCACGACGACCTCGCGGCACAGCAACTACACGACCGGGCGGATCTACCAGAACGTCATCGCCAAGGAACGGCGCGGCGAGTATCTCGGCGCGACCGTACAGGTGATCCCGCACATCACCGACGAGATCAAGCGTAACGTGCGCGCCGGCGCCGGCGATGCCGACGTCTGCATGGTCGAGATCGGCGGCACGGTCGGCGACATCGAGTCGCTGCCATTCCTCGAGGCCATCCGCCAGCTCGGCACCGAGCTCGGGCGCGATCGCGTGGCTTACATGCACTTGACCCTGGTGCCCTACATCGCGGCCTCGGGCGAGACCAAGACCAAGCCGACGCAGCACTCCGTCAAGGAGCTGCGCAGCATCGGCATCCAGCCCGACGTGTTGCTGTGCCGTGCCGACCGGCCAATTCCGGAGGACCAGCGCCGCAAGATCGCGCTGTTCACGAATGTCGAGGAAAAGGCGGTCATCACGGCGGTGGACACCGACGATATCTACAAGATCCCCCTGCTGCTGAATGCCGAGCACCTCGACGACATCATCTGCGACAAGCTGCGCATCGAGGCACCGCCGGCCGACCTGTCCGAGTGGCAGGCGGTCGTGGACGCGAAGGCGAATCCATTGCACCGCGTCGATATCGCGATGGTCGGCAAGTACGTGGACCTGAAGGACTCGTACATGTCGCTCAACGAGGCGTTGCTGCATGCCGGCATTCACACCCGCACCAAGGTGAAGATCCATTTCGTCGAGGCGGAGCAGATGGAGCGCGACGGCGATGCGAAGTGTCTCGAGGGCATGGACGCAATCCTCGTGCCGGGCGGCTTCGGCGACCGCGGCATCGAGGGCAAGATCGCGGCTGCGCGGTATGCGCGTGAGCATGGCGTGCCGTATCTCGGCATCTGCCTCGGGCTGCAGATCGCCGTCATCGAGTACGCGCGCAACGTCGCGGGGCTCAAGGGCGCGCACAGCACCGAGTTCCAGCGCGACACGCCGCACCCGGTCATTGCGTTGATCACCGAGTGGATGGATCGCAGCGGCGCGCTGGAAAAGCGCGACGAGGCCTCCGATCTCGGCGGCTCGATGCGGCTCGGCGGGCAGGAATGCGTGCTGACGCCGGGCAGCCGCGCGGCGGCCATCTATGGCGCGGAGCGCGTCGTCGAGCGTCATCGGCATCGCTACGAGTTCAACAACAACTACCGCGAGACGCTCGAGCGGGCCGGGCTGGTGATGTCCGGTTGGTCGCTGGACGGGCTCTGCGAGGTCGTCGAGTTGCCGGAGCATCCGTGGTTCATCGCCTGCCAGTTCCATCCGGAGTTCACCTCGAACCCGCGCGATGGCCACCCGCTGTTCACCGGCTTCATCGAGGCCGCGCGCGTGCGCCGCCAGTACGACCAGCCGGAGGTCGCGCACGCATGAAACTGTGCGGATACGACGTCGGCCTCGAGCACCCGCTGTTCCTGATCGCCGGGCCGTGCGTCATCGAGAGCCGCGAGCTGGCGATGGAAACTGCCGGCCGGCTCAAGGAGATCACCGGCCGCCTCGGCGTGCCGTTCATCTACAAGTCTTCCTTCGACAAGGCCAACCGCTCGTCGATCGGCAGCTTCCGCGGTCCCGGCATCGCGGCCGGGCTGAAGATCCTCGAGGCGGTCAAGCGCGAGCTCGGCGTGCCGGTGCTGACCGATATTCACGAGGACACACCGCTCGGCGAGGTCGCTGCGGTCGTCGACGTGCTGCAGACGCCGGCGTTCCTGTGCCGCCAGACCAACTTCATCGTCGCGGCGTGCTCGCAGGGCCGGCCTGTCAACATCAAGAAAGGCCAGTTCCTGTCGCCGTGGGAAATGGCCAACGTCGTCACGAAGGCCCGCTCCACCGGCAACGAGCAGATCATGGTCTGCGAACGAGGCTTCAGTTTCGGCTACAACAACCTCGTGTCGGACATGCGCGCGCTCGCGGTGATGCGTGACAGCGGCGCGCCGGTGGTGTTCGATGCGACCCACTCGGTGCAGTTGCCGGGCGGCAAGGGTTCGGCATCCGGCGGGCAGCGCGAGTTCGTGCCGGTGCTGGCGCGCGCCGCGGTTGCCGCCGGCATCGCCGGGCTGTTCATGGAGACGCATCCGGACCCCGAAAATGCGCTGTCGGACGGGCCGAACGCCTGGCCGCTGGACCGGCTCGAGGGCCTGCTGGAGACGCTCAGGGTGCTCGACGAGACCGTCAAGGCACGGCCCTTCGACGAGCTGGAATTGGCGAAAGGATGAGCCGGCGCCAGCCGCGCGCGCGGCCAGCGGGCAACCGACCCAGGGAGACAGAAATGGCAAAGATCATCGAAGTTCATGCGCGCCAGATCCTCGATTCGCGCGGCAATCCCACCGTCGAGGCGGACGTGCTGCTGGAGGGCGGCTACAGCGGCCGCGCCGGCGTGCCTTCCGGGGCCTCGACCGGGGCGCGCGAGGCCATCGAGCTGCGCGACGGCGACAAGACCTGCTACCTCGGCAAGGGTGTGCTCAAGGCGGTCGCCAATGTCAACGGGGAGATCCGCAAGGCGGTGCAGGGCATGGATGCGTCCGACCAGCAGGCGCTCGACCGCAGGCTGATCGATCTCGACGGCACCGAGAACAAGCGCCGGCTCGGTGCGAACGCGATCCTGGCGGTGTCGCTGGCCGCAGCCAAGGCGGCTGCCGCGGCGAGCGGGCAATCGCTGTTCCGTAACCTGCATGAGGGCGGCGATTTCTCGATGCCGGTACCGATGATGAACATCATCAACGGCGGCTCGCACGCCGACAACAGCGTCGATATCCAGGAATTCATGATCATGCCGGTCGGCGCGCCGAGCTTCTCCGAGGCCCTGCGCTACGGCGTGGAGGTCTTTCACGCGCTGAAGGCTGTGCTGCTGGGTCGCGGGCTCGCCACGGCCGTCGGCGATGAGGGCGGCTTTGCGCCCGACCTGCCCTCCAACGAGGCTGCGCTGGAGACGATCCTCACCGCGATCGACAAGGCCGGCTTCAAGGCCGGCAAGGACATCGTGCTGGCGCTCGACGTGGCGAGCTCGGAGTTCTACAAGCAGGGCGTCTATCGTCTCGCCTCCGAGAACCGCGAGTTCGACGCGGCCGGCTTCTGCGAGTACCTCGAGGGGCTGGTGTCACGGTACCCGATCGTCTCGATCGAGGACGGCATGGCCGAGGACGACTGGGACGGCTGGAAGCTGCACACCGAGCGCCTCGGCAAGCGCGTGCAGCTGGTCGGCGATGACGTGTTCGTCACCAACACGAAGATCCTGGCCGAGGGCATCGCGCAGGGCATCGCCAACTCGATCCTGATCAAGGTCAACCAGATCGGCACGCTGAGCGAAACGCTCGATGCGATTCGGATGGCCGACAAGGCCGGCTACAGCGCCGTGATTTCGCATCGTTCCGGCGAGACCGAGGATGCGACGATTGCCGACATTGCGGTCGCGACGAGCGCGACACAGATCAAGACCGGTTCCTTGTCGCGTTCGGACCGCGTCGCGAAGTACAACCAGCTGCTGAGGATCGAGGAGGAACTGGGCGCTGCCGCCCGTTACCCGGGTCGCGCCGCGTTGCCGGTCGGCGCGAACTGAGCGCGGGTCAGGGCCTCGAGTGCGGGCAGTCTTTTACATCCTGCTGGCGCTGCTGGCCTTGTTGCAGGTGCGCCTCTGGGTGTCGGACGACGGCTATCGCGCCTCGTGGCGGCTGGCCGAGCAGATCACGACCCAGCAGCAGGAGAACGAGGGCTTGCGGGAGCGCAATCGCGCGCTCGAGGCCGAGGTCGGCAACCTGAAGACCGGGCTGGAAGCCGTCGAGGAAATCGCGCGCAGCGAGCTCGGCATGATCCGCGAAGGCGAAACCCTGTACCAGGTCGTGGACGTCGACGACGACGAGCCCGACGCCGCGCCGGAGCCGCGCTGATGGCGCGCGCCTGGGCCGTCGTGCCCGCCGCCGGCAGCGGCCGGCGGATGGCCGCCGCGGTCGCCAAGCAATATTTGCCATTGCACGGCAGCGTGCTGCTCGCCCATGCGCTGGCGCCGCTGCTGTCCTGCGCGCGGATCGAGGCCGTCGTGCTGGTCCTCGCCGCCGACGATGCGCGCTGGCGCGAGGCCATCGCGGCCGACGCCAGGCTGTTGACGGCGGTCGGCGGCGCCGAGCGCTGTCACTCCGTGCTCGGCGGGCTCGAGCGGCTCAGCGGGCTTGCGGCGCCGGACGACTGGGTGCTGGTGCACGATGCGGCCCGCCCGTGCCTGTCCGGCGAGGAGCTCGACGCCTTGTTCAGCGTGCTCGCCGATGATCCGGTCGGCGGCCTGCTCGCGGTGCCGCTGGCGGATACCCTGAAGGCCGCGGACGACGCGGGTCGCGTTGCGCGCACCGTGCCGCGCGAGGGATTGTGGCGCGCCCTGACGCCGCAGATGTTTCGCTACGGGCTGCTGCTGACGGCCGTCGGCGACGCGGTCGCCGCCGGCGTCGCCGTCACCGACGAGGCGGCCGCGATGGAGCGCGCCGGCCACCGACCGGTGCTGGTGGAGGGCCGGCCGGCGAATCTCAAGGTGACCGGTCCGGAGGATCTCGAGCTTGCGGAGGCGGTGCTGCGGCGCCGGGAGGAGAATCGATGCGCATAGGACACGGCTTCGACGTGCATGCCTTCGGGCCCGGCAACGAGGTCACGATCGGCGGCGTCAGGATCGAGCATACGCGCGCCGTCGTCGCGCACTCGGACGGCGACGTCGCGCTGCACGCGCTGTGTGATGCATTGCTCGGCGCTGCCGGGCTCGGCGACATCGGCGCGATGTTCCCCGATACTGAAGCGCGCTGGCGCGGCGCCGACAGCCGCGAACTGCTGCGCCTGGTCGTCGCGCGTCTGGCCGAGCACGGACTGCGGGTGTCGAACGCCGACCTGACCGTCATTGCGGAGTCGCCGCGGCTCGCCCCGCACATCGGCGAGATGCGCGTGCGCATCGCCGCGGACTTAGGCCTCACGCCGGGGCGCGTCAACGTCAAGGCGACGACCACCGAGCAGCTGGGCTGCATCGGGCGCGGCGAGGGCCTCGCGGCACACGCCGTCGTGCTGCTGCACGAGCCCGGCTGAGCGCGGTGGATTTCGATCCCTGGGGCGATCTGCCGCGGGCCTTCGGCGGCCCGGCCGGCCGCGGCCGCATCCGCGCGCGCGACGCGGACTTCATCGTCGAGGAGGAGCTCGGCTTCGCGCCGACCGGCGCCGGCGAGCACCTGTTTCTCAAGCTGCGGGAAACAGGCTGCAACACCGACTGGGTCGCCGGCCAGCTGGCGCGCTGGGGCGGGCGACCACGCAACGACGTCGGCTACGCCGGCCTCAAGGACCGCCACGCCGTGACCGAGCAATGGTTCAGCGTGCGCTTCCCCGGCGGCCGCCATCCTGATCCCGCGGCGTTGTCCGTCAGCGGCGTCGAGTTGCTCGAGTTCATCCCGCACAATCGCAAGCTCAAGCGCGGCGCGCTGCGCGGCAACCGCTTCCGCCTGCGCGTCACGGCGCTTGCGGCGGACACCGCCATGCTCGAGGCGCGCCTCGATAGGGTCGCGCGCTGCGGCGTGCCGAACGCGTTCGGGCCGCAGCGCTTCGGGCGGGCGCTGGGCAATTTGCGACTCGCGGCGGACTGGTTCTCCGGCGGGCCCGCGCCGCGCCGCGCGGAGCGCGGTTTCGCGTTGTCGGCAGCACGCTCGCTGATCTTCAATGCCGTGCTGGCCGAGCGTATCGCGGCCGGCGACTGGGAACGCGCCGCGCCGGGCGATCCGGTCGGTCTCGACGGCCGCGGCAGCTGGTTCCTCGCTGCGCCGGGAGACCAGGACTTGCCAGGCCGTCTCGAGCAGCTCGACGTGCACCCCACCGGGCCGCTGTGGGGCCGCGGCGAACCGCCCGGCGAAGGCCCTGCCGCGGCGCGCGAGCGGGCGGTCGCGGCGCGATTTGCAGTGTTTGCCGACGGACTCGCGGCGGCGGGACTCGAGCAGGAGCGGCGCGCGTTGCGCGTGCGCGTGCGCGAGTTGGCCTGGCGCATCGACGACGACGTGCTCGAACTATCGTTCGGGCTGCCCGCAGGCGCCTATGCGACCGCCGTGCTGCGCGAGGTCGTCGACGTCGACTGACTTGCGGTCCCGGTCGACCGCAAGGCGAAGCCGGTACAGGCCCCCCTCGCTTAGAAATCTTTATGCGCTCGGTGGGCCTGTACCGTCCTCACCTCGCTGCCTCGCCGCCGAACCGCAACGCCGCCGTGCCAACGCGCCGTGCCAAAGGGCCAAAGCACGGCAGCTGGGCAGCAGGGCGGGGACGTGATGGGTCCCGCGAGCGAGATAAAGATTTCTGAGCGAGCGGGACCCATCACGGTCCCGCCCTGCGGTCGATGGCCGAGCAGTCGATCAGCCGAGCAGTCGATCAGCCGAGCAGGACGTACACGGCGCCGGTGCCGCCATCGACCGGCCGCGCCGAGCAATAGGCGAGTACGTCCTCGCGCAGCTGCAGCCAGCGCCCGAGCTTGCGCTTCAGCACCGGGCCACGGTGCCCCGAGCGCCGCCCCTTGCCGTGAATCACGCGCACGCAGCGCATCCCCGCGAGCCCGGCCTCGGCCAGGAACTCGTACAGCGCCGCGCGCGCCTCGACGGCGGTCAGGCCATGCAGGTCGATTTCGTCCCGGACGCTGAATTCGCCGCGCTTCAGCCGCCGGAACACCGGCAGGCTGACCGCGGGGCGACGAAAGCTCAGGTCTTCGCCGGTGTCGCTTTCCGCTTCCGGGTTCGCCGCCAGGCTCTCCGCGAGGACCGCCGCCTCGTCGGCGCGACGGAAGCGCGCGCGCGGCGGCGGGGCCGGCTCGGCGGGCGGCTCCTTGCGTTTCGGCAGCGGGCGCACGCCCTCGACGGCCTTGCGGAACAGTTCGCGGTCCTCCTCGGACGGCGTCATTGCTGGTTCCTCCCGGGGCTCGCCGGTATAGTAAACGCCATCTGCCAGGGCCGGTTGTCCACCGCTTGAAAATCCTCCTCTCGAATGACGACGGGTATCGCGCCGAAGGCTTGCGGTGCCTGGCGGAACATCTGCGCGATCTCGCCGAGATCGTGATCGTCGCGCCCGAGCGCAACTGCAGCGGGGCGAGCAACTCGCTGACGCTGGAGCAGCCGCTGCGCCTCACCGAGGTCGGGCCCGGCTCTTATTTCGTCAACGGCACGCCAACGGATTGCGTGCACCTGGCGCTGACCGGGCTGCTCGACGAGGAGCCGGACATGGTCATTTCGGGCATCAACGACGGCGCGAACCTCGGTGACGACGTGCTGTACTCAGGCACGGTCGCGGCCGCGATGGAGGGCCGTTTTCTCGGCCTGCCGACGATCGCGATCTCGATGGTCTGCGGCGAGGACCGCCGCTTCGAAACCGCCGGCCGCGTCGCGCGCGAGCTCGTCAGCCGGGTGCTGGACCGGTCCTTGCCGGCGACGACGATCCTGAACGTCAATGTGCCGGATCTGCCGTGGGAGGCGCTGGGCGGATTCGCGGCCACGCGTCTCGGCCATCGCCACAAGGCCGAGCCGGTCGTGCGCGGCACGGATCCGCGCGGCCGATCGATTTACTGGGTCGGCTTTGCCGGCGCAGGGCAGGATGCGGGTCCGGGCACGGATTTCCATGCGATCGCATCCGGCAAGGTGTCGGTCACGCCGCTGAAGGTGGATCTCACCAAGCACGAGGACATCCGGCGCATCGAGAGCTGGCTGGGAAGCCCGATCCTTGACTGAGCGGCGCGACCATAACGGCATCGGGATGACTTCCGCGCGCACGCGGGACCGCCTCGTGCAGCGGCTGAAGGAGCACGGCATCTCGGACCCGCGCGTGCTGGAGCGGATTCGCACGGTGCCGCGCCACCTGTTCGTCGACGAGGCGCTCGCGAGCCGTGCCTACGAGGACACTGCGCTGCCGATCGGCCTCGGCCAGACGATCTCCCAGCCCTGGGTCGTGGCGCGCATGACCGAGGCGGTCGTCGCCGAGCCGACGCCGGAAAAAGTGCTCGAGATCGGCACCGGCTGCGGCTACCAGACTGCCGTGCTCGCGGGACTCGTGCCGCAGGTCTACAGCGTCGAGCGACTCGGCCCGCTGTTGCGTCGCGCGCGGTCGCTGCTGCGCTCGCTCGACTTCTACAACGTGCATTTGCGCCATGGTGACGGCTGGCAGGGTTGGACCAAGCACGCGCCCTATGGCGGCATCCTGGTGACGGCTGCGCCGGAGCAGGTGCCGCAGGCGCTGCTGGACCAGCTCGACGAGGGCGGCCGCCTGGTCATCCCGGTCGGGCCGCGCGGCCGACAGGAACTGCTGGAGATCACCCGCCGAGGCGAGCAGTTCGAGCGACGCAATCTCGGCCTGGTCAGCTTCGTACCGTTGCTGGGAGGCACTGACTGATGCGCTTGTTCGGGCCCTTGTATGACCGCGTGCTCGGCTGGGCTGCACATCCGAAGGCGCGCTGGTACCTCGGCGGCTTGAGCTTCGCCGAGTCGAGTTTCTTCCCGGTGCCGCCGGACGTGATGCTCGCGCCGATGACGCTGGCGCGCCCGGCCGACGCATGGCGGCTGGCGACGCTGACGACCGTCACCTCGGTGGCCGGCGGAGTGCTGGGGTACGTGATCGGCTATTTCGCGCTCGACCTGATCGAGCCCTGGCTGGTCTCCGCAGGGTACTGGGAAGGCTACCTGCAGGCGCGCGACTGGTTCCAGACCTGGGGATTCTGGGCCGTGCTGGCGGCCGGTTTTTCACCGATTCCCTACAAGCTTTTCACGATCGCTGCCGGCGCGCTCGCAATGTTCCTGCCCGTTTTCGTGCTGGCGTCGCTGGTCGGCCGGGGCGGGCGCTTTTTCCTCGTGGCCGGACTGATCCGGTGGGGCGGGGCGCCGATGGAAGCGCGCCTGCGACGCCACGTCGAATTTCTCGGCTGGCTGCTGGTCGGCCTGCTGCTGCTGGCGTGGTTTCTCGTCCAGGCCTGACCCGCCTGGCGGTGCTGGCCGGCGCGCTCATCGCGCTGGCCGGCTGCGCCGAGCTGACCACCTGGGATCCGGATGAAGGTACCCGGCCGGTTGCCGACCGACCCGCCGTCTACGTGGTGCAGCGCGGCGACACGCTCTACCAGATCGCCTTCAGGCATCGGCTCGACTGGCGCGACCTCGCGGCCTGGAACCGCCTCGGTGACGCCAGCCGCATTTATCCCGGACAACGCCTGCGCCTCGTTCCGCCGGCCGGCGCGCCGGTCCAGGCGGGCGCGAGCCGGCCGGCGCCGCAACCGCAGCCGAGACCCGAAGCAGGCCGGCCGACATTGCCGCCGGCCGCGAGTCCGGCGCCGGCGCGACCGGTCGCCGGAACAGCGCCCCAGTGGCGCTGGCCGGTCGCCGGACCCCTGGTGTGGCGCTTCGGCGAGAGCCGCAGAAACCCGACCGGGATCGGCATCGGTGGTGCAGATGGCGCGGAGGTGCGCGCTGCCGCCGACGGCCACGTGGTCTACAGCGGCGATGGACTTATCGGATATGGCCAGCTTATTATCCTGAAGCATAACGATTCGTACCTGAGCGCCTATGGCTATAACCAGGCGTTACGGGTCGCAGAGGGGGAGAGTGTCCGGTCCGGCCAGGTCATCGCGCTGATGGGGCGCGGCCCGGCTGATCGACCCCTGCTGCATTTCGAGATACGGCTGGACGGCAAGCCGGTGGACCCGCTCAGGTTCCTGCCGGCGCGCTGATTGCAGGCGCCGCCGCAGCGGTCCCCGGTGCATTATTCAGGGGCGAGATGGGAACCACGCGCGACAAGGAAAAGCGTCGCTCGCAACGGGTCGCGAAGCATGCAGCCGGCGCCGGGGACTTTGGTGGCCCGGTGCTCGCGCGCGGTGCCGATGTGGATGTGGATGTGGATGTGGATGTGGATGTCGATGTCGATGTCGAGGCGATCATCGATGTTCCGGACAACGAACTGATCGGCATCGAGGACGGCGACTCCGACCAGCGCCCGGAACAGGACGCGCAGCCGGCGAACAGTTCCGACCACACCCTGAAGCCAAGTGATCGGGAGTCACCCGACGCCACGCGCCTGTACCTGTCGGAGATCGGCTTTTCCCCGCTGCTGACGGCTGAAGAGGAGGTCTACTTCTCGCGGCGTGCCCGCCGCGGCGACGAAGCGGCGCGCAAGCGCATGATCGAGAGCAACCTGCGGCTGGTGGTCAAGATCGCGCGGCGTTACATGAACCGGGGGCTGCCGTTGCTGGACCTGATCGAGGAGGGCAATCTCGGCCTGATCCATGCCGTCAAGAAATTCGACCCGGAGAAGGGCTTCCGGTTTTCGACCTATGCGACCTGGTGGATACGCCAGACGATCGAGCGTGCGCTGATGAACCAGACGCGGACCATCAGGCTGCCGATCCATGTCGTCAAGGAAATAAATGTCTACCTGCGCGCGGCGCGCCGCCTGACGCAGGAACTCGATCGCGATCCCACCGCCGAGGAAATCGCCCAGCTGCTGGATCGTGAGCCCGGCGAGGTCGGCCGGATGCTTGGCCTGAACGATCGGCTCGTCACCAGCGGCAGCTTCCTGGGTCGCGATGGCGAACGCAACGTGCTCGATATGATTCCCGGCGACGAGGATGCGGATCCTTCCAACCAGATCCAGGCCGACGATATCCATGAAGTGCTCGAGCATTGGCTGGAGCGGCTGACCGACAAGCAACGCGCGGTGGTCGAACGCCGCTTCGGGCTGCATGGCTACGAGCGCGCCACGCTCGAACAGGTCGGTGAACAGATCGGCGTGACACGCGAGCGGGTGCGGCAGATCCAGATGGATGCACTCGCGCGCCTGCGCAGCATCATGGAGAGTCACGGGCTGTCGCAGGATTCACTGTTCGACTGAGCTGCCGGGTCACCAGATGGCGATGCGCTCCGCCGGCGGCAGCCACATGCCGTCGCCCTCACTGACTCCGAAGGCGTCGTAGAACGCTTCGATGTTGCGCAGCACGCCGACGACGCGGTAACGACCCGGCGAATGCGGACCGGTGACCAGCTGTCGCCGCAGCGCGTCGTCACGGTACTGGATGCGCCAGAGCTGGGCCCAGCCCATGAAGAAGCGCTGGTCTCCGGTGAGGCCGTCGATCAACGGCGGCGCTTCGCCGCCGAGCGACAGCCGATACGCACGGTGCGCAATCGTGACGCCGGCGAGGTCGGCAATATTCTCGCCGAGGCTTGCCTGGCCGTCGATGTTCATGCCTTCGATCGGCTCGAAAGCGCCGTACTGCGCGATCAGTTGCGCGGCCAGCGCCCGGTAACGCGCATCGTCGGCCGGGGTCCACCAGTCGCGGATCAGGCCGTTGCCGTCGGTGCGCCGGCCCTGGTCGTCGAAGCCGTGGCTGATCTCGTGGCCGATGACCGCTCCGATCGCCCCGTAGTTGACCGCATCATCGGCGGACGGATCGAAAAAGGGCGGCTGCAGGATCGCCGCCGGAAAGACGATCTCGTTGCGCATCGGGCTGTAGTAGGCGTTGACCGTCTGCGGGGTCATGAACCATTCGCCCGGGTCCACCGGCTTGCCGAGCCGGGCGATCATCCGCTCGTGCTGGAAGCGCCGCGCCCGCTGCACGTTGCCGAACAGGTCGCCGGCGACGATCGCCAGCGTCGAGTAATCCCGCCACTCGTCCGGATAGCCGATCTTCAGCCCGAAGCTGGCGAGCTTTGCGTGGGCCTCGGCCTTGGTCGGGCCTGACATCCAGTCGAGCTCGTCGATCGACTGGGCGAATGCCGCCTTCAGGTGCTCGACCATCGTCGCCAGGCGGGCGCGGGACTCCGGGCTGAAGTGCAGCCTGGCGTACTCGCGCCCGATGGCCTCGCCGAGCGCACTTTGGACGACCGTGACGCCGCGCTTCCAGCGCGGCTGGTCGTCGGGCACGCCGCTGATGGTGCGATTGTGAAAATCGAAGTGGGCCGCGACGAGTGCGGCCGTGAGTTGGGGGGCGTTCTGGTCGAGCACCCTGAAGCGCAGGTAGGCGCGCCAGGTCTCGATCGGGATGGCGGCGAACAGCTCGGCCATGGCCGGAAAGTAGCTCGACTCCCGCAGGATGACCTGCGGCTGGCCATCGACCCCGGCGGCGGCCAGGAATCGCCGCCAGTCGAAGCCCGGGGCCAGCTCGGCCAGCGCGTCGACGGCCACCGGGTTATAGGTCAGTTGCCGGTCGCGTTGCGCCGCCCGGGGCCATTGTCGCTGCGCCAGTTCCGACTCCAGCGCAAAAACCTGCGCCGCGGCTGCCGCGGCCTGCCCGGGGTCCATGCCGCCGAGTTCAAGCACGCGGGTGATGTAGCTGCGATAGGCGCCGCGTGCCGCGGCCATCGGCGCGTTGTCCAGCAGGTAGTAGTCCCGGTCCGGCATGCCGAGACCCGCTTGGGCCAGGTAGACGGCATGTCGTCGCGTGTCGGCAAAATCGAGATCGACACGCAGCGACAGGGTGGTCGAATCCAGCACGCCTTGCGCCGCGAGGTGGCCGAACACGCCTGCCATGCTTGCATGGTCCGGCGTCGCGTCGACCAGCTGCAGCCAGCCGTTCACCGGCGCGAGGCCGGCCGCTTCGACGCCGGCCTCGTCCATGACGCTCAGGTACAGGTCGGCCACCTTGGCAAGATCGGCGTCTGCCTGTGCCTCGCGGCCGGCGACGGCGGCCTCGATGATCTGCAGAACGTCCTCCTCGGCATGGTCGCGCAGTTCGTCGAAGGCACCCCAGCGCGGGCGATCGGGGGGTACCTCGCTGTGCGCCAGCCAGCCGCCATTGACGAAGCGATAGAAATCGTCCTGCGGACGGACCGCTGGATCCAGGTAGGCGAACAGGGCGCGGTCATGTGTCGCCGTTTCGATCGGTGCCGCCGCGGGGTCCGCCGTGCCGAGCTCATGCCCGGCGGCCGGTGCACCGCCGAGGGCGGCGAGCGAGCCGGCCGCCGCCAACGCGGCGATGGTCGTCTGGAGTTTGCCTTTCAAGCCAGTCTCCGTGCGCTCGCGAACTCAGCAGTACAATGTCAGCCGGGCTGGCATCCGGTCGCTACGACAGGACCAGCGCCGCCACTACGGGACGGTCTTCGCTGACCAGCACGTTGTAGGTTCGGCAGGCGGCGGCCGTGTCCATGACTTCAAGACCGATGCCTTGCTCCGCGAGTTCCGCGTACAGGACGGAAGGCGGGAACCGGATCCGGCCGCCAGTGCCGAGCACGAGGATCCCGGGCTTCATTGCGAGTGCCGGCGCGAGCGCTGCGAAATCCAGGGTGTCAGTTTCCTTCACCGCCCAGTCCATGACCATTTCCGTGGCGCTCAGGATCACGCTGCGAACGAGCAGCAGCTCGCCGACCCGGATACCGTCGGGGCCGACGTGGGTGACGACGTTGGCATGGGGATGCTGATCGAGCGTGAAGCGCATGCAGGTACGATAATGAAATTCTTCCGCCCCACAAGGCAGTGAGTCGCCAGCCATGTTCACCTTGATGTTGCCAGGGCTCGAATCGGTGGGCACGGCTGGGTTGCCGCGCCTGCCGGCGCTGGAGCGCCTGCTGTCGCGTGGCCGGGCACGCGCGCTGGACGTGTCGCCCTGGGCCTTCCTCGCCGACCGGGCCGGCGGCAGCCTGGCACGTTGGCCGGTCGGTCCGGTCAGCGCGCTGGGTGAGCTGGACGACCCGCCGCATGCCTGCCTGCGCGTCGAGCCGCTCGGTGCCGACGCGGAGCGGCAAGGCTTGTTCAGGCTGCCGGCGGCCGGACTCGAGATCGGGATGGACGAGGCCCGGGCGCTGGCGCGGTCGTTCGACGAGAGCTACGCGCGCGATGGCTTGTGGCTGGAAATTGCAGTGCCGGAGCGCTGGTATCTTTGCTGGGACGAAACCGAGGGGGGCGTGCGCGACTGGCGCGGCTGCGCCGGCCCGGCGCAAGCGGTGGCGCGCGACGACCGGCCGGCGCCGCCCGAGGCCGTGCTGCGCCGGCTGATGTCCGAGGTCGAAATGCTGTTCCATGCGCATCCTGTCAATGCGGCTCGCAGGGAGCGCGGCGTGCCGATCATCGCGGGCTTGCATCCGTGGGGCGGGGGGCGGCTGGCGGACGCGCTGCCCGGGGCCCCGGCCGCGGTCATGCCGGGCGAGCCTTATCTCGCCGGCCTGCGCCGCGTCGGCGCGCTGGCAGGGGCGGCGCCGCGGCACACAGACGATGCGAGCTTGCGCGCGGACGGCGTCGCCTGGCCGCTGGCCGTGGAGTGCCTCGAAGATGCGCGGCTGGCGGCTGAAGCGGAGGCGTGGGCCGCGCCGCTGGCCGGGCAGCTGCGCCGCGGGCGACTGGCCGGCATCAGGATCGTCACCGCGCGCTCGGTGCACGAGACGCGGCGCCTCGACGTGCTGCGCTTCTGGCGCAGGCCGCGGCCGGCGCGCGAATTGTGCTGAGCCGCCGCCCCATTCAGCGGCGAACCGTGGACGCCGCCGCGGCGGGCGCGCTCGGCGGGGTCGCGCCCGTGCTCGCGCGCCTGTTCGCGGCCCGCGGCGTGCGCAGCGCAGCGGAACTCGATCTCAGCCTCGCCGCGCTGCTGCCCATCGGCCGTCTCGATGGCGTCGAGACGGCCGCCGCGCTGGTCGCGGATCATCTCGAGCGCGGCAGCCGGATCCTGATCGTCGGCGATTTCGATGCCGACGGCGCCACCAGCACGGCCTTGCTGATGCGCGCGCTGGCGGCGCTCGGCGGCGCGCCGCGCTACCTGGTGCCCGATCGTTTCGTGCATGGCTACGGGCTGAGCCCCGGGCTGGTCCGGGATGCCGCCGCGCAGCGCCCGGACCTGCTGATCACCGTGGACAGCGGAATCAACTGTCATGCCGGCGTCGCACTGGCGCGCGAGCGCGGCATGGACGTGCTGGTCACCGATCATCACCTGCCCGGCGCGGTCCTGCCGGCGGCGAGCGCGATCGTCAACCCGGCGCTGCCGGGGCAGGGCTTCCCGAGCCGTTATCTCGCCGGGGTCGGCGTGGCCTTCTACCTGGCCGCCGCGCTGGCGCGCCGGCTCGGCGCCGACCGTGCGCTCGTCCCCGGCCTGCTGGACCTGGTGGCGCTCGGCACGGTCGCCGACCTGGTGCCGCTCGATCGCAACAACCGCATCCTGGTCGAGCATGGGCTGCGCCGGATTCGAGCCGGCGCCTGCCGGCCCGGGATCACAGCGCTGCTGGCGGCCGGCAAGCGCGACCCTCGCCAGGCCGTGACGACGGACCTCGCGTTCGCGGCCGGACCGCGCCTGAATGCCGCCGGCCGGCTCGACGACATGTCGGTCGGCATCGAGTGCCTGCTGAGCGACGATCCGCAGCGCGCGGGCGAGCTGGCGGCGCTGCTGTCGAGTCTCAACGAGGAGCGCAAGCAGATCGAGACGCGGATGCAGCAGGAGGCGCTGGCGGCGGTCGCTGACCTCGATCCCGGCCCCGGCGAGCTGCCGCCGGTGCTGTGCGTGCATCGTCCCGGCTGGCACAGCGGCGTCGTGGGACTGGTCGCGGCGCGCCTCAAGGAGCGCTATCACCGCCCGGCGGTCGCATTCGCCGCGGACGAGGGCGGCCTGTTGAAGGGCTCGGCGCGCTCCGTGCCGGGGCTGCACATTCGCGATGCGATCGCCGACGTCGACGCGCGCCACCCCGGCCTGATCGAGCGCTTCGGCGGCCACGCGATGGCGGCCGGCCTCAGCCTCGCGCCGGCCGGCCTGGCGCTGTTTCGCGAATCGCTCGCCGCGGAGGTCGCGGTGCGGCTCGAGCCGGGCGCGCTGGCCGGGACGATCCACTCCGACGGCGAGCTCGCCGACGAGGAGTTCGGGCTCGCAACCGCCGAACTGCTGCGCGATGCCGCGCCCTGGGGCCAGGGCTTTCCGGAACCGCTGTTCGACGGTTGTTTCGAACTGCTGGACGCCCGGGTCGTCGGCGTTGACCACCTGAAGCTCAGGGTCAGGCCGGCCGGCAGCCGCCGCATCCTCGATGCGATCGCATTTCGCCAGGCCGAGCGGCTCGGCCGCGCGCGGCCTGCCCGGCTGCGGCTGGCTTACCGGCTCGGCGTCAACGAGTATGCCGGCGTCCGCGCGGTGCAACTCGTCGTCGAGTACCTCGAGCCGGCCTGACGGAGCCTGGGTCCGCGGCAAGTTCGAGTTCCGTCGCGTGATAAACTTGCGCGCTTCGTCAAGCACGACCATGCAAACCGGGCCGAGAATGGAAATTGCACCACTGCGCCACCAGCTGGCGGATCTCTCCTCGAGGGTGGATGCCCTGAGGAGGTACCTTTGACTACGCGGGCAAGCGCGAGCGCCTCGAGGAGGTCCAGCGCGAGCTCGAGAGTCCGGATATCTGGAGCAAGCAGGAGCGGGCCCAGGCGCTGGGCCGCGAGCGCGCCCAGCTCGAGGCCGTCGTAGGGCTGCTCGACGAGCTCTGGCGCGGCCTCGAGGACGGCCGTGGCCTGCTCGAACTCGCCGCCGAGGAGGACGACGAGGCGACGGCCGCCGGCATCGCGACCGACGCCGAGGGCCTCGAGAAGAAGATCGCCGAGCTCGAATTCCGCCGCATGTTCTCCGGCCCGATGGATGCCAGCAATGCGTTCATCGACATCAATGCGGGGCAGGGCGGCACCGAGGCGCAGGACTGGGCCGAGATGCTGCTGCGCATGTACCTGCGCTGGATGGAGATGCATGGCTTCGAGGCCGAGATCATCGAGGCCTCGGCCGGCGAGGTGGCCGGCATCAAGAGCGCGACGGTGCACGTGACCGGTCCCTATGCCTACGGCTGGCTGCGGACCGAGACCGGCATTCACCGCCTGGTCAGGAAGTCGCCGTTCGACTCCGGCAATCGTCGCCACACGAGCTTTGCCGGCGTGTTCGTGTCGCCGGAAGTGGACGACGAGGTCGACATCGAGATCAACCCCGCGGACCTGCGCATCGACGTCTATCGGGCCAGCGGCGCCGGCGGCCAGCACGTCAACCGCACCGAATCCGCGGTGCGCATCACGCACAACCCGACGGGGATCGTCGTGCAGTGCCAGAATGACCGCAGCCAGCACAAGAACAAGGCGACGGCGATGAAGCAGCTCAAGGCCAAGCTCTACGAGCTGGAAATGCAGCAGCGGCGCGCCAAGGCCCAGGCCGTCGAGGACACCAAGGCGGACATCGCCTGGGGCAACCAGATTCGCAGCTACGTGCTCGACCAGTCCCGCATCAAGGACCTGCGCACCGGCGTCGAGGTCGGCAACACGCAGGCCGTGCTGAACGGCGACCTGGATCAGTTCATCGAGGCCAGCCTGAAGCAGGGGCTGTAGGGGAAAGACATGTCCGAACAGCCAGAGCACGCCCTGATCGCGGAACGGCGCCGCAAGCTCGAAGCGCTGCGCGCTGCCGGCGAGGCCTATGCGAACGACTTCCGTCGCAATGCGCAGGCCGAGGACCTGCAGCTCGCGTTCGGGCCGCTGGAGGCCGAGGCGCTCGAGCGCGACGGCGTGCCGGTCGCGGTCGCCGGGCGCATGATGGCCAAGCGCATCATGGGCAAGGCGAGCTTCGCCCGGCTCGAGGACATGAGCGGCGCGATCCAGTTGTTCTTCGAGCGCGATGCGCTGCCCGAGGGTGTGTATGCGGCCTTCAAGAGCTGGGATCTCGGCGATCTGCTCGGCGTCGAGGGCACGCTGTTCAAGACCAGGACCGGCGAGCTGACCGTGCGGGTGCGGACGGCGCGCCTGCTGTCGAAGTGCCTGCGGCCCCTGCCCGAAAAGTATCACGGCCTCGCCGATACCGAGACGCGCTACCGCCAGCGCTACCTCGACCTGATCATGAACGCCGACAGCCGCAAGGTATTCCGCCTGCGCTCCAGCATGATCTCTTTCATGCGGCGCTATCTCGATTCGCGCGGCTTCCTGGAAGTCGAGACGCCGATGATGCAGCCGATCCCCGGTGGCGCGAATGCACGCCCCTTCATCACGCACCACAATGCGCTCGGCGTCGACATGTACCTGCGCATTGCGCCCGAACTGTACCTGAAGCGCCTCGTCGTGGGCGGTCTCGAGCGCGTCTACGAGATCAACCGCAATTTCCGCAACGAGGGACTGTCGACGCGGCACAACCCCGAGTTCACGATGCTCGAGCTGTACCAGGCCTATGTCGACCAGGTGGCGATGATGGACCTGACCGAGGACCTGCTGCGGCTGATGGCGGAGGCGCTGACCGGCGGGATGAAGCTCGCCTGGCAGGGCGCCGAGATCGATCTCGGTCCGGCATTCCGCCGGGTAGAGCTCGAGGCGCTGGTCGCCGAGGCGAATCCCGGCCTCGATCCCGCCCGGTGGCGCGACCCGGCGCACCTCCGGGACATCGCAGCGCGACTCGAGCTGCGTGTCGAGGCCGGCTGGGGCGCGGGCAAGCTGCTCGCCGAGTTGTTCGAGAAGACCGTCGAGCCCGGCCTGCAACAGCCGACTTTCGTCACCGGCTACCCGCTCGAGATCTCGCCGCTGGCGCGCTGCCGCGACGCGGACCCGTTTCTGACCGACCGCTTCGAGCTGTTCATTGCCGGCCGCGAGATCGCGAACGGTTTTTCCGAGCTCAACGACCCTGAAGAGCAGGCACGTCGCTTCCGCGCGCAGGTCGAGCAGAAGACCGCCGGCGACGAGGAGGCGATGTTCTACGACGCGGATTACGTCCGCGCGCTCGAGTACGGCATGCCGCCGGCCGGCGGGCTCGGCGTCGGCGTGGACCGCCTCGCGATGCTGTACGCCGACCAGCCGTCGATTCGCGATGTGCTGCTGTTCCCGCACATGCGCCCGGAAGAGCCTGGCGCATAGCGGCTGTCGGTCGCAGCGATGGTCGCGGTCGACCGCGTGGGTGGACCGCGTGGGCGGACCGTCACAGGTCCGCCTCGCTCAAAATAACTTCGCTCGGCGGACCCGTGACGTTCCACCCACGCTGCTGTGTCGCCGGATCCAGCGCTGCCGGTGCCAATGCAGTTGCTAATGCGCTCGGGGCGTGCAGCGCATTGTTGCGCTGACATGCGCTGACATGCGCTGACATGCGCTGACACGCGCTGTCACGCGCGACGCGGCAGCGGCGGGGGGACGGCATGGGCCCGCTGAGTGAGATAAAGATTTCCCGAACGAAGCGGGCCCATGCCGGCGCCCCGTCGCGGTCGACTGCGATCCAGCTGATGCCGGCGCCGCGCCGCGGTCAATTCCGCGGTCGACCACGCTCCGGCCAGTTACGAACCGGCGTCGGGCGGCGTGAACGGCTCGAGCGGCCGGCCGTCGGCGAGGGCGAAGGGGCCGGCGGAGTCGTCGGCGACGACCGCCATCAGCAGGCCACCGTCATCCTTGGCAGCGGCCCGGATCACCGTGCCGGCCGAGTCGTGCAGGCTGTCCCCTGCGGCCGGCACGGCGCCGGCGACACGGAACAGTCGCGCGCGACGCTTGACGCGGCCGAGGTGGTGGGCGCGCGCGACGATCTCCTGGCCCGGATAGCAGCCTTTCGTGAAGCTGACGGCGCCGAGCCGGTCGAGGTTCAGCATCTGCGCGACAAACTGGCCGCTGGTCTCCGGATAGACCTCGGGAATCCCGGCCTCGAGCTCCGCCAGTGCCCAGTCCACTGCGGCGGCGCGGTCGACCGGTCCGGTGGTCTCGTCGAGTGCGCCGACGAGCAGCCAGCCGGCCCGGCCGGGCAAGCGCAGGACGCTGAGCGTGTCATTGCAACGCGCCGTCATCGGCGCATCCCGCGGTCCAAGGCCATCGACCGGCAGTTGCGCGCGATGCTCGGCGGCGAGGCCGAACACCGGCGGACCGGCTTGTACCGTGACCTTGGCGCGCAGCACGTACATCCGCAGCCGCTGCTCGATCGCGGCCGCGAGCCCGGCCTGCATGACCAGCACGAAGCCCTGCGGAGATGGCAGCACCCGCAATACCGCGAGGACCCGCCCTTTCGGATCGTGCCACGCAGAGAGCTGACCGCGGCGCTCCGTGACTTCCCCGAGATCCGACGACAGTTGCTTTTGCAGGAAGCTGCGCGCGTCGGGCCCGGTCACGGTCAATGACCGCAGGGATTCCAACGGGAAGGGCTGGGCGGTCATGCGATGCTGGCTCCGCGTCGATGTCGAGGCAGCGGCAATTCTAACCCGGGGTCCCGGGATGCTGGCCTGTTGTTGCGGTGCGTGGCAGAATCTCGGGCTATGTCCGAGAAGGCCGACAGCAACGAGAACGAACGCCCGCGGCCGCCGGCCCCGGCGGGCGAGGCGGCCGAAACCGGCGCGCCCGTCATGCCGAAAGAGATAGGGGGGCGGGATGGTCCGGAGCCGGTCCGCTACGGCGACTGGGAAAAGAACGGCCGTTGCATAGATTTCTGAGTCGAAACTGACTCGTCCGGGCCGGGCGCCAAGGGCTGAATGCCTCGTGCCTGAGCCGTACGAACGCACGTCCCGCCAAGGAGGACCCTGGTCATGGCTGCTGGCAATCGGCCCCTGTCACCACACCTGTTGATCTATCGTCCGCAGCTCACCTCGGTGCTGTCCATCACCCATCGGATGACTGGTGTCGTGCTCACGGTCAGCCTGTTGCTGCTGGTGTACTGGCTCGCTGCGCTGGCCGCGGGAGACACCGCCTACCAGGCCGCCCTTGGCGTGCTTGGCACGTGGCCGGTCAAGGCGCTGCTGTTTTTCGCCAGCTACGCATTCTTCTATCACCTCTGCAACGGCCTTCGGCACCTGTGGTGGGATTCCGGCCGCGGCTTCGAGATCGAGCAGGTCTACGCCTCCGGCTGGGCGGTCGTCATTGTCGCGAGCCTGCTGACGCTGATGGCCTGGGGCGTGCGGCTGATCGGCGGTGGCGCGTGAGCCTGCGCAGCCCGCTCGGCCGCGCGCTCGGCCTCGGCGCCGCCGGCAACGGCACCGAGCACTGGTGGCAGCAGCGCATCACCGCGGTCGCCCTGGCGCTGCTGGGCGCCTGGTTCGCGATCTGCCTGCTCGGCCTCGATCTCGCCGACCGCGCCGCGCTCGTGGCGTGGATCGTGCGGCCGTGGAACGCGGCGCTGCTGGCGGTGCTGGTGTCGACCGCGGCCTGGCACTCGCTGCTCGGCACGCGCGTCATCGTCGAGGACTACGTCCATGGCGCACTCAAGGTGCCGTCGCTGGTGGCGCTCCAGTTCCTGCACGTCATTGCGGCCGCTGTCGGGATCGTCGCCGTGCTGCAGATCGCCAGCGGAGGACAATGACATGAGCGGCGCATACAAGATCGTCGACCATAGCTACGACGTGGTCGTGGTCGGCGCCGGCGGCGCGGGCCTGCGTGCGACCTTCGGGCTGGCGGAGCAGGGCCTGCGGACCGCCTGCGTCACCAAGGTGTTCCCGACGCGCAGCCACACGGTGGCCGCGCAGGGCGGCATCAGCGCGGCGCTCGGCAACATGGGCGAGGACGACTGGCGCTGGCACATGTACGACACCGTCAAGGGCTCCGACTGGCTCGGCGACCAGGACGCGATCGAGTACATGTGCAAGGAAGCGCCCGACGCGGTCATCGAGCTCGAGCACTACGGCGTGCCGTTTTCGCGCACCGAGGAGGGCCGCATCTACCAGCGGCCGTTTGGCGGCATGACGACCCGCTTCGGTGAGGGCCCGCCCGCGCAGCGCACTTGCGCCGCCGCTGATCGCACGGGTCACGCGATGCTGCACACGCTCTACCAGCAGTCGCTGAAGCACCAGGCCAAGTTCTTCGTCGAGTACTTCGCGCTCGACCTGATCATGGACGAGCAGGGTGCGTGCCGCGGCGTCATGGCGTGGAACCTCGAGACCGGCGAGCTGCATCGCTTCCGCGCCCACATGGTCATCCTCGCCACCGGCGGCTACGGCCGCGCGTATTTTTCATGCACCTCGGCGCACACCTGCACTGGCGACGGCAATGGGATGGTGCTGCGTGCGGGCCTGCCGCTGCAGGATATGGAGTTCGTACAGTTCCACCCGACCGGTATCTATGGCGCCGGCATGCTGATCACCGAGGGCGTGCGTGGCGAAGGCGGCTACCTGACGAACTCCGAGGGCGAGCGCTTCATGGAGCGCTATGCCCCGAATGCGAAGGACCTCGCGTCGCGCGACGTCGTCAGCCGCTCGATGACGATCGAGATCCGCGAGGGCCGCGGCGTCGGCGAACTTCGCGACCACATCCACCTCCATCTCGAGCACCTCGGCCCGGAGGTGATCCATGAGCGGCTGCCGGGAATCGCGGAAACGTCGCGTATCTTTGCGAACGTGGACGTCACCAGGGAACCGATTCCGGTACTGCCCACTGCACACTACAACATGGGAGGAATCCCGGCGAACTATCGGGGCGAGGTTACTACCCTGCGTGAAGGCAACACGGAAAGTGTTGTGCCGGGCTTGATGGCTGCCGGCGAGGCTGCCTGCGTGTCCGTGCACGGCGCCAACCGGCTCGGTTCGAATTCGCTGCTCGACCTCGTGGTATTCGGTCGCGCGACTGCGCGTCGGTGTGGCGAGTTGATCAAGCCGGGGGCACGTCATGCACCGCTGCCGAAGGACGCCGGCGAGGCATCGATTGCCCGCCTGGACAGCTTGCGTCATGCCCGCGGTAGCCTGCCGACAGCGCAAGTTCGCCTCGCCATGCAACGCACAATGCAGGACCATTGCACTGTTTTTCGCACCGGTGAGGCGCTCGGCGAGGGCATCCGCAGGCTGAAGACGGTGGTCGAATCCTTTGCCGACGTGAAAGTTGCGGATCGCTCGATGGTGTTCAACACGGACCTGGTGGAGACTCTCGAGCTGGAAAACCTGCTCGGCCAGGCGCTGGTCACCATTGTTTCAGCGGAGAACCGCAAGGAGAGTCGTGGCGCACATGCGCGCGAAGATTATCCCGAGCGCGACGACCAGCAATGGATGAAGCACACGCTGGCGTGGCGTACGGCGCCGACGGAGGTCCGGATCGATTACCGGCCGGTGCACCTGCAGACGCTGACCGCCGACGCCGAGCCGATTCCACCGAAGGCGCGGACCTACTGAGGGAGATGAGCGGACATGGCTGAATTCAGGCTGCCGGCCAACTCGAGGATCGCCAGGGGCAAGCACTTTCCTGCCCCGGAGGGCGCGAAGAGAGTCAGGCGTTTTGTCGTGTATCGCTACGACCCGGACAGCGGCGAAAATCCCCGCACGGACACTTACGAGGTGGATCTCGACCGTTGCGGCCCGATGGTGCTTCACGCATTGATCAAGATCAAGGACGAGATCGATCCCACGCTGACGTTCCGCCGCTCTTGTCGGGAGGGCATCTGCGGCAGTTGTGCGATGAACATCGATGGCGTCAACACGCTGGCCTGCACCATGTCCATCGGGGAGGGACGTGGCGACGTCAAGGTGTACCCGCTGCCGCACATGCCGGTGGTCAAGGACCTGGTGCCGGATCTCAGCAACTTCTACGCGCAGTACGCTTCGATCAAGCCGTGGATCCAGACCCGTACTCCGCCGCCGCCGGACCGCGAGCGGCTGCAGTCGAAGGCGGACCAGGAGAAGATCAACGAGCCGTCGGCCTGCATCCTGTGCGCCTGCTGCTCGACGGCCTGCCCGAGCTACTGGTGGAACAGCGACCGTTATCTCGGCCCGGCGGCCTTGCTGGCGGCGTACCGCTGGATCGTCGACAGCCGTGACGAGGCGACCGGCGAGCGGCTTGATGCGCTGCAGGATCCGTTCAAGCTGTATCGCTGCCACACGATCATGAACTGCACGAGGACCTGTCCGAAGGGCTTGAACCCCGGCAAGGCGATCGCCGAGATCAAGCTGAAGCTGGTGGAGCGGCAGCACTGAGAGACGCGTTCTGCGGACGCGCCAGGGTTTTCCCGCAGAGACGCGGAGACGCGGAGAAAGGGGGCAGTTCGCAGAGGGACGTGCTCTGGACGCGCCGGTATTTCCCCGCAGAGACGCAGAGACGCAGAGACGCAGAGGGTGGGAAAGGCGGAACGTGGTTGCATTCCTATTCTCCGCGTCTCCGCGTCTCCGCGTCTCTGCGGGATTTGAGGTATCTGTCTCCCCGGACCTGTCTCCCCGGACCTTTCTCCCCGAACCTGCCGCCCCGA
>CAYWYS010000010.1:44968-80985 GCA_964462675.1 uncultured Thioalkalivibrio sp.
CCACCCATTCCATTACTCCACCCGAACCCCGGAAAGCCACGATGAACTCCACCGCCGAGGAAGGCATCATCGACCCCGCCGAGCCGGGCAGGCTGCGCTGGCGTTGCCGCCGGGGGATGCTTGAACTCGACGTGCTGCTGGTGCGCTATCTCGAGCGCGACTGGCCGACCGCGAGTGCCGGGGAGCGCGATGCATTCCGCGCGCTGCTCGAGCGCCAGGATCCCGACGTCAATGCGCTGCTGCTCGGCCGGCTGGCACCGGAGAGCGAGGTGTTGGCGCGTGTCCTGGAGTCCCTACGACGGCCTGCTTGAGTTTCGCGTCGGCCCTTCGCGGGCACTTGCCGCGTGGCTGGCGCTCGGCCATGTGCTCCTCGCGCTGGCCGTGCTGCTCGCCGGATGGCCTGCCGCCGCGCTGATCCTGCCGGCTGTTTCCCTGCCGCTTTCCCTGCGCCGCGCTATCGCGCCGCTCGGCCGAGACACGCGCGCGCTCGCCTGGAGCCGCGCGCGTGGCTGGGAGCGCGTCGGCATACGCAGTAACCGAGAGCGCATGGAACTACACGGCAGCTCGGTGGTCACAAATGCCGCAATGTTTCTCCATTGGGGCGTTGGCGGGTCCACCTGGCGCATCGTGCTGCCACGCGACTCGCTGCGCCCGGCTGACTGGCGGCGAATGAGAGTGATTACGGGTTTGCACGAAGGACGCGATAGAATGCCCGCGGCCGCAGGTTTCGCCACTCCGGCCGGGAGAACTTTAGGGACGGCCCCCGGTCTATCTGAGTGGCGAATGGATTCGCCGGGATACCGAGGGGCTTGCCCGGATGGGCACGAAGAGCAGCGACCAGTTGCTGGTCGAGAGGGTCCAGCACGGTGACAAGGCGGCGTTCGATATTCTCGTCGGCAAGTACCAGCATAAGATCATCAAGCTGGTCGGCCGGTACGTGCGAGACCAGGACGAAGCCCAGGATGTCGCCCAGGATGCCTTCATCAAGGCATATCGGGCGCTCGCCTCGTTTCGGGGCGATAGCGCGTTCTATACGTGGCTGTACCGGATCGCGATCAATACCGCAAAGAACCAGCTGGCTGCCAACAAGCGGCGGGCCGACGATTTCGAACTCGACCTGCAGGATCCGGACCAGTACGAGATGCACGGGCGGCTGCGCGAGAGCGACACTCCCGAGGGACTGGCGCTCACCGAGGAGATTCGCGAGACCGTGAACCAGGCGATCGAAGCGCTGCCCGAGGACCTGCGCACTGCGATCGTGCTGCGCGAGGTCGAGGGACTGAGTTACGAAGAGATCGCGACCGCGATGGAGTGCCCGGTGGGCACGGTGCGATCCAGAATTTTCCGCGCCCGAGAGGCGATCGACAAGCGATTGAAACCCCTGCTCGACGCAGGGTCGTGAGGACGGCGATGACAGCAAATGCCCATGAGCAGCTCTCCGCGCTGCTGGACGGAGAACTCCCCGAAGCCGAGGTCGCGATGGCGGTGCGCCGGGTGGCCCGGGACGATGCGCTCAGGGCCGCCGCACTGCGCTACAGCCTGATTGGCGACGCACTGCGGGACGAGCTGCCCGCGGGGCGTCCCGCCAACCTCGTCGCGCGCGTCCGCGCCGGCCTCGATGCGGGGACCGCGCCTGTGCCGTTGCCGGCGGTCGAGGCGCCCGCGCGCCACGGCCGGTTTGCCAGGCTGGCTGCCGGCTTCGCGGTGGCGGCGTCCGTCGCGGTCGTCGCGCTGGTCGCGCTGCCGGGCCGCCAGCAGGAGTCCGTGCCACCGGTGCTGACGGCGAACGAGCTCGTGTCGCCGGTGCCGGCGCAAGGCATGATGATTCCCCCCGTGTATACCCGCGCGGCCGGCGGCGGCCCTGACCGGCTGACACGTTACTACGTCAATCACACCGAGTACGCCCCGCCGATGAGCGGGCGCGGTGCGCTGACCCGCATCATCGTCATTCACCCCGAGCCGGCCGCCGACGCGCCGCCGGTCGAGACGGAGACGATGCCTGCCAGGGAGGACGGGTCCGCGCAATGAGCTTCGCGCCGCTTCGGCCGACCCTGCTGCTCGCGTCGCTGCTTTGCGCCCTGCCTGCCGCGGGGCGCGCCGACGACGCGCGCGGCTGGCTGTCGCGCATGGAGCAGGCTGTCGAGACCCTCAGTTACGAGGGCACCTTCGTGCACATGGTCGGCAACAGCCTGGAGACGATGCACGTCATCCATCGCGCGGTCGATGGCGATGTCAGCGAACGGCTGTTCTCGCGCGACCAGCCGGGGCGGGAGATCCTGCGCCAGAACGACAAGGTCACCTGCATCTTCGCTGACCAGCGCACCGTGCTGGTCGAGTGGCGCAAGGGGCGTCGCAGCGGGCCCTTGCTGGGTGCGCTGCCGCATAGTTCCGTCGACGTCGAGCAGTGGTACGAGTTCCGCGAGGCGGGCGAAGGCCGCAAGCTTGGCCGGGCAGCGAGAATCATCGAAGTGCGGCCGCGCGACGAGCATCGCTACGGCCACCGGTTGTGGCTCGACGAGCTGACGGCGATGCCGCTGAAGATCCAGTTGCTGGACCCCTCGGGGAATGCCGTCGAACAGATCCAGTTCGTCAGCATGATCGTGCCGGCCGAGATTCCCGACGCGAGGCTGCTGCCCGCGGTCGAGGTCGAGGGCTTCACCTGGTACCAGCAGGAGCGGCTGCCCGCGGCTGCGGCCGCGATTTCGCCGGATGTCGGCTGGCGGGTGGACCAGCCGCCGCCCGGCTTCGAATTGAGCGAGTCGCATGTCCGGACGCTGCCCGGGTCCGAACACCCGGTCGAACACCTGGTCTATTCCGATGGCGTCGCGTCGGTGTCGGTGTTCGTCGAGCCCGCAGAGGCCAGCGACGAGGAGCTGTCCGGCCTGTCCAGGCTGGGCGCGGCGCACGCCTTTACGATCACCCGCGATGGCCGCCAGATCACCGCGGTCGGCGAGGTCCCGCCGGGCACGGTGGAGCGCATCGCGCGCTCGTTGCGTGCCGTCGTGGAAAACGGGCATTGATCACCGAGGCCGGCCGGGTTCTCGAGGTCGAGGGTGACTGGGCCTGGGTTGCGTGTCGCCGCCAGGTCGAATGCCAGCGTTGCGCCGAGGGGCGCGGCTGCGGCGGCGGCATCATCGGGCGCATGCTGGGCGACCGGTTGCACAAGGTCCGCGCGGCGACCGGGGCGGTCGAAGTCGCCCCCGGCGACCAGGTGCTGATCGGACTCGGCGAGGACGCGGTGCTGCGCGCGGCCGCGGCGGTGTACCTCGTGCCCTTGCTGGCGGCCCTTGCGGGCGGCATCGCGGCCTCAGGCCTGGCGGGCGGCGGCGACCTGGCGGCGGTCCTCGGCGCCGCGGCCGGGCTGCTGCTGGGCCTTGGCTGGGCGCGCGGCTACAGCCGTCGCCATGCGGCCGATGCGACCTTCCAGCCCGTCATCCTGCGGCGCACCGACGGGGCCGGCTGCGTGGGCAGCGCGACTTGAGCGGCAGTACCGGAATCGTCATCTACACCCGGCGCGACTGTTCGCTGTGCGAGCGGATGGAGGCCGGCGCCCGGGAAATCGCCGGCCCCGGAACCCAGATCGCGCTCGTCGAGATAGACGACGACCCGGCGCTGGTGCAGCGCTTCGGCAGGGATATCCCGGTGCTCTGCGTCGACGACGAGGTCGTCTGCAAGCATTTCCTGGACCCCGTGCGGCTCGCGGCCGCCCTCGCTGCCGGGCACTGAACCGGAAACTGCCCCGCCGGACCGGTATAATGCCGCGCCGGCCCGGAGCCGGCGTGCTGCATGGCCCCCATGGATCATATCCGTAACTTCGCGATCATCGCCCATATCGACCATGGCAAGTCCACGCTCGCCGATCGGTTCATCCAGGTCTGCGGCGGGCTCGCCGCTCGCGAGATGTCGGCGCAGGTGCTCGACTCGATGGACCTCGAGCGGGAGCGTGGCATCACCATCAAGGCGCAAGCCGTGGCGCTGCGCTACCGCGCGCGGGACGGGCAGGACTACGAGCTGAACCTGATCGACACGCCCGGCCACGTCGACTTCTCGTACGAGGTGTCGCGCTCGCTGGCGGCCTGCGAGGGGGCGATCCTGATTGTCGATGCCGCGCAGGGCGTCGAGGCGCAGAGCGTCGCGAACTGCTACACGGCCGTGGAGGCCGGGCTCGAGGTCATTCCGGTCATCAACAAGATCGACCTGCCGTCGGCCGAGCCGGAACGCGTCAAGAACGAGATCGAGGAAATCATCGGCATCGAGGCGCAGGACGCCGTGCTGACCAGCGCCAAGACCGGCCTGGGGGTCGAGGACGTCCTCGACGCCATCATCGCGAGGATTCCGCCGCCGCAGGGCGACCCGCAGGCGCCGCTGCAGGCGCTGATCATCGATTCCTGGTTCGACAACTATGTCGGGGTGGTGTCGCTGGTCCGCGTCGTCAACGGCGTGCTGGAGAAGGGCGCCAAGATCCGTGTCATGTCGACCGGCCGCAGCCACAATGCCGACCGGCTCGGCTGCTTCACGCCGAAGATGACCGACCGCGAGCGGCTCGGTACCGGCCAGGTCGGCTTCCTGATCGCCGGCATCAAGGAAATCGACGGCGCCCCTGTGGGCGACACGCTGACCCTCGAGGCGCGGCCCTGCCCAGCCCCGCTGCCCGGTTTCAAGCAGGTGCAGCCGCGCGTGTTCGCCGGCCTGTTCCCGATCAACTCGGAGGACTACGAGGATTTTCGCGAGGCCTTGCACAAGCTCAGGCTGAATGACGCCGCGCTGCACTTCGAGCCCGAGACCTCGACTGCGCTCGGCTTCGGCTTCCGCTGCGGCTTTCTCGGCATGCTGCACATGGAGATCGTGCAGGAACGGCTGGAACGGGAGTACCAGCTGAACCTGATCACGACCGCGCCGACCGTGGTCTACCAGGTGCTGCAGACCGACGGGCAGATCATCGAAATCGACAACCCGTCGCGGCTGCCGCCGACGAACTATGTCGCCGAAATCCGCGAGCCGATCATCACGGCCAGCATCCTGGTGCCGCATGCGCACGTCGGCGCGGTCATCAAGCTCTGCATCGAGAAACGCGGGGTGCAGAAGCGGCTGCACTACACCGGCAGCCAGGTGCAGGTGGAGTACGAGCTGCCGCTGTCCGAGGTCGTGCTGGATTTCTTCGACCGCCTGAAGTCCTGCAGCCGCGGCTTCGCTTCCTTCGACTACCGCTTCGAGCGCTACCAGGCGGCGCCGCTGACCAAGCTCGACATCCTCGTCAACGGCGAGCGCGTCGACGCGCTGTCGGTCATCGCGCACCGCGAGAGCGCTTACCGGCGCGGCCGCGATGTGGTCGAGAAGATGCGCGAACTGATTCCGCGCCAGATGTTCGAGGTCGCGATCCAGGCGGCGATCGGCGGCCAGGTCATCGCCCGCACCAGCGTCAAGGCGCTGCGCAAGAACGTCACCGCGAAATGCTACGGCGGCGACATCACGCGCAAGCGCAAGCTGCTCGAGAAGCAGAAGGAAGGCAAGAAGCGCATGAAGCAGGTCGGCAACGTCGAGATCCCGCAGGAAGCGTTCCTCTCGGTGTTGCAGGTCGATCGGAAATAGCGAATACTTTGCACGAGAAGTCGGGGGCAAGTTTTGGATTTTTCTCTGATTCTGGTCGTACTTACGGCGGCAATGGGCACGATCTGGCTGCTCGACACGCTGCTGTGGAGGCCGCGCCGCACCGCGTCCGGCGACGCCGCCGTGCCGCCTCCCAAGGAGCCGGCGCTGGTCGAATTCAGCCGCTCGTTCTTCCCGATCGTGCTGGTGGTGCTGCTGATTCGCTCGTTCCTCTATGAGCCGTTCCGGATTCCTTCGAGCTCGATGATGCCGACGCTGCGGGTCGGAGATTTCATTTTCGTCAGCAAGTTCAGCTACGGCCTGCGGCTGCCGGTGATCAACACCAAGGTGCTCGAGCTCGGCGAGCCGCAGCGCGGCGACGTCGCCGTGTTCCGGCTGCCCTCCGATCCCGCTACCAACTACATCAAGCGGATCGTCGGTGTCCCCGGTGACACCGTGTCCTTGCGCGACAAGCAGCTGTGGATCAACGGCGCCCCGGTGGCGCTCGAGTTGCTGGACGAGACGGTCGACATCGAGTGCGGTGGCTTCTGGTTCACGGCGCGGCTCGCGACTGAGACCATCGGGGAAACCAGCCACTCGGTCTTTCTCAGCGAGCAGCGCGATCGCGCCAGCCCGTTCCTCGACCGGCCGGTGCCGGAAGGCCAGTACCTGGTCATGGGCGACAACCGCGACTGCAGCCGGGATGGCCGGATCATCGGCTACATTCCGGAGGGCCACATGGTCGGCCGCGCGGTGCGCATCTGGATGAACTGGGATGCGGACGCGGGCCGGCCATTGTGGCAACGCCTGGGGAACCGCATAGAATGACGGCGCGGATGGATTCGAACACGGGCTGGGGCTCGCCAAGGGGACGACAGATGCGCAAACAGCAGGGGATGACCCTAATCGGGATGGTGATCGTGGCGTTCATCGCCGGCATTTTCGTGCTGGCAGCGCTCCGGCTGACGCCGATCTACCTCGAATACATGAAAGTCTCTTCCGCGCTCGACTCAATGAAGCGGGATCTCGACGGCAGCAACGCCGGGCCGGGGCAGATCCGCACCGCGCTGCAGCGGCGCTTCGACATCGATGACGTCAAGAGCATCACCCCGCGCGACGTCAAGATCGAGCGCACGCCGAACGGCTATCGGGTGCAGGCGGAATACGAGGGTCGCACGCAGTTCATCGCCAACGTCTACCTCCTCGTGGATTTCGACAAGGCCGTCGAGGTCTCGCGTTGACCGACGGCCCCGGGTGGCTGGAGCGCGAGCTCGGCTACCGGTTCAAGGATGAACAACTGCTGGCCCGGGCGCTGACGCACCGCAGCGCCGGCAGCAGGCACAACGAGCGGCTCGAGTACCTCGGCGACGCCGCGCTGAGCCTGGTCGTGGCGGAGGCGCTCTACCAGCGCGTTCCCGATGCGCCGGAGGGCCATCTCAGCCGGCTCAGGGCCAGCCTGGTGCGGCGCTCCTCGCTCGCGGAAATGGCGCGCGCGCTCGGCTTTCCGAGAATGCTGCGGCTCGGGCCCGGGGAGCTGAAAAGCGGCGGCTTTCGCCGCGATTCGATCCTCGCCGATGCGCTCGAGGCGGTGCTCGGCGCGATCTACCTGGATGGCGGCCTCGATGCGCTGCGCCAGGTCGTGCTGGGGCTTTACGGGGAACGGCTGGACGCCTTGCCGTCGCACGAGGAACTCAAGGACCCGAAGACGCTGCTGCAGGAACGCTTGCAGGCCCGGGGCCTGCCATTGCCGCAGTACCGCGTCGACGGCGTCGAGGGCGAGGACCATCGGCAGCAGTTCTCGGTCGCGTGCGTCGTGGCAGGCGTCCCGGAGGAAGCGGTCGGGACAGGCGGCAGCCGGCGCGCCGCGGAACAGGACGCGGCGGCACGCATGCTGGAGCAACTGCATGACTGAGCCCGGATTTCGCTGCGGCTTCGTCGCCGTCGTGGGCCGACCGAACGTCGGCAAGTCGACGCTCGTGAACGCGCTGGTGGGCCGCAAGGTCAGCATCGTCACGAGCCGGCCGCAGACCACGCGCCAGCGGGTCATCGGGGTTGCGACCGGGTCCGCCGCGCAGCTGCTGTTCGTCGACACGCCGGGCATGCACCGGCGCGAGCGCCGCGCGCTGAACCGGTACATGAACCGCAGCGCGCAGGCGTCGCTGGCGGACGCCGACATCTTGCTGGTGGTGGTCGAGGCCGGGCGCTGGACCGAGGAGGACGATGACGTGCTGGCCAGGGCGCAGGCCGCCGGGCCGCCGGTCATGCTCGCGCTCAACAAGATCGACCGCATCCGGCCGCGCGATGCCATGCTGCCGCTGCTGCAGGAAGCCGCGGCGCGCGCCGAGTTCGCCGCGGTCGTGCCGATTTCGGCGGAGCGGGGCGAGAACCTGGACCGGCTCAGGGCGTTGCTCGAGGCTGCCGTGCCCGAGGGGCCGGCGCTGTTCCCGCCGGAGCAGTGGAGCAACCGTGATGAGCGTTTCCACATCGCCGAGGTGGTGCGCGAGAAACTGATGCGCCGCTTGCGCGAGGAGCTGCCCTACGGGCTGGCGGTCGAGATCGAGCGCCTCGGTGAAAGCGAGCAGGGGCGCCTGGAGGTCGATGCCGTGGTGTGGGTCGAGCGGGAGGCCCACAAGGCCATCGTCATCGGCAAGGGCGGCGAGCTCCTGAAGGCGGCCGGCCAGGCTGCGCGGCTCGAGCTGAAGGCGCGCTTCAACCGCCCGGTGCACCTGCAGATCTGGGTCAAGGTGCACGAGAACTGGACCGACCGCGATGCCGACCTGAAGCGGCTCGGTTACGACGGCGACTGACGGCATTGCTGCGCGTCGAGCTCGAGCCGGCATTCATCCTGCACCACCGGCCGTTCCGGGACACCAGCGTGCTGCTGGAAGTGTTCAGCCGGGACCACGGCCGGGTCGGGCTGGTCGCGCGCGGCGCCCGCGGGCCGCGCAGCCGCCTGAAAGGCGTCCTGCAGCCATTTCGGCCGCTGCTGCTGTCGTGGCAGCTGCGGGGCGAGCTCGGCACGCTGACCGGCGCCGAGGCGGCCGGCGCTGCGCTCGTCGTGCCGGCCGGCGGGGACGCCCTGCTGGCGCTGTATTACCTGAACGAGCTGCTGCTGCGGCTGACGGCCCGGCTCGACCCGCAGCGGGAGTTGCATGCCGTATATGCGCGCGCGGTCGAGGCACTGCTGGCCGGCGACGCCGTCGCCCCGGCCCTGCGGCGCTTCGAGAAGCGCCTGCTCGACTCGCTCGGCTACGGGCCGGACCTGGCCCGGGATGTGGCCGGCGAGCCGCTCGACGCGGCCGGCAGCTATAGCTACGACCCGGCTTCGGGCCTCGCGGCCTGTCGGCCGGACGCGGCGGGCGCGCTGCTTGGCGCCTCGCTGCTGGCGCTGGCGGAAGATCGCCTGGTGGAGCCGCGGGCGCTGGCCGACGCCAGGCGCCTGTTGCGGGCCGCGCTGGATCCGCACCTCGACGGCCGGCCGCTGAAGACCCGCGAAATGCTGGGCCGAATGAGGGGGACACTGCTCAAAACGCGTTTTTAGCAGTGTCCCCATGGCAAACTATCGGGCTTAATCGTGGTATTCGGCAGGATAGGTCGATGAAGAGCACCATAGCGCTGGGGGTCAACATCGACCATGTGGCGACGATCCGCCAGGCGCGGCGCACGCGCTACCCGGACCCGGTCTACGCTGCGCTGATGGCGGAACAGGCCGGCGCGGACAGCATCACGCTGCACCTGCGGGAGGACCGCCGGCACATCCAGGACCGCGATCTGCGCGCCATGAAAGACGTGCTGCAGACGCGCATGAACCTCGAGATGGCGGTCACCGACGAGATGCTCGAGATCGCGACCGAGGTGCGGCCCCGCGACGTCTGCCTCGTGCCGGAGCGTCGCGAGGAGCTGACCACCGAGGGCGGCCTCGACGTCGTCGGGCAGCTCGACCGGCTGCGCGACGCGGTGGCCAAACTCGCGGCATCGGGCATCCGCGTCTCGCTGTTCATCGACCCGGATCCGCGCCAGCTCGAGGCATCGCATGCGGCCGGCGCGCCGGTGGTCGAGCTGCATACCGGCTGCTATGCGGATGCCGCCGACGAGCGCAGCCGCGCCGCTGAACTGGCCCGGGTGCGCGAGGCCGCGCGGGCCGGCACCGCGCTCGGCCTGGCGGTCAACGCCGGCCACGGGCTGAACTACCACAACGTGCAGCCGATCGCGCGCATCCCGGAAATCGTCGAGCTGAACATCGGCCACGCGATCGTGGCGCGCGCGATCTTCGACGGCCTGTCGACCGCGGTCATCGAGATGAAGCGCCTGATGACCGAGGCGCGGCTGCAGTGATCTACGGCATCGGCACGGACCTCATCAGGCTCGACCGCATCGAGGCGACCCTCGAGCGCTTCGGCGAGCATTTCGTGCAACGTCTGCTGATGCCGGAGGAAGACGCGCAGTACCGGCGCCAGCAGCGCAAGGCGCGCTTCCTGGCGATGCGCTTCGCCGGCAAGGAGGCGGTGGTCAAGGCGATGGGCACCGGTTTCAGCAACGGCATGTGGATTCGCGACGTCGGCATCGTCGCCGACGCCCGCGGCAAGCCGGAGATCGTCTACTCCGCGCGCGGCCGCGCGCTGTGCCGGCAGATGGGCATCGGTGCGGGGCATGTCAGCCTGAGCGACGAGGCGGGCGTCGTCGTCGCGTTTGCGGTGCTGCTGAAGGCCGGCGCATGAGCACGCTGGTGTTCGACATCGAGACCGTGCCCGACACGGACTTCGGCCGGCGCTATCTCGCGCTGGACGGCCTGGCGGAGGACGAGATCGCCCAGGCGATGTTTGCCCTGCGCCGCGAGCGGGCCGGCCACGACTTCCTGCCGCTGCACCAGCATCGCATCGTGGCGATCTCCTGCGCGATGCGTTCCCAGGACGGCTTCCGGCTGTGGTCGCTGGGTGATGCGGATGCGGACGAGGCCGAGCTCGTCACGCGCTTTTTCGACGGCATCGAGCGCTTCAGCCCCGAGCTGGTCTCGTGGAATGGCTCGGGCTTCGACCTGCCGGTGCTGCACTACCGTGCGCTGCGCCACGGCATTGCCGCGCCGCGCTACTGGGAGATCGGCGATGCGGACCGGGAGTTCCGCTACAACAACTACCTGGGCCGGTTCCACTGGCGGCACATCGACCTGATGGACGTGCTCGCGGGCTACCAGCTGCGCGGCGCCGCGAAGCTCGACGAGCTCGCGGTGCTGCTCGGCCTGCCGGGCAAGCTCGGCCTCAGCGGCGACCGTGTCTGGGGCGCCTGGCGCGATGGCCAGATCGGCGCGATCCGCGATTATTGCGAGACCGACGTGCTGAACACCTGGCTGGTGTTCCTGCGTTTCGAGCAGTTTCGCGGGCGGCGCACGGCGGCGGAGGTCGAGGCGGAGCAGCAACTCGTCGTCGACACGCTGCGCAAGGACGCCCGGCCGCACCTGCAGGAATTCCTCGCGGCCTGGGGCCGGGCATGAGCCGCAGGCCCGACCCGACGCCGTTCGAGGCGCGGGTGCTGGACCTGGCGCACGACGGACGCGGTGTCGCGAAGCTCGACGGCAAAACCGTATTCATCGCCGATGCGCTGCCGGGGGAACGCGTGCGCGCCACGCGTGTCAGCCGGCGGCGCAGTCACGACGAGGCCGAGCTCGTCGAGGTGCTGGAAGCCGCGGCACAGCGCGTCAGCCCGCGCTGCGCGCACTTCGGCACTTGCGGCGGCTGCAGCCTCCAGCACCTGGCGCCGGCCGCGCAGCTCGCCGCCAAGGACGACCACCTGCACGATACGCTGCGGCGCATCGGTCACGTGACGCCGGCCGCGCGCTACGCGCCGATCGCCGGGCCCGCCTGGGCTTACCGGCGCCGCGCGCGGCTCGGGGTGCGCATGGTCGACAAGAAAGGGCGCGTGCTGGTCGGCTTCCGCGAGCGGCGCAAGCCGCTGGTCGCGGACATGGACTCCTGCGAGGTACTGGCGGGCGGCATCGGGGCCCTGTTGCCGGCGTTGGCCGAGCTGATCGGCGGCCTCGCGATCGCGCGGCGCGTGCCGCAGGTCGAGGTGGCTGTCGGCGACGACCGCCGGGCGCTCGTGTTCCGGGTGCTGGACCCGGCATCGCCGGACGATCTGCTGCGCCTCGACCGCTTCGGCCAAGCGCATGGCGTGGACATCTGGCTGCAGCCCGGCGGCCTCGACACGCTGTATCCGCTGCGCGAGGACACGCCGCAGCCGAGTTACCGCCTGGTCGATTTCGACCTGCAGCTGGCGTTCCTGCCGACCGATTTCATCCAGGTCAATGCCGCGATCAATGCTCAGGCCGTGGCGCGCGCGGTCGAGTTGCTGGCGCCGGCGGACGGCGACCGGGTCGTGGACCTGTTCTGCGGCCTGGGAAATTTCAGCTTCGCGCTCGCGCGCCGCGGGGCGCGCGTGCGCGGCGTCGAGGGCGACGCATCACTGGTCGCACGGGCGCGTGACAACGCCGCACGCAACGGTCTCGAAGTCGCGTTCCACGTCGCCAACCTGTTCGAGGACTGCCGCGAGCTGCCGTGGGCACGGGAGGCCTGCGAGGGCCTGCTGCTTGATCCGCCGCGTGCCGGGGCCGAGGCGTCGATCCAGCTGGTCCGGGTGCTGCAGCCGCGCCGCATCGTGTACGTCTCCTGCCACCCCGGGACGCTTGCGCGCGATGCGGGTATTCTGGTCAACGAATTTGGCTACCGCCTCAGTGGCGCCGGGGTCATGGACATGTTTCCGCACACGGCTCACGTGGAATCGATCGCCATGTTCGAGCGCGGCAAGTAGCAGGGCGCAGAGCGATGGCGCCCGCGATCCGCATCGAGATCGACCTGGCGGGACAGAGCCTGGCACTGCTGCGGGCCGGCGAGGCGACGCGCCGCTGGCCGGTCTCGACGGCGCGCAACGGCGCCGGTGAGCTGCTGGGCAGCGAGCAGACGCCTCGTGGCCGGCACGTGATCCGCGCACGCATCGGCGCCGGCCTGCCGGCCGGCGCGGTGCTGGTCGGCCGGCGGCCGACGGGCGAAATCTGGTCGCCGGCGCTCGCCCGGGCGCATCCCGGGCGCGACTGGATCCTGACGAGGATCCTCTGGCTCAGCGGCCTGGAGCCCGGCCGCAACCGGCTCGGCGAGGTGGACACGATGCGCCGCTACATTTATATCCATGGCACGCCGGACGACGCGCCGCTGGGCGTGCCGGCCTCGCATGGCTGCATCCGGATGGCGAATGCCGACATCATCGAGCTGTTCGAACTCGCGCCGGCCGGCACCGAGGTATTGATCGCGGAGAGCATGCGGGCATGACGCTGGGACCGGTGATGCTCGATATCGAGGGCCTGGCCCTGACGGCCGAGGACCGGGAGCTGCTGCGGCACCCCAATGTCGGCGGCGTGATCCTGTTCGCGCGCAACTACGAGTCCCCGGAACAGTTGGCGCGCCTGACCGGCGAGATTCACGCGCTGCGTCGCCCGGAACTGGTCATCGCCGTCGACCAGGAAGGCGGCCGAGTGCAGCGTTTCCGCGCAGGCTTCACGCCATTGCCGCCGATGCACCTGATCGGGAGACGCTATGACCTCGAGCGCGACCAGGCGCTGCAGCTGGCGGAGACCTGCGGCTGGCTGATGGCCGCGGAGCTCAGGTCGGCCGGCGTGGACCTGAGTTTCGCACCCGTGCTCGACCTCGACTACGGCCTCAGCGAGGTCATCGGCGATCGCGCCTTTCACCGCGATCCCGAGGCGGTGGCGCATCTTGCCGGCCGCTTCGCCGCCGGCATGCGGCACGCGGGCATGGCGGCGGTCGGCAAGCATTTTCCCGGCCACGGCGGCGTGGTCGCCGATTCCCACCATGCGCTGCCCGAGGACCGCCGGCCCTATGCCGACTTGCTCGACGACATGAGTCCATACGAGCGGCTGATCGCCGAGGGCCTCGCCGGCGTCATGGCGGCCCACGTGGTCTATGCGCGCCTCGATCGCCTGCCGGCCGGCTTTTCGCGCTGGTGGCTCGGCACCGAGTTGCGCATCAGGCTGCGCTTCCAGGGCGCAATTTTCTCCGACGACCTCTCCATGGCGGGCGCGGCATTTGCGGGTTCGCCGGAGTCGCGCGCGGCGCTGGCGCTCGAGGCCGGCTGTGATGTCGTGCTGGTGTGCAACGATCGGCCGGCTGCCGTGGCGGTCGTCGAATCGCTGGGCGACTGGTGCGAGCCCGCCGCCCACCTGCGTCTCGCGCGGCTGCGCGGGCGCGGCGAGTACGGCAGCCCGTTGCCGTCGTCGGCCGAATGGCGTCGCGCCGTGACCATGGTGCAGGCGTTCGAGGAAGAACGGCCGCAACTGGTTCTCGAGGGCGAGTGAGGCGCGCCGCCTGCTCGCATGGCGTGCCTGCAACGGATGATCCGATGACTGAAGATTTTGAGGCAATACTGGCACGCGCGGAGCGCCTTGCGGATCGCGCGGCGGTGGAGGTCGCGCTCGACCGGATGGCCGGCGAGATCAGCCGCGACCTGGCCGGCCGCGATCCGCTCGTGCTCGCGGTCATGGTCGGCGGCCTGATGCCGGCCGCATGGCTGCTGGAGCGCCTCGCGTTCCCGCTGCAACTCGACTATGTCCATGCCACGCGCTATCGCGGCGGCACGCGCGGCGACGAGCACATCGAATGGCTGGCGCGGCCGCGCACGCCGCTGGCCGGCCGTGCCGTGCTCGTCATCGATGACATTCTCGACGAGGGCCATACGCTGGCGGCGATCCTGGCCGACTGCCGGGGGCAGGGCGCGGCCGAGGTCCGCAGTGCGGTGCTCGTCGAAAAGCAGCACGCGCGCCGTGTCGCCGGCCTGCACGCCGACTACACCGGGCTGCGGGTCGGCGACCGCTACCTGTTCGGCTGCGGCATGGATTATCACGAGCGCCACAGGCAACATGCCTCGGTCTACGCACTCGCTCGGGAGGACGACCGCGGATGAGCATGCTGGCGATCATCGGCGGCACCGGCCTCGCGGCCCTCGACGGCCTGCAGGTCGAACGCAGTGATGCCCTGTCGACCCCGTGGGGCGAGCCGTCGGCGCCATTGCTCCACGGCCGGATCGACGGCCGGCCGATCGTGTTCCTGGCGCGTCACGGCACCGCACGCGCGATCGCGCCGCACGCGGTCAACTATCGTGCCAATATCTGGGCGTTGCGCGCAGCAGGCGTGCAACAGGTCGTCGCCGTCAATGCGGTCGGCGGCATCGGCGACGGCTTCGCGCCGGGCACGCTGGCGGTGCCGGCGCAGCTGATCGACTATACTTGGGGCCGTGCGCACACTTTCTGTGACGGGCCGATCGAACCGCTGCAGCATGTCGATTTCACCGAGCCCTACAGTCGCGCGCTGCGCGCCGAGCTGCTGGCTGCCGCGCACGCGGCCGGGATACCCGCCAGGGATGGGGGGGTCTATGGCGCAACACAGGGGCCGCGACTCGAGACTGCGGCGGAAATTGTGCGGCTGGCGCGCGACGGCTGCGACATCGTCGGCATGACCGGGATGCCGGAGGCCGGGCTCGCCCGCGAGGCCGGGCTCGAGTACGCCTGCCTGGCCGTGGTCGTGAACTGGGCCGCCGGGCGCAGCAAGGACATTCACGCGGAACTGGAGCGCTGGGTGAACGAGGGCATGGCCGGCGCGCGGCGCGTGCTCGGCGCGCTGCTGGCGGCACGGGGCGCAGCATGAGCGAGTCGACGCATCGCGGGCGCTTGCCCGAGGGGCTGGCGGAGCGACTCCTCGCGGCGACCGACGAAGGCGTCGCGATCGTGGCCGGGGAGGATCCGGCGCATCCGGTTGCCTGGGTCAATCCGGCCTTCGAGCGGATCACCGGCTTCCGCGCTGATCAGCTCGTCGGGCTCAACCTGCGCGTGCTGCAGGGCGGCGACCGGGAACAGCCGGGGCTGGCCGAGCTGCGAGACGCGATCGCCGGTTGGCGGGGCTGTCGCGTCCTGCTGCGCAATTACCGCCCGGATGGTGAGCCTTACTGGCACCAGCTGCGTGTCGAGCCGTTCACGGATGCGCACGGCGCCCGCTGGTGGGCCGGTTTCTCGCGCGACGTGACCGCGCAGCGCGAGATGGAACTCCAGCTCGGGCGGCGCAGCGAGGAGCTGGGCGATGCGCAGCGCCGGCTGGCCGAAGTGGACCCGATCGATCGCCTCACCGGGCTGCAAAGCGCCCCGAGCTTCGAGGTCGCGCTCGAGCTCGGCTGGTTTTCCTGCGCCAGGGACCGGCGTGCGCTGGCGCTGTTCGTTTTCGCGCCGGACTATTTCAACGTGTATCTCGATACCTTCGGCCGCGTCGCCGGTGATTCCTGCCTGCGGATGCTGGCGCGCAGCGTCGGCGCGGCCTTCCGGCGCGCCAGCGACGTGGCCGCGCGCATCGACGATGCGCAGTTCGCTGCGCTGGGCATGGACATGGACCGTGACCAGCTCGAACCGCATTCGCGCCGCGTCTGCGACCGGGTGCGGGCGCTGGCGATCCACAACCCGCATGCGCCGCTGGCGCGCAACCTGACGGTCAGCGCCGTCGTGATGCTCGTGCGGCCGGGCCGCATGGCGGATTGGCGCGGCCTGCTCGCGCAGGCGCGACAGGAGCTTGCCGCGGCCCAGGCCGCAGGTATCGAGCAAGTCGTGGTCAGCGAGTTCGGCGCGCCGGCCGACTGATCAGGGTGCCGCGCCGACCGGGCTGACGACTGCGATGACGCCGATGCGCGGGTCATCGAAATAGTGCTCCTCGTTGAAGCGGACGCGGCGGCGCTGCCGCAACTCCGCCTCGAGCCCCGCGGCCGTGCGCAACTCCAACTCGAAGCCCAGATGCAGGAAGCGTCCCGCGGTCAGCATGATCGTGCCGGAAATGCCTGCTTGGGCCCGGCCTGGTCCCAATGTCGCGAGCAGCGGCAGCTCCGGGCCCTCGCCCGAGAGCGCCGGCTGGATCCAGGCGTGGTGCCACAGCAGGCGGAAGCCGCCGGTATTCATGCGCGCTGCCACGTTGGCGAGCTTCAGCGGCGCGCCGGGCCCCGCGAAGCCGGCCGGCAGCTGCAGCGTCGCCTCCATTGCCTCGGGCGCCGCATCCAGCCAGCTCGGATCGGCATCGCCTGGCGGTTCACTGCCAGCGCCAGGCGCAGTGGCCGGCGCAGCGCGCGGCGGCCGCTCGATGCTGGCACCGGACGGCTGCTCGAAGATGACGACCTCGACCTGGTAGAGGCGTGGCGCGTCGTCCTGGGCGGCGTCCTGTGCGGTGGCGGGGCCGGGCGGCAGCGCTGCCAGGGACGCGATGATTGAGCCGGCGACGAGCGTCGCGAGGCCGCGGGGTGCACGGCGTCGTTGCGGGCGGGATTCGAGAGGCTGGCCATCATGCATGCTGAAGGGTTCCTTGGCTTCGCCCGAGTCACGCGACGCCGGCGCGCGCTGCCGCCGGCGCGGGCTCGAGCCGGTCAAGCAGGCCATGCACGGTCGCGAAGCGCAGCTCCGGATCGGCAAGGTCGAGATTGAATCGCAGTTTGTCCTGACCGTCCAGCCGGTAACGGCGCGGGTTCGACTGTAGCAGTCCGATCAGCGTGAGCGGCTCGACGCGGGTGTCGCCGCGGAACAACAGGCTGCCGCCGGCGGCATTGGCCTCGATGCGCCGGATGCCGAGCCGTGCCGCGCGCTGGCGTATCGCGGCAATGCGAAACAGCGTCTTCGCCGGCGGCGGCAGCAGGCCGAAGCGATCGATCAGCTCGATCTGCAGCGCCTGGAGCGCATCGGCATCGGCGGCCCCCGCGATGCGCTTGTACAGCACCAGCCGCAGGTGCACGTCCGGGACGTAGTCCTCGGGCAATAGCGCGGCGACCCCCAGTTCCACCTCGACGCCGAAGTCCAGCGGCTGGTCGAGATCGAGTTCCTTGCCGCTGCGCAAGGCCTCGACCGCCCGCTGCAGCATCTCGAGGTACATGCTGAAGCCGACCTCGTGGATCTGGCCGCTCTGCTCCTCGCCGAGCAGTTCGCCGGCGCCGCGGATCTCCAGGTCGTGGGTTGCGAGCGTGAAGCCCGCGCCGAGATCCTCCAGCGACTCGATGGCCTCCAGGCGCTTGACCGCGTCCGGCGTGATCACGTTGCGCGGCGGCGTCACGAGATAGGCATAGGCGCGGTGATGGGAACGCCCGACGCGACCGCGCAGCTGGTGCAGCTGCGCGAGGCCGAGCTTGTCGGCGCGCTGGACGATGATCGTGTTGGCGGTCGGTATATCGATGCCGCTCTCGATGATCGTCGTGCAGACCAGCACGTTGCAGCGGCGGTGGTAGAAGTCGAGCATGACCTGCTCGAGTTCGCGCTCGCGCATCTGCCCGTGCGCGACGCGAATGCGCGCCTCGGGCACCAGTTCGCCGAGCCTGGCCGCGGCCTGCTCGATGGTCTGCACCTCGTTGTGCAGGAAATAAACCTGGCCGCCGCGGCGAATCTCGCGCAGGCAGGCTTCGCGCATCAGCCCGTCGTGCCACTCGGTCACGAAGGTCTTCACGGCGAGCCGCTCGGTTGGCGGCGTCGTGATCATCGACAACTCGCGCAAGCCGCCAAGCGCCATGTTCATGGTCCGCGGGATCGGCGTCGCCGTCAGCGTCAGCACGTCCACCTCGGTCCGCAGCGACTTCAGCCTTTCCTTGTCGCGCACGCCAAAGCGGTGCTCTTCGTCGATGATGACGAGGCCGAGATTGCGGAACGCGACCGTGTGCTGCAACAGCTTGTGGGTGCCGATGACGATGTCGACAGCGCCCGTCCGCAGGCCGTCGAGCACGCGCTCGACCTCCTTCGGCGAGCGGAAGCGCGACAGTGACTCGACGCGCACCGGCCAATCCGCGAAGCGGTCGGAAAAAGTCTGGAAGTGCTGCTGCGCCAGCAGCGTCGTCGGCACCAGCATCGCGACCTGCCGGCCGCCCTGGACTGCGACGAACGCTGCGCGCAGCGCGACCTCCGTCTTGCCGAAGCCGACGTCGCCGCAGATGACGCGATCCATCGGTTGCGCGGTCGTCATGTCGACGATGACAGCTTCGATCGCCTGGCGCTGGTCGGGCGTCTCGTCGAACGGGAAGGCGTCGCGGAATGCGGCATAATCCTGCTCGGGCAGCGCGAACCGGTGCCCCTGCCGGGCGGCCCTGCGCGCATGCAGGTCGAGCAGCTCGGCGGCGACGTCGCGCACTTTTTCTGCGGCACGGCGGCGGGCCTTCTGCCACTGGTCGCCGCCGAGCCGGTGCAGCGGTGCGCTCTCGGGCGCGGCGCCGGTGTAGCGGCTGATCAGGTCGAGCGACTGCACCGGCACGTAGAGCTTGTCGCCGCCGGCATACTCGAGCGCGAGAAATTCGCTGCTGCGCCCCTGGACTTCGAGCGTCACGAGCCCGAGGTAGCGACCGACGCCGTATTCCGCGTGCACCACCGGCGCGCCGGCGCGCAGGTCGGCAAGCTCGCGCACGATGGCTTCCGGGTCGCGCGCGCCGCGCCGGCGGCGCGTGCGCTGCCGGACGCGGTCGCCGAACAGCTGTGCCTCGGCGATGACCGCGAGCCCGGCCGCCGGTAGCAGCAGCCCATCCTCCAGCGGCGCGACCGTAAGCCCGCGCGTGTCCTCGCCGGCCAGGAATGCGGGCCAGTCGATTGCCGGGGCCACGGCGATCCCGTGCCCGGCGAGCAGTTCACGGAGCATCTCGCGGCGGCCGGGCGATTCCGCCGTGAACAGCACGCGGCCCTCGAATGCGACCAGAAACTCGAGCAGCGCGGCAGCGGGCTCCGGGGCGCGCGGGTTCAGCCTCACCGCCGGCGGGGCGGCCGTGCCGAGGTCGGTGCCGCCCTGCGCCTGCTTGAATGGCGAAATGCGCACCGTCGGGAAGCGTTGCAGCGTCGCGGCCACTTCGCCGGGCGGGCTGAAGATCTCCTCCGGCCCGAGGATCGGCCGCTCGATGTCATGCGCGAGCTGGTCGTGGCGTTCCATGACGCCTTGCCAGGCCTGCTCGAGCGCTGCCGCGACGGGTTCGGCCTCGATGACCAGTGCTCCGGCGGGCAGGTAATCGGCCAGCACGGAGAGCTGCTCAAAGAACAGCGGCAGGTAGTACTCCAGCCCGCCGGCGGCAATGCCCTCGCCGATGTCGCGGTACACGCCGACGCGCGACGGGTCCCCCGGGAAGCGCTCGCGAAATCGCGCCCGGAAGCTGCGGATCGCGTCCTCCGAGAACGGGTACTCGCGCCCCGGCAGCAGCCGGATGCGCTCGAGCCGGTCCATAGAGCGCTGCGTGCCGGGGTCGAAGCGCCGGATGGAGTCGACCAGGTCGTCGAACAGGTCGATGCGGTACGGCAGCTCGCTGCCCATCGGGTAGAGATCCAGCAGCGAGCCGCGCAACGCGTATTCGCCGTGCTCCGTGACCTGCGGCACGGCCAGGTAGCCGGCGTCCTGCAGTTGCTGCCGCAACCGGGTCGGGTCGAGCCGGTCGCCGACGGCGATGTCGAGCCCTTGGGTCGCGGTCCAGGCGGCCGGCGGCAGGCGCTGCAACAGCGTCTGGGTTGCTGCCACGACGACCCCCTTGGCCAGCGACGGCAGTCGCGCGAGCGTCGCCAGGCGCCGGGAGGTGATGTCCGGATGCGGCGAGAACGCATCCCAGGGCAGCGTCTCCGCGTCCGGCAGCAGCAGCACCTCGAGTTCTGCGCCGCCGTAAAATGCGATCTCGGCGGCGCGCTGGTCGGCCTGGCGCGGCGAGCCGGCGAGCACCAGCACCGGGCCAGCGTGGCGCGCGGCGGCGGCGGCGATGGCCAGCGCGGGCGCCGAGCCATACAGCTGGCCCCAGTCCAGCGGGCGGCCGGCCGCCGCGGGCAGGGGCAGGTGCTTCCAGGGAGGATTCATTGGCGCGGGCGCGTTCAGTCCCGGTAGCGGCGCAGCAGGTCGCCGTAGGCGTCGATGCGCCGGTCACGCAGGAACGGCCACATGCGTCGCACGTGCTCCGAGCGCGCGAGGTCGATATCCACGACCAGCGTCTCCGGCTGGTCGCCGGCGCGCGCGAGGATCTCGCCCTGCGGCCCGCAGGCGAAGCTGTTGCCCCAGAAAGTGATCCCCGCCGTCGCGCCGGATGGATCGGGCTCGAAGCCGACCCGGTTGCAGGCCAGCACCGGCAGGCCGTTGGCGACAGCATGGCCCCGCTGCACCGTCTCCCAGGCGTCTTGCTGGCGCCGTTGCTCGGCCTCCGGATCCTCGGCGGAGCGGCCGATGGCGGTCGGATAGAGCAGCAGGTCCGCGCCGGCGAGCGCCATCAGGCGCGCGGCCTCCGGGTACCACTGGTCCCAGCAGACGAGCACGCCGAGCCGCCCGACCGAGGTCGCGATCGGGCGCAGCTCGTCGTCGCCCGGGGTGAAGAAGAATTTTTCGTAATAGGCCGGATCGTCCGGGATGTGCGCCTTTCGGTAGCGTCCGGCGAGGCTGCCGTCGGCTTCGAGCACCACCGCGGTATTGTGATAAAGCCCGGCGGCGCGCCGCTCGAACAGCGAGCCGACGATGACCACCGACAATTCCTGCGCCAGCTGGCCGAGCCAGGCCGTGCCGGGGCCGGGGATCGGCTCGGCGAGATCGAACAGCGCGGGGTCCTCGACCTTGCAGAAATAGCTGCTCTGGTGGAGCTCCTGCAACAGCACCAGGCGCGCGCCGCGCGCGGCCGCGGCGCGCACGCCTTGCTCAGTCAGCTTGCGTGTGGCGGCAAGATCGGGCCCGACAGCATGCTGGACCAGCCCAAGCTTGAGGGTCGATGTGTTCATGGGGTTCCCCGGAAAAGCAGAGCAGGGTCCCGGCACTGCCGGGACCCTGCTCAAGGATAACCGATGGAGACCGTGCTCAGGAGGCGGGGCGAGGCGGCCGGTCGTGCTTCTGTACGCTGTGGATCACGTGGCGGTACTCGAACACGACGACGAAACCGTCGTAATCCCAGCGGGTGATCGGCGGTTCGCCGACCGGGCCCGACACGCTCAGCGGCGCGCCGAAGCGGCTCTGGACGAGGTCCATGGTCATGCCGCGCGGCGGCACCTGCGCCCGGGCGGCCTCGAGTTTCTCGATGATCAACACGTCAGCGCTCGCCGCCGGGACAGCCGACAGCATTGCCGCGATCATGAGGGCAGACAGCGTCTTGGGCATGGTGGCGCTCCAGTGCGTGGTCAGGCGGAATATAACATCGGACGGCGTCGAGTAAATGAGACCCGCATCACTTACCCAAGCCGGTGCGCCCTTGTGATGTAATGGCGCGCCATGTTCAGACCGCTCGAACTCTACATCGGACTGAGATATCTGCGCGCCCGGCGGGCGAGCCGGTTCGTCTCCTTCATCTCGCTGGCCTCGCTGCTCGGCGTCGCCGTCGGCGTCGCCGCGCTGATCGTCGTGCTGTCGGTCATGAACGGCTTCGAGCAGGAACTGCGCGGCCGCTTGCTGAACCTGGCCTCGCATGCCGTCGTCACGGCGCCCGGCGGCCGCCTGCGCGACTGGGAGCCGGTGCTGGCACGGATCGAGGCGACGCCCGGCGTCGCGGGCGCCGCGCCGTTCGTCGAGGTGCAGGCGATGCTGGCGCACGAGGGCCTGTTGAAAGGCACCGTCCTGCGCGGCGTCGATCCGGCGCGCGAGGCGGCGGTGTCGCGCGTGGAGCAGCACCTGCTGGCCGGATCGCTCGACCAGCTGGAGCCCGGCAGCGAGCGGCTGATCATCGGCCGGTTGCTGGCCGCGCGCCTGCGGGTCGGGCTCGGAGACCCGTTGACCCTGCTGGTGCCGACCGGCAGCGAGACCGGCGCCCGGCTGGTGCCGCGGCTGCGGCGCTTCGTGATCGTCGGCCTGTTCGAGGTCGGCATGGAGGAGCAGGACGGCGTGCTGGCCCTGGCGCACCTCGAGGACGCGGCCGCGGCGCGCGGCCGGCCCGGCGAGGTGTCCGGGCTGCGCATCGAGATGGAGGACCTGTTCGCGGCGCCGCAGATCGCGCGGCGCATCGCCGCGGAACTCGGGCCGGGTTACGAGGCGCGCGACTGGACCACCGAGAACGCCAGCTACTTCCGGGCGGTGCGCATCGAGAAGACCATGATGACCATCATCCTGTCGCTGGTCGTCGCGGTGGCGGCATTCAACATCGTCGCGACGCTCGTCATGGTCGTGACCGACAAGCGCACGGAGATCGCCATCCTGCGCACGATGGGGCTGTCGCCCGGCAGCGTCATGCGGGTGTTCCTGGTGCAGGGCACGGCGATCGGCGCCATCGGCACGCTGCTCGGCGTGCTGCTCGGCGTGCCGCTGGCGCTGCATGTCGGCACCGTCATGCCGGCGCTCGAGTCGCTGTTCGGCTTCAGCGTGCTGCCCGCCGAGGTCTATTACATCACCCGGCTGCCGTCCGACCTGAGGGTGCCGCAGGTCGTCATGGTGGCGACGATCGCGCTGGTGCTGTGCCTGTTGTCGACGATCTACCCTTCGCTGCGCGCCGCGCGCACCGAGCCGGCCGAGGCGCTCCGCTATGAATGACTCATGGCAGTGGTTCGTCGGGGCGCGCTACCTGCGCGCGCGCACCCAGAACCGCTTCGTGTCGTTCATCTCGAGCATTTCCATCCTCGGCGTGGCGCTCGGCGTGGCCGTGCTGATCGTCGTGTTGTCGGTCATGAACGGCTTCGAGACCGAACTGAGGACGCGCATCCTCGCGATGACCTCGCACGCCTCGCTGGAGAGTTTCGGCGAGGGCCTCTACGAGTGGGACCGGGTCAGGCGCGACATCGAGGCAGACCCGGACGTGCGCGCCGCGGCGCCGTACATCCAGGGAGAGGCAATGCTGCTGCGGGGCGAGCAGGTCAGCGGCGCGATCGTGCGCGGCATCGTGCCCGCGGAGGAGCGCCGCGTCTCGGGCCTCGCGGACAAGCTCGTCAGCGGCACGCTCGAGGAGCTCGCTGCCGGGCAGTGGAACGTCGTCATCGGCAGCGCGCTGGCACGCGAGCTGCAGGCCGGGGTCGGTGACCGCGTGGTGCTCGCGATCTCGCAGGGCACGGTCACCCCGGCCGGCCTCGCGCCGCGCCTGCGGCGCTTCACGGTCACCGGCATCTTCGAGGCGGGCATGTACGAGTTCGACCGCGGGCTCGCCTTCATCCACCTCGATGATGCGGCCCGGCTGTGGCGCATGGACGACAAGGTCACCGGCTTACGGCTGGCGCTGGACGACATGTTCCTGGCGCCGCAGGTCTCGCGCCGCGTCGCGCTCAGCCTCGGTGGCGGCTTCTACGTCAGCGACTGGACCCGCCAGCACGTGAATTTCTTCCGCTCGATCCAGCTGTCGAAGCAGATGATGTTCACGATCCTGCTGCTGGTCGTCGCGGTCGCGGCGTTCAACATCGTTTCGACGCTGGTGATGGTCGTCAAGGACAAGCAGGGCGACATCGCGATACTGCGCACGCTCGGCGCCTCGCCGCGCAGCATCATGGCGGTGTTCATGATCCAGGGAACGCTGATCGGCATCGCCGGCACGCTGGCGGGACTCGGGCTGGGCGCGCTGCTGGCGCTGAACATCGAGCAGCTGGTGCACTGGCTCGAGGCCGCCGTCGGCACGACTTTCCTGGCGGCGGACGTCTACTTCATCAGCGACCTGCCGGCCGAGCTGCGGGCCGGAGACCTGATGCGCATCTGCGGCACGGCGCTGGCGCTGGCCGTGTTGTCCACGCTATATCCGGCCTGGCGCGCCGCGCGCAGCCAGCCCGCGGAGGCCTTGCGGCATGAATGATCCATCCCCGGTACTGTGCTGTCGCGGCCTCGGCAAGCGCTTCGTCGAGGGCGGCAATGTCGTCGAAGTGCTTGACGGTGTCGAGCTCGACGTCATGCCGGGCGACCGTCTCGCGATCGTCGGCGCGAGCGGCTCGGGCAAGACCACGCTGCTGCAGCTGCTGGGCGGGCTCGACCTGCCGACCAGCGGTGCGGTCAGCGTGCAGGGCCGCGAGTTGTCGGCGCTCGACGACGCGGAGCGCGGCCGCCTGCGCAACCATGCCATCGGCTTCGTCTACCAGTTCCATCACCTGCTGCCCGAGTTCTCCGCGCTGGAGAACGTCGCCATGCCGCTGTTGATCCGCGGCGTCGCGATCGCCGAGGCCTCCCGCCAGGCCGCCGCACTGCTCGAGCGTGTCGGCCTCGGCGAGCGGCTGGCGCATCGACCGGCCAAGCTGTCCGGGGGCGAGCGCCAGCGCGCGGCGGTGGCCCGCGCCCTGATCACGCGTCCCGCCGTCGTGCTGGCCGACGAGCCGACCGGCAATCTCGATGCGCGCATCGGGCAGCGGGTGTTCGAGCTGATGCTGGAGCTTAATCGCGAGCTCGGCACGGCCCTGGTCGTCGTCACCCACGACCTCGGGCTGGCAGGCCGCATGGGCCGTATCCTCGAACTCGCCGACGGCCGCCTGCGCGCAGCCTGATCCGCTCAGTCCGCGTCGGGCCGCAACCACCGGCGCCGATGACGGCGCTCCCGGAAGTGGCGGCGTGATGCGCGGATCCAGATCCGGTTCAGCACGAACACGGAAACGCCGGTCACGATGACGCCGAGCACGAGGCAGCCGAGCAGCAGCGGCTGCCAGATCCGGCCGATCTCCGACCACAGCCACTCGAGGCTGAACTCGACGTGGAAGCTGCCCGGCGGCCGGTCGAGCAGCCACGAGCCGAGCCGGTAGCAGGCGTAGTACAGCGGCCCGCTGGTCACGGGATTTGCGATCCACGAGGCCGCAACGACCGTCGGCAAGTTGACCCGCAGCCACAAGGCGATCATCAGCGGCAGCACGGTCTGGCCCGGAATCGGCAGGAAACAGCTGAAAAGTCCGAGTGCGAAAGCCTTCAGCACGTTCTTACGATGAGTGGCCCACAGCGCCGGGTCGTGCAACAGCACGTTGAAGGGCCGCAGGAACCACAGTTCCCGCAGGGACGCCCGGGCGGGCAGCACGCGGTTCAGTATTTTGCGGGGCATTTTGCTTGTTTGTCGGCGGGCTCGGACATTATCGCGCAGCGACGCCGGGCGCCACCATGTTGTCGCTCGGCGCCGGGATGCTGGCGGGCGCCTGGCTCGCCCTGCAGCCGGCAAGCCCGCCGCCGGCATGGCTGCTCGGCGCCGCCGCGACCGCCGCAGCCGTTGCGCTGCTGCGCGGTCGGCTGCTGCTCGCGGGCCTTGCGCTGGGCTTTGCGCTGGCGGGCTGGTCGCTGGCGCAGGCGCTCGCCGACCGCCTCGAGTCCGCGCTCGACGGCACCAGCGTCGAGTTCATCGGCATCGTCGAGGACCTGCCAAGCCGGGAGATGCGCCGCGTCGTCCTGAGCCTGCGGATCGAGTCGCCGGGCGGGCTGCCGCGACGCGCGCGCATTGCCTGGTACGAGCCGTCAGCCTTGCCGCGCCCGGGTGAGCGCTGGCGCTTTCGCGCGAAGCTGCAACGACCGCGCGGCCTGGTCAACAGCGGCAGCGCGAGCCGCGAGGCCTGGCTGTTGCGGCAGGGCATCGGCGCGACCGGCTACGCGAGCGGCCCGGCGGGCGGCGAGCTGCTGAAGCCGGGCGCGGATCGGCTGCTCGACATACGCGGCCGCAGCGCGCAACGCATCGAGGCCGCGGTCGCCGACCCGCGGCAGGCGGCCGTGCTGATCGCCATCGCGCTGGGCTTCAGGGGCGGGCTCGACGCGGCGACGCGCGAGGCGCTCGCCGCGACCGGCACCGGCCACCTGCTGGCGATCTCGGGTCTGCATGTCGGACTGGCCGCCGGCGCGGGCGGGCTGCTGGCCGGCGCGCTGGCCAGCCGCATCGGGGTGCGTCGCCGGCCGGTACGCGACTGGGCGGCGCTGGGGGCGCTCGCGGCTGCGTTCGCGTACTGCGTGCTCGCCGGCATGCCGGTGTCGGCGCGTCGTGCCGTGCTGATGACCGCGGCCGGGCTCGCGGCGCTGGTCGCGCGCCGTGGCGGCTCGCTGGCGGCCGCGCTCGGCGGCGCGCTCGCGCTGGTGCTGCTGGCCGACCCGCTCGCGGTGCTCGATCCGGGCCTGTGGCTGTCGTTCGGCGCGGTGGCCACGATTCTAGCGGTCGTGGCAGGGCGTTGCGGCCGGGCTGGAAAACTCACGCTCTTGCTGCGCATCCAGGCGGCGCTGGCGGTCGGCTTGCTGGTCTGCACGGTGGCGTGGTTCGGACGGGTGTCGCTGGTGGCGCCGCTGGCCAACCTGTTCGCGGTGCCGTGGTTCAGTGCGCTGGTCGTGCCGCCCGCGCTGGCCGGCGTCGTGCTGTCCTGGCTGCTGCCGACAGCCGGCGCCTGGGTGCTGCAATTCGCTGCTGAGGCGACCCGGCTGGCGCTGGTCGCGGTCGACAGCCTGGCCCGCTGGCCGCTGGCTGCACGAGCCGTGGCCGCACCGGGGATCGCCGCGTCAGCGCTGGCGGCATGCGGCGCCGCCTGGTGCCTGCTGCCGCGCCCCGCGCCCGGCCGCGCGCTCGCGCCGCTGCTGTTTGCGCCCTTGCTGCTCGGTGCGGCGGCACCGCCGCCGCCGGGCGGGTTCGAGCTCAGGGTGTTCGACATCGGGCACGGACTGGCGGTGCTGGTGCGGACCCACGAGCGCGTGCTGCTGTATGACGCAGGCCCGTCGTGGCCCGGCGGCGACGCCGCGGAGTGGACGATCCTGCCCGCGCTGCGCGCGCTCGGCGTGCGCCGGCTGGATGCGCTGCTGCTCAGCCACGGACACGCGGATCACGTGGGCGGCGCGGAGTCAGTCCTGGGCAGGTTTCCGGGCACCCCGACGTGGGCGGGCTACGGCGTAGAGCGCGACGGCGATCGCGCGTGCCGCGACGGCCTGTCGTGGGCTTGGGACGGCGTGCGCTTCAGCATGCTGCACCCGGCAGAGGGTTTTCGCGGCGGCCTGAACGACGGCTCCTGCGTCTTGCTGATCGAGGGTCCGGGCGGGCGGGTGCTGCTGACCGGCGATATCGAAGCCGCCGGCGAGCGCGCGCTGCTGCGGGACCGCGGCCGCCTGCCGATGGACCTGCTGGTCGCCCCGCACCACGGCAGCCGCACGTCCTCCGGCGCCGCACTGGTGGCCGCGACCCGTCCCGCCTGGGTGGTGTTCTCGACCAACTGGCGCAATCGCTGGGGATTCCCGGCGGAACCGGTCGTGGCGCGCTGGCAGCATGCCGGGGCATTGCCGCTGTCCACGGAGCGCCACGGCGAGATCCTCGTGCGCTTCGGGCCGCACGGGCCCGCGCCGCCGGTAGTGCGCCGGCAGGCGGCGTGCCGCGCGTGGCTCGACTGCGCGCGCTGAAACGCGCTGCCGGTGGCCCGGTGGCGACGGTTGCCGGTATCATCCGCGACTACCAACAGGTCGCGAGGCGCCATGATCGAAATCATCCAGGCGGGCGGGTGGCTGATGCTGCCCATCGTCCTTTGTTCCATCATCGCCGTGGCCATCACGATCGAACGCCTCTGGACCCTGCAGCGCCGGCGCGTGCTGCCCACTGGCTTGACGATGCGCGTGTGGGAGTGGGCCCGCGACCGGCAGCTGGACCAGAAGCACCTGGCGGTGCTGGCTGCGAACTCGCCGATGGGCCGCGTGCTGGCGGCCGGTCTCGCCAATCGTCACCAGAGCCGCGAAGTCCTCAAGGAGATCGTGCAGGACACCGGGCGGCACGTCGTGCACGAGCTCGAGCGCTACCTGAATTCACTGGGCACGATCGCCGCGATCACGCCGCTGCTCGGGCTGCTCGGCACGGTCATCGGCATGGTCAAGGTGTTCACCGCGATCACGACTGCCGGCGTCGGCAATCCCTCGGTGCTGGCCGGCGGCATCTCCGAGGCGCTGATCACGACGGCCGCGGGACTGTCTGTCGCGATTCCGAGCCTGATCGCTTATCGCTACCTGCGCGGCCAGGTCGACGCGCTGGTCGTGGAGATGGAAAAGGAGGCGATGAAGCTGGTCGATGCGCTGCACGGCACGCCGGCGGCCGAGGTCGTCGCAGCATGAACCTGCGCACGCGGCCGCGCGAGGAACCCGAGATCAACCTGACCTCGCTGATCGACGTCGTGTTGCTGCTGCTGGTGTTCTTCATGGTGTCGACCAGTTTCCTCAAGGCCACCGAGATCCGCCTGCAGCTGCCGCAGGCCGAGGCCACGCCGCGGATCGAGCCCGCTGCCGAGATCGAGATCATGGTCAGCGCGGCCGGTGATTATTTCGTGGCCGGCCAGGAGCTGGTGAACCGCCGCCCGGAGACGCTGCGCCGCGCGCTCGAGCAGGTGGCGCAGGACCGCCGCGAACTGCCGATCACGATCCGCGCGGACGGGCGCGCCTCGCACCAGTCGGTCGTCACGGCGATGGACATCGTCGGGCGCATGGGCTTCAGCCGCATCATGATCGCGACTGTCAGCGAGCCCGAGTGAAGCATCTCTCCGAGCCGGCCGCCGGCCAGATCAATGCCGTTTACCGGCGCCTGTTTCGCTACTCGGCCGAACACCTGCCGATGTTCCTGGCCGCGATGGCGGCGATGGCGGTCTATGCCGCCAGCCAGACCGGCTTCGTCTACCTCACCAAGCTGGTCACCGACCAGAGCTTCGTCGACCGGGACATGGAATTCATCCGCTGGGTGCCGGTGCTGATTTTCGTGATCTTCGTGGTTCGCGGCATCGCGGATTTCGTCTCGGTCTATTGCATGAGCTGGGTCGGCCGCCAGGTCATCAAGCGGCTGCGCCGCGAGGTGTTCGCCAAGTTCCTCGTGCTGCCGGCGCGCTTCTATGACGCAAACTCCTCGGGCGCGCTGCTGTCGCGCCTGACCTTCAATATCGAGCAGGTCGCGCAGGCCTCGAGCCAGGTGCTGACCACGGTGTTCAAGGACCTGCTGACGATCATCGGTCTGGTCGCCTACATGTTCTGGGTCAGCATGCGGCTGTCGTTGTTCGTGCTGGTGCTCGGCCCGGTGATCGGGCTCGTCATCCGTGTGCTGTCGAAGCATTTCCGGCGCTACAGCGCGCGCATCCAGAACTCGATGGGCGATGTCACGCAGGCGGCCGAGCAGGTGCTCGAGGCCCACAAGGTCGTCAAGGTATTCAACGGCGAGGCGCAGGAGATCGACGGCTTCGAGCGTGTCAACGAGCAGAACCGGCGCCTGAACATGAAGCTGGCCACGGCCAAGGCCGCGAGCCAGCCGATCGTGCAGATGGTGGCGGCAGTCGGGCTCGCCAGCGTCGTGTTCGTGGCGACCAACGAGGACCTTTCCGGCGGCATGTCGGTCGGCGAGTTCGTCTCCTTCCTCGGCGCGATGTTGCTGATCATGGCGCCGCTGAAGCACCTGACGAATATCAACGGGCCGCTGCAGCAGGGGATCGCGGCGGGCCAGAGCATCTTCGAGCTGCTTGACGCGCCCGGCGAGGACGAGGGCGGCCCGGTGCCGCTGGAACGCGCGCGCGGCGAGATCGAGTTCAGCGAGGTCGGTTTCGTTTATCAGCAGGAAAAAGGGCCCGTGCTGCAGGCCGTCAACCTGCGGGTCGCCCCAGGCGAACGGCTCGCAATCGTCGGCCGTTCCGGCAGCGGCAAGAGCACACTGGTCAGCCTGATCCCGCGCTTCTACGATCCGACCGAGGGCGTCGTGCGGGTCGACGGGCGCGACGTGCGCGACTATCGGCGCGCCGACCTGCGGCGCCAGGTCAGCCTCGTGAGCCAGGACGTCAAGCTGTTCGACGACACGATCCGCGCCAACATCGCCTATGGCGTGATGCGCGACGCAAGCGCGCAGGAGATCGAGGCGGCTGCGCGGGCGGCCCACGTGCTCGAGTTCACCGACCGCTTCCCGGACGGGCTCGACACGGAGGTCGGCGATCGCGGCGTCACGCTGTCCGGCGGCCAGCGCCAGCGTGTCGCGATCGCGCGCGCCTTGTTGAAGAACACGCCGATCCTGATCCTCGACGAAGCGACCTCGGCGCTCGACACGGAGTCGGAGCGCCACATCCAGGATGCGCTGGAGGCGCTGATGCAGAACCGTACGACGCTCGTCATCGCCCATCGTCTCTCGACGATCGAGAACGCCGACCGGATAGTCGTCATGGACCAGGGACGCGTCGCGGAGTCGGGAACGCACGGCGAGCTGATGGCCATCGACGGGCTGTATGCCTCGCTGCACAGGATGCAGTTCAAGGGCTCGTGAACGCGCTTGCCGACCACCTGATTTCGAGCTGGTACGGCGGCGCGCCGCCGCCGGCCTGGGCGCGGGCGCTCGAGCCGCTGTATCGCGCCGTGGTCGCGGCGCGCCGGGCCGCCTACCGGCGCGGCTGGATGTCCTCGGGCCATCCCGGACGGCCGGTCGTGATCGTCGGCAACCTCACAGCCGGCGGCGCGGGCAAGACGCCGCTGGTGATCTGGCTGGTGCGCGCACTCGTGGCGCGCGGCCTTCGGCCCGCGGTCATCAGCCGCGGTTACGGCGGCGCCGAGCCGCGCCGGCCGCATCGCGTGACGCCCGCCGACGATCCTGGATTCAGCGGCGACGAACCGCTGATGGTTGCGGCATTGACGGGACAAGCGGTGTGGATCTGCCGCGATCGGCTCGCCGCCGCGCGTGCCGCGGTCGCGGGCGGCGCCGAGGTCCTGATCGCCGACGACGGCCTGCAGCACTATCGCCTGCGCCGCGATGCCGAGATCGCCGTCATCGACGGGGCGCGCGGCCTTGGCAACGGGCGCTGCCTGCCGGCCGGGCCGCTGCGCGAGCCGCCGTCACGCCTCGCGGAGGTGGACCTGGTCGTGTGCAATGGCGCCGGCAGATGTCCGCCGGGGGCGTTGACGATGCAGCTTTGCGGCGAGGACGCGGTCCGGCTCGACGGCGGCGAACGCCGGTCGCTCGCGCAGTTTGCGCCGGGGCCGGTGCATGCCCTCGCCGGGATCGGCCACCCGGAGCGCTTCTTCGCGATGCTTGCCGACCGCGGCCTGGAAGTCATTCCGCATCCGCTGGCCGATCACGGGTCGGTGCCGCGCGAACTGCTCGCGCCGGCGGATGGCCACCCGGTGCTGATGACGGCGAAGGATGCGGCACGCTGTGCGCGCGAGCCGGCGGCGCGCGCTTGCTGGCAGGTGCCGGTCGAGGCCGAGTTCGGCGTCGATGCGGCCAGGCTGCTCGAAGTGCTGGCGCAGCGCCTCGGGTTGCGGGAAGCTTGAACGATGGATCACCGGCTGCTCGACATCCTCGCCTGCCCGATCTGCAAGGGGCCGCTGGTGCGCTGTCGTGACCGCGAGGAACTGGTCTGCCGCGGCGATCGGCTCGCGTGGCCGATCCGCAACGGCGTGCCGATCCTGCTGGTCGGCGAGGCCCGCGAGCTCAGCCAGCCGGAACTGCTGGCGATGGAGCAGCCACGGTGAGCGGGTTCCGGGTCGTCATTCCGGCGCGCTACGACGCGACGCGCCTGCCGGGCAAGCCGCTGGCACCGATCGCCGGGCGGCCGATGATCCGCTGGGTATGGGAGCAGGCGATCGCCAGCGGCGCGGCCGAGGTGTGGGTCGCCACGGATCACGATGGCGTAGCGGCCGCGTGCCGCGCATTCGGCGCACAGGTGTGCATGACGGACGCCGCGCATGCCAGCGGCACCGATCGCATCGCCGAGGTCGCGGCCCGCCGCGGCTGGGACGAGGACGCGATCATTGTCAACGTGCAGGGCGACGAGCCATTGCTGCCGCCAGCGCTGATTCGGCAGGTCGCGGAACTGTTGTGGCTGCATCCGGAGGCCGAGATCGGCACGCTCGGCACGCCGCTGCATGATCTCGGCGAGTATCTCGATCCAAATGTCGTCAAGCTCGTGATGCGTGCCGACGGCGCCGCGCTGTACTTCAGCCGCGCGCCGATACCGTGGCACCGGGACGGGGCGGCGGCCGGGCTCGGCTCGCAACAGCGGTACGCGGGCGCGATGCGCCACCTCGGCCTCTACAGTTGCCGAGTCGGCGCCTTGCAGCGGCTTGCGGCAGCGCCGCCATGCCAGATCGAGGAGATCGAGCGGCTGGAGCAACTGCGCGCGCTGTGGCTGGGAATGCGCATCCAGGCCGATGCGGCGCTCGCGGTGCCGCCAGCCGGCGTGGATACGCCGGCTGACCTCGAGCGGGTCAATCGTCTGCTGGCGGACCGTCGGCCGGAATGCTGATCAGTTGCAGTTCCGCAGACGGCGTGACCCCGTCGGGCGCGAAAACCGGCAGTTCGAACAGTTGCGGGGCATGGCGCATCGGCTTGCCGAAGTTGTCCGCCTGGATGACTGGCGCGGCGCCGATCGGGCGCAGCACGATCACGGGCGGCTGGTCGAGCACCTCGACGAGTTTGCAGCGCATGCCCTGGTAACGGACTTCCGCGCCAAGCATCGACCTGAGCCGCTCGATGGTGATGCCGGGTGGTGCCATGCCGGCATGATAGCCGCCGGGCGAGCGTGCGCCCACTATCAGCCATGTCGCGCGCGGCCGGGTAGAATATCGGGGCCGGAAATGGCCCGGCTTTTGCGACGGGGCAATGCGCCAGAAATGAGCACTGAACAAGGCAACGAACGAATCTCCGTGCTGTTCGTCTGCCTGGGAAATATCTGCGGAGCGCCCTAAGAACTTGATTTGAAAGGTGCTAGACTTCCGGCGTAGCAAATTCGTAGCAACGCCGGAGCCCGCCATGCGCCACCCCGAACACGTTGCCGGTCTATTGCGCGAGGGTTCTACCTGGCGCGAGCCGTTCCAGGTGCGAGGCGGCCGGGCCTTCGATGCGGATAGCTGGGAGGATGCCTGTCACGCCCTGGCCGGTGCTGCACCGATCGCGACTGCGGCCTTCCTCTGGGTCCACAACCGCGACCAGGGCAGCCGCCGGATACTCGAGCGACACCTGCTCGGTCTGGTGCCGAAACTGAGCAACGGCGTCACGCCGCTGATGCTGGTTTCACTGGCACTCGATGAGCAGCACTGTCCGCAGGCGCAGCGCCGCGACGATCTGCGCGCGTTGGTACTCAACATCAACCCGCTCGATTGGCGCCGCAGCTACCAACGAATTCACGCGCGGCTGCTCAGTGAGCTCGACCAGTTGCACGGCGATGCCTGGCGGGTGGCGCGCCGACGGATGGACGGCGAATAGTGGCGAGTTTGGCGGCGGTGGCGAGCTGCTGATGCCCACCTAAAGAGGGACGGGGCCGACCCTCTTTCACGCAAATCAGCCGCCGACGCCGCCGGAATCTCCGAGCGCCAGCGCAAGACCATGCTGCGCGTCGCCAACGTCCCCGCCGAGCAAGGGGCGAGAACAGACCTCGGGAGGGCGCCTACCCGAGGTTGTCCCGCACCGCAGCCGCCAGACATGGGCGGTAGGCGCGGCGCTGGGGCCGGCGGAGCAGGGCGGCGACAGGAAGTCGAATCAAGTTCCACGCGAGAAACTTGAAATACCGAAAGCCGACCGCCACCGATTCCGCCTCATGGCTGGCGGTAGACGCAGCAAGTCGCGGGCCGCGCAGGAGGGATCGCCTGCCGCCCGCACTCGCGGCGGCCGAAAGCGAAACGACGCCGCGAGGTTCCAAGTCCCCGCCGTGCGACCTGTCGGATGGCCGTCGGGGCGAGGGGTGCCACCGTGGTGTGGCCCGACGCGCGCCGCCTCATCACGGGGGAGGAAACCCCGCCAGGCCAGCGGCGCGCTTGCTCGGCCTGGTTCTCTAGGTCGTCACGCAGTCCGCACTCACCGCGAAGGACTCAGGGTGACGCACGACAATGTCCGCGTCCTGCAGCGCGATGATGCGCACGGTCCCGGTCGTCCCGTTGGTATACGGGTCCACGAGGATGTCGAGGCCGGACCACAGGCAGATCATCAGGTCGGACCAATTTCCGAAGAAAAGCGCGCTCAGGCTGGTGCCTGAGCCCTTGCTGAGATTCGACGGGACTGCGTTGCTCATCAGGAACGGGAAGTTAAACAACCGCCCGTCGCCCTCGTACACGAACAAACCCGAGCCAGGATCAACCGGGGTGTTCGCCAACGTGGCTGCAACCCGGGTGTTGGTGATGTACGCCAGCGAGCCCATGTCGGCATTGTCCGCCGCGACCGCCCTCCAAAGCGCTACCAGGCTTTCCCGACTCGCCAGGCCGCCGTTGGTCCCGTGCGAAAATGAGCCTACGCCCGAGGTGTACAACACGCCGCGCGGAGACATAGCCGTCGCCGTGACTGCGGGATTGCCCGAAAGCGCCGCCGCGTCGAGGCCACGCGCCGCCACTGCGGCCAGGTCGGTGCGCACCAGGTTCTCGACAGCAGGCGAGGACTGGATCAGCAATCTCCGCGAGATGTCAGTAAACGTGCCGCCCGTCCTCGGGCTGGCCGTGACCTGATCGAACGTCTGCGTGCTTTCCGTCACCGCATTGCCTTCGGCCACCCAGTACCACGAGGCCGCACCAGACTGGCGCGGAATCGCGATATTGCCCTGCAAGCCGTCGAGAATCTGCGCGCCTGCCTCGCGAACCACCAGACGATTCCTGAGCAGCTCGATAAAGCTCTCGCCCAGGTGATCGGTGCCGACCAGCTTTGCGCCGCTCTGCGTCGAGCCGAAACTCAAGTCACGCCTGCCCGTGTTCAGCACTTCGGCCGGAATGCGATAGCCCTCGCCACGCTCGGACGCGGCGCACGCCGCAAGCTCGAAGCCCGCTTGCTTGCGCGCCTTGGAGTCCTGCGGACTCGCCAGCACGCGCAGCAGCCGGACGAAACTGAAGGCCTGCGCCTCGCGCTCGGTAAGCCCCAGGTCCGGCGTAGTCGTCACTTCGCGCTCGCCCATGCGCTCGAGCACCGCAGCCTGGAACCGTTCGCGCGACCAGTTGCCGTCTACTGCGCGCTGCGCCAGCTCCTGCTGGTTGTACTGCGCGCCCATCTTGTAGAGCGCCTTGACGCGCTCGCTCTCGTCGCGCTCGTCGCGCTTGATAGAAATGTCACTCATCGTTACATCCTCGCGTGAGCGCCCGACGCCGACTGTTGCATCAGCAGGCACGCTCACGAATGAAAGTTCTAGGGGTTTTGCTGCCACGCGATAGACGGGCCAGCCGTCGCGCTCGCCATCGGCCGTCGCGTCCGTGATCTCATAGCCGAAGCTCACCAGCCGGCGGATGCCGTCTTGGATGTCCTGCCACACCTCGGACGCGAGCGCCGAGCGCGAAAGCTTGACCGTCGCCCGCGCCTTGCCGTCACGGGCCACACAAGCCGCCAGCACCACGCCGACCAATCGGTCAGGGTCGTGGTTGACCAAGACCGCAGCCCCGCCATGCAGCCGCGACAGGTCCATGCGTGCGAGGTCGAGCACTTCGTACCCGAACGAGCGCAGCACCGGCTCACCGGATGCAAACGCGATTTCGACCGTGCGATCGTCGCCTGCGCGAACCTCGGCGGAACGGTCGAACCGTTGGCCGCGCAGCTCGCTAACTGAAAGGGTCATTGTTGGCCCTCCGCTGAATGCGAGAGCC
>CAYWYS010000011.1:0-10268 GCA_964462675.1 uncultured Thioalkalivibrio sp.
GATGCTCGACGAGGTGCGGCGCAACGACTGGACGCCGCGCTCGGTGCATCGCAACTCGCGCCGGGTTTCGGCGGCGATCCGGGCGATCGAGAGCGCGACCGGCCGGGAGGCCCAGCCACGCGAGATCGCCGCGTCGCTCGAGGTGGAGATCGACGAGTACCACGCGATGGCGCGCGACTCGGTGGCCGCGCGGCTGTTCAGTCTCAACGACCTCACGGAAGAGGACGGCAGCTTCGAGGACCTGTTGCCCGGGAATGACCCGGGGCCGGCGGAGGAATTTGACCGGGAGGCATTTCGGCGAGACCTGGCCGCGGCGATCAGCGGTCTGCCGGAGCGCGAGCAGCTGGTGATGTCGCTGTACTACGAGCAGGAAATGAACCTGCGGGAGATCGGCGCGGTGCTCGGGGTGACGGAATCACGCGTCTGCCAGCTGCACGGCCAGGCGCTGGCGCGGATCAGGGCGCGGCTTGCGAGTTGGGCCGACGGTCGGGACATGGAATAAGGGCGGCGCAGCCGCAATGGAGGGCGAGTGAGCGCAACCGGGCAATCGGTCAGACAAGGAATCGGCGGGCAGCGCGCCGCGGGCGCGGACACTGCTGCGCCGGCTGCCCGTAGTGGACTGGATGTCCTCAGCATCGCCGGCCTGGCCCTGGGCGTCGTCGCAATTCTCGGCGGCAGCATTCTCAAGGGCAGCGGCCTGGCCGCGCTTTGGAACGCCGCGGCCTTCGTCATCGTCATTCTCGGCACACTCGCCGCGACCCTGCTGCAGGTTCGCCTGGACACTTTCAAGCACGCCATGAAGATGTTCCGGTGGATCATCCAGCCGCCGGCGAACGATCCCGCGCAAGCGATCAGAAAAATTGTCAACTGGAGCCAGGTGGCCCGCAAGGAAGGGCTGCTGGGCCTGGAGAGCACTGCCGAAGAGGAGCCCGACGAGTTCCTGCAGAAGGGCCTGCAGCTGCTGGTGGACGGCAGCGAACCGGAAGCGTTGCGCGGCATACTCGAGGTCGACATCTCGACCCGCGAGGAATTCGACACGCGCGGCGCCAAGGTGTTCGAGAGCATGGGCATCTATGCGCCGACGCTCGGCATTATCGGCGCGGTCCTCGGCCTGATCGCGGTGATGGGCAATCTCGCGGACCCGAGCAAGCTTGGCCCGGGCATCGCGACGGCGTTCACCGCCACCATTTACGGCATCGCGAGCGCCAACATGTTTTTCCTGCCGGTCGCCAACAAGCTCAAGACCGCGGTGGCCGCCGGGACCACCTATCGCGAAATGCTCGTCGAAGGCATGGTGTCGATCGCCCAGGGAGAAAACCCCCGGAACATCGAGACGAAGCTCAACGGCTACCTGAGCGCGGGTTGATCCGGTGGCGCGCAAGAAGCACAAGGAAGACCACGTCAACCACGAAGCCTGGGCGATCCCCTACGGCGACCTGGTCACGCTGTTGCTGGCGTTTTTCGTGGTCATGTACGCGGTGTCATCGGTCAACGAGGGCAAGTACCGCGTGCTCTCCGATTCCCTGGTGGCGGCGTTCCGCGGTGCGCCAAGGACCATGGAGCCGCTCCAGACCGGGGCCTACCAGGTGCGCGCGGACCAGGAACTGGAAACCGGCCTGCCGCGCACGCTGGTGCCGTTCGAGGTCGACGTGCCGTCCAGCCCGATCAAGGAGGTATCCGAGCGCAGCCGCTATGGCGAACAAGGCCTCGGCCCGGGCGACGGCTCGGGCACCGACTCCGATGATTCATCTTTCATCCTGATCAAGCAGCTGGAGGACGACGTGCTCGCCGCCATGGCGCCGCTGATCGATGCCGACATGATCAGCGTGCGGCGCGTGTCCTACTGGCTCGAGGTCGAGATCAATACGAATTTCCTGTTCGCCAGCGGCAGCGCGACCGTGGCGGCCAGCGCCGTGCCCGCCATCCAGCAGCTTGCCGCCTTGCTGAAGGACGCCGGCGTGCGCCTGCAGGTCGAGGGACACACCGATTCCGTGCCGATCAGCACGGCACAGTTTCCGTCGAACTGGGAGCTGTCGGCGGGCCGCGCCGCCAGCGTGGTGCACCTGCTGTCCGGCTACGGCATCGATCCCGCCGCCATCGCGGCGGTCGGCTACAGCGAGTACCGCCCCGTCGCGGACAACAACACGCGCGAGGGCCGGCGCAGGAACCGCCGCGTCGTGATTATCGTGATGTCAGGCAAGGCGCAGGAGCGCGAGCTTGCCCGGTCCAGCAAGGAGGGGCAGGCGGCGGAGTCGGCGACATGAACCCCTTTCCGCCGCTGAACCCGATCGAGCCGGTCTGGCCGCGCCGGCCGCCGGGCGAGCGCCGGGAACGTCGCCAGGAGCCGCCCGGAGCGCCGCAACCGGCGGATGATCGGGTGCCCGCTGCGGAGGAGCCGCCATCTGAGCGACAATCCGACGATGTTAAGCTGCCGGTTCCCGGCGGCATCGTGGATGACTACGCATGAACGATCACCAGATATATGCCGCCGTCGCAGTCCTGCTGGTCCTGGCGATGGCGCTGTGGCTTTCGTTGCGAGCCCTGCGCCGGGCCGAACAACTCGAGCGGCAGCTCGCCCTGCTGGAGACCGGGCTGGCCGCCGCCCGGGAAGGCCTCGAGCGGTCAGACGCCGCCGCCAGTGAAGCCGTCGCCGAGGCTGAGCGCCGCCAGGCAGACATCGACGGCCGGCTGGCAGGTATCGAGGAGCAGCAGGAACAACTCCGGCTGCTGCACGAAGGCAGCGGAAGCTACGGCCAGGCTATCCGGCTGGCGCAGCAGGGCGCGAGCGCGGAGGAACTTGCCACGGATTGCGGCCTGAACCGGGGCGAAGCGGAACTCCTGGTTTCGCTGCACGGCCCGCCCGGCCGGGAGTAGCACGCCAATTCAGGCGATGCCTGTCCCGGGCGCCGATCCGGAACTCGCCATCCGGAGGCCGATGCCGTGCTTCGAAACGTGCGCGACGACGGCCTGCTTGCGATGCAGCTTGATCAGGCCTTGCACGGGGATGGGGAACACCAGGGACACCGTGCGTCCTGCTTCAAGTCCGTCTTGCGGGCCCGCGACAAGCACACCGCGCGCGGACAAGTCGAGCGCGCGTCCGCGGCGCCGCTGGCCGTCAACATCGATATAGACATCTGTCGCTACCCGCTGGCGGGTCGTACGGCGTCGCTCGCAGTGCATCATCGCTCCCCCCCCCGGACCTGCGCGTATGAAGTGCCGCGCACAGGCAGTATAGACCCTGGCCTCGTCCTGCAGCATCACCTCTTCGAATTTGTCGGCGTGGGCCGTCAGGCGGCGATGATCTTGTCGACCAGGATGCGGTTGCGGCCGGCGCGCTTTGCTTCGTAGAGGGCGCGGTCCGCGCTGCGCACCAGATCGAACGGACTCGCCACGCGGCGCGCGCCGTCCATGTGGGCCGCCAGGCCGATCGAGACGGTCGTATGGAAACGGGCGCCCGCCTCGCCCTGGTGTACCTCGTCTGCCACCGCCTGGCGCAGGCGCTCGAACACCCCGAGCGCCTGCTCGATGCCCGTGCCGGGCAGCAACGCGACGAATTCCTCGCCGCCATAGCGCATGATGAAGTCACGCTCACGCAGGTGGCTGGCGAGAATGTTCGCGACCCGCAAGAGCACCGCGTCGCCGACCTGGTGGCCGTAGGTGTCGTTGACTGCCTTGAAGTGGTCGAGATCGATGAAGCCGATGGTGAGCGGCCAGCCGCTCTCCGTGGCCATCAGGAATTCCGAAGCCAGCACCTCGTCGAAGCGACCGCGGTTGAGCAGGCCGGTGAGCGCATCCCGGTTGGCCGAGTCGCGGAGCTGCTGGGCGGCGCGTTCCATTTCCTGAACCTTGCGCTGGTGTACCGCAACCTCCTGGATGAGGTGCAGATTGCGAGCGGCGAGAATCTCGCGCGCCTGGTCGATCACGCCGGCGGCCTTGCGTGCCGAGATGATCTCGGTGTCGTAGAGCGCCGCGACTTCAGGCAGGACCCCCGCCACCTCGTTGAGCAAGGGCTCGACGTCTTCGTGGCCGATCCTGAGCAGGCGCCAGGCATCGTCCACGACGCGGTCCGTGCCCGTCTTGCGGTCTTCGCCGAGAAACAGGTCCGCGATCTTGCCGGCCACCGCGATGCAATTGAGAAACAGCGCCTCGCTGCCCGTAAGGTTCGCGCTTGAGGGCGCATGCACCGCCGAGGCGACGCGCGCGAGACGCTTCGGCAGCCCCCAGCTGGTCATCAGCCACTCGCCGGCCTCGCCGTGATCCGCGTCGAGGGTCTCGCGTTCCAGGCCAAGCAGCGCATCGTGGTCCGCGGCCCTGGCGATCAGCGGACGATACTCCTCCGGCAATGCGGCCTCCAGCGCGAGGATGCCGATGTCCTGCAGGAGCGCGGCCAGGAACAACTCCTCCAGTTCCTGGAGCTTGAGGCGCACGCCGAGCAGCCGCGCGGCCGTCGCCGAGATCAGCGCCCGGCGCCAGACGAGCTTGTTGACGTTGTGCGGGCCAGCCTGGTCAGTGAGCGTCTCCGCGAGGGAAAAGCTCAGCGCCAGCGTCATGGTGGCATTCAGCCCGATGATCACCAGCGCCTGGCGGAGGTTGTCGCTGCGTCGGCGCTGTATGCACAGCGCCGAGTTGCTGGCGCGAAGCACCCGGCTGGCCAGCGCCGGATCGCGCGCGAGCAGCCTGGACAGGGCCGTGAGGTCCACGTTCGGGTCCCTTCCCAGTTCGACGATCCGGATGGCGATGCCCGGCGGGCTGGGCAGGTTCGGGCAGTACTGCAGGGCCTCGCGAATCTCGGGAGTCATGACTACCTTCGGCTACTTTTCGCAGATCTGGAACTCGTGTGTCGGCGGCGGTCCGCCAGGCTGGAGGCTCGGAGCACAAGCGCAGTCGTAATCGCAGCAAGGTACGCACAGGGTTCATCGCGGTCAAGGCGCAGCATGCGTACGGCCCAAGGCATTCACCCGTGAATCCCCGAATAGCGCCAGGTCCGGCGCCAGCATCCGGATGTACCGGTCGAAGTAAAGGAACTGCTTCACGAGCAGCGTGAACTCGCGCGGGAAGCGGATGCCGTGGCGGCGGCCCACGGCCACCAGGTCCATCAGCGCGCGGTTCAGGTCCTCGTCTTCCGGCGGCGCGTCATAGCTCGGATAGCCCGCCGGCCGGCCGGGTTCGACCGGCGCCAGGTCCAGCCGGCGGAACAGGGCCTCGAGATCACTCGCGAGGCGCGCCGTATCGACGCCCTCGCGCGTCGCGCCCATCGTCGCGAGTCCCTCCGCGACGGCCTTGAAGTCGCCCTTGGGCAGCCCCTCGGCCAGCGCGAACATGGCGCGCCAGGTCTCCTCGCGGATGCGCCCGACGATGCCGAAATCGATGAAACCGATGCGCCCGTCACGCAGCGCCATCAGGTTGCCGGCGTGCAGGTCGGCGTGGAAAGTCCGGCAATGCATCAGGCTGCCGAACCAGGTGTTCAGCGCGGCGACCAGCAGGCCCTCGGGATCGTCGGTGCAGCGGCGCAGGCCGGCCGGGTCGGTCAGCGAGGCGCCGAAGAAGCGCTCCATCGTCAGCACGCGCGCCGTGCTCAGCTCGGGGTAGACGCGCGGCACGGCCGCGTCGCGGTTCAGCGTGTCGTCGAGATACTGGCGGAACGCCTCGATGTTGGCGGCTTCCCTGAGAAAGTCGCACTCCTCCATCATCGAGCTCTGGATCTCCTCGACGATCGCGGCCAGCGAGGCGTGCGCCGCGCCGGGCGTGACGCGCTCCGCGACGCGCGCGACGAGGTGCAACAGGTTGAGATCCGTGATGATGATCTTCTCGACGCCCGGCTTGCGCACCTTCAGCACGACGTCCTCGCCGGTACTGAGCCGCGCCGCGTGCACCTGCGCGATCGAGGCCGAGGCCAGCGGCGCCGGGTCGACCCAGGCGAACTCGCGCTCGAGGCGATCGCCGAGTTCCTCGCGCAGCGCGCGCTGGACCGTGCGCCAGGACAGCGGCACGGTCTGGTCCAGGCAGTGCTGGAACTCGGTGACCCAGGGCTCAGGGAACATCGACGGCGAGCTGGCGATCAGCTGCCCGAGCTTGATGTAGGTGGCGCCAAGGCGCTCGAAGGTCTGGCGCACGAGGCGCGGCGTCGGCGGCCGGTCGCCGAGCAACCAGCTGACGCCGGTGCCGGCCAGCACACGGCCGGTCTGGCCGAGACGCATGGCGCCCTTCACCGTCAGGCCGAGCATTTCAGCAGCGTTGGTCATTGCCGGCCTCGCTGGCCGCTTCAGCGGGGACGCAGCAGCGTCGCATCGAGCGCGCGTGACACGAGGTCGCGGGCCTCGGTATGGAAGCGGAAGCCCAGGTGGCCGCCCGGATACCAGGCGATCTCCGGCTTGTCCCAGTGCCGCCACAGCGCCTCGACCTGCGACGGCGGCACGAAGCGGTCCGCTACCGCGCCGAAGATGAAGCGCCCTTCCGGCGGGACGCGCGGTTCGAGCGCCAGCGGCGCCACCGGGGTCAGCGCCGTCGAGATCCGCTCCGGCGTGATCTGCGCCTCCGCGGCCAGCGCCATCGCGCGCCCTGATGCGTGGTAGCAGCTCAGCTCGCCGAAATCCGCGGCGGGAATGCCGGCGATCGCGCAATCGAGACCGTCCTCGAGCGAGGCCACCAGCGCGGTCGAGTAGCCACCGAGCGACAGGCCGAGCAGGCCGATGCGCTCCGCGCCCTCGTCGCGCAGCCAGCCGATGAGGCGGCGGATGTCCCAGGCGGTCTGGGTCAGGGCATGCAGGGTGTTGGCGACGTCGCCGCTGATGAAGCCGGCGCCGCTGGCCAGGCCCTTGGCGCGCGAACCGTGCAGCGGCAGCACCGGGAACGCGAGGTTCACGCCGCGGCGGTGCAGCCGGCCGGCGTTCATGGCCGGCAGGTCGAGCCAGGTGCGTCCCATCGCGAGGCCGTGGATGCAGACCAGCCATTCGCGGCTGCGCGGCGCGCGCATGATCCGCGCCTCTGCATGGCGGTTGTCGGCATAGCCGAGCCAGCGGTCCCGGCCGGGCGCGCCGCGCCGCGGCTCGAAGTCGCTCTCGAAACGCATGACTTCGTAGTCGAGGCCCGCCGCGCGCGCGTTGGAAATGCTGACCGGCCCGAGCGGGGGCGGCAGCTCGTGGAAGCCGGCCGGCTCGTTCAGCCATCCGCCGGCGCGCAGCCAGTCGAGCGTTTCCTCGAGCTCCTCGCCGATCCGCGCCTGCTCCGAGCTGTTGTATACGCCCATCACCATCGTCAGGCTCCCGAGCACCGACTCGTCGAGCGCGATCTCGGCCGAGAGCTTCAGGTCCAGCTCCGGCACCGGCTGGTCCTCGGGCAGCGCCAGGTCCTCGGCCGCAAGCCGGGCCGCGGCAAGCCCGGCGGCGGCCGACAGCGCACCGAGCAGCAGTGCCGTCAGCGGCGCGAACAGCAGCAAGGGCAGGGCCAGCAACAGGCCGAACAGCGCGCCGGTCGCGCCCGCGCGCGGGATCAGCCGGTCGCCGGGAAACAGCAGCGTGCCGGTGGCGCAGCTCAGCAACAATGCGCCGGGCAGGGCGGCAGCGAGCAGCGTGGCGAACCCCCCGGCGGCGCCACAGGCGAACCAGGCCACGCCCGCAAGCGCGATCAGCCAGGTCTCCGGCCTGCGGGCCATGTCGTATGTCATCGTTGCCTTCCTCGTGAACCGTCGGGCAGGGGGCGCCGTCGGCGTCGGCAGTTTGCCCCGGGCGCATAAGCATAAAGAACTGCCGCAACGCGGTCATGTCTCGTGAAGCGGTGACCCGGCCCGGTATCATGTTACGAGTCCTCTGCTATGTTGTCGCCGCCAGCCTCGAACCGGCGCTCGCCGATCCACCATCCACCCGGGTAGCCCATGTCACTGACTGAACTGCTCGCCTATCTCGTGGCGGCCGTCATTGCGGTGCCCATCACGCGGCGCCTCGGCTTCGGCTCGGTGCTCGGGTACCTCGCCGCCGGCTTCATCATCGGCCCGTGGGGCCTCAAGCTGTTCGCCGATGTCGACCGCATCCTGCACCTCGCCGAGTTCGGCGTCGTGCTGCTGCTGTTCATCATCGGCCTCGAGCTGCAGCCGACGCGCCTGTGGGCGCTGCGCAAGGGCATCTTCGGCACCGGCACGGCGCAGGTGCTGCTGACCGGCGCGCTGCTGTCGGGCGCCGCGCTGGCCTTCGGGCTGGCCTGGCAGTCGGCACTGATCATCGGCCTGATCCTGGCGCTGTCGTCCACCGCCTTCGTGCTGCAGCTGCTGGCCGAGCGCAAGCAGCTGACGACACGCCACGGCCGCACCGCGTTCACGATCCTGCTGCTGCAGGACATCGCGGTGATCCCGCTGCTGGCGCTGATCCCGATGCTGGCGCCGACGCCGGCAATCACGCCCCACCCGGTCGCGGACTACCTCTTGCAGATCGGCGCGGTGCTCGCGCTGATCGCCGGCGGGCGCTACCTGCTGCGGCCGATGTTCCGGATTGCCGCGCGCGACGGCGGCCACGAGATCTTCACGGCGACCGCGCTGGTCGTCGTGGTCGGATCGGCCCTGATGATGGTCGCGGTCGGGCTCTCGGCGGGCCTCGGCGCCTTCCTCGCCGGCGTGCTGCTGGCCGACTCCGAGTTCCGCCACGAGCTGGAAGCCGAGATCGAGCCCTTCAAGGGCCTGCTGCTCGGGCTGTTCTTCGTCGCAGTCGGCATGTCGACCAACCTCGGCCTGCTGCTGGACATCCCGTGGCGGATCATCGGCATGACCGTCGCGCTGATCTCGCTGAAGGCGGTCGTGCTGTTCGCCGTCGGGCGCATCAGCGGACTGCCCACGACCTCGGCGCGCAGCCTCGCCTTCGTGCTCGCGCAGGGCGGCGAATTCGCCTTCGTGCTGTTCGCCGCCGCGCTGCAGGGGCGGCTGATCGAGCGCGAGCTGTTCGAGTTGCTGGTCCTGGTCGTCACGCTGTCGATGATCGCGACGCCGTTCCTCGTGATCGCCGACGAGCGGATGGCGCGCGCCAGCCGCGCGCGCGAGGAGAAACGCGCGTGGGACGAGGTCGAGGCCGACCGCGACCATGACGTCATCATCGCCGGCCTCGGGCGCTTCGGACAGGTCGTGGCGCGCATCCTGAACATGCGGCAGATCCCGTTCACGGCGCTCGAGGCTGACACGCACCAGGTCGATTTTGTCAGGCGCTTCGGCAATGTCGTCTACTACGGCGACACGACCCGGCTGGAGCTGCTGCGCGCCGCGCACGTGGAGCGCGCCAAGGTGTTCGTGGTCGCCGTCGAAGATGTCGAGGCATCGGTGCGCACCGTCGAGCTGGTCAAGCATCATTTCCCGCGACTGAAGGTCTTTGCCCGCGCGACCGACCGGGCGCATGCGCGCGCGCTGCGCAATCGCAACGTAGACTATGTGATCCGCGAGAACTACGTGTCCAGCCTGGAGATGGCCGAAAACCTGTTGCGGACGCTCGGCGATCCGCCGGAGAAAGCGCGCGACAGCATCCGGCGGTTCCGCAGCTTCGACGAGGAGCTGCTCGAGCGCGAACGCGCGGTCGACCAGGACGAGGGCCGACTCGTGCAGACTGTGACGGAGGCCGAGCGGGAGCTGGCGTTCCTGTTCCATAGTGACGAGCACGATTCAGGCGCCGCCACCACGGAGGGCCGGCCATGACCAAGCTGACGGACGATTACTTCCGCGACCTGGCGCCGAAGGACCGGCGCTACGACACGCCGCTCGGCGAGGGGCTGGTGTTCTCGGTGTTCCCGAACGGCACCAAGTGCTGGGTGCAGGTGTACTCCGCGGGCGGCTTCGCGCGGCGCCGCACGCTCGGCCTGTTCCCGGAGATGAACCTCGAGGCGGCCCGCGAGGCCGCCGGCCAGGCGCAGCGCATTCTCGCGATCGAGGCCGAGCTGGCACAGACCGGCGAGCCAAGCGCCGCGGCCCGCCGGCGCGGCTTGCTGGTCGGACTGATCGAGGACCGGCCGCTGCTGGCGGCGGCGCTCGGCCTCGGCTTCGCCGCGCTGCTGGGCATGTCGGTCGTCTGGCTGCTCGGCTGAGCAGCCACGCTACCAGGGAATCCTTTGACCGTTCCAGCCGATCAGCCGCCCGCTGTCGGCGGGCGCCAGGCCGTCGATGACGCCCAGCAGCCGCTCGACCGCCAGCGCCGGGCTGAACAGCTTCTCCGGCGGCACACCACCCTGGAAAGGGCGCGACAGTTCCGTGTCGGTCGTGCCCGGGTGCAGTGCCACGCAGATCGCGCCGCGCGCGCGCCGCG
>CAYWYS010000011.1:10368-25072 GCA_964462675.1 uncultured Thioalkalivibrio sp.
GTGTCGGTCGTGCCCGGGTGCAGTGCCACGCAGATCGCGCCGCGCGCGCGCCGCGGCAGCAGCGGCTCGCAGTGCTTGGCCAGCAGCAGCGGACCGGCGCCGTTGACCGCGAAAGCTTCCATGAGCCAGTCGGCTCGGACCTCCGCGAGCCGCCGCTCGGGTGTGGGGCCGTCCGGCCGGTGCAGCAGCCCGGCGCAATTGACGACCAGGTCCAGCGGCTCGCCCTCGGCCTCGACGGCAGCGGCGGCCGATGCGAGGCTGGTCTCGTCGGTGACGTCCAGCGGCAGCACGCGCAAGCTGGCCGACTTGACCCCCAACGCAGCCAGCGCGGCGGCGCGCGCAGGATTTCGGCAACCCGCCCAGACCCGTCGCACCGCGGGGCTTGCGGCGAGGCGCTCGACGAACGCCAGCCCGATGCCGCGGCTGGCGCCGGCGACCAGCACCGTGACCGGCCGCGCGAAACTCCCGAAGGAGAAAATTTCTCGTGAATTCAGCGACATCTGCCGCGCGGGCTCCCTGCTCTGCTGAGGACCGGGTATTCGCGCCGGGCCCCGGCGCGGATGCGGCCAAAAAAAGGCCGGCGGAAGGCCGGGCAAAACTTCAGCGGCACGAGTGCTCGGCCGGACGTTGCCGTCCCGAGGGCCCGCTGCGACGCCGGTGGCGGCGCGTGAGAAAAGCTGGCCCTGCGGTTAGGCTAGGGCAGGACTGTTAACAATGGATGACACCATGTCGATTGCCCGATGGCTCCCGCTGCTGGCGGGGCTGGTGCTTGCCGCGACGGGCTGCGGCGGCCGGCATGCGCCGCTGGCCACGGTCGAGCAGGTCGATCTCGAGCGCTATCTCGGCACCTGGTACGAGCTTGCGCGCTACCCGGCGCCGTTCCAGGAAGGCTGTGTCGCGACCAGCGCGAACTACAGCCCGCGCGACGGCGGCGGCATCACTGTCCTCAACCGCTGCCGCGTCGAGCGCTTCGACGGTGAGCTGCGCGAAGCCGAGGGCCGTGCACGGATCGTCGATGCCGACACCAACGCGAAGCTGAAAGTGACCTTTTTCTGGCCGTTCTGGGGCGACTACTGGGTGCTCGGCCTCGGGCCGGATTACGAATGGGCGCTGGTCGGCGAGCCCGGCCGGAAGTACCTGTGGATCCTGTCGCGAACCCGGCAGATGGATCCGGGGGTCTTCGATGACATCGTCGGCAGCCTGCCTGCGCTCGGGTATGATGCCGGGCGCTTGCTGATCACCCCGCAGCCGGAGACCGACCCGTCGCCATGATCCCTGCGACCGAAGCCGCGCGGTCCGGGCCGCCGCGGCGTCCCGCCCGCCTCGCCTGGCTGCTCGCCCTGTGCGGGCTGCTCGCGGTGCCGGCCCACGCGCAAGTGATCCCGGGGGTCGGCGGCACGGCGCCGCGCGCGGAGCCGGCGGAAGCGCCCGCCGCGACGCCGGCGCGGCAGCCGGCCGCGTATTCCGTCGAGCGGATCCCGGCGCAGACCGAGGCGGCACGCGAGCTCGCGCGCCGCGCCACGGAGGCGGCACGGCCGCATGCCGACATCGACGCGATTCGCACGCAGATGGAAGGCCTGGCCGAGCAAATCGCGCGGCTCGGCGATCCGGAAGCCCGCGGCGCGCTGGCGCGGACCGACCTGCGCAGCCTTGAGCAGACCGCCGAGCAGCTCGGCGGCATGCGGCGGGCGATCAACGGGTGGCAAACCACGCTGGGCCGGCGGGCCGCGGAACTTGTCGGCTGGCGCGAGGAGCTGTCGCTGGCGCTGCGCTCCTGGGCGCTGACCGAGGAGGAAATCAAGCAGCGCGAGCTGTCCGTCGAGATCCTTGCCGGCGGCCGCCAAGTGCAGTCGGGGCTCCGGGAGGCCAGCAAGCGTGTCGGCGCGCGCCAGGATGACCTCCTAGTGCTGCAGAACACGCTGGCCGAGTGGATGGGCATCGTCGATGAGCATCAGTCCGTGCTGGACGCGGAACTTGCCCAGGCGCGCCTCGAGCTGTTCCGGCCGGAGCAGCCCCCGCTGTGGCAGGCCGAGCCCTCGTCGATGGTGCTGGAGGCCTCGCGCGAGGTCTGGCAGCAGGACTGGGAGACGCTGAGCAATTACCTGGCCGCGCGCCGTGCCAACACCTGGGTGCATGGCGGCCTGCTGGTGCTGCTGCTTGGCGGCTTCGCATCGCTGTCGCGCAAGGTCCGCAGCTGGAGCGAGGGCAAGCCCGAGCTGGCGCGCGACCTGGCCGTGTTCCGCCATCCGCTCGCGGCGGCGCTGATGATGGCGATCTTCGCGGCACCGTGGATCTATCCGGACTGGCCGGGCGTGCTGCGGGAAGTGTCCGGCCTGCTGCTGATCCTGCCCTTGTTGCGTGTCCTGCCGCTGATCGTGCCGCGATCGCTGCGCAGCGCGGTGTACCTGCTGACGGGCCTGTACCTGCTGGCGCGCCTGAACAGCTTGCTGGGCGCCGGCACGGCACTGGAGCGCTACGGCCTGCTGCTGCTGACGGCCGCGGCTGCGGGCACCGTCGCCTGGATCCTGCGGCCTGGCGGACCGGCCGCGCAGCTCGAGGCCGGGATGCTGTGGCGCTCCGCGCGCGTCGTGGCCAGGCTCGGGCTCGTCGTGCTGGCCGTTGCGCTGTTTGCGAACATCGGCGGCCTCGTCTCGCTGTCCGGCCTGCTGACCAACGCCGTCATCGGCAGCGCCTTCGTCGCGCTCGTGCTGTTCGCCGGCGTCAACGTGACCCGCGCGATGATTCTCGCCCTGCTGCAGACCAGGCTCATGCAGCACCTGAACATCGTGCGCTGGCACAGTGCAGCGATCGACGCGTGGCTCATGCGCATCCTGCCGCTGGCCGCGGTGCTCGGCTGGGTCATGGCGACGACGAGGACCTTCCGCGTCGACGGCCTGATCGGCGGCATCCTGTCGACGATCCTGTTCGCCAAGGCGACGATCGGCACGGTTGAGATCTCGCTGGCGGACATCCTCGGCTTCGCGATCGCGATCTGGCTCGGCCTGCTGGTATCGCGCTTCCTGCGCTTCGAGCTCGCCGTCGACGTGTACCCGCGCGTCAAGCTGCCGCGCGGCGTGGCCGCGACGATCTCGATGCTGGTCAACTACCTCGTGCTCGGCATCGCCTTCACGCTGGCGATCGCGGCGGCCGGGATCCAGCTGGACCGCTTCGCGCTGATCGTCGGCGCGCTGTCGGTCGGCATCGGCTTCGGCCTGCAGAACATCGTCAACAATTTCATTTCCGGGCTGATCCTCGCCTTCGAGCGGCCGGTGCAGACCGGCGACACCGTGCAGCTCAGCACGATGTGGGGCAAGGTCACACGCATCGGCGTGCGCTCCAGCACGGTGCGCACCTTCGAGGGCGCCGAGGTCATCGTGCCGAACGCGAACCTGATCTCGAACGAGGTCACGAACTGGACGCTGTCGGACATGCGGCGGCGCATGGAAGTGCTCGTCGGCGTCGCCTACGGCTCGAATCCACGCCAGGTCATGGAACTGCTGACAAACGTCGCGAAGAGCCAGGACCGGCTGCTCGACAATCCCGCGCCCTCGGTGTTCTTCGTCGGCTTCGGCGACAGCTCGCTGGACTTCTCGCTGCGCGCCTGGACCGACGACTTCGACAACTTCCTGTCGATCAAGAGCGACCTGACGCTCGCGGTGCACGATGCGATCTGCGCGGCGGGCATCGAGATCCCGTTTCCGCAGCGCGACCTGCACCTGCGCTCGATCGACGCCGGGGCGGTGGCCCGGCTCGGCCCGCCTCAGTCACCGGCGGCCGGCGGCTCGGTCTCCGGTTCCGGCGGTTCCGACGGCGCCGAAGGCTCGACGGCAGGCGCCGGGCCCGACCCGTCGGGCCGCGGCACGTCGTAGCGCTCGAACCACGCGAGGATATTCGCGACCGTCGCCATCAGCTGCGTCGGCCGCGCGGCGATGTTGTGCGCGGCGCCCGGCACGCGCACCAGCACTGAGTCCACCTTGTTCAGGCGCAGCGCCTGGTAGTACTGCTCCGCCTCGGACATCGGCGTACGGAAGTCATCCTCGCCGCTCAGCACCATCGTCGGCGTGGTGACATTGCCGACCAGCGACAGCGGCGAGCGGCGCCAGTAGTCCTCCGGCTCCTCCCACGGCGGCGCGCCGAACCAGTAGCGATAGAAGAAGAACGGGTAGTTGTCGGCCGTCAGCACGAAGCTGGACCAGTTGATGACCGGCTTGACGACGGCGGCCGCCCGGAAGCGATCGGTCTTGCCGACGGTCCACGCCGTCAGGACGCCCCCGCCGCTGCCGCCGGTAATGAACAGCCGGTCCGGATCCACATAGCCGCGCCCGACGACCGCATCGACGACACTCATCAGGTCGTCGTAGTCCTCGCCCGGATAGTTCTTGTCGATCAGGCCGGCAAACTCCGCGCCGTAGCTCGTGCTGCCGCGCGGGTTGGCGTACACGACGATGTAGCCGGCCGCGGCGTAGAGCTGCATCTCGGCCGAAAACCGCGGGCCATAATTCGCATACGGTCCGCCGTGAATCTCGAGGATCATCGGCCAGCGCTTGCCGGGATCGAAGCCAGGCGGCAGCACGATCCAGGCCTGGATGTCGCGCTGGTCGAACCGCGACTCGGTCCAGAAGCTTTCCACGCGGCCCAGGCTGCGAAACGGCAGCAGGTCGTCGTTCAGACGCGTCAGGCGCCGCGTACGCCGCCCGTCACCCGAGGCCACGTCGGCGGGAAAGTCCGGCGCGGTCATCGTGTAAGCGAACGAGCCCCACGCGGCAACGGTGAAACTCCCGCTTGCATACGGCCGCGAAATATAGGTGCCGCCAACGTCCTCGGCGAGCGTCGCGATCGCATTCGTGACCAGGTCGAGTCGCGCCAGGTGCGTCCGGCCCTCCTTGTCGTAGAGGAAATAGATACCGCGCCCGCGGCTGTCCCACTGCGGCTGCCGGATGCTGGCGTCGAGGTCGGCCGCCAGCACCGTGATGTCGCCGGTCGAGCGGTCCAGCAGGTACAGGCGCTCGGTGTGGTGGCCGAGGCGATCGTCGTCGAAGCCGGTATAGGCGACGCGCCGTCCGTCAGGCGCCACGGCCGGCGAGCGGTCCGGGCCGAAGCGCGTCGTCAGCTGGCGGATCGATGGTTCCTCGATCGTCACCATGTACAGGTCGGAATCGAGCCGCTCGTGCTCCCAGTCCGCGCGCCGGTTGGCCGAGATCACCAGCGCGCCTGAATTGGGCAACCAGGACGGCTCGCCGGTATGGTTGAACGGTCCGCTCGTCAGCTGGCGCGGCGTGCCGCCGTCGGCCGGCACGACGAATACGTGGCTGTAGCCCTTTTCGAGGAAGCCGCGGCCATCGGCCCGATAGACCATCGTGTCGATGACCGTGAAGGGGTCCGCCCACTCTGCGCCCGGCGGCTTGCTCGGCAGCTTCGCGAGCGGCGGCGCCTCCTCGCGCACGTGCATCGTGTACGCCAGCTGGCTGCCGTCCGGCGCCCAGGACAGCCCCTCCGGGCGACCCTCGAGCCGCGCCAGCCGCGCGGCCTGGCCGGTATCCATCCAGCGCACCCAGATCGCCGTCTCGCCGTCACGCTTGCCGACCCAGGCCAGCCGGTCCCCGTTCGGCGACCAGCGCGGCATGCTGACCGACTCGAAATCGCTGACCAGCGGCCGATGGCCGCCGCCGTCCGCGGCGACGATCCACAGGGCGCTCTGCGCCCGGTCGGTCATCCGGTCCATCGTTCTCCTGATGTAGACGACGCGATCGCCCTCGGGCGTGATGCGCGGGTCCTCGGCATACTCGAGGGCGAACACGTCCTCGAGCGAGAGCGGTGGCAGGTCTGCATGGGCCGGCGTGGCGAGGCCGAGCCACAGCAGGGGCAACAGGCACAGGCGGCGAGCAGTCTGGGTCATGGGTTCTCCGCGACGGTCGGGGGCTTCCGGCGAGCACTATAGCCCAGCCCCGGTCGCCGCTGCTCGCAGCGCAGCACGCGACGCGCCGGGCTATGCCGTCTCCATGCGCTGTCGTATGCTGTGGCGGCGCCGTCGGACGGCGGCGGCGCCTGAGTCGTTGTCCGTTCCTGAGAGCCTCCAGAGATGAAGTCAATCTACGTCGGCAATCTGCCCTTCACCGCCACCGAAGACGAGGTGCGCGGCCTGTTCTCCCCGTTCGGCGACGTCGTGTCGGTCAAGATCGTGACCGACCGCGAGACCGGCCGCCCGCGCGGCTTCGCGTTCGTGGATATGGGTGACAGCGATGGCGACAACGCCATCAAGGCCCTCGAGGGCCACCAGATGGGCGGTCGAGCCCTCAAGGTGAACGAGGCTCGCCCGCGAGCGGCGCGACCGCCGCGGCGCTGATCCCGGGCGCCGCCAGGCCCGCGAAATCGAACAGCCTGGCGTCCATCAGCTGCGACGGCGCGATGTTCCCCAGCGCGCCGGCGATCGAATCGATGCGCCCGGGGAAGCGCCGCTCCCAGTCGGCCAGCATCGCCTTGATCTCCTGCCGCTGCAGGTTCGGCTGGCTGCCGCACAGATCGCAGGGGATCAGCGGGAACTCCATCGCGCGCGCGTAGCGCGTCAGCTCGTTTTCCCGGCAATACGCCAGCGGCCGGATGACTATGTTGCGCCCGTCGTCGCTGCGCAGCTTCGGCGGCATGGCCTTCAGTGCGCCGCCAAAAAACAGGTTCAGAAACAGCGTCTCGATAATGTCGTCGAGATGGTGCCCGAGCGCGATCTTCGTGAAGCCCTCGGCCGCGGCGAAGTTGTAGAGCGCACCGCGCCTGAGCCGCGAGCACAGCCCGCAGGTCGTCTTGCCGGCCGGGATGACCCGCTGCACGACGCTGTAAGTGTCCTGCTCGATGACGTGGTACGGCACGCCGAGCGCCTCGAGGTAATCCGGCAGCACGCGCGCCGGGAAGCCCGGCTGCTTTTGGTCGAGGTTGACGGCGGCCAGTTTGAAGGAAACCGGCGCGGCGCGCTGCAGCGCCAGCAGCAGGCTGAGCAGCGCGTAGCTGTCCTTGCCGCCGGACAGGCAGACCATGACCCGATCGCCGTCGACGATCATGCGGTAGTCGTCGATGGCCTTGCCCACCTGGGTCCGCAGGCGGGACTCGAGTCGACGGGCAGTGGCCGACAGTGACGGCTGGGGGTTCATGCGGGTTCCTCTACAGGACCGGCATTCTAACCGACGCGCGAGCGCGCCGGAGGGCTTGACCGGCGCGGTAGAATGCCCGGATGCGCCTGAAGTCCCTCCTGTCTGCCTGTCTGCTGGGAATGGTGCCGCTGTCTGCGGCAGCCGCGCAGCCGGCACCGCTGCAGGTCGTCGTCAGCATCCTGCCGCAGCAGTACCTGGTCGAGCGGATCGCCGGTGCGCGGGCCGAAGTGCTGACGCTGGTGCAGCCGGGCGACAACGAGGCCACCTACTCCCCCGGACCGGCGACCCTCGCCGCACTGGACGGCGCCCGGGTGTGGTTCACGATGGGCGTGCACTTCGAGGACGCGTGGCTCGCCAGGATCACACGTGACCGCCCCGGCATGGAGGTCGTGTCGCTGATCGCCGGGCTGCCGTTGCGCCGCACCGAGGATGGCGCGATATCGGCCGGCCGCCAGCCGGCGCATGGCCACGACCATGCCGGCAAGCCGGATCCCCATGCCTGGACCGATCCGCGCCTCGCGGCCCGGATGGCGCAGCAGATCGCGGATACGTTGGCGCGCCTCGATCCGGGCGGCGCCGCGGGCTACCAGGCCCGCGCGGCGGAATTGCAGGCAGAGCTGCTGGCGCTGCACGACGAGATCGCCGCGTTGCTGGCACCGGCGCGCGGCAGCGTGTTCATTGTCTTCCACCCGTCCTGGGGCTATTTCGCAGACGCCTACGGCCTCGTGCAACTGCCGATCGAAGCCGGCGGGCGCGAGCCCGGCCCGCGCGGCCTGGCCGAGGTGATTCGCCGCGGCCGCGAGGCCGGCGTCGGCGTCGTGTTCGTGCAGCAGCAATTCAGCCAGCGCAGCGCGCTGGCGGTCGCCGAGGCGCTCGGGGCACAGGTCGTGGAGGCGGACCCGCTCGCGGCGGATTACACCGCCAACCTGCGCCGCGTGGCGCAGCGCATGGCCGACGCGCTGGCGCAACCGGTGCCCGGGAGCGCGCCGTGACGGCCTCGCTGTCGTTCAAGGACGTCAGCTTCGGCTACGGCGACGGACCCGACGTCGTCGAACACGTCACGCTGGACATCGGCGCGCACGAACTGATCGGCCTGATCGGCCCGAACGGCGGCGGCAAGAGCACCCTGCTGAAGCTGGCCGCCGGGCTGCTGAAGCCGCGCGCGGGCACGGTGCGCGTGTTCGGGCGCGCCCCGCAGGACGCACGCGACGAGATCGGCTATGTGCCGCAATTCGCCCTGTTCCCGCGAGATTTCCCGATCACCGTGGCACAAGCGGTGCTGCTCGGGCGCCTCGCCGGCGGCCTCAGCCTGCGCTGGAGCGCCGCGGATCGCGCGGCCGCCGCGCGCGCCATCGCCGAGACCGAGCTCGATGCGCTGGCAAACCGCCCATTGAGCGCGCTGTCGGGCGGCGAACTGCAGCGGGTACTGATCGCGCGCGCGCTGGCCGCCGAGCCGAAGCTGCTGTTGCTCGACGAGCCCACCTCCAACCTCGACCAGCGCGCCGAGGAGGACATCTTCGCGCTGCTCGCCAAGCTGACCGACCGGATGGCCGTGGTGCTGGTGTCGCACGATGTCGGCTTCGTCACCGGCTTCGTCGAGCGCGTCGCCTGCATCAGCCGGACTTTGATCTGCCACGGCACCTCCGAGCTCACCGGCGAGGTCATCAACGAGCTCTATGGCCACCCGGTGCGGGCCGTGCACCACGCCCACCACGCTCACCCGCCGGGCGCGACGTGATGGAATTCTTCCAGGCGCTCGCGGAGCACGAATTCCTGCAGCGGGCGCTGGCGGGCGGACTGCTCGCCTGCATCGGCTGCGGCATCGTCGGCAGCTATGTGGTCGTGCAGCGCATCAGCCTGCTGGCCGGGGCGATTGCGCATGCCGTGCTCGGCGGCATGGGCATCGCGTGGTACTTCGGCTGGCACCCGCTGGGCGGCGCGCTGGTCGCCGCGGTGCTTGCCGCACTGATCATCGGCTGGGTCAAGCTGCGCTTCGCCGAGCGCGAGGACACGGCGATCTCGGCGATTTGGGCGCTCGGCATGGCGATCGGCATCCTGTTCATCGCGCGGACGCCCGGCTACAGCGTGGACCTGATGAGCTACCTGTTCGGCAACCTGCTGATGATGTCGACCAGCGACCTGCAGCTGATCATCGCGCTGGATTTCGTCATCATCGGGTTCACCGCGCTGTTCTACCGCCAGTTCCTCGCGGTCTGCTTCGATCCCGAGTTCGCGCGCGTCCGGGGCCTGAACGTCGAGCGCTATTACCTGTTGCTGCTGGTGCTGGTCGCGCTGACTGTCGTCATGCTGATCCAGGTCGTCGGCCTGATCCTCGTCATCGCCCTGATGACGCTGCCGGCCGCCATCGCCGGGCGCTTCATCCACTCGCTTGCCGGTATGATGGGCGTCGCCGTGCTGCTCGGCATGGTGTTCACGGCCGGCGGGCTGGCCATTTCCTATGCGCCGGACCTGCCCTCGGGGCCGGTGATCATCGTGCTCGCCGGCGTTGCGTACCTGCTGGCTGCGCTGGTACGGCGCAGCGCGCGTTGAACGGAAGGAACCCTGACCATGATCGATCGCAAGCTCGTCGAAATCCTGCGCTGTCCGGTGACGCGCCAGGCCGTGTCGCTCGCGCCGAAGGACCGGTTGCGGGACATCAACGCCGCCATCGCGGCCGGCACGCTCGTGCATGCTGACGGCCGCAAGGTCGAGGCGCCGCTCGAGGCCGCCCTGCTGACTGCCGACGAGGCCCGCATCTACGCGGTGCGCGACGGCATCCCGATCATGCTGGCCGACGAAGCGATCGTCGCGCCGGGCGCGGCCGTAGCGCCGGCGCACGGCTGAGCTCCCGCTGCGCCCGGCGGCGCGAACTACACTTCCGGCAGGTATGCAGACCGGTCTGGTCAGGTTCGCTGGCAGTCTCGCCGATTACCCGGCGCGCACCCTGTTTGCCTGGTATTTCGGCCTGGTCGGCGTTGGCACCGCGCTGCTGCTGTTGCCCGGCTGCCGCGCGGCGGGCGCCGACCCGCTCAGCTTCTCGGACGCGCTGTTCACCGCCACCAGCGCCGCCGCGGTCACCGGGCTGATGGTGGTCTCACCGGCGAGTGACCTGAGCTTCGGCGGCCAGCTTGTCGTGCTGCTGCTGATCCAGCTCGGCGGACTCGGCGTCATGTCGATCGGCACCTTGCTGTTCGTCGGCATGACCGGGCGGCAGCCGCTCCAGTACCGCCTGCTGACGCGCGAGACGCTCGGCGCGCCGCTGTCCACCAACATGGGGCGGTTGATCCTGCTGGTCGTGGCCGTGACGCTGGCCCTGGAGGCGATCGGCGCGCTGCTGCTGCTGTTGGCGCGGCTCGGCGACGGGCCGTTTCTCGAGCTTTTGTGGTGGGCCGTGTTCCACGCCGTGTCCGGATTCTGCAATGCCGGCATTTCACTGCAGGACGACAGCATGGCGCCGTGGTCGGGCTCGCCGGCAGTGCTGCTGACGATGGCGGCGCTGATCGTTGCCGGCGGGCTCGGTTTCCCGGTGCTGCTGGACCTGCTGCACTTGCGTCGCGAGAATCGCGACCGGCGCGGGCTGCGCTTCCATAGTCAGCTGGTGGTCACGGCGACCGTGGTGCTGCTCGCCGGCGGCACGGCCGCCATCTGGCTGGCGGAGCGCAACGGCGCGCTTGGCATGATGCCGGCCTGCGAAGCGTTGCTGCATGCCTTTTTCCAGAGCGTGACGGCCCGCACGGCCGGCTTCGCCACGCTGCCGATCGAGCAATTCGCCTATCCATCGCTGTTCGTGCTGCTGTTGCTGATGTTCATCGGCGGCGGCGCCTGCTCGACGGCCGGCGGCGTCAAGGTCACGACCGCGGCCGTGCTGGCGATGGAGGGTTTCGCGCTCGTCCGGCGGCGCTGGCAGACGGCGGCCTTCGGCCGGCGCGTGCCGCAACGCGTGCTCGCTGCGGCGGCGGCGGTCGTGGCGGTCTACACTCTGGTGCTGGTGACCGGCATCCTGTTGTTGCTGATCCTCGAGGGCGGCGACCGGCCGCATGCCGACGCCGGCGGGCACTTCCTGGACACGGTGTTCGAGGCTGTCTCTGCCCTCGGTACCGTGGGACTGTCCACCGGCCTGACCGGGGACCTCGGCGAAGCGTCACGGCTGGTGGTGGTCGCGATGATGCTGCTGGGGCGCGTCGGGCCGCTGGCCATCGCGTCGTTGCTGCTGCGCGGTCCCGCGGGACCGAAGATCCGCTATCCGGAAGGCGAGGTGATCGTTGGCTGAGAAGCATTCACGTTTTGTCCTCATCGGCCTCGGGCGGTTCGGCGCCGCGCTGGCGAGGCGCCTGTCGGTGCATGGCCACCGGGTCACGGGGATCGATCTCGACGAGGCGGCGGTGCAGCGGGTGCAGGATTGCCTCGACAGCGCGCTGGTCGCCGACGGCAGCGACGAGGAAGTCCTCAAGACCATCGATCTCGCCGACACCACCGCCGTGTTCATTTCGCTCGGCGACCATGCCAACCGCAGCATCGTGGCGACCATGTACACGCTGGAGCTCGGCGCCCCCCGCGTCATCGTCAAGGGCATCGACGCGCTGCATGCCAAGATATTGCGCAAGCTCGGCAAGGTCGAGGTGATCTTCCCCGAGGAGGCGATGGCTCGCTACGTCGCGGATCACCTCGTCTGAGGGCCCGGCGGGCCCATTGCGGGCCGGTCCCGGCTGGCTCCACCAGGCCCGTGGCAGTACCCTTGACCCAGGCGCAGTGTTACGAGCAGGTCCAGTGAGCGAAGAATCCGGCATGAAAATCGAGCTCGGCAACCTTGAGCTCAGCGACTACAGCGAGCTGCGCAAGGCGATGCAGGAGGCCTATGCCGAGCTCGGCGGCGACTACTGGCCGCACGACGCGATCGCCAACCTGCTCGACGTGTTCCCGGAGGGCCAGTTGTGCGTCAAGGTCAACGGCAAGGTCGTGGCCTCGGCGCTGTCGCTGATCGTCGATTATGAGCAGTTCGGCGACAAGCACAGCTTCAGCGACATCACCGGCGACCACACGTTCAAGACCCACGATGCCGAGGGCGACATCCTCTACGGCATCGAGGTGTTCGTGCATCCCGAGTTCCGCGGCCTCAGGCTGGCACGCCGGCTCTACGACGCCCGCAAGGAGCTGTGCGAAAACCTGAACCTGCGCGCCATCATGGCCGGCGGCAGGATTCCGAATTACGAGAAGTACGCCGACCGCATGACGCCGCGCGAATACATCGAGCAGGTGCGGCTCAAGAACATCTACGATCCGACCCTGACCTTCCAGCTGTCCAACGGCTTCCATGTCAAGAAGCTGCTGCGCGATTACCTGAAGAACGACACGCAGTCGCTCGGCTACGCGACGCTGCTGGAATGGAACAACATCTACTACGAGGAAAAGCCGAAGCTCATCAACCGGCCGCGCAGCGTGGTGCGCGTCGGGCTGGTGCAATGGCAGATGCGGCTGTTTGCGGACCGCGAGGCGCTGATGAACCAGGTCGAGTTCTTCGTCGACGCGATCTCCGCCTACAAGGCCGATTTCATCCTGTTTCCGGAGTTCTTCAATGCGCCGTTGATGGCCGAGTTCAATAATCTCGACGAGCCGAAGGCCATTCGGGAGATGTCGCGGCACACTGAGTGGATCCGCCAGCGCTTCCTCGAGCTGGCCGTGTCCTACAACATCAACATCATTGCCGGCAGCATGCCGCTGGTGGAGCACGAGCGCCTCTACAACGTCAGCTACCTGCTGCGCCGCGACGGCACCTGGGACCAGTCGCGCAAGATCCACCCGACGCCTGACGAGGTCTCGATCTGGGGCATGTCCGGCTGGGATCGCGTGCCGGTGTTCGACACGGACTGCGGTCGCATCGGCATCCTGATTTGCTACGACGTCGAGTTTCCGGAACTGGCGCGCATCTGCGCCGACCAGGACATGCACATCCTGTTCGTACCGTTCCTGACGGACACGCAGAGCGCTTACATGCGCGTGCGCATCTGCGCCAAGGCGCGCGCCGTCGAGAACGAGTGCTATGTCGCGATCGCCGGCTCGGTCGGCAACCTGCCGCAGGTCCACAACATGGACGTGCAGTACGGCCAGTCGGCGATTTTCACGCCGGCCGACTTCGCGTTCCCGACCAACTCGATCAAGGCCGAGACCACGCCGAACACCGAGATGACGGTGATCGCCGACCTCGACATGGACCTGCTGAAGGAATTGCACGAGATCGGCAGCGTCACCAACCTGAAGGACCGGCGCCGCGACCTGTACGAGATCGTCGTCAAGGCGCCGCTGGCCGATAGCGATCTCGAGGCGGAGCGCCGGCGCGGCGAGATCGCCAGGGTCGTCGCCGACCAGGATGCCGCTGACCTGGACGCCGTTGAACTGGATACTGCCGGGCAGGACCTGATCGAAGCCGGGCCGGCGGCGAAGAAGGCCGGCTGAGCGAGGCTGAGATGAACAACCTTGGGCGAGGCGAGCTGTTTGCTGCATGTGTCGTGGCGGCCGCGCTGCTCGCGGCCTGCGAGGCTCCGAATGCGAGGAATCCAGCCGGCGACGGCGCCGGCACGATGGCACTGGTCGAAGCCGCGGGCCGCGGCGACATTGCGGAGGTGGACCGGCTGGTCGCAGCGGGCGCTCCGCTGGACGAGCCCCTCGTGCTGCAAGCCGCAGTGTTGCATCGCCAGCACGGGATGATCCGGCACCTGGTCACGCAGGGCGCGCCGGTCAACGGCACCGGGACGCTCCAGTCGCCGCTGTGGTTCGCCGTGACCCATGGCGACATCCACCTGGCCGAACTGCTGATCGATCTCGGCGCGGACGTGAACTGGCAGACGACCTCGATGGGCACGCCGCTGCATGCGGCGGCGCACTCCGGCACAGCGAACGAGCACCGGGTCGCGCTTGCGGACCTGTTGCTGGAGCACGGCGCGAGGATCGATGTCATCCAGCTCGACCCCATGTTGCGCGCCGAGTGCCTCGCCACGGCGCTGCATGCCGCCGTGGCCGGACCGGACCACCTGATGATGGAGTTCCTGCTGGCGCGCGGCGCCAGGCTGGACGTCACCGACGCTCAAGGGCGAACGCCCGCCCAGTGCGCGGAGGAGCGCCTGCAGCAGGTCCAGGCCGAGGACATCCGGCGAGAACTCGAGCGCGTGATCACGATATTGGCCGGCGCCCGCGTTCGCTGACGCACCGACCGGGGCGGCCCGAACCCGCTACACTCCAGCCAAGGCAAGGCAGCGCGGATATGACGCGTTGCCCCGCCCTCAATGGAGTACAGCAAATGAACATGAAGCTCATCATCGCCGGCATCGTCGGCGCGATCGCTGTCACTGCAGTCGGCGCGGTGGCCGGCTACAGGACGATGGACGCGAAAGACTCTGCCGAGGTGCTCGCAGTCAGGCAGGCGACCAGGACCGTGAGTGTCCCGCGCCAGGAATGCCACAACGAGCTCGTCAGCACGCAACACCCGACCCAGGATCCGAACAGGATCGCCGGCACCGTGGCAGGCGCAGTCGTCGGCGGCGTCGTCGGCAGCCAGATCGGCAGCGGCAGCG
>CAYWYS010000011.1:25172-75188 GCA_964462675.1 uncultured Thioalkalivibrio sp.
GTGGCAGGCGCAGTCGTCGGCGGCGTCGTCGGCAGCCAGATCGGCAGCGGCAGCGGCAAGAAGGTCGCCACCGTCGGCGGCGTGGTCGCGGGCGGCATCGCCGGCAACAAGATCCAGGAAGGCATGCAGGATCGCAACGTAGACCAGGAATGGCGGCAGGTCTGCGTGACCGTCCAGGACACGCGCGAGGAACCGGCCGGGTATGACGTCACCTACCGCCTCGACGGTCGGGAGACCGTGGTCCGCACGGACTATGATCCGGGCAAGCGCATCGCGCTCAAGGACGGCGCGCCGGTGCTGCTCAAGTAGGAGCACGGCCGAACCACGGCCGCCGCTCGGCGATTCAGCGCGACGCGTGCAGCTCGACGATGTCGCCGTCGGCGACCGCGTGATCGGCGCCGACCTGCTGGCCATCGAAAGCGCCGCTGCCCCACAGGCGCCCGAAGCGGAACGACTCCGCGATATCCTTGTGCACCAGGCGCGCCACGTCCAGCACCGTGTCGCCGCGGCGCACTGTGAAGGGCTTGTCGCGATCCGCGTCGCGGCCGGGGGCCTTGGTGTAGACACGCACGATCCCGAGACTGCGGAACAGCCAGGGCGCGAGCGCGCCGAGCCCCTCGCCGGTCTGCGCGGAGACGCGCAAGGCGGGGAAATCGACCTGCAGCAGCTCCTCGAGCACGACGACCTCCTCGGGGTCCGTGAGGAGGTCGCTCTTGTTGGCGAGCAGCAGGGTCGGCAAGCGGACGCGGAACGGGTCGTCGCCGTCAGCCTCGCGCGGCGCGGCGCCATCCGTGCCGGGCCAGCGTGAATCGAGGCTGACTTTGCGAACCGCCAGCGTGTCCAGAATGAACCGCAGCTGCTCGACGCAGGCCGGATCGGACAGGTCCGCGACGAGCAGCGCCGCGTCGCTGGTCTGCAGCGTCGAGGCGATCCAGGGCGGGCTGTGCTCCGGCGACATCGACGGCAGGTCCAGCAGCTGGAACGCGATGTCCTCGTGCGGCAGCATGCCGGGCTCCGGGTACTGCGTGATGAACGAACCCGGGCCGGACTGCGCCCGCGAGCCCGTCAGCCGCAGGTGCAGCGCCGACTTGCCCGAGTTCGGCGGCCCGAGCAGCGCGACTTGCGCGGCACCTTCCGGGCGGATCACCAGCGCCGGGCCGCTGCGCTTGCCGCCTTTCTTCGGGCCGGCCAGCTCGTCCGTGAGGTCCTTGATGCGGCTCTTGATATCGGCCTGCAGGTGCTCCGTCCCCTTGTGCTTGGGAATCGTCGACAGCATCTGCCGCAGGCACTCGAGCCGCTCCTTCGGCTCGCGGGCCTTGCGAAAGGCCTCCTCGGCCTTCTTGTACTCCGGCGTGACGTTGGTTGGCATGCCCGGCTCAGGGCTCGTGCGGCGGCCAGGCCGAGGCGTCGACGACGTCGCGATAGGCATGCCAGGTGGCGTGCCCGAGCAACGGGAACAGCACGACGAGCCCGATGAACGCCGTCGCGAAGCCGATCCCGGTCAGCAGCACGATCAGCAGCAGCCACACCGCCATTGCCGGCTTGTTGCGCAACGTCGCGTTGACGCTGGTCACGACGGCCGTGACGGTGTCGGCCTTGCGGTCCATCAGCATCGGCAAGGAGAAGGCGCTGGCCGCGAACGTGATCGCCGCGAAGATCGACCCGACCGCCGAGCCGATCGCGAGGAACCGGAGGATGTCACCGAGTTCCGGCTTCGACTCCATCGGGAAGAACACGTGCACCATCGACCCGGCGCGCGCCCACACGAGGAACACCACCATCAGGATCAGCGCGAACACCAGGCTGTCGCCAAGCCGCGCGCGCGCCGCATCGACGCTGCGGTCGAAGGTCGGGATCCGGCCGTGCTCGAGCTGCCAGCTGACCGCATACAACGCGATCGCGAGCAGCGGCCCGACGAACACGAAGCCCGACAGCAGCGACAGCCACACCAGCCAGCTGCCGAGCCAGAGCGCCACGAGGCTGACGAGCCAGGACGCGCCCAGCACGGCGAGTCCCCAGCCGAGACTCTGCCCCGGCGCGGCCCGCATGTCCCGCCAGCCTGCCGCGAGCCAGCGCAACGGCGCCGATGCGGGCACCCGGCGGCAGGGCGCGAGGAACGGCATCTGCCCGCCAGGATTCTCGCCCGCGTCCCGCACCTGCTGCTCGCTCATGGTCGCCCTGCCCGCCATGCACCAGGCATTTCTATACCACAGGCCGGCGGCGCCTGGCGCACGCCGCCTCCGGGCCGCGTCCGCCGGTGGGAAATTGGCGTTCGGGGGCATCCATCATTACTCTGGCGCGTGCACTAACGCCATGCGGGTTCCGGTGCCAGCGTCCCTATGAAAGATTTTTTGCAGAGCTGAAGCGTCGTAGTGTCATCCGGGTGGCCGTGTTCTATGGCGCGGCGGCCTGGCTGATCCTGCAGGTCGGCGATGTCGTGCTGGAACTCATCTGCGCGCCGGACGGCTCCTTGCGGCTGGTCGCGACGATACTCGCGCTGGGCTTCCCGTTCGCGATGATCCTCGCCTGGGCCTTCGAGATCACGCCCGAGGGCATCAAGCGGGACCGCGAGGTCGATCGCAGCGACGACAAGCTCTCCCGGGCGGGCCGCAAGCTCGACGTTGCGACGATCGCCTTGCTGCTCATCGCCATCGGGCTGTTCGCCTGGGTCAACTTCCGCGCAACAGAAGCCCCCGCGCCGATCGTCGCGGAGCGAGCGGCACCGGCACCGGCGGCGGCGCCCGCGTTCGACGGGCCGCGCGACCTGTCGATCGCGGTGCTGCCCTTCGTCAATATGTCGACCGATCCAGAGAACGAGTATTTTTCCGAGGGCCTGTCGGAAGAATTGCTCAACGTGCTCGCCAGGATCGAGGACTTCCGCGTCGCCGGCCGCACCTCGTCATTCGCGTTCAAGGGCCAGAACCAGGACCTGCGCGCCATCGGCGAGCGGCTCAGCGTCGCCAACATCCTCGAGGGCAGCGTGCGCAAGCAGGGGAACCGCATCCGGGTCACGGCGCAGCTGATCGACGCGCGCAGCGGCTACCACCTGTGGTCGGACACCTACGAACGCCGCCTCGACGACGTCTTTGCGATCCAGGACGAAATCGCCACCGAGGTCGTCAAGGCGCTGCGCCTGACGCTGCTGGCCGCCGACGAGGTCGTCATCGCGCAGACGGCCAAGGGCGACGTCGAGGCCTGCTCGACAACTACCCGTATCGCAGCCTCGCCGAGACCGAGCAGCTCGCCCACCGCGCGCTGGACCGCGCGCTGGCCCTCGACCCGCAGAGCGACGAGGCCTGGGCCGTGCGCGGCCTGTTGCTCGGCCAGGGTCCGGGCGCGCTGCAGCGCCGCGCCGAGGCACGCCGGGCGCTGGAGCGCGCTGTCGAAATCAATCCCAACAATGCCTTCGCGCACTTATGGCTCGTGAACAGCCTGTTTCCCGATGCGGCGGCGGCGCGGGCGACGCTGCAGCGCGCCTATGATATCGACCCGCTGTCCCCGGTGATCGTGTTCCGCCGTGCCATGGATGCGTTGCAGATGCGCGACCAGGCCGGACTGGAGCGCTTCCTCGCCGAACTCGAGGAGGTCGCGCCCGACTGGTTCATGACCTGGAACGCAATCGGCAGCGTGGCGCTGGAGGAAGGGCGGATCGCGGATGGAGTGCTCGCGCTGGAGCGGGCCGTGGCGCTGAACCCGGAGTACTCGGGGAGCGTCGGCATGCTGGCCGGGGCCCTCGAGATGCTCGGCTAGACGACCTGCCGGAGCGCTGGCTGTCGCGGACCAAGTTCGAGCTGATGGTCGCGATGCACGAATTGGCGGCGAGGCGCTATGAGCGCTCGCTCGCCTACCTGCTGGAGCGCGCGCCGGCGACGCTGCTGTTGGCGCAACTCGAGCGCAAGTCCGCCGGCACGCCGTCCGAGCGCTTGGGCTGGCTGCGCGTCAACCTGTACGGTCTGCTCGGACGGTCGGACGACGCGATTGCCGAGATCCGTGCCATGGATCGAGGTAACTTCGGCATCGACGAATGGTTCTGGAGCGAGGCGGACCTGAGCGCGTGGGCTGACCCGGATGCGCCGGCGGTGAGCGCATACCTGGCGAGGTCGGAAGCCGTGCGCGAGCGCGAGCGGGCCTGGCTGGCGGTGCCCGGCCGCATGCCCGATCTCGAGGCGGTGCTGGCGGAAATGGCGCGGGCGGCCCAGGGCGCGCCGGCGCGAACGGCCCCACCAGAGGCTGAACCGGAACTGCCGCCCGGGCCGCGCTGAGCGTTCAGCTTCGGTTCAGCGATCCCCCCCTAGCCTGTACTCGAGGCTGCCGGACCACCCCGTGGCGGCGGTGGCGGCAAACGACGAGGAGAAGGCCATGAACAGCAACCTTAAGCTCAAGCTGGCGATGGCGGGCCTGCTGGCCTGCGTGGCGGGCACTGCGGCGGCAAATCCGCGCGGCGGGGGCGCCGGCGTGGATTACGCGCGCGTCGTCGACGTGGCCCCGATCGTGCAGCGCGTGCGGATCGAGACGCCGTCGCGGGAATGCTGGCAGGAGACGGAAATCCAGACCGTCCGCCACGAGGTTCCTGGGGCTGTTGCGCCCGTCAATGCGTTCCTGCCGACGGTCGCCGGCGGCATCATCGGCGGCGTCATCGGCAACCAGTTCGGCAGCGGCAGCGGCAAGGACGCGGCGACCGCGGCCGGCGCGCTGCTCGGTGCGACGATGGGTAACCAGTCCGCGCGCAACCGCGCCGTTGCCGCAACGCCAGGCCGCGTGTTCATTGAAGAGCAGCCGGTCACCGTGCAGCGTTGCCAGACGATCACCAGCTTCCGCGAGGAAGAGCGCGTCGACGGTTACCGCGTGACCTTCGTCTACGCGGACCGCGAGTACGTGACGACGATGGCCTCGCCGCCGGGCACCAGCATCCCGGTGCGCGTGTCGGTCGTGCCGGCCCCGGGCCGGCTCTAGGGACTCGCGCGGCACGCCAGGGCGCGGGGTGGAATCGCCGCTTGCAATCGCGCGGCGGCGATTCCACCCTATTGACGCCCGCAGCGTCCGAGAGCCCCAGCCATGAGTCACGCCCCCCCCCAGCGCCCGCCCCGCCGCCTGCGCCCGAGCGGGCTGGTGACAGCGTTGCTGTGTGCGGGGCTGCTATTCGGCGGGGCGGTGGCGCCGGCCAAGCCGGCCGCGGCGGCGAGCGCGCGCGTGGCGCAGGCCAGCAACGGCATCAGCCTCGAGCAGGCCACGCAGATGGTGCGCCAGCAGACCGGTGGCCAGGTGCTGCGCGCCGAGACGAAGCGCGACAAGGGCCGCGTCGTGCACCGGATCCGCGTGCTGACCGAGGACGGTCGGGTGCGCACCTGGCACGTCGATGCCGAGAGCGGGCGTATCTACTGAGCGCGCGGCCGGCGCCTGAGCGGCGCTGGCCGAAGCGGCGCGGAGGCGAGCGAAATGCGCGCATTGCTGGTGGAAGACGACGAGGTCCTGCGCCACGGCCTGGCGGCTGCGCTGCGCGCGGCCGGCTGGCAGGTCGATGAGGCGGCCGACGGCCGCGAGGGCCTGTACCTCGCCGAGGAGACGGCGCCGGATGTCGCGATCGTCGATCTCGGCCTGCCGCAGGTCTCGGGCATGGACCTGATCAGCGCGCTGCGCGGCAACGGCCGCGACCTGCCCGTGTTGATCCTGACCGCGCGGGACCGCTGGCAGGACAAGGTCGCGGGCCTCAAGGCGGGGGCCGACGACTACATGGTCAAGCCCTTCCACACCGAGGAATTGCTGGCGCGGCTCGAGGCGTTGGTGCGCCGCGCCTCGGGCTGGGCCCAGCCGGTGCTGGATTTCGGGGCCCTGCGCTTCGAGCCCGCCGCGCAGAAAGTCGAGTTGCGCGGCGAGCCCGTCGAGCTGACGAGCTTCGAATACCGCTTGCTGGAGTACCTCGTATTGCGCGCCGGCCAGGTCGTGTCGCGCGCCGAGTTGATCGACCGGCTGTACGACCAGGATTACGACCGCGACAGCAACACGGTCGAGGTGTTCGTCGGGCGCCTGCGCCGCAAGCTCGATCCGGACAGCACCTTGAAGCCGATCGAGACGCTGCGCGGCCGCGGTTACCGGTTTGCGCTCTCGCCCGTCGGCAAGGACTGAGCCGCCTGTGCCGAAGGGCTCGCTGCGCCATCGCGTCCTGCTGAGCCTTGCGAGCGCGCTGGTCGTGTTCTTCGGCGCCACCGTCGCGGTGCTGGAATGGAGTCTCGGCACGAGCCTCGCCAAGGCGCGTCACGAGGTGCTCGAGGCCCAGCTGATGGCACTGATCGCAGCGGCCGAGCCGGTCGAGGAGAGCTTGCGGCTGCACCTGCCGGAGCCGCCGGACGGCCGCATGCTGAGTCCCGACTTCGGGCTGTACGCCGAGATTCGCGATGCGCGCGGCGACATCGTCTGGCGTTCGCCGTCCGCGCTGGGGCAGAGCTTCGAGCTGCCCCCGGCCGTCGCCCCGGGCGTGCGCGACGAATGGATCCAGCCCGACCCCGGCGGGCCGGGGCTTGCACTGGGCAGCATCATCATCGCGTGGGAGTTCGAGGGCGGCGAGATCGAGTGGTTCCGCTTCGTCGTCGCGCAGAGCCTCGAGCCGTGGCGCGCGCAGCGCACCGCGTTTCGCCTCGGCCTCGTCGGCTGGTTCGGGGCGCTGGCGATCGCGACGCTGGGCCTGCTGGCATTCGCGCTGGGCGGCGTGTTGCGCCCGCTGGGGCGCATCGAGCGGGAGATCCGTGAAATGGAGACCGGTCGCCGTGCGCAGCTGTCCGGCGACTGGCCGGAGGAGCTGCGCGGCGTCGCGGCCAACCTCAATGCGCTGCTGCGGCGCGAGCGCGGCCGCCAGCAACGCTACCAGGAGAGCCTCGCGAACCTCGCGCACAGCCTGAAGACCCCGCTGGCGGCGATCGGCACGCTGCTGGCCCAGCCCGGCCAGCCTGGCCCCGGGCAAGCCGGCGCGATCCGGGCGGAGCTCGCGCGCATGGACCAGATCATCGGCTGGCAGTTACGCCGCGCGGCGACTGCCGGCGCGGCCGGCAAGGTCGGCATCACCGCGGTGCCGGTCGCGCCGGTGGCCAGTGACCTCGCTGCGACGCTCGACAAGGTCTATCGGGACCGGAGCGTCAGCTGCGAGCTGGAGATACCCGCGACGCTGAACTTCCGCGGTGACGAGGGCGACCTGCAGGAGGTGCTCGGCAACCTGCTGGACAATGCATGGAAGTATGGCCGCAGCCGGGTGCGCTGCAGCGCATCGACCGGCGCCGCCGGCTTGCTGGAATTACGCGTCGAGGACGACGGCCAGGGTCTCGATCCCGAGCGCGCTGCGGAGGCGCTGGCCCGCGGCGCCCGCCTCGACGAAAGCCATCCGGGCCAGGGCATCGGACTCGCCGTCGTCAACGAGATCGTCGCGTCCTATGGCGGCAGCGTGCGCGTTGCGCCGTCCAAACTCGGCGGCGCCGCCGTTATTGTCACGCTGCCGCGCGCCTGAGCGCGGTTGCCGGTTTCGGGGCCGGCCGAATCAACCCTTGCGAGACGGCGTCTTCGCCGCGGGCTTCTTCACGGCAGGCCGCGCCGCAGTCTGCTCCTCGATCATCTCGATGAGCTGCCGCCACGAGTAGCGGCGCGAGGGTTCCCTGGCATTCTTGCGGAAGTAGTAGAGGCTGCCGGCCGAAATCAGGAATCGGCCGCGCAGGTTGTCCTCAGCATCAGTGACCTTGACGACGATGTCGAGGCCGGCCTTGCGCTGCGTCTTGGGCATCCCGTGCTCCTTCTTGGCTTGCGAAACGCAGCATTGTAACAATCAGCGGCCTGCCAGCGTCGCCCGGGTCCAGTCCGCCAGCGCCTGCTGCTCCGGGCTCGCCTCGCGCAGCTCGGCCAACTCCGCCAGCATCGCGTCGAGGTCGCCGACGGCGTCCACGTCGGTCAGTTCGCTGAGCAGCTTCCAGCGGCCGTGGCGGGACATGGCGTCGCGGAAGCCGCGCGCGGTATCAGCGTGGCCGCATGGCATCCGGGTCCAGTCGCCGGGCTCGAGCGCGCTGTTGGCACCGAGCAGCCAGAAGCCGCCGTCGCGCGCGGGGCCCATGACAAGCCGCGCCTCGTCGGCAGCCAGCCAGTCCGCGGCCCTCGCCAGCTGCCGCGGATCGAGCTGCGGCGCATCGGCGCCCAGCAGCAGCGCGAAGTCGTGGCGCGCCAGCAGCGCGTGGTGCACGCGGCCCATGCGCTCACCGAGCTCACCGTCGCCTTGCTCCAGCAACGGCCATCCGCGCCAGGTGTCCGCCGCCAGCGTCGCCGGCTCCGCGACGGCCCAGTAAAGCGCCAGGCCCGGCACGCGCGCCACGGCCGCGGCCGTGGCGCGCGCTGCGTGCATAAACCACTGCTCGGCCCGCGCTATGCCAATGCCGGCCGCCAGCCGCGTCTTGACCGGCGACAACCCGGGCGTCTTGACGAAAATGCCGACGCCGCCGTTCATTGCCGCCGGCTCGCCGCCGCAAAGGCGCGCGCCTGCGAGATCGTCAGCCGGGCATGCCGCAGCGTAGTGCGCAACCAGCCCTGCGCCGCATAGCGGCGCGCGCTCGTTTCCAGCACGGCGCCCACCGGCGCCAGCGGGAGGCCGGCGCGACGCGCTGCCCAGACAAACGCATGGTCCTCGGCGGCCGGCAGGGTCTCGTCGAAGCCGCGCAACCGCAAGAAAGCGCTGCGCGGCATGATCAGGCCCTGGTCGCCGAACGGCAGGCCGAAGCAGCGGCTGCGGATCCGGGCGCCGAGCGCATTGAGCTTGACGAGCCGCGGACCGTCGGCGCGAAAGCGCAGGTCGAAATACCCCAGCGCTGCGTGGCCGGCAAAGCGCTGCGCGGCCGCCACGGCCGCCCGCGGCGCGCGCGAGTCGGCATGCAGGAACCACAGCGTCGCGCCGGCCGCCGCGGCCGCGCCGGCATTCTGCTGGCGCGCGCGACCCGCCGGCGCCTCGAGCCAGCGGCACGGCGCGGCGAGCCCGTAGCTCGCCGGTGCAAAATCTCCGGGCGCCTCCCCCGGGGTCGCGACCAGGATGATCTCGGCTTCATCGCCGAGCGCCCGCAGGTCGCCCAGCAGCTCGCGCCAGGCGGGATCGGCCGGCCCGACCGGGATAATGACGGAGAGCTTCAGCCCCGCCGCCATGCGAACACGCGTCGCGCGAGCCGCAGCGCCGCCTGCGGCGCATGCGCGCGCTTCCAGTTGCCGGCGACGTACTTGTTGGCCTCCATCATCGTCGGGTAGACGTGGATCGTGCCGAGCAGCTTGTTCAGCCCGAGGCCGTGCTTCATCGCCAGCACGAATTCTGCGATCAGGTTGCCGGCGTCCGCGCCGACGATCGTCGCGCCGAGAATCTTGTCCTTGCCGGGCTGGGTCAGCACCTTGACGAAGCCGTGGTCGGCGCCGTCGGCGATCGCCCGGTCGAGGTCGTCGATGCCGTACTTCGTCACCTCGTAAGCGATGCCCTGGGCGCGGGCCTCGTCCTCCGACAGGCCGACCCGCGCGACCTCCGGTTCGGTGAAGGTCGCCCAGGGAATGACGCGGTAGTCGGCCCGGTAAGACCAGAATGGCGCCAGCAGGCCGTTGACCGCCGCATACCAGGCCTGATGCGCGGCGACATGCGTAAACTGGTACGGGCCGGCGACATCGCCACAGGCGTAGATGTTGGGGAAGTTCGTCCGCAGGAAACCATCGACGCCGACGGTGTGGCGCTCGCTGAGCGCGACGCCGAGCTCCTCGAGGCCGAAGCCCTCTATATTCGCGCGCCGGCCGAGCGCGATCAGCAGCCGGTCGAACGGCAGCACGACCTCGGCGCCGGCATGCTCGCAGACGAGCCACTGTCCCTCGTCGTCGGTCTCGACCCGCACGGCCCGGTGCGCCGTCGCAAGCTGCAGGCCCTCGGCGCGGAAGCGCGCCTCGAGCTCGGCGGCGGCATCCGCGTCCTCGCGCGGCAGCAGGCGCGGCGCCATCTCGACCAGCGTCACCTCGCTGCCGAAGCGCGCGAAGCATTGCGCGAGCTCGGCGCCGATCGGCCCGCCGCCGAGCACGACGAGCCGCCCCGGCAGCTGGCGCAGCTCCCACACGGTGTCGCTGCTCAGGTAATCGACGCGTTCCAGCCCCTGGATCGGCGGCACCAGCGGGCGCGCCCCGGTCGCGATCACGATACTGCGCGCGGACAGCCGGCGGCTGCCCACCTCGATCTCCCACGGCGAGACGAGCCGCGCCTCACCGCTGATGACTTCGACGCCGAGCTCCGTGTAACGCGCCACCGAATCGTGCGGCTCGATCTTGCGGATGACCTCGTGGACGCGCGCCATGACCTCCGCGAAGTCGAACTCGACCTGTGCATTGCGGATGCCGAACTGCAGCGCATCGCGCACCTCCTGGACCGCCCGCGCGGAGCGGATCAGCGCCTTCGACGGCACGCAGCCGGTGTGCAGGCAGTCGCCGCCCATGCGGTGCCTCTCGATCAGCGCGACCCTGGCCTTCACGGCCGCCGCGATGTACGCCGTCACGAGTCCGGCGGAGCCTGCGCCGATGACCACGAGGTTGTAATCGAACTTGTGCGGCTTGCGATGGCCGCGGTAGATGCGCCGGCCCTGCAGCCAGCGCGCCAGCCAGCGCATCAGCAGCGGCATCAGGCCGATCAGCGCGAAGGCGCCAATCAGGCCCGGCGAAAGCACGTCGCCGGGAGACTCGATCCGTGCCAGCTGCGTGCCCGCGTACACGTACACCACCGTGCCGGGCAGCATGCCGACCTGGCTGACCCAGAAATAGGTCCAGGTGCGCAGCGCCGTCAGGCCGGTCAGCAGGTTGATCATGAAGAACGGAAACAGCGGCACGAGGCGCAGCGTGAACAGGTAAAACGCACCGTCGCGCTCGATGCCGGCATCGAAGGCCTTGAGCCGCTCGCCGTAGCGCTCGCGCAATGGCTGGCGGAGCAGGAAGCGGGCCACCAGGAATGCCAGGGTTGCGCCGATGGTGCTGGCGAACGAGACCAGCACGGTCCCCAGCAGCAGGCCGAACAGGGCGCCGGCCGCCAGCGTCATGACGGCGGCGCCGGGGATCGACAGCGCCGTGACCAGCACGTAGAAGGCGAAGAACAGGAGTGCGGCGAGCCACAGGTTGGCGCCGGTCCAGGCCTGCAGTTCCGCTTGCCGGGCCTTGAGCTGCTCGAGCGTCAGCGCGTCGCCGGCGCCCGACAGCCACAGCCATGCGAGCAAGGCCGCGACGATCGCGGCGATGACCCAGCGCCACCGCGCGGCGGTTATCCTCATGGCCTCGCTCTCCCTGTCCTCGACGCAGCAATTGTCGGAGTGGACCCGGGTCCGAGGCGAAAGATTACGCCGGCAGCACCGAAAGCTGAAATCGGCCTACTGGATCACTCGGCGGCGAGCACCACGTCGGCCACGAAGCAGCCGCCCGGATCGTCGGCGCCGAAGGCCGTGGCGGTCATCCCCGCCGCGAGATCCTCGAGCTTCGCTTCGACCTGGCTGAAGTCGTCGTCCGTCTCGCTGACCAGGAAGATCGCCGCGGTGGCCGCGTCCACGCAGCGATCCCCGATCGTTGCGACAGTGACGACGAGGCGTTTTTGCGCCACATCGACCGCCTGGATCGTGCCCTGCAGCACCTCGGTCGCCGCATCGAGATCGAGCACGATGAACGAGGTCTTCAGCAAGCCTGGCGTGGTGACACTCGCGACGCCCTCGAACAGGCCGGGCACGCCGGTGGCGATCGCCTCCGGCCCGACGAACTCGGCCTGGCGGTTGCCGATCTTCGTGCCCTGCTGCAGCAGGCCTGCATCGAGCTCACCCGATGACGGATTCAGCCCGAACTGGCTGTCGCCGCCGACCGCCGAGGTCGCGACTGCCGGCACGCGCGAGAACGTTCCCAGCGGGCCGAGCTGCACGACGAAACCACGCAGCGCCACGTCAGGCACGTGCCGCTGATGCTGCCCCGGATGACGGACGCCCGGTCCGAGCCGGAACAATCGCCCGATGGCCGTCAGCTCCAGCTCCGGCTGGATGGCGTCGCGGCCGGTCGGGTCGGCGGCAGGATCGAAGAGGCCCGCCTCGTCGTCCAGCAACACCTCGAGGCAGTGGCGCAGCCTGGCCGTCGTGCCGTCGGATGCGGCCAGGCGCGTCTGGCAGAGCACGAAGCCGTCCGTGGTCAGCTCACGGACGACGCCGTGGACGCGCGTGAAGCGTTGCAGGTCCTCGACGCCGAGGATCCGCACGAACACGACCGGGCGCACGATGATGATGCCGCTCGCGCCCGCCTCGGTGACCTTCAGCGCCTTGTTCATGTCGAAGTCGAGCTGGACCATCAGCGTCTGGTCGCCGACGACCGTGAAGCCGCCGCGCGGGTTCAGGTCGATCTTGCCGTCGGCGACGAGCTTGGCGTCGCGGGACTCGGTCACTTCGCCGGCCGCGTCGAGCCGCTGCAGCTCGATGCCCGAAACCCTGAGGCGGATCTTGCTGTAGTTGCCGACCGGCACGCCCTCGGCGATGTGAAACACTTCCGAGTAGCTGCCGAGTTCCAGCAGGTCGACGGTTTCCTCGCCGGCAAAAATCTGCGCCGGCGGGCCAATGTCGGACAACAGCGTGATCTCGGTGATGGTCGCGAGCGCGCGATCCCAGGAATGTGTCGGCGCATCCGTCAGGATGATGCCGACCGCGCCCGTCTGGCTGGCCGGCGGGTTCGCTGGCGCGCCGGAATCCCCGGAGCCGCCGCAGCCATACAGCAGCGTCGCTGCAATTATCAGTAGCGCGGGGTGAAACAATCGAAGGGATGTCATGACACATCCTCCTATGAGCAATCTAATAGCGTGAAGACATGATCGCACTGCGGCACGGCGATCACAAAGTTGACATTATGTCAAATCTATGGGGCACCGCCGGAGAGCCCGCCCCGCCTGGCCGCGGGCATGCTACGCTCCCGCCGTGGCATTGCTGTGGCGCCTTGACTCCGGTGGAACGCGATACGAGGTGCGCAGCCATGGCGCGACGCGCCGGCTGTTCAGCGACGGCGTGTTCCATTCGGCGTGGAACCCCAGGACGGGCCTGACCGGGCGCGCCTGGGACCTGTTCCTGCCGGCGGCGTTCACGCTCGCGATCCCGCCCCGGCGCATCCTGGTGCTCGGCATCGGCGGCGGCACCGCGCTGCTGCAATACCGGCGTTTCATCGACCCGGACACCCTGATCGGCGTCGACCTCGATCCGGTCCACATATACGTCGGGCAGAAATTCTTCGGCCTCGGCGAGGCCGGCATCGAGCTCGTCGAGGCTGATGCGCGCGACTGGGTCGCCGCCTGGGACGGACCGCCGTTCGACCTCGTCGTCGACGACCTCTATGGCCATGGCGCCGGCGAGCCGCGCCGTGCCGTGCCGATGACCACCCGGTGGGCGCGGGCGCTGGCCCGGCTGGTCGCCCCCGGCGGCGCACTGGTGGCGAACTTCATTTCGGTCGACGAGCTGAACGGCTGTGCCCAGCTGCATGTGCCGGAAGCCCACGCCGAGTACGCGTGCGCCTTTCGTTTTCGCGGGCAGCGCGACGAGAACGCGATCGCGGCCTTCTGCCGGCAGCCGACCACGGCGGCCCAGGTTAGGCGTCGCCTGCGGCGCATTCCCGCGCTGGACGATCGCCGCCGCGACTGCCGCCTGCGTTACGCGATGCGACGCCTCTGGTAGCGGCACGGGACGCGGCCCCGCCTGTTGCGCCGCGAGAGTGTCGCGCCAGCCGCGCCGGGCTATGATGGCCAGAGCGATGCGGGCGCGGGGACGATGGATCGGTCAGAGCGCTTTCACAAGATCATCCGGTTACTGAAAGACCGGCGAGTGGTGTCCCGGGATGCATTTCTCGAGGCGCTCGGGGTCTCGCGCGCGACCTTCAAGCGCGACCTCGAGTACCTGCGCGACCGGATGGACGCGCCGATCCTGTGGGACGCCGAGGCGGGCGGTTATCGCCTCGCGGCCGAGAGCGGCGCGCCGCAGAACTACGAGCTGCCCGGCCTGTGGCTGAACGCCGGCGAGCTCTATGCGCTGCTCGCGATGGAGCAGTTGCTGGAAGGCCTGCAGCCCGGGCTGCTCGGCCCCCACGTGCGGCCGCTGCGCGACCGCATCCGCAGGCTGATCGAGGTCGGCGAGCACTCGGCCGAGGAAGTCGGCCAGCGCATCCGCGTGCTCGAGGTCGGCAGCCGCCCGGTCGAGCCGGAGTGCTTCCAGGCGCTGGCCTCGGCGGTGCTGTCGCGGCGCAGGCTCAGGATCCGGCACTACAACCGGGTGCGCGACGAGGCGACCGAGCGGGTCGTGTCGCCGCAGCGCCTCGTCCATTACCGCGACAACTGGTACCTCGACGCCTGGTGCCACGAGCGCCAGGCGCTGCGGACCTTCTCGGCCGATGTCATCGAGGAGGCCGAGCTGCTCGAGCGGGCCGCGCGCGACATCCCGGAGGCGAAGCTCGACCGGCATCTCGGCGCCGGCTTCGGCATCTTCTCGGGCGCGCGCACCGAGCTGGCCGTGCTGCAGTTCGCGCCGGCGCGGGCGCGCTGGGTGGCGCGCGAGACCTGGCATCCGGAGCAGCAGGGGCAGCTCCAGCTGGATGGCTCGTACCTGCTGAAGGTACCCTTCAGCGACCCGCGCGAGCTCGTCATGGACGTCTTGAAGTACGGGCCGGACGTCGAAGTGCTGGCGCCCGCCTCGCTCGCCGCGCTGGTCGTCGGCCGGCTCGCGGATGCCCGCGCCGTCTACGACGCGCGATCTCGCGACGCGTGAATCGTCGCCGCGGCCGGCGGCGAATCCTCATGCTCTGGTATGTTGTTGTTCCCGCCTGATGGAGTGCTCGCGATGTTCGCGTCCCTGCTCGGCCCGAAGTCCCGGATGATCACTGCCGACGAGGCGCTGCCCGGCCGCGCGACGCCGATGCCGGTGCCGGACGGGCATTTCGTCAATGGGCGATCGATGACGCCCCCGTATCCCGCGGGGCTGGAGATCGCCGAGTTCGGCCTCGGCTGCTTCTGGGGTGCCGAGCGGCGCTTCTGGCAGACGCCCGGCGTCTGGGTCACGGCCGCCGGCTACGCGGGCGGGTTCACGCCGAACCCGGACTACAAGGAGGTCTGCTCGGGGCGGACGGGGCACACCGAAGTCGTGCGCGTGGTGTTCGACCCGGCCGAGACCAGCTACGAAGCCTTGCTGAAGGTCTTCTGGGAATCGCACGACCCGACCCAGGGCATGCGCCAGGGCGGCGACGTCGGCACGCAGTACCGCTCGGCGATCTACACGCACGGCGACTTGCAGCAGCGGCTCGCGGAGGCGTCCCGCGACGCCTACCAGCGGGCCCTGTCGGTCGCCGGCCATGGCGCCATCACGACCGAGATCCACGCGGCGCCGGCGTTCTACTTCGCCGAGGACTACCACCAGCAGTACCTGGCGAAGAATCCCGACGGTTACTGCGGACTGGGGGGCTGCAGCGTGTCCTACGTGCCGCCGGCGGTTGCGCGCTAGCGAATCAGGCCTTCCCGGCGCAGCCGTTCCGCGATCTGGCTGGTGACCTCGGCGAGGCCCTCCGCCCGCGAATCGAGGCCCTTGGCCTTGGTGTTCATCTCGTAGACCAAAGCCGCGTTGTCCGTCTCGAAGAGCCGCGTGACGATCTCGACCTGTCGCTCGAGACCCATGATCGACGGCGCCGTCTGGAACTCGCCGTAGACCACCGGCACGCCGTAGACGCCGAAGCCGCCGTAGTAACCGGTCGCGTAGCCAATGTCGGTGGCCTTGTAGTAAGCACCGCCGCGCGTGTCACCGGTACCGCCGTCCTGCACCGCCGCCGTCGAGGCGACCAGGATGGTCGCAAGCACGGCGTCGGCCTGCTGCTCGGCGACCGCGCGCTCGATGTTCTCGCGAGTCAGCGGGTCCTCGTGCGGCATCGCATTGCAGCTCGTGATCGCGGTCGTCGACGCGCTGCGGATCCGCGTGGCGAGGAAAGTCTCGAAAGAACAGCGCTGGTTCAGCTTCGGGCTGATCCCGACGACCAGCACCCGCGTGAACGCCTGCTCGCGCGACGCGCCGTCCTGCCATGCACCGTCGACCTTGACCGGCTGGGCGCAGCCGGCCAGCGATGCCGCGCCGAGCAGCACGAACATCGCGCCGAGAGGTGCAGCGCTCGCCCGCTCGCGGGGAATCACTCTACCTTGCACAATCTGCTCCCTGGATCTGCCGATCACGCGGCTGCATGAAACAGGCGAAATGGACCTGCGCCATGATGCGCCTCAACCGAGCACGCTGGCCAGCAGCACCCAGCCCACGGCGATCGGGGCGACGAAGCGCAGCGTAAAGCGCCAGGCCCGAAACAGCCGCCCGTCGCGCAGGCCGAGCTCGGCGCGGGTCGTCTCGGCCGTCAGCACCCAGCCGACGAACACGGCGATCAGCATGCCGCCGAGCGGCAGCATCAGGTTCGACGTCAGGTAGTCGATCAGGTCGAAGACCGTCGATGCCCTGAAGCGCTCGAGATGCCCGAGCGGGAACCAGCCCGCCCAGAGGTTGAACGAAAACACGGTCGCGAGGCCGACCAGCCAGGCCGCGAAGCCGGCGATGATCGCGGCGGGCCCGCGGCGCATCCAGTCGTGCTCTTCCGCCCAGGACACGATCGGCTCGAGGATCGCGATCGACGAAGTCAGCGCCGAGACCAGCACCAGCACGAAGAACAATGCGCCGAACAGCGCGCCGGCCGGCATCTGGCCGAAGGCGATCGGCAGCGTGATGAAGATCAGCCCTGGACCCTCGGCCGGGTCGAGACCGTTGGCGAACACCAGCGGGAAGATCGCGAGCCCGGACAGCAGCGCGACGCAGGTGTCAGCGCCGGCGATGTAGACCGCGGATTGGCCGATGCGTGTCTCCCGGTCCAGGTAGGCGCCGTACGTGATCAGCAGCCCCATCGCGACGCTGACCGAGAAGAACGCCTGGCCGATCGCCTGCAGCACGACCGGCGCGGTGATCTTCGAGAAGTCCGCCTGGAACAGGAAGCGGATCGTGCGCGGCAGGTCGCCGGCGACGGCCGCATAGAGCACCAGTGCGACGAGCATCACCAGCAGTGCGGGCATCAGGAAGCGGACGGCCCGTTCGATACCGCGCTTGAGACCGACGGCGACGATGCTGACCGTCAGCGCCATGAACAGGGCATGCAGGCCCGCCAGCAAGGCCGGCGAGCCGAGCAGCGCGCTGAATTCCGCCCCGACCTGTTCGGCCGAAGCCCCGGTGAAGTGCCCCAGCGCGAGCTTCGGCACATAGGCCAGCGCCCAGCCCGCGATGACGCTGTAGAACGACAGGATCAGGAACACCGCCAGCAGGTTCATCCAGCCGACGAACCGCCAGCCGGGGCTGGCACCCGCCTCGCGGGCCAGGGCGATGAAGCTGTTCGGCGGGCTCATCCGGCCGCGGCGCCCGATCAGCAATTCGGCCATGACGATCGGCACCGCCACCGCGGCGACCGCGACCAGGTAGACCAGCACGAAGGCCGCGCCGCCGCTGACGCCGGCCGTGTACGGAAACTTCCAGAGATTGCCGAGCCCCACGGCGGCACCGACCGCGGCCATCAGGAAGACGATTCGCGACGACCAGCCCTCGTGCGGCCCCGCGTTGCCCTGTTGCATCGCTACCTGCTCCCCTGGCTCCTGGTGCGCCGGGCCGGTCTTGCGCCGGCTCCGAAGCGTGGATCATAGCGAATACGGGGCTGCATCGTAGTTCGGAAGGCTATACCCTTGTCGCACCCTTTCGCCGCGCGCGCGTCTTTTTTCGAGTCCCCGTTGCCGACACTGCTGCATATCGACTCCAGCCCGATGCTGGAAACCAGCGTCACGCGTCGCCTGACCATTCATTTCGTCAGGCGCTGGCGGGATCTCGTGCCCGGGGGCACCGTGATTCACCGCGATCTCGGCACCGCACCGCCGCCGCACCCCGACGCATTGACGCTGGAAGCCGCGGCGCTGCCGGCCGGCGCGCGCAACGCCCGGCAGCGGGCCGCCGCCGCCCTTGCCGACGTGCTCCTGGAGGAGCTGGAGGCCGCGGACGTCGTACTTATCGGCGCGCCGATGTACAACTTCTCGGTCACGTCCGGCCTGAAGGCCTGGTTCGACCTCGTCAGCCGACCCGGCCGGACCTTCCGCTACGGGCCGAACGGCCACGAGGGACTGCTCCGGGACAAGGCGATCGTTGCCGTGACGGCGCGCGGCGGGTACTACGAGGCATCGCCCGGCAGCTCAGGCGCCGAGGATCTCCAGGAAGCGCTGATTCGCAGCTTCTTCCGCTTCATGGGCCTGGAGGAGGTCCGCTTCGTCCACGCCGAGGGCCAGGGCATCGACCCCGGCACGGCGTTGACGCATGAACAGCAGGCACGCGCCGCGATCGACCGGATGCTGGAAGGCCTGCAGCCGCTGCCGGACACGGCTACGACCTCGGCCGCGAGCTGAGCGCGGCCGGGACGCCGGTCTACCAGTAGCGGACCCGGCCGGTGTCGACGTGCACGAAATTGGAGTCCGGGTAATAGCCGACGCCGCCGACCTGGAGTTTCAGCGCCGCCTCGCGCAACTTCCGGGTCTCGACCCCGCGCAGGCGCACGTCCATGGCGCGTCCCTCCATGTGCAGGCTGCGCTGCGCCACGCCGTTGCTGTTCGAGCGGAGCATCTCGTTGGTCTGCGGGGAGCGGTAGGCGGAAATGATCTCGTAGGTGCCGCGGCCGCCGGTCATGTCCTGCAGCTGGTGCAGGGTATCGAGCAACAGCGGGTCGATGGGGTGCGCCTCGCCACTGCGGAAGTCGCGCAGGAAGCGATTGATCGACTCGAGCGCGTCGGGGAGGTGCCTGCCGCGCTCGGCATAGGTGATCTTCAGCCGCTCACCGGTGTGCGTATGATAAAAGCTCAGCGCCCGCGGCCGGTCGGCCAGTGCGAGCTGCGGTGCCAGCAGCAGCGCGCCGGCGCTCGCGCCGGCAAAGATGAAGCGGCGCCGTTCCCGGCCGCGGCCTGACAATTGTTCGTCACACAGGTGGCACATATGCGCTCTCCGTTACCGGCTCCGGTTACTCTGGCCGGCATCATCAAACTTCGCATGACCGTACTCATTGCGCTGCTCGCGTTGATAGTCGCGGCAGGCCCCGCGGCGGCGGAGACGTCTGCCGAGCGACTGCAACTGCGGCTCGGGGCACTCGCCGAGGATCCGCGGGTGGCCGGCCTGCCGGTGACCGACCCCTGGCTCCTCGCCCGCTTCTATGAGCGCCGGGAGTTTAAACCGGCCTGGGGCAGATCCGCAAAACTCGAGCAGCTGCTCGAGGCGACCAGTGGCAGTGTCCGTCACGGGCTCAAGCCGGAGGACTACCATCATTCCGCGCTCGCGGAGCTGGTGGCCAGCCTGAGGCAGGCGCCCACGCCGGCGCTGGCCGCGGAGACCGAACTGCTCGCGACCGACGCATTGGTCCGGCTGGCTTTCCATCTTCGTTTCGGCAAGGTCAATCCTCGTAAAATCGACTCGTCATGGAACATCGAGCGGGCGCTCGGCGCCGCGAACCCGGTCACAGCTTTGCAAGCCCTCGCGCACGCCGACGACCTCGTGGCCGCGCTTGACGAGCTGGCGCCCGAAGGCGAGTACTACGCGGCCCTGAAGGCTGCGCTGGCCGCGCACCGGGACATCGCCGCCCGCGGCGGCTGGCCTGTCATCGAGGACGGCGAGACGCTGCGGGTCGGCATGCGCGCCGGACGCATCCCGCCGCTACGCGGCCTGCTGGCGATAACCGGCGACCTGGCGGCAGATTCCGTCGCCGAGGACCCGGAGCTGTTCGACGTACCGCTCGAGGCTGCCGTGATGCGTTTCCAGGCCCGCCATGGCCTGGATGCGGACGGGGCCGTCGGCCGGCAGACGCTCGCGGCGCTGAACATGCCGGTCGAGGCGCGCATCGACCAGATTCGCGTCAACCTGGAGCGCGTGCGCTGGGTATTCCACAACCTCGAGGACCGCTTCCTGCTGGTCAACATCGCGCGCTTCAGGGTGCTGCTGATCGAAGACCGACGCATCACCTGGAGCACACGGGCGGTGGTCGGGCGGCCGTTCCGGCAGACGCCGGTGTTCAAGGCGCGGATGACCTACCTGGAGTTCAATCCCACCTGGACGGTGCCGCCGACGATCCTGCGCGAGGACCTGCTGCCCGAGATTCGCAGCGACGCGACCACCCTGCAACGCAAGAACATGGTCGTGCTCGATCACCAGGGCCGACGCATCGATCCGGCGGAGATCGACTGGGCGAGCGTCTCTGCGCGCAGCTTTCCCTACATGATCCGCCAGCAGCCAGGCCCGGACAATGCGCTCGGCCGGGTCAAGTTCATGTTCCCGAACCCCTACCATGTTTACATGCACGACACCCCGGCGCGCCAGCTGTTCGCGCGCGCCGAGCGCGCCTTCAGTTCCGGCTGCATCCGGCTCGAGCAGCCCTTCGAGCTGGTGCGCATCCTGCTGGCCGGCAGCGAGTGGGACGATGCGGCGATCGAGCGCGTGCTCGCCAGCGGGCGTACCCGCGTCGTGAACCTGCCGCAGCCGATCCCGGTGCTGGTGCTGTACGGCACGGTCGTGCCCGAGGGCGACCAGGTCCATTTCGCCGCGGACGTCTACCGTCGCGACAAGGCCCTGCTCGCCGCGCTGGACGCGCCGTTCGAATTCATTCCGCCGGCGGGCTACGAGGAATTGCTGCAGCAATCGCCTGCCGACGAGGGCGGCAACGCTTCGTCCGGAATGGTCTATATTTCCGGGTCTGGCCCGGATTGACAGCCCCTGACGATGCCGCAGATCTCCTTCACCGCCAACTTGCGCCTACCGCCTTGTCTACTGTCACGTCCCGGACATCGACGCGACGGGCGAATGCCTCGCGATGGGCTGCGCGACCGGCAGATTGTGGCTGTCAGAGAACGGCGGCGGGCGTTGGCAAGCCCTGCAGCTGCACCTGCCGCCAGTCTACGCCGTGCGGTTTGCCTGATCAAATCCTCTTAGCGTCCCGGCAGCCCGGCCGCTAGAATGCCGCCGGTGCAGCCGATCATCTCCATCTCGCAACTGGCCAAGACCTACGCGTCCGGTCTTACAGCGCTGAAGAGTGTAGACCTCGAAATCCGGCGCGGCGAGATTTTCGCGCTGCTCGGCCCGAACGGCGCCGGCAAGACCACACTGATCAGCATCCTGTGCGGGCTCGTCGTGCCGAGCGCAGGCACGGCGTCCGTCGACGGCCACGACATCGTCCGCGACTACCGCGCGGCCCGCGCGGTCATCGGGCTGGTGCCGCAGGAACTGCACACCGACATGTTCGAAACCGTGTGGGACACGACCTGTTTCAGCCGCGGACTGTTCGGCCTGCCCCGCAGCGCGGCGCATATCGAGAGAGTGCTGCGCGACCTGTCGCTGTGGGACAAGCGGCACGAGAAAATCATGACCCTGTCCGGCGGCATGAAGCGCCGCGTGCTGATCGCCAAGGCGCTGGCGCACCAGCCGCGCGTGCTGTTCCTCGACGAGCCAACGGCCGGCGTGGACGTCGAGCTGCGACGCGACATGTGGTCCCTGATGCGCCGGCTGCGCGATGACGGCGTCACCATCATCCTCACCACCCACTATATTGCCGAGGCCGAGGAGATGGCCGACCGGGTCGGCGTGATCCACAAGGGCGCGCTGATCGTCGTCGATACCACGGCGGCGCTGATGCGCAAGCTCGGCAAGAAGCAGCTGACGCTGCATCTGCAGGAAGCGCTCACTGAAGTTCCTGCCGAGCTACGGCAGTGGGAGCTCGAGCTGCTCGACGACGGGACCCAGCTGCGGCTGATCTTCCAGGCCGGCGAGGAACAGTCCCGCATCCCGGCGCTGCTCAAGCGCATCGGCGAGCTCGGCATCGAATTTCGCGACCTCAACACGCGGCAAAGCTCGCTGGAGGAGATCTTCGTGGACCTGGTGAACGAGCAATGACGGGGCGGATGGGCGTCAACCTGCGGGGCATGCGCACCATCTACCTGTTCGAGATGGCGCGCTTCCGGCGCACCCTCTGGCAGAGCCTGGCCACGCCGGTGATCACCACGGCGCTGTACTTCGTGGTATTCGGCTCGGCCATCGGCGGGCGCATCGGCGATATCGACGGCGTCAGCTACGGCGCCTTCATCGTGCCGGGACTGATCATGCTGACGGTGTTCACCGAGAGCCTGAGCAACGCCGCTTTCGGCATCTACATGCCGAAGTTCACCGGCACCAGCTACGAGTTGCTGTCGGCGCCGATCTCACCGCTGGAGACGGTGCTCGCATTCGTCGGCGCCGCCGCGACCAAGTCTGTAATTCTCGGGCTGGTGATTCTCGCCACCGCCAGCGCCTTCGTGCCGCTGGAAGTGCAGCATCCCTTGTGGATGGTGTTCTACCTGGTGCTGGTGGCGCTGGCCTTCAGCCTCGCGGGGTTCATCACCGGGCTGCTGGCGCAGGGCTTCGAGGCGCTGCAGTTCGTGCCGATGCTGGTGATCACCCCGCTGAGCTTTCTCGGCGGTGCGTTCTACTCGATCCGGATGTTGCCGGAGACTTTCCAGGCGATCAGCCTGTTCAACCCGATCGTCTACGTGATCAGCGGCTTCCGCTGGAGCTTCTACGGCACCGGCGACGTGGACATCGCCATCAGCGTCGCGGCGCTGGCGGCCTTCCTGGCCGCCAGCTTCGCCGTGGTGTGGTGGATTTTCCGCAGCGGGTATCGGCTCAAGAGCTGAGCCGGGTCGCGGTCAGGGCAACAGGCCGTGGCCCGCATCCAGCCGGCCTGCTCGTTGCCCTGTTCGTCCTTGTAATTACTTACACGAGGTCAAAGCGATCCGCGTTCATGACCTTGGTCCACGCGGCAACAAAATCGTTGACGAACTTCTGCTGGTTGTCATCCTGCGCATAGACTTCGGCATAGGCACGCAGGATCGAGTTGGAGCCGAACACGAGATCCACCCGGGTCGCGGTCCACTTGACCTTGCCTGTCTTGCGGTCACGGAGCTCATACAGGTTCTTGCCGGCCGGCTTCCACGTGTTGGCCATATCCGTGAGGTTGACGAAGAAGTCGTTCGTCAGCGCGCCCTCGCGATCGGTGAACACCCCGTGCCTGGTGCCACCATGGTTGGTGCCCAGCACGCGCATGCCGCCGACCAGTACTGTCATCTCGTGGGCCGTCAGGCCCATCAGCTGGGTGCGGTCCAGCAGCAACTCTTCGGCACTGACGACATAGTCCTTCTTGAGCCAGTTGCGATAGCCGTCGTGGATCGGTTCCAGCACGTCAAAGGACTCTGCATCCGTCATCTCGTCGGTCGCGTCACCGCGGCCCGGCGCAAACGGCACGCTGATGTCAAAGCCGGCCGCCTTGGCTGCTTTTTCGACGCCGACGTTGCCGGCAAGCACGATGACATCGGCCACGCTGGCGCCGGTGTCAGCCGCAATCTTTTCCAGCACAGCTAGAACCCTGGCGAGGCGCTTTGGCTCGTTGCCTTCCCAGTCCTTTTGCGGGGCGAGCCGGATGCGCGCGCCGTTCGCGCCGCCGCGCATGTCCGAACCGCGGAAGGTCCGTGCGCTGTCCCACGCCGTCGTGACCATGTCGCTGACGGTCAGTCCGCTGGCCGCGATCTTCGCTTTCACGGCTGCAACATCATAGCCAGTGCGGCCTGCCGGCACCGGGTCCTGCCAGATCAGGTCTTCCCGCGGTACCTCCGGACCGATGTAGCGGGCCTTCGGACCCATGTCGCGGTGGGTCAGCTTGAACCACGCGCGGGCGAACACCTCCTCAAAGTACGCAGGGTCCTTGTGGAAGCGCTCGGAAATCTTCCGGTACTCCGGGTCCATTTTCATGGCCATATCGGCGTCGGTCATGATCGGGTTGTGCCGGATCGACGGATCCTCGACATCGACGGGCCGGTCATCTTCCTTGATGTCGACAGGCTCCCACTGCCAGGCTCCGGCCGGGCTCTTCTTCAGTTCCCAGTCGTGATTCAGCAACATGTCGAAGTAGCCGTTGTCCCAGCGGGTCGGGTGGGTGGTCCACGCGCCCTCGAGGCCGCTGGTCACCGTGTCGCGACCGATACCCCGCCTGGTCTTGTTGTTCCAGCCAAGCCCCTGCTCCTCGACGTCGGCGGCCTCGGGAGCCGGGCCGAGCAGAGAGGCGTCGCCATTGCCGTGAGCCTTGCCCACGGTGTGGCCACCGGCGGTGAGCGCGACGGTTTCCTCGTCGTTCATGGCCATGCGCGCGAAGGTGTCACGCACGTCCCGCGCGGTCTTCAGCGGATCGGGCTTGCCGTCAACGCCTTCCGGGTTGACGTAGATGAGCCCCATCATCACGGCCGCCAGCGGGTTTTCCAGTTCCCGGTCGCCCGAGTACCGGCTGTCGGGGTTGTCGCTGGGCGCGAGCCATTCCTTCTCTGACCCCCAATAGGTGTCTTGTTCCGGGTGCCAGATATCCTCGCGGCCGAACCCGAAGCCGAAGGTCTTGAAGCCCATCGATTCGTAGGCGACATTGCCGGCGAGAATGATCAGGTCAGCCCAGCTGAGCTTGTTGCCGTACTTTTTCTTGATCGGCCAGAGCAGGCGGCGCGCCTTGTCCAGGTTCGCGTTATCCGGCCAGGAGTTCAGCGGCGCGAAGCGCTGGTTGCCCGTGCCGCCACCGCCGCGGCCGTCGGCCAGCCGATACGAGCCGGCGGCGTGCCAGGCCATGCGAATCATCAGGCCGCCATAGTGCCCCCAGTCCGCCGGCCACCAGTCCTGGCTGTCGGTCATCAGGGCATGCAGGTCCTGCTTCAGCGCGGCGACGTCGAGCTTCTTGACCTCGGCACGATAGTTGAAGTCCTTCCCCATCGGGTTGGTCTTGGTATCGTGCTGGTGAAGAATGTCCAGGTTCAGGGCGTTCGGCCACCACGCCACATTCGACTTGCCAATCGCGGTCTGTCCGCCGTGCATGACCGGGCATTTTGCTTCGTTCGACATGGGCTGCTCCTTCTCCGATTAATGCCGATAGAGTATTTCGATTGAAATACACAGTCCAATCGGTTTTTACTATGAGCCCGATAGCAAGGACGGATTGGCACCCGATGCTGTGCCGGGCCGCATGATCCCGGGCGATTTCCGCTGGCGCCTCTGCGGCGCCGGGATCAGGGCTTGAGCCAGGCGCGTTGTCGCGTCCGCGCGGAGAACCATAAAAGGAAGGCGCCGATCGCGAAGATCATTGCCGGGAACGGCACGGCCTCGGCAGCGCCGAGCGCCTCGATCGGCTTCATGACAGCGAAGACGTAGCCGAACTGGACGATGACCGCGACCAGCGAGATGCCGCGGTCGCTTGCACGTCCGGTCTCCCCTCAGCCAAGGTCCTTCCACCCGATCGTCGCGCGAGCCGCGCAGCTGCCGGCAAATCCGATCGCTACCTTCATGCCCCTTCTGCCTTGCCGGGGTTGAAATCCGCAACATGCGTGGCAAAAGTCCAGTGATAGCCGTCCGGGCACTTGAACACCGCGATGCGGTCGCCCCAGAACTGATCCGCAGGCGGCTGCAGCATCCGGGCACCGGCCGCGGCGGCGCGGCTGGCCAGCGCATCGACGTCCGGCACGTAGATGTAGAAGGTGTGGCTGTCCGGCGCGGCGCTGGTAGCCGGCGAGCGCATGTCGCCGCCGGGCTGATCCGGCGCAAACATGATCGCGACATCGCCGAGCCGCATGCCCGCATGCTGGATGCGGCCCTGGTCGTCCTTCATAGTCTCGCCGGTCGACTCGAAACCGAACGCCGCCCGGTAGAACTCGAGACTGGCGGCCGGGTCGCACACCGTCATGTAGAGCGAAAGTTGCGGCCAGCCGACTGGGCCGCCGAAACTGCTGACGCGCGGCCTGGTCATGCTGCACCTCCGGATCCTGGCGAGAACCGAAGCATAGACACCCCGTGCCGCGCCTGCCACCCGCCCGAAGCCGGGCGCTGCTCAGAGCGCGAAGTACTCCTTGATACCCGCCAGCACATTTGCGGCAGCGACCGACGACAACAACAGGCCCATGACCCGGCTGATGATGCTCGCGCCGCTGTCGCCAATCAGGCGATGGACCCGGCTCGCCACCAGCATCAACAGCATGGCCACGAGCAGCACGGACAGCATGACCATGGCGGTCTGCGCCTGCTGCCAGACATTGAAGCGGCTGTTGTCGGTCAGCAGCACCGCCGCCAGCATTGCGCCCGGACTTGCGATCGACGGCACGGCCAACGGGAAGATCGCGGTTTCGCGCCCGCACTTCGCCAGCTTCACTTCTTCCTCCGGCTTGCTCTCGCCGAAGATCATCGTGAGCGCAAACAGGAACAGCACGATGCCCCCCGCAACCTGGAAGGCGGACAGCGGGATGTCGATCGCCGTGAGGATGAGTTCCCCGGCAATGACGAAGAACAACAGGATCAAGGCGGAAACCACGGCGGCGTGCACGGCGATCTTGCGCTTGGCGGGCTCATCGTACTGGCTCGTGACAGCGATGAATACCGGGATCGTGCCGATCGGATCGATCACGGCAAAGAAAAACACGAAGGTTGCGAACAGTTCGCTCATGAGGCGCTCGGCATTGCGTCGAATTCCCGCCCGGGCTTCAAGTGCGTCTCGTATATCACAAGCTTTTCGTCCTGCGCCATCGCGCGGCCGCGGCAACTTCGCCGGACGCCTGCCCGGCGTCGTGGTAGGCTCGCGCCCGTGAGCGAGAAGCCCAAGTCGCCCCCGAAGCGGCGCGAGTCGCGGGTCCCGGTGACCCGGACCGGGCGCTTGCTGCGCATGGGACTGACCGCGGGCGGCATGGCCGTCGGCGGACTGGCGGAGAGCCTTCGCCGGGCCACCGGCAAGGCCGCCGGCTCCGCAACCTCGGCGCTGTTGTCGGGCGCCAACGCGACGCGCCTCGCGAAGCGCCTGGCCCACATGCGCGGCGCCGCGATGAAGCTCGGCCAGCTGCTGTCGATGGAAAGCAGCCACCTGCTGCCGCCGGAGTTCGCCGAGGCGCTGTCGGTGCTGCGCGCATCCGCCGACATCATGCCGCAGACCCAGGTGAAGCGCCTGATGGGCCGCGAGTATGGCAAGGGCTGGGAGCAGCGCTTCGGCGAGTTCGACTATGAGCCGGCCGCATCGGCCTCGATCGGCCAGGTTCACCGCGCCGTTGCGAAGGATGGGCGCGTAATGGCGCTCAAGATCCAGTATCCGGGCGTCGCCAGGAGCATCGACAGCGACGTCGACAACCTGGCGATGTTCCTGAACATGGCGCGGCTGCTGCCGCGGGAACTGGACGTCACGGATATCGTCGAGGAAGCCAAGCGGCAGCTGCGCCAGGAGGCCGATTACCTGACCGAGGCGGCCAACCTGGAGCGCTACCACCAGTTGCTGGCCGACGACGCTCGTTTCATCGTGCCGCGCGTGCACCGGGACTTCAGCACGCGGCGCATCCTCGCGATGGACTGGGTCGAGGGAGAGCCACTCGAGAAGCTGGTGCGGGAGGACGTGTCGCAGGAGATCCGTGACGGCATCGCGGTGGCGGTGCAGGACCTTACATTCCGGGAACTCTACGAGTTCCGGTTCATGCAGACCGACCCGAACTTTGCCAACTACCTGTACCGCCACGAGGACGGGCGGATCGTGCTGCTGGACCTTGGCGCGGCGGTCGAATTCCCGCAGGATTTCGTGGACCGGTACCGGCGCATCACCCGCGCGATCCTTTCGCACGACCGCGCAGCCGTCGGCCGACATGCGGCCGAGATCGGCTATCTTCGCGAGAGCGACTCCGAGCGGCACCGCGAGTTGGTCATCGACCTGATCATGATGGTGTGCGAGCCGCTGACGACGGACGGCGCCTACGATTTCGGCGCCTCGAACCTGCCGTCACGCGCCGCGGCCGCCGGCCTCAACATCGTGTTCCGCTCGCGCGAGTATCGCAACCCGCCCGCCGCCACTGCCGTATTGCATCGCAAGCTCGGTGGCAGTTTCCTGCTGTGCCAGCGGCTCAAGGCGCGGGTCGAGATGCGCGACTACCTGCTCGCGCGCATCTGACGGACCGCGGGACCTGGGCGCTGATCGACCGCGGGACCGCGTGCCCGCGGCCCACTGACATATACTGCGCCGGCCCCAGGCGGCCCGGAGGAAGCACGTGCCCGAGCAAGCGGAGAGTGGAGCGTCGGTCCGCATTCCGAGCCTGGCGCAGTCGCTGGCGCCGATCCTGCTGCTCATTTCGCTGCTGACGCTTTCCGTCTGGCTGTTCGGCTCGGACTCCTCGCAAGGTGCCAACCAGGTTGCGCTGCTGCTGGTCGCGGCCGTGGCCGCCGCGATCGCGATCTACAACGGCGAGCGCTGGGCCGACATCCACCAGGCAATCGTGCGCGGCATCTCCACGGCGATGGGCGCAATCCTGATCCTGCTCGCGATCGGTGCGCTGATCGGCAGCTGGACCCTCGCCGGCACGGTGCCGGCGATGATCTATTTCGGCGTGCAGCTGCTGTCGCCGGCGATCTTCTATCCCACCGCCTGCCTGATCTGCGCGCTGGTTTCGCTGGCCGTCGGCTCGAGCTGGACCACGGCCGGCACGATCGGCATCGGCCTGATCGGCATCGCGCAGGGCCTCGGGCTGTCGCCTGAAGTGACCGCCGGCGCCGTCATCTCGGGCGCCTATTTCGGCGACAAGATGTCGCCATTGTCGGACACGACCAACCTCGCGCCCGCGGTCACCGGCACCGAGCTGTTCACGCACATCCGCCACATGAGTTTCACCACCGGCCCGTCATTCCTGATCGCGCTGGCCGGTTTCACGCTGGTCGGCTTCCTCGGCGCAGGGCCCGCCGGCGAGGTGGAGCTCGGCGAGCTGCCGGAGGTGCTGGCGGCGACTTTCAACCTGAGCGCGTGGACGATGGTGCCGCTGGTGGTCGTGCTCGGGCTTGCGCTGGCCCGCTACCCGGCGCTGCCGGTCATCCTGTTCGGCGCGCTGCTCGGGGCCGTGTTCGCGGTCCTGCTGCAGCCTGACGTCGTGGCCGCCTTCGGCGGCGCGCCCGATACGCCCATCGCGCTGGCCTTGGTGAAGGGTGCCTGGATCAGCCTGTTCGATGGCTATGCCGCCGTGACTGGCAGCGCGGCTGCAGACGACTTGCTGTCGCGCGGCGGCATGAGCTCGATGCTGACGACGGTCTGGCTGGTGTTTTCCGCCCTGACGCTCGGCGCGGTGCTCGAGCACGCCGGCATGCTGCAACGGATCATCCAGGGCGTGATCCGCGCCGCTAGGAGCACCGGCGCGCTGATCACCGCCGTGCTGCTGTCCTCGATCGGCACGAACATCGTGACCGGCGACCAGTACATCGCAATCGTCGTGCCGGGCCGGATGTTCCGCGCGGAGTTCCGGCGCCGCCGGCTGAAGGCGCGCAACCTGTCGCGCGCGATCGAAGATGCCGGCACGCTGACCTCGCCCTTGATCCCGTGGAATGCCTGTGGCGCCTTCATGGGCTCGACGCTCGGCGTCGCCACGCTGGCCTACCTGCCGTGGTGCTTCCTGAACCTCGTCAACCCGGCGCTGGCGGCGCTGTTCGCCTTCCGCGGCATCTCGGTGCACAAGTTTGCCGACGGCGAGCCGATCCCGGAGATCGACAGCAGCGCGCGCGCCTGAGGCCTCAGCAGGCCTGGCTGCTCGCTTCGCGCAGGTTCAGCAGCGGCACCCAGTTCTCGACCCATTCGGCCTGCAGCGCGCTGGCCGGCGTGCTGCGGTAGTCACGCGCCTTGCCCATCGCGGCGAAGCGGCGCGCCAGCTGGTCCAGCGCATCGTCGGGATCGAAGCCCTGCTCGACCAGCCAGCAACCGACGATCATGCCGGTCCGGCCGACGCCGTCGGAGCAATGCACGTAGACGCGTTCCCCGGACTCGAGGCCGGACTGGATTGCGCGCAGGATGTGGATGATGTCGCTGGCGTAAGCAGGCGTGCCGTCGGCAGGCAGCGGCAGCCTGAGGTATTCGGCGTCCATGCCGCGATCGCGACAGATCTTCTCGAGCGCGGCGCGGTAGGGATGCACGGCGTCGCCCGAGCCGCTGAGGTCAATGAACAGGCGGATGCCGCAGTCGAGCAAGCCCGCGAGCCGCCGTCGGACGAGGCCCTCGTCCCAGTGACCCGGATGCTCGCCGGCCAGCAGCCGGCCCGGTTCAACCCAGTAACTTTCCGTGATCGGCTTCAGATCAGTCATCGCCCACCCCCGTTGCCTTGCGCCCAGAGTATCGGCAGCGCAGCGCGGGCACCGTGACGCGGTTCTCGATACCGCCGCCGTGCTCGCCGCGCACTCGGCTCAGGGCCGCCCGCCGCCCGGCACGACGATCCAGTCGACCAGCTGGCGGGGCGCGACATCCTGTCGCAGCAGCTGGGCGAGTTCGCCCACCAGCTCGCGCAGGTCCTGCTCGAGCCCCCACGGCGGCGCGGCGATGACCATGCCGCTGCCATGGAGGCCGGTCGGGTTGTCGTCGGGATGCAGCGACAGTTCGACCCGCAACACGCCGCCCAGCCCGGCAGCCCCAAGTTCGCGGTGGAACGGCCGCAGCGTCCTGCGATCCTTGATCGGGTACCAGGCGGCAAGCACGCCGACCGGCCAGCGTCGCCGCGCCAGCTCGAGGCCCGCGACGACCTTGCGGAAATCGTCGGGTGCCTCGTAGGGCGGATCCACGAGCAGCAGGCCGCGCCGCGGTGTCGGCGGCAACAAGGCGCCCAGCGCCTCCCAGCCGTCCCGGCAGTGCACCGCCACGCGATCGTCATGCCGGAACAACAGGCGCAGCGCGCTCGCCTCCTCCGGCACGACTTCCATCAACAGCAGCCGGTCTTCCTCGCCGAGCAGGCCCGCGGCCAGCAGTGGCGAACCGGGATAGCTGCGCAGCGCAGCGCTGTTCTCCGGCAACGCCGCGACCACGCGCAGGTAGGCCGCCAGCGCCGCGCTGCGGCGTGCGGCGCCCGCCAGGCGAAAGACGCCGCTGTCGGCCTCGCGGGAGCGGCGCGCCTGCGGTGCGTCGAGGCGATAGATGCCAGCCCCCGCGTGGCTTTCGACGTAACACAGCGGCTTGGGGCGCACCTGCATGCGCAACAGGACAGCCGCGAGGACAGCGTGCTTCAGGACATCCGCGAAATTACCGGCATGGTAGGCGTGCCGGTAGTTCATCGCTCGGCGATGCGAATCCGGTGGAGATAGAGCCGCAGCGGATCGGCCGGTTGGCCGAGATAGAGCCCGAGGCGACGAATGGAACCCATATTCATGGCGCGCCCGGAGGGTGTCCTGGCGAGCGCCTCGAGGGGAATGTAGAAGTCGTTCGCGCCAGGCATGACGCGCAAGGCGTAGTCGATGCGCTCCTCCGCGGGCTGCTCGCGGGTACGGTCCTCGAGCCTGAGGATCAGCTGCACCGGGCGCGGCGCCGTCGAGTAGACATTGATCGTCATGTCCGTGAAGCCGCTCCAGTCCTTGAACGGCTCGCGCACGGTCACGCCGCCGCCGGGCGTGCCGTCGAACAGCAGCATGGCTACCCGGCGGCCCGCGCGCCGCGACCACTCATCGGGACCCTTGCCGACGAACAACTCGGCGCCGTCCACCTCGATGAACGGTTCCTGCCATGTGCTGGCGAGATCGACGACCACCGGGAACGCGCCGGCGCGGCCGGCATAGGAGCCCAACACGGGAATCACGGCCTCCAGCACCCAGACGATGAGCAGCGTCGCCACGATCGCGAGCGCGCGTCGCGGCCAGCCCCGCAGCCAGGCATGCTCGCGCTTCAGGCCGCGATCGAGGGAAGCGCTTAGCAGGAGGAAGCCGATCGTCCCGGCAAAATTCGTCAGGGCGCGCGATGGGTCGTCCGGGTTGCTCTCGACCAGCACTTCGTAGCCGAACACCAGCGCCAGCACCGCGACGATCGCCACCGCGTAGTACAGCGAGCGCTTGCGGATCCAGCGCCGGCCGACCAGCGCGGTCAGCTCGAGGATCACGAGGCCGGCAAAGCCGAACCAGAAGACCTCCCGCACCTCATGCAGTGTCAGCTCGAGCAGGCCGCGCGGCTTCTCGAGGCCGAAGACTGCGAGCAGGAACAGCACCATCGCCCCGTACAGCACGATGAGCCGCGCGCCGGGGCCCTTGCGGGTCCCGGACACCGGCACGCGATCCGGAACCTCGACAGGATCTTGTCTGTTCAAAACCGGCCCGCTCCCGCAACCCCACGGCCGCGACTGCGGCCTACCCTAATCCGCGCGCGCGACATCGGCAATCCTCCCGCCGCTACCAGCCCGAATCCGGCGCCGCGACGCGCCCCTCGAGCCAGATCGGGCTGAAATACAGCTCGAACGGCTCGTCCGGCCTGCGGCTGAACAGGATGAACTGGCTGATGTTGCTCAAGTCCATGAGCCGCGCGCGCGGACCGCGCGCAATCGTGGCCAGCGGCACAGAGAAGTCATTCAGGCCGGGCGTGACGATCAGGCTGCCATTGTAACGGTCGCTGTGCGGCCGGTCCCGGCGGCCGTCGTCCACCCGCAGCACGATCTCGACCGGCGCCTCGAGCTCCGACCAGACCTGGAAGCGCAGCAGCTCGTAGCCGGACCAGTCCGGCCGCGGCTCGCGCACCGTGAACCCGGGCCAGGGTGCATCCCTGAACATGAGCCGGGCGACACGGCGACCGGACTGCTCGGTCCAGCCCGCCGGGGCGGGCACCTGCGCCAGTTCTGACCGGGCAACACTCAGGAACGGTTGCTGCCAGCCCCGGGTCAGATCGGCCACCACCGGAAAGGCGGCGTAGCGCATGCCATAGTGCCAGGCGACACCGGCCAGCGGCAGGAAAGCCAGTAACAGCGCCAGGCCGGCGGCGAGCAGCACCAGGCGCGCCGCGATCGGCCCGTCCTGGCCGAGGCTGCGCCACGGCCCGGGGCGGCGCGCGGCCGCGATGGCGAGAAAGCAGGCCGCGCCGAGCAGGTTGCTGGCCGCGTCCCCGATCGTCGCGTCACGCTGCGGATGACCGATCTGGGCAGCCTCCGAGACCAGGCTCAGCACCGCGGTGGCAAGCAGCGCGAGCACGAAATCCGCGCTCTCGGGCGGCCGGCCGGCGCGCAGCACCCGCACGACCCGCAACATCAACAAGGCCGTGACGCCGAACAGCGGCACATGGCCGAGGTCGAACAGCGTGCGCCACCCGTACGCGTCGCTCGGCGGCCGGCCGAGCGTAAGGAACAGCATCAGCGCGACGATCCCCAGCAGCGGCGGCGCAAGCTGGGGCCAGCGTTGCGAGTCCACAGGCCGAGGCGGAAGCTCGCGGGGCGAGGCGGGGTTCATCGCCTGATTCTGCCTGCTGGGCCCGCCCCGCCGCCAGCGTGCAATTCGCCATTGACCGCATGGACCAAAAAGCGCGAGATTGTCGCGTCTTGAAAAACCGCAGGAAATCCGTGAGCCCACGACCCTTCCTCGACATCCGCATGATGCCGCAGCCCGACGACGTCACCTGCGGGCCTACCTGCCTGCAGGCGGTCTACGCTCACCTCGGCCGCGAGTCGGACCTCACGCAGCTGATTTCCGAGGTCAGCGTGCTGCCCAAGGGCGGCACGCTCGCGGTCAATCTCGGCAACCATGCTCTCCGGCGCGGCTTCAAGGCGCGGCTCTACAGCTTTCACCTGAAGATTTTCGATCCGAGCTGGCACGGGCTGTCGAGTGCCGATCTCGCCAGGAAACTGGAGGCGCAGCTGGCTTTCAAGACCGGCAAGAAATTCGCGGCCGCCAGCCGCGCCTACATCCGCTTCCTTGAGCTGGGCGGCGAGATCGCGCTGGATGACCTTAAGCCGAAGCTGCTCGACGTGCCCTTCGAGGCCGGGCTGCCGATCCTCACCGGCTTGTCGGCGACGCATCTCTACAACAGTCGCCGGGAATACACGAACCGCAACAACCGCGCGGTGTACGACGACTTGCGCGGCGAGCCCACCGGCCATTTTGTCGTGCTGTGCGGGCGGGAGAAGCGCAAAGTGCGCGTCGCGGACCCGTTCATCGGCAACCCGCTGGCCGACGACAGCCACTACTATGACGTCGGCGTGGACCGCCTGATCCGCGCCATCCTGCTCGGCGTACTGACCTACGACGCCAACCTGCTAGTCATTTCTGACGGAGAGCTGCCATGAGGCGCCTGATCGTGGTGGACGACCCGAAGGCATGGATGCTGGAGGGGCACGACGGCGAAGTCGTCTCGGTCAGCGATTACCTCGCGCCCGCGGTACCGTGGCCCACGCGCGGCATGCGGGTGTTCAACCTGGCGCGCTCCTACGGCTACCAGACCCGTGGCTACTACGTGTCGCTGCTCGCGGAGGCGCGCGGCCACCGCGTCATGCCGGACGTGCGCACCATCCAGGATCTCAACGCGCCGGGTTTCGTGCGCTTCATTCCGACGGATGTCGAGGAGCTGATCCAGAAGGGCCTGGCCCGGCTGAAGTCGGACGACTTCGTGCTGTCCATTTATTTCGGCGAGAACCTGGCGGCGCAGCACCAGGCGCTGGCGCGGGCGCTGTTCCGCTTGTTCCAGGTGCCGTTCCTGCGCGCCAAGTTCGGCCGCGGCCAGAAGTGGAGCCTGCGCGGCGTGCGCGCCCTGCCGCTGGACGAGATTCCGGAGCAGCACGTTGAATTCATGCGCGCCGCCGCGCGCCGCTACTTCAGCCGCAAGCGCTACCAGCCGGAGCGCAGCGATCGCTCGCGCTATGATCTCGCGATCCTCGTGAATCCCGAGGAACGCGAGGCACCCTCCGACAAGCAGGCCCTGAATCGCTTCATGCAGGCGGCGCGGCGCCAGGGCTTCAGCGTCGAGTTCATCGGCCGCGACGATTACACCCGGGTCTCGGAATTCGACGCCTTGTTGATCCGTGAGACGACCGCGGTCAACCACCACACCTATCGCTTCTCGCGGCGCGCCCAGGCCGAAGGGCTCGCGGTCATCGACGACCCGGATTCGATCCTGCGCTGCGCGAACAAGGTGTACCTGGCCGAGATCCTGAAGGGCGCGAAGATTCCGATTCCGCGCACCGAGATCATCCAGCGCGGCCAGCGGCGCCAGGCGCTCGCGCGCCTCGGCTTGCCATGCGTGCTCAAGATCCCGGACTCATCGTTCTCGCAGGGCGTCTCCAAGGCCAACACCGAAGCCGAGTACCTCGAGCTGACGGACAGGATGCTCGAGGCCTCGGACCTGGTCATCGGCCAGGAATACGCACCGACGGACTTCGACTGGCGCGTCGGCGTGCTGGAGGGCGAGCCGCTGTTCGTCTGCAAGTACTTCATGGCGCGCGGCCACTGGCAGATCTACAACTGGGGCAGCCGGCGGCGCAGCGACGTCTGGGGGCAGTATGAGACGCTCGCAGTGGCCGACGCGCCGCCGGCGATCGTGCAGACGGCCGTCAAGGCAGCCCGCCTGATGGGCGACGGTTTGTACGGCGTGGACCTGAAGGAAATCGACGGCAAGCCGATGGTCATCGAGATCAACGACAACCCGAGCATCGAGGCCGGCGTCGAGGACAAGGTGCTCGGCACGGCGCTCTACGATGCGATCATCGCGGCGCTGCGCCGCCGCGTGGAGGCGCGGCGCGAGGGCGACCGCAAGTGACGACCGGATCCGGCTGGGGCCTGTTCGAGGTCTTCGGCGTCGAGATGGAGTACATGATCGTCGACCGCGCGTCGCTGGCGGTGCGGCCGATCGCGGACCTGTTGTTGCGCGAGGCCGCCGGCGGCCCGGACTGGGTCGAGGACGTCGAGCGCGGCGCGATCGCCTGGTCGAACGAGATCGTCGCGCATCTCGTCGAGCTGAAGACCAACGGGCCCGCGGCCGAGCTCGCCGGCCTGGACGCGCTGTTCCACGGCGATGTTCTCGAGGCCAACCGCCTGCTGGCGGCGCACGGCGCGATGCTGCTCGGCGGCGGCGCCCACCCGCTGATGGACCCGGCGACCGAGACGCGCATCTGGGCGCACGGCGGCGGCGAGATCTATGCGAGCTATGACCGCATCTTCGGCTGCAGCGGGCACGGCTGGTCCAACCTGCAAAGCACCCACCTGAACCTGCCGTTCGCAGGCGACGAAGAGTTCGGCCGGCTGCATGCGGCGATCCGCCTGGTGTTGCCGATCATCCCGGCGCTGGCCGCCAGCACGCCGTTCCTCGACGGCCGCTTCACCGGCTACCTGGACGCGCGCCTCGAGACCTATCGCCACAACCAGGCACGCATTCCGTCGCTGACCGGCCAGGTCATCCCGGAGCGGATGTTTTCGGAGGCGGAGTATCGCCTGCTGTTCGAGCGCATCGCCGCCGACATCGCGCCGCATGATCCCGATGGCCTGCTGGACCCGCTGTTCCTGAACTCGCGCGGCGCGATCGCGCGCTTCGATCGCAACGCGATCGAGATCCGCACGATCGACATCCAGGAATGCCCGGCCGCGGACCTCGCGGTCGTGGCCGCCGTGGTCGCGGTGCTGCGCCGGCTGGTCGCCGAACAGACCGTGCCATGGCGCGTGCAACAGGAATGGCCGGAGGACCTGCTCGCGGCGATCCTGCTGGACGTCGTCCGGGACGGCGACCAGGCGCGCATTGCGGACGCGGACTACCTCCGCATGCTGGGGATTCACCGACGCGGCGTGACAGCGGGCGCGGTGTGGCGCGAGCTTTGCGAGGCCGCCAGCGGCGACTTCGACGCGAGCGCGCATGCCGCGCTCCGCCGGATTCTCGACGCGGGGCCGCTGGCGCGACGGCTGCTGCGCGCAGTCGGCAGCGCACCGGAGCGCACGGCGCTGGTCGCCGCCTGTCGCGAACTGGCGAGCTGCCTCGCCGGGAACCGGCTGTTTCCCTGATGGGGGCCGCGCGCATGGCAGAGCGCTGGGTGCTCACTTGCGAGCACGGCGGGCGGGAGGTGCCGCCGGAGCATGCGGCCTTGTTTCGCAATGCCGGCGAGGTGCTCGACTCCCATCGCGGCTGGGATGCCGGCGCGCTGGAGATCTTCGATGCGCTCGCGCCGCCGCTCGGCGACGCTGCGTTCCCGGCGACGACGACCCGGCTGCTGATCGACCTGAACCGCTCGCTGCATCACCCGAAGCTGTACTCGGAATTCACCCGCGCGCTGCCGTCAGCGGCCCGGGCCGAGATCGCGGCGCGCTGGTGGCAACCGTGGCGCACGGCCGTCGCCGCGCAGATCGCGGCGTGGCGAGACACCGGACATGCGGTGCGGCACCTTTCCGTGCACAGCTTCACGCCGGTGCTCGGCGGGCAGATCCGCAATGCGGACATCGGGCTGCTGTACGACCCGTCGCGCGCGGCCGAGCGAGACTTCTGCGCCGCCTGGCAATCGGTGCTGCGGGCGCGCGGCTGGCGCGTGCGCCTGAACTACCCTTACCGCGGCACGGATGACGGCCACACCACGGCGCTGCGGCGCCGCTTCGGACACGGCTACGCCGGCATCGAGCTGGAAGTGAACCAGGCGCTGTTCCCGGGGTCGCTGGCGCTGCTGCGGACCGACCTCGGCGAGACGCTCGATGTGCTGAGACCACGGACATGGCCCGCCGACGCAGCCGCCGCTGCGCGGGGCCGCCGGCCGGCCTAGAGCTGCTCGGCGAGGAAGGCCAGCGTGCGCTGCCAGGCGTCCGCGGCGGCCTCCGGCGCGTAGCGCGTCCCGGAAGGATTGGCGAAGGCGTGGTCGGCATCCTCGTAGATGACGATCTCGGCGGTCTTGCCCAGCGCCTGCAACACCGACTCGAAGCGCCGCACGGACTCGACCGGGATGCCGCGGTCCTGGCCGCCGAAGATCCCGAGAATCGGCATCCTCAGCGGCGCGAGCAGCTCCGGCTCGGTGACCAGCCGCCCGTAATAGATGACCGCCGCGTCGAGCTCTTCAGGCAACAACAAGGCAGTGCGCAGCGACAGGGCGCCGCCGAAACACCAGCCGATGCTGCCAATGCGCTCGACGCCCGGTTCCTCGCCGAGCCGCCGGAACGCCGACCGCAGATGCGCATCCGCGCGCGCCGGATCCGCCATCGCCACGGACATCAGCGCGCGCGCCTCCTCGGCGCTCGCCGCGGCCTGGCCGTCGTAGATGTCCACCGCCAGCGCCACGTATCCGGCGGCGGCCAGCCGGTGACTCATCTCGCGGATATTCTCGTTCAGGCCCCACCACTCGTGGATCACGATCAGCGCCCCGCGCGGCGCGCCGGCCGGCCTCACCAGGTAACCCTTGAAACCATCGTAGTCGACGAGCTCCCCGCGCACGCCCGCGGTGGCCGCGCCGCCGGCCGCCGCCGCGACCGGCACGTCGCCGGCGTGCTCGCGTGCCATCGCCTCGGCGTATTCCGTGTCCTTGTCAGAGGCCAGGCCGGCGGCAGCGACGAGCGCGAGCAGCGCGCCCGACAGCAGGCGCAACGCGATACGTGTCACTTGAGGGCCTCCATCATCTGTTTCGTCACCAGCACCACGCCGTCCCTGGTCACATAGAAGCGGCGCCGGTCCTCGGCCGGATTCTCGCCGATGACCGTGCCGTCCGGAATGCTCGTGTCTTCGTCGATGATCGCATTGAAGATGCGGCAGCTCCGGCCGATGTCCACGTCGGGCAGGACGATCGAGCGTTCGACCAGCGACAGCTCGGCCACGCGCACATTGCTGAACAGCACCGATTCGCGAACCAATGCGCCGGAGATGATGCAGCCGCCCGACACCATCGAGTTCAGCGCGCGACCGTGCCGCTCGCCGTCGTCGAGCACGAACTTGGCCGGCGGCAACTGCGCCTGGTAGGTCCAGATCGGCCACTCCTGGTCGTACAGGTTCAGCTCGGGCGCCACGTAGGTCAGCTCGAGGTTGGCCTCGTAGAAGGCATCGATGTTGCCGACATCCCGCCAGTAAAGCTGCACCTTGGTCTCAGCGTCCTGGAAAACGTAGGCATGCACCTGGTCGCCGGCCTCGATGCACCCGGGCACGATGTTCCGCCCGAAGTCGTGCGCAGAGTCGTCGCGCGCCGCATCCGCCCTCAGGACGCGATCCAGGTACTCGAAGCTGAACACGTAGATGCCCATGGAGGCGAGCGCAATGCCGTCCCGCCCCGGGATCGGCTCGGGGTGCAAGGGCTTCTCGACGAAGCGCGTGATTCGCTTGGTTTCGTCGATCGTCACGACACCGAATTCCTGGGCCCGGCTGACCGGCACTTCGACGGTCCCGACGGTGATGTCCGCGCCGCTCTCCGCGTGCTCCGCGAGCATCAGGCCGTAGTCCATCTTGTAAATATGGTCGCCGGCCAGGACCAGCACGTACTCCGGCTCCTGGCTGCGCAGATAGTCCATGTTCTGGAACACGGCGTCGGCGGTGCCCTTGTACCAGGAGGCGTCGATCTGCTGCTGCGCCGGCAGGATTTCCACGAACTCACCGAACTCGCCGCGGAAGTATCCCCAGGCGCGCTGCAGGTGGACGATCAGGTCGTGCGCCTTGTACTGGGTCAGCACCGCGATGCGCCGGATGCCCGAGTTCACGCAGTTCGACAGCGGAAAGTCGATGATCCGGTACTTGCCGCCAAACGGCGTCGCCGGCTTGGCGCGCGACAGCGTCAGCGCCTTCAGTCGCGCCCCCCGCCCCCCGGCGAGGATCAGTGCAACGGTATCGCGGGTCAGGCTGCTGACATAGCGTCCGGGCTTCTCTGGCTTCATGACTCGTCCCACGTCCGGGTGGTTGCTCTACATACCATAGCAGCAGCCAGCATAGTGGCTATTCGCAGCGACCGCAGCCGTCCGGGCAGCTGTGCTAAATTGCCGCGAACCCAGACCGCCCGGCCTCCATGCCTGCCAAGCCGAAAGTCCTGTTCGTCGTCGCCGAGACCTGGCCGCTGGTCAAGACCGGCGGGCTCGCCGACGTCGCGCCGGCGCTGGCGCGCGCGCTGATCGAGCAGGGCTTCGACGTGCGCCTGCTGGTACCCGGTTATCGCGAGGTCGAAGAAGCCTTCGCCGGCAAACCCGCCGGGCGCTTTTTTGATGTCCTGCCGGGACTGGACCGGGCACGGCTGATCCGCGGCCAGCTTGCCGGCTATGGCGTCCCGACCTGGCTGTTGCACTGCCCGGCGCTCTACGACCGGCCAGGCGGACCGTACAGCGACCCCGACGGCGAGGACTGGCCGGACAACGGCCTGCGGTTCGGGATGCTCTGCAGGGTCGCGGCGATGTTCGGCAAGGGGCGCGGGCTGGACGGCTGGAAGGCCGACATCCTGCACGGCCACGACTGGCATGCCGGCCTGGCGCCGGCCTATGCGAGCTTCGACCCGGAGATCACGGCCGGCACCGTGTTCACGATCCACAATCTCGCCTACCAGGGCAACTTCGATCCCGAGCTGGGTCGCGCCCTGGACATCGATGCCGCGGCGTTCCAGTTGGATGGCCTGGAGTTCTACGGCCGCTTCAGTTTCATGAAGGCGGGCCTGTGGTACTCGGACCGCGTGACGACTGTCAGCCCGACATATGCGCGCCAGGTGCAGACCGAGGAATACGGCTGCGGCATGGACGGCCTGTTGCGCAGCCGCCGCAATGAACTGACCGGCATCCTGAACGGCGTCGACGAGCAAGTCTGGAGCCCCGACACCGATGCGCTGCTGCCGGCGCGCTACTCGGCGCGCGATCTCGATGGCAAGGCCCGCTGCAAGCTCGAGTTGCAGGACCGCTTCGGGCTCACCCGCGGCCCGGAGATTCCGATCGTCGGCATGGTGGGGCGGATGACCGCGCAGAAGGGCTGGGACCTGCTGGCGGAGTGCGCGCCGTCCCTGCTTGCGGACCGGGTGCAGCTCGTCATGGTCGGCAGCGGCGACCACCAGCTCGAAGCGCAGCTGGCCCGTCTCGCCGCCTGTTACCCCGGGATGGCCGGCCTGCACATCGGTTACGACGAACCGCTGTCGCACCTGGTCATGGCCGGCGCCGACATCTTCACGGTGCCGTCCCGCTTCGAGCCGTCCGGCCTCACCCAGATGTACAGCCAGCGCTACGGCACGCCGCCGGTCGTCCGGCGCACCGGGGGGCTGGCCGACAGCGTGACCGAGGCCACGCCGCAGAGCATCGCGGCCGGCGAGGGCACGGGCTTCTTGTTCGACGCGGCCGACCCCGCGGCGTTGGCCGGGGCCTTGCAACGCGCCGTCGCCCTGTATCGGGGGGAGCCCGCCCGCTGGCGGGCCTTGCAGGCCAACGGAATGGCGCGCGACTTCAGCTGGCGCGCCCCGGCGGCAGACTATGCCGGGGTGTATCGGGCGGCGCTGAAAGCGGCGCGCGCGCGACGGCGTGCGCGCCCCGCGCCGGCCTGATCCGCCGCGAAAAGCGGCAGATCGGCCTGGGCGCTCCGGGAACACGGAGATAAGGCAACCTGGGATCCACGCGACCCGCGCAATCTGGTGGCGCTTATCGCCTCGAGTGCGAACCCTTGACCCGGGGCGCCCGCGGCCGACCTGCCTGGAACCGATGGCTCCCTGAAACGGGACGGCGGTGCGGGTTCGAAGCATAGCCCGAATCTTCCCGGGTTGCCTAGGGAAACCGGACCCCCCCAGGCAGACATCATGAAAAACATAAACTTGGGATGACTCGAGCATCCGACTCGGACCATTTCCGGTCGCCCGGAGCCGCGGCATCAGCCTTTTTGACTATTGACACCCCCCCACGAAGGACTATGCTCGCGGCCCTCCATGTTGCTATGCATCAACCGATGATCCGGCGCCTGATCCCGAGCCTCCTGTTCGGCGTGCTGGCTGCGTCTGCCGCAGCCGCGGAGGACCCGGCCCATGCCTGCGTGCCCGACGGCGGCGGCAGTCTGCGGCTGCAGATCAGCGGCGACTTCGACGCACAAGTGGACTGGGGCAACGAGGGCACGCGTTGCGACGGCGGGCCGCGGCCTGACGGCGACGCGTTGCGCCTGATGTTCAGCCGCGATGACGACAGCCTGCTGTTCGTCATCGGCATCACCGGGCTCGTGCGCGGCTGGACCGGCGCCGGGCTCGCCGCCAACCTGACCGTGGTCAGGCAGGGCGAGGGGAAGTTCTACGGCTCGCTGGGCGCGGATGCCTGCGTCGTCGATGTGGAAGAGAATCTCGCGCTCGCGACGGCCCCGGACAGCTATCGCGTCAGCGGCCGGGGCTTCTGCGAGCGGCCCATCGAGGCAGTCGCGCGCGCCGGCGAGATCCGGATCTCGCCGTTCGAGTTCACCGGCATCGCGTACTGGCCCGACGAGGACGACTGAGATGCGGCGCTATATCTTCCCGGGAATCTGCGTCGTCGCGCTCGTGCTGGCGCTGCACACGCTGACGATCGCCTCTGGCATCTCCGCCGAGCTGGCGGTCGAGCGCGTCGAGATTCTCACCGCGAGCGGCGAGCGGCATGCTTTCTCGGCGCATCTCGCCGACACGGCCGAGGCGCGCGCGCGGGGCCTGATGTACGTCACGCGCCTCGCGCCCGACCGCGGCATGCTGTTCGACTTCGAGGCCGCCGCCGTGGTGACGATGTGGATGAAGAACACGCCGCTGTCGCTCGACATGCTGTTCATCGACGGGCAGGGCGTCATCGCGCGCATCGCGGCGCGCACGCGGCCGTTCTCGACCGAGCTGATCTCCTCCGGGAGCGAAGTGCGGGCCGTGCTGGAAATCAACGGCGGCCTGGCTGCGCAGCTCGGCATCGCCGCCGGCGACCGCGTCGTGCACCGGCTGTTCCCGGAATAGCGGCCTAGATCACCTTCGAGAAGCGCTGCTCCGCCAGCCGCGCGGCCAGGTAGGCATCGAAGGGCATCGCGATCGACCTGAGCAGGAAGCGGCCCCGCGGCGTGACGCGAATCGCGTCGGCGTCGATTTCCACCAGCCCGTCCTGCGCCAGCGGGCCGAGGGCCTCGAGCTCCCGCCCGAAATACTCGCCGAAGCGAATGCCGTGGCGTGCCTCGATCTTGCGCATGTCGGCCACGCCGCCACACATCAAGGCGTGGATGACCTCGCGACGCAGCACGTCGTCGGCATTCAGCTCGACCCCGCGCAGGATCGGGATGTGCCCGGCGTCGATCGCATCGTAATAGTCATGGCGCAGCTTGATGCTCTGCGCGTAGCTGTTGCCGACCTTGCCGATCGCGCTGACGCCGAGCCCGACGAGGTCGAGCTCCGCGTGCGTCGAATACCCCTGGAAGTTCCGGTGCAGCGAGCCGTCGTAGCGGGCCTTCACGAGGTCGTCCTCGGGCACCGCAAAATGATCCATGCCGATGTATTCGTAGCCCCGGCCAGTCAGGAACTCGACGGTGCGGGTCAGCAGCGCGAGCTTCTCGGCGCCGGAGGGCAGGTCCTCCTCGCGGATCAGCCGCTGGGCACGGAACATCTCCGGCAGGTGGGCATAGCTGTACGCCGCGATCCGGTCCGGCTTGGCGCGCACCACCGACTCGAGCGTGTGCGTGAAACTCTCGGCCGTCTGCTTCGGCAGGCCGTAGATCAGGTCGACCGACACCGAGCGGAAACCCGACTCGCGCGCCTGCCGGATCAGGAACAGCGTCCACTCCTCGTCCTGCAGCCGGTTGACCGCCTGCTGCACGGCCGGGTCGAAGTCCTGGATGCCGAGCGACAGCCGGTTGAACCCCATGGCCGCGAGGCGCGGGATGGTGTCCTTGTCGACGCTGCGCGGATCGATCTCGATCGAGTACTCGCGCTGCTCGCCGTGGTGCAGCCCGAAGTTGCGGAACAGGCCGTCCATGACCTTGCCGAACTGCGTCTCGTCGAGGAAGGTCGGCGTGCCGCCGCCGAAATGCAGCTGGTCGACGCGCCGGCGCGGGTCGAACAACTGGCCCTGCAGGCGCATCTCCTCGACCAGGTGCTCGACATAGGGATCGGCGCTGTGCTGGTGGCGGGTGATGATCTTGTGGCAGCCGCAGTAGTAACAGAGCGAGTGGCAGAACGGCACGTGCACGTAAATGGACAGCGGCTGCGAGGCCGGCTCCTCGCCGTTGCTCGCCAGCGCCAGCCGCTTGTAGTCCGCCTCGCCGAAGCCATCGTGGAACTGCACGGCGGTCGGGTAGGAGGTGTAGCGCGGCCCGCGGCCGTCATAGCGCTTGATCAGGTCGAGGTCGAACTCTGCCGTCTGCTGCTTCATGAATCACCGTGCCGTCGTTGGGTCGGGCGCCCTGTCCCGCTATTCCGGCGCTGCCCGAGCCCCCGGAACGCGGCATCATTCGACATCCGAACGCGCCCGGGAATAGTGGAATGCCTCAATTCGCCGCCGCAGGCTCGGCGCACTTGATCTCGTAACGCAGGTCGTGGCGCCGTGCGTGGACCTCCCGCGGGTCGATCGGCGCTCGCGACATGATCTCCCAGCCCGCCGGGCAATAGCCCGAACGCTTCATCCAGCCCGCGAGCCACTCCATTCGGACCGCCTCCGCGGCCTCGCTTTCCGCCGGGTACATCGTCGAAGTGCTCGCCTCGAACAGCAGGATTCCCGGTCGGCGCCAGTCCTCGCGCAGGTCGCTCATCGTGTGCCGGTTGTAATCGTACTTGTCACCCATTTCGGCGCAGCCCGCGATGCCGACGAGCAACAGCATTCCCAGGGCCGATGAACCCGCAATCCGCAACTGCATCCGGGCGGCTCCGTCTGACGAAGCGGGCATTGTAACCGCGCCGGCCGGAGAAACGGTGCAAACGGGGCGCGCGTCCCGAGATACGCGGCACGGTCAGGGAAGCATTGTGCAATGCAAAATGCTATACTCCGCGGAATTATCGGCATGATGACCGGTAGTGAGTGGAAAAAAATAACCCGCGGCGTCTCTGGCGCCCGGCTGATACACGGGAGTTCGGAATAATGAAACGCTTACTGATCGCAGGGATCTTGGCGAGCAGCCTCGTCCTGGGCGGTACGGCCATGGCATCGGAAAAGCCCGGCCAGTGGTACGTGTCTCCGATGGCGTCGTTCATCTGGGTGGACGACAACCGGCAGACCGACGACGAGGTCGGCGGCGCGTTGTCCTTCGGTCGCGCCATCAACGAAAACTGGAATCTCGAGGCACATGCGTTCGGCTACCAGCTCGAGGGCGACGTCCAGGAAATCGACTATTGGGGCTATGGCCTTGACCTGGCGCGCGTCTACTACCGCGACGGCCGGATTTCGCCCTATTTCCTGGGCGGCCTCGGCTTCAACAAGCACAATCGCCTGACGGGCCGCGACGGCGCCAACCGCTACCTGAACGCCGGTTTCGGCCTGCTGACGGACCTGACCGAGAACGGCTCGATCGCGCTGCGGTCCGAGATCCGGTACCGGCTGGACTGGGAACCGCAGGTGAGCTCGCGGGACTGGATCGCCAATGTCGGCCTGCAGATTCCCTTCGGCCGTCCGTACGCCCAGCCCATGGCCGCTGTGGAACCCCCGCCGCCGCCGCCGCCGCCGCCCCCGCCCCCGCCGCCGCCGCCTCCTCCCCCGCCGCCGCCGCCTGTCGCGGGTGAGATCTATGTGCTCGAGGGCGTGAACTTTGCGTTCAACTCGGACCAGATCGCAGCGGACGAGCGCGGCACCCTCAGGGATGCCATCGACCTGATGAAGCGCCATCCCGAGCTGCGTGTCGAAATTGCCGGCCACACGGACTCGGTCGGCCCGGCCGCCTACAACCAGGGCCTCTCCGAGCGGCGCGCGCGCTCGGTGCTCGAGTACATCGCCGCGGCAGGCGTCGATCGGACCCGGATGTCCTATCGCGGCTATGGCTTGACGGCGCCGATCGCTGACAACGCCACCGAGGAAGGTCGGGCGAAGAACCGCCGCGTCGAGTTGCGCGTCCTCGACTGACACCCTCCCGCGCGGGAGTCGTGATCCTGGAAGGCCCGGCGCTGACGCGCCGGGCCTTCTTTTTTTTGTGCATTCCGGCCCTGCGCAAGCGTGCATCCGCGGCGCGCCCAAAGCGCCGAGGATTGACAAGCGCTCGATCAGAAGTTTTAGTGTCGAACTTTGCTCGATCGGCGCCCGCTCGCTTGTCGGGTCACCCTGATCGAGTGCATTATTCGGGTCCGCTGTCTTTTCTTTCGGGCCGAGGAGAGCCAATGAAATTCACCCGTCACGTACTCACCGCCTGCTGCACAGGCGCGGTGGGTGTCCTGCTCGCAACTGCCGCGCATGCGCAGCAATTGAACCAGGTCCTGAACCAGGGCGAGCAGAGAATCAGGCTGGCCCAGGAATCACAGCAGCGTGTCGACAATGTCGTGAACCAGACGCGCAGCCTCGGCGACCAGTACCGCCAGATCCTGCGCGAAATCGAGGGCCTCGAGGTCTACAACACCCTGCTGCAGCGCCAGGTAGCCCGGCAGGATGCCCAGAAGGACCAGATCCGCGCCTCGATCGACCAGGTCGTGGTGATCCAGCGGCAGATCGTTCCGCTGATGGACCGGATGATCAACGGGCTCGAGCAGTTCGTGGCGCTCGACGTGCCGTTCCTCGAGGATGAACGCAGGAACCGCGTGGACACGCTGAAGACGATCCTGGACCGCCAGGACGTCAGCGTCGCGGAGAAGTTCCGCCGCGTCATGGAGGCCTACCAGATCGAGAACGAGTACGGCCGGACGATCGAGAATTACCGTGGCTCGCTCGAGGTCGACGGCCTGCTGCGCGACGTCGACTTCCTCAGGATTGGCCGTGTGACGCTGATCTACCAGACCACCGACGGCCAGAGCCAGGGCGTCTGGGATCAGCGCAACCGGCAGTGGGTCGCGCTGGGCGGCGAATACCGGAACCGGATCAGGCAGGCGCTGCGGGTCGCCCGACGCCAGATCGCGCCTGAACTGCTCATTCTGCCCGTGCCGGCTCCGGAGGACCTGTAGCCATGAAGTCCAAGTTCATCCTGGTGGCCGCGGCGGCAGCCGTGCTGATGATCGCGCCACCCCAGTCCGCCCAGGCCCAGGCCCCGGCGCAGGCCGAACAGGCCCGCACGCTGGCCGAATTGCTGCGCCTCGTCGAGCAGGGCCGCGCCCGCGACTCCGAGGAACTTCGTCGCCGCGAGCGCGAGTTCGAGGCCCAGAAGACCGAGCAGGAGCGGCTGCTGCGCGAAGCACGCCAGCGACAGCAGAACCTGGAGCGGACCAGCGAGACGCTCGAGAAGACCTTCGAGGCGAACGACCTCGAGATCGGCACGCTCAACCAGCAGCTCAACGACACTCTCGGCCAGCTGCGCGAACTGTTCGGCGTCGTGCAGCTCGTCTCGGGTGACGCGGCCAGCCAGTTCGACAACTCGCTGACCAGCATCCAGTTCGAGGGCCGCAGGGAGTTCCTGCTCGGGCTCGCCGAGCGCATGGGCCAAAGCGCCCGGATCGCCAGCGTCGAGGAACTCGAGCAGTTGTGGTTCGAACTGCAGCGCGAAGCGACCGAACTTGGCCGGGTCGTGCGCATGCCCATCGAGGTCGTCGACGTCGACGGCAACCGCGCGGTCCGCGACGTGGTCCGGGTCGGCGCCTTCAACGTCGTCTCCGACGGCAAGTACCTGGCCTATGAGCCGGCCACCGGCGCCGTGTCGGAACTGGTGCGCCAGCCCGACCAGCGGCGCTTCATCTCGAGCACCAGCGAGCTCGTGCAAGCCCGGGACGGCTTCGCGGCCTTCGGCCTCGACGTGACCCGCGGCCAGATCCTCGCGCTGTTGATCCAGCAGCCGAACCTGCGCGAGCGTATCGCCCAGGGCGCCGAGATCGGCTACCTGATCCTCGCGCTGGGCCTGCTCGGCCTGCTGCTGGCCGGCGAGCGCCTGATCACGCTGACCAACACCAGCCGCAAGGTGACCGCGCAGCTGAAGACGGCCGAGCCGAACACCAACAACCCGCTCGGCCGGGTACTGAAGGTGTACGCCGACAACAAGCACGTCGACGTCGAGACGCTCGAGCTTAAGCTCAGCGAGGCGATCATGAAGGAAACGCCGAAGCTGCAGCGTTTCCTGCTGTTCATCAAGATCATCTCGGTCGTCGCCCCGCTGATGGGGCTGCTGGGCACGGTCACCGGCATGATCCAGACCTTCCAGGCGATCACGCTGTTCGGCACGGGCGATCCGACGCTGATGGCGGGCGGCATCTCGCAGGCCCTCGTGACCACCGTGCTCGGCCTGGTCGTCGCCATCCCGATGGTGCTGCTGCACACGGTCGTCAGCGGCCGCAGCCGACGCATCATCAACGTCCTGCAGGAGCAGAGCGCCGGTATCGTCGCGCAGCATTCGGAGGCCGAGAACGCGTTGCTGGCCGGGGCGGCGCGCAACAGCTAGACCATGCAGTACGCAATCAACTTCTACGAGGCGATCCGCGACTTCCTGGAGCTGGGAGGCGGCGTGCTGGTCGTCATCGCGTGGACGATCTTTTTCATGTGGGTCATGATCATCGAGCGCTTCGTGTTCTTCCGCACCCGCATGGACACGCTCGCCAAGCATGCGCTCGACGCCTGGGAGGGTCGCGCGGAACGCCAGTCCTGGGAGGCCTTCCGGATCCGGGAATTGCTGATTTCCGAGGTCCGGATGGCCGCCAACAGCGGGCTGCCGATGATCAAGACGCTGGTTGCGCTGTGTCCGCTGCTGGGACTGCTCGGCACCGTCACCGGCATGATCGAGGTGTTCGACGTCATGGCGGTAACCGGCACGGGCAATGCGCGGGCCATGGCCTCCGGCGTCTCGAAGGCCACGGTGCCGACGATGGCCGGCATGGTCGGCGCCCTTTCCGGGGTACTGTTCACTTCCATCCTGTCGAGCTGGGCGAACCGCCGGGTGAATTTCGTCGAAGACAGCCTGGTCATGGATCACTGAGGCAAGAATCATGCGATCGATGTTCGAAAACACCAGCGCCGAGGAAGAGGAAAGCGAGATCAACATCACGCCGATGCTCGACGTGGTGTTCATCATGCTCATCTTTTTTATCGTCACGGCCTCGTTCGTCAAGGAGGCCGGCATCGACGTCAACCGTCCCGATGCCGAGACGGCCGTGCGGCAGGAACGCGCGAACATCCTGATCGCGATCTCCGAAAACAACGAGATCTGGATCGACCAGCGCATGGTCGATCCGCGCGCGCTGCGGGCCAACATCGAGCGCCTGCACGCCGAGAATCCCGAGGGATCCGTGGTGATCCAGGCCGACAAGAAGGCCATCACCGAGACCCTGATCCAGGTCATGGATGCCGCCCGGCAGGCCGGCGTCTACAATGTGGCGATCGCCGCGCAGGACAACTGATGATGGCGATCGGTGCGGCGCTCGTACTGTCGATGCCGGCCCTGCAGCCGGTTGCGGCAAGGGGGAGTAGCTCTTGGTCCGCGTAATGTTCTCGGCTGCCCTGGGCGCCCTCGTCACCGTGTCACTGCTGTGGGTGATGCAGTACCTGATCGTCACGGGCGTCACCGCGATCACGGAGGAGCGCACCTTCCGCTTCGTCGACTTCGTGCGCGTCAAGCGCGAGGAGCGCACCGAGACGCGCGACGACCGCGTCGAGCGCCCGCCGGATCTCGCGCCGCCGCCGCCGATGCAGCCGGACCGGCAGCTCGACGACCTGGACCCGATGAGCGGCACGGCGATCGCGGTCAGCGCCCCCAGGGTGTCGCACGAGACCAGCATTGGCCGCGAAGGCTTCTTCAGCGACGGCGAATACATGCCGATCGTGCAGGTTGCGCCGCAATATCCGCCGCGGGCGGCGGAGCGCGGTCTCGAGGGTTACGTGACGCTCGAGTTCATCGTCACGCGCCAGGGCACGGTCAGGGATCCGGTCGTCATCGAGTCGTCGAGTTCCGTGTTCAACCGCGCGGCGCTTGATGCGGTGCAGCGTTTCCGCTACCGGCCCAGGGTGATCGACGGTGAACCCGTGGAGGTTCCTGGGGTCAGATTCCGTATCACTTTCGAACTCGAGAACTGATACCTGATGGATTTCAAGACTTCGCAAGCCGCAGTGCGCACCAACCCGGGGGCGGGCGTACGCGTCCCGCCCAGGCCGCTTGTGCTGGCCTCCCTGCTGGCGCTGGTATTGGCTGGCGGCACCTTGCTGCCGGCCGGCA